>JAHFEF010000022.1 GCA_023248545.1 Myxococcales bacterium | reverse complement strand
GGTTTTCATCAAATGCTCAGGTACAAAGCGGAGGAAGCTGGTACTGAGTGGATCGAAATTCCGACGAGAACCGTCAAGCCATCACAAACGTGCCATGGATGCGGGAGGCAAGAGAAAAAGCCCTTATCGGCTCGCCAACATGTGTGCCCCTGTGGAGCCGTTTGTGGGCGTGACGAGAATGCCGCCAAAGTGATTTTGAATTGGGCGTTGTTCGGCAACGCCACGGGTCAGGAACTGGCCTGGTGTGGAGTGGAAGCGTTAGCCTCTGCTGCGAAGCACGAAACTCCGACTATAACCGCTTAAGCGGTTTAGGTGGAGTAGTTCATTTAAATCTCGATGGACTCCTAAACAACTCACCTATTGGGAAAACAAGCAAGAAAAGGGGAAATATCATTTTGTTTTTCTAGATGGCCTCCTCGGCTTTGGAGGCTTCTTATTTATATTTGAGAATATACGAAACTATTGGTACAGATCAGAACGTTTTGATACAATCAGTGTTCTGATAAGCTTGCTTAGTTGTTCCCTTGCAGGCATTTTGTGGGGATTGATAATGTGGAACACATATGAACGAGGTTATCTAAAAAATAAAAAAGATCCTGCAGGAAAGCTATAAACTGTGGCGTCTATTTATTGTTTCAAACCGCGTACCTGCGTGTCAATGGACTTTTTGGGCCGATTATCCCTATTATTCGGCCCAAAAATGTGCTATTCTTGGGCCGAATAGGGAGTGTATTCGGCTCATGAACTATAATTGGCAGCTACCTGATTGGCCTAAATTTAAGTATGATATCAAAGGGTTAGAGCCTCAGCTGCTCAGTTATGCCCAGATATCCGGCAAGCTATCGGGCACATTGGAGGGGCTAGGGGCTCCATTAAGAGATGAAACACTGATTGATTTTATGGTCACTGAAGCCATCAAAAGCTCCAAAATAGAAGGGGAAGAGATCCTGTTCGAGGATGTAAAGTCTTCCATTCTAAACCAGCTGGGTCTCAATAAGCCACCGAAGCAAGTAGATGATTTGCGTGCCAAGGGTATTGCCCAAATGATGCTGCATGTAAATGCCACTCGCTCGCTTCCTCTCGATGAGAGTACGTTGTTTCAGTGGCATGACATGCTTTTTTTAGGTCAATCGGGGCGAAGTCGAATCAAAACAGGGGGCTGGCGTACGCATGAAGACCCGATGCAGATCGTATCGGGGCCTTATGGCAAGTGGAAGATTCACTTTGAAGCACCGCCCTCGAGGCAGGTTCCATTCGAAATGGAAAGATTTATTCAATGGTTCAACGATACAGCTCCGTCCGGCAGCACGCCCATCGTGCATGCCCCGATTCGAGCAGCCATTGCACACCTATACTTCGAAACCATTCATCCGTTTGAAGATGGCAATGGAAGAATTGGCAGGGCTATCTCCGAAAAGGCACTGTTACAGCAGTCACCTTTTGTGACAATTCTAAGTTTATCAACGTCGATTGAGGCGAAGAAAAAGGCGTATTATGATGCCCTTCAGCAGGCGCAAAAATCTAATGAAATCACTGACTGGCTAGAATATTTTTTGCATATGCTTCTCAAAGCACAGGAAATGGCAGAAGCCAGCATTCGGTTTATCATGAATAAAACCAATTTTATGGCATCGGCTATGATGCAAACCAATGAACGACAACTCAAAGTTCTCAATCGCCTCCTCGAGGAGGGACCGGGAACGTTTGTCGGCGGGATCAACGCCAAAAAATATGGCGCCATCGGCAAGTGCTCCAAAACAACGGCGACGCGCGAACTGAGCGATCTACTCGAAAAAGGCCTGTTGAAAAAATTGCCCGCCGGCGGCAGAAGCACTGCCTACGAGCTTAATTTTTGACAACGTTGCCCGAGCACCCTATTGCTATCTCCGTTGGTGCCAGATACCCATGGATTTGCTTATGGAAGTTTCGGCAATTACACGATTATTCCTGGTGTGGGCGAAAATTACTTCGTCAGTTTATAGACTTCAAAATTATTTCTATATTACCATCTAACTCGAGTTAAGCAATTTCAGCTTAACAAATAAAGAATTGGAGGGTATTATGTTTTTTTTATTGAATTTCGCATTGGTTCTGTTGTTTGGATTATCGTCGGCGATCGCAGCTCCAGCAGCAAAACCTGGCAGTCTGCTGGTCAAACGAAAATCAACAGCTATGATCAGTACACTCAGTA
This sequence comes from Myxococcales bacterium, assembly GCA_023248545.1. Lineage (GTDB taxonomy): Bacteria > Myxococcota > UBA727 > UBA727 > JABDBI01 > AER2-1. The sequence continues at coordinate 21,396 of JAHFEF010000022.1, read as the reverse complement.
CGCTGCATACCAAAGCCCACGCAACCAGCTTGAAGCACTTCACTTACCCGGCTGGCCTTGAACTCGTCCAGGTTCAGGCAGGGTTCTCTACCGAAGAAGCACTCGCGGTCTACAAGAATGACCCGAGCATCGAATATGCCGAACCAAACTATATTCTTCATGCACTGGGCCTGCCCAATGACCCCTATTTCAAAAACCAGTGGGGACTCCACAACGCAGGTCAAACCGGGGGAACAATCGACGCTGACATCAATGCTCCGCTGGCCTGGGACACACTCACCGGTAGCAACACCGTTGTGTTGGGAATCATCGATACAGGCTTTGATTACACACACCCCGATCTTAAAAACAACATATGGAGCAATTCGCAAGAAATTCCAGGCAATGGCATTGATGATGACAAAAATGGCTATATTGATGATATTCACGGCATCAACAGCATCACAGGCACCGGTGACCCCATGGATGATAACCACCATGGTACACACGTCGCCGGAATTATCGGAGCCGAAGGCAACAATGGGATCGGCGTGTCTGGTGTCATGCAAAAAACAAAAATCATTGCTTGTAAATTTCTAGACCAAGACGGCAGTGGCGATACCGCTTCAGTTATTGCTTGCATGAATTATTTTGTTGCCTTAGCCAAACGCAGCAAAGATCCTGTCAGTGTCGTTGCGACCAATAACTCGTGGGGTGGCGGAGAAAGCTCTCAGGCATTTGAAGACACAGTCAAAGAACATCAAAAATTAGGGATTTTATTTATGGCAGCAGCGAGTAATGAGGGCGCCAACAATGATGTGACGGACACTTTTCCAGCGAATATCTCTCTCAGCAATGTCATATCCGTGGCTGCAACTGACCACAAAGATGCTCTGGCGTATTTTTCAAACTATGGGAAACACTCGGTGCATGTAGCAGCGCCAGGCAATCAAATTTATAGTACTGTCCCTGGTGAAAAATACGATTACCTCAGTGGAACTTCGATGGCGACTCCATTTGTCACGGGCCTGGCGGGTTATATTAAGGCCTCAAATCCGGATTATGATTGGGTATCCATCAAAAATCTAATTATTGCGGGTGGGCAGCCCGTCGCCGCGACGGCACAAACCACCATTTCAGGCCGCCGCATTCGAATCAGTGACACCAACGGCCGAGGATCTGTCTCATGCAACAACCAAATGGTTTCCCAAAGATTGCTACCCAAGACAGATACCGTCACGATTAAACTGGGCAACTCGATCCCGTTGTCGATGCTCAAGATTAGCTGTGCCAAATCGACACAGGCTCATGTGAGTAGCAAACCCATCGATGTCAACAAAGGCTTACTCAACGATCTAGGAAAGGGCAGCGATGATTTGGCCTACGATGGGGTTTTTAATGGCGTCTTTAAGCCCGTGATGGCCGGCAGCTACGTCTTAGCCTTCCCAGGCGGTGATAATGTCACTGTGGCGGTGACAAAATAGACTGCCTATAGACCTCAAACACCCACTGGGGATCCACGTGGGGGTTATGGGTACATGTCTTAGGCCAATTCTCTTTTTTGCTGAGATCCCCACGGGCCCTCGGGACCCAGATAAAATCTGGGTTTCGTTCAATATTATTGGGGTCTCCAAACCAACCACTGGCAAGTGCTTGGCTGTTGACCGGATCATACTCGACCCAAGACTTATAATGCCGGGCTTTGTCTGGATATCCCGTGCTCTCGAGTTCAATGGTCTGATATTTTATCACGCCGCCTTTTTGAGGAGACACCTTTTCCATCCCGTCCCGTGGACTCAGGAACTCATCAATTTTGCTGCGATCATATGGGTAGTTTCGAACTTGCTGTCGGTTTGTAATGGACGCAACGACAACATCACCAGCCTTCAAAAATTCGCTCAACGCAGGGATTAACTCGTGCGGGTATGGATCCGAAATGTCATCTCCTGGCTTTCCATGGTTTCGATGACCCACAAAGGGCTCATTCGGTGCTTTTAAATCGCCGCTGACCATCACCAATAAGCCCATGATGTCTTCTTTCGTAAATTTCATGAGGCCCTTGACACCTTGGACAGTCACCTCTTTTTGAGGCTCTTGAAGCAAAGCACTCACACGTGCTGCCTTATCGCAAAAACCCTGCCAGGTGCCCGTCAAGGTTTGATGATGTAGCAATTCATATGCTCGGACTTGGTTCCTATCCATCAGCTGATCTAACTTGCCGCACACACTGCCCATAGCGTAGAGATTTTCCAGCGGATTGCGAGATTGCGGCGTGGTCGGGAACTCCGGACATCGCCAGGTTTTTTTCGCGGCTTTCGCATCGAGTAATACTTCGGTGGAATCCACCGGGATGACAACAGGTCGAGTGATTCGATGTTTTTTCAGCCAATCTGTGAGCTGGGTCAACGCGTCAGGTTCAAATTTATCATCACCCCACGACGCCCGAACCCTCAAAATCTCTTCGGTGCCATCTTCACCGGCAACAGAGCAACAACTCCACCCTGTATCTCCAGCCTTATTTTCTTTGTCAGCAGCTGCCAACATTTGGGTGGCGTCGTCCGCCGTAATCCTAGAGTGCACCTGCAGTGAAGAATCAGCAATTTGCGCTACGGCTCCTGGCATAAAACCCTCCAGGAGTCATACTGGCAGAATGCCTATTTTGGATTCTTTTTCAAAAGGCCGTCGATAATCGGGTTCCGGTCGCGTCCAAATTTATCCCGAAGCCAATCACTGCCTGGGGTTCCTCCAGCGCCGCAGCAGCCATTAGCTGCTTCATCATCTCGCTCAGCGGCCCGTACAAGCGCGTGTGCATCGGCCTTATCTAAAGGCCTTGATTGAATCTTTTTGTAGACGTTTTCTACTTGCATAGATACTCCTCTTTGGGTTTAAAACAAACCGCCGTCTTTTTGAAAATTTGAAACCGAACCACTGGGATGAGATCCGCAATTTTCTTCGAAAATTTAACAGGAGCCCCGGGTAAGCCATTGCAGCATATCTCGGATGGGCTCTTCTCTTCGCACTTCATTGTAAATTTCATGGTAAAAACCCTCGTATATTTTGAGTGTACAATCGACACCCGTCAGACGCTCGAACCATTGTTTGCTTGCTTCAAAATCAACCACATAATCTTCGGCCGATAGTTGCAATAATAACGGTGTTTGAATCTGCGAAGCAAGTTGCAATGCCTGTTCCCGAAAACCCGTTACCTGCTCAAACCATCGGGCCGTCACATGGTGAAATATCAACGGGTCTTGCTCATACGCACGGACTTTTGCCAAATCATGCGTGAGCACTTTGGCATCCAGCGTATTCGGCAGCGAGAACCAGGGCAATACAGAGGACATCACACGGCCCACCTGCGCTTTCCAATAAGGGACCTTGACGGCTATCGCAATCAGCGGTGAAGATAACACCATGCCCGCGAGATTTTGAGGGTTGTGTGCAGCGTAACAGCTGGCGACGAGTCCACCCATGCTGTGAGCCACCAATGTAATCTGATTCACACCTGTTTTTTGCCGGGCATGCTTCACAGCAGCGTCTAAATCCTCGCCATATTGTTCAAGAGAATCTATATAACCGCGTTTACCATGTGAACGACCATGGCCCCGCAAATCAAGACCCAACACACTCATATTGGCTCGGTTGAGCCGTTCGATGAGCTCAGCGTAGCGACCGATATGCTCTGCAAAGCCATGCACCAAAACAACCACCCGATCGGGCTTTGGCACCAACGCGCTTTGTGTAAACAGTTTGGTTCCGTCTCGAGAAGAAATCCAATCGCTCGGCTGCATAATGATTCGTTTGACATACAAGTTTGCAATTGACAAGCGAACTGTCCTAAGCTCCCTCACATGAGGAACAAAGCCATGGGCGAAACGGATTCACTCCTGAAATCTTTTATTTCGACTCAAGATCGAAAAGAGTACGAGAATCTTCACTGGGAAGGCTCTTTTGACGAGTATCTCAAGCTGATCAAAGACGACCCCAAAATTTTGAGAACGTCTTTTCAGCGCCTCTATGACATGATCATGTCGTTTGGTAAAACCGAGTATATCGACTCCAAGAAAAAACTCTTTCACTATTCTTTTTTTGATGACCCGATGGGCAACGGAAAAGACGCCGTGTTCGGCCTCGATGTGCCCCTGATGCGCTTTGTCAATGTCGTCAAATCAGCGGCCTTGGGTTATGGCACCGAAAAACGCGTTATTTTGTTACACGGTCCTGTTGGCTCTGCCAAATCAACCATTGCAAGACTTGTGAAGAAAGGCCTGGAGCACTATTCAAGAACCGACGAAGGCCGTTTATATACTTTCGAGTGGAACATTCCCAAAGAACTATTTGCGGTTTCAGGCGGCCAAAGCATTGTGCCAGACCCGATGCACGAAGAGCCGCTCAAATTACTGCCGTATGAAACCCGTGATAGATTGTGCGCTGAATTAGGTCTTGGTAAAATCAAAGGCGATTTAAACCCGGCCAGTCGCTATATTTTCAAACTGCTCATGGAAAACTATAAAGGCGATGTCCTAAAAGTTTTAGGCCATGTGAGGGTCAAGCGCCTGTTGCTCAGCGAAAAAGATCGCATTGGCATTGGAACTTTCCAGCCCAAAGATGAAAAAAATCAAGATTCAACAGAACTGACCGGTGATATTAACTACCGCAAGATTGCCGAATTTGGGTCCGACTCTGACCCCAGAGCGTTTAACTTCGACGGCGAATTCTGTGTGGCCAATCGAGGAATTATCGAATTTATCGAGATTCTAAAGCTTGATGTTGCCTTCTTGTATGACCTGCTGGGTGCGACGCAAGAACACAAAGTAAAGCCCAAAAAGTTCGCTCAAACAGACATCGACGAAGTAATTATCGGCCATACCAATGAGGCCGAGTATAAAAAACTTGTGGCCAATGAGTTCATGGAAGCGCTTCGGGATAGAACTGTTAAGATAGATATCCCCTATATTACCAAACTGACGGAAGAGAAAAAAATCTACGACCGTGATTACAACAACAAAAAAATCAAGGGCAAACACATTGCGCCTCACACAGTCGATATGGCCGCCATGTGGGCAATCCTAACCCGCCTGGAACCCCCCAAGGGCTATTCGCTGAGCCTGCTCCAAAAACTCAAGCTCTATGATGGCAAAAACCTAGCTGGCTTCACCGAAGACAGCGTCAAAGAGCTCCGAAAACAATCCGGTCGGGAAGGCATGGACGGGATCTCTCCCCGATATGTCCAGGACAAAATCTCGAATTCGCTTGTGAGCGACCTCAGCGAAACCAGCATTAACCCGTTCATGGTTCTAAACGAGTTGGAGGCTGGCCTCAAAACACACTCGTTGATCACCAGTGAAGAACAAAAGAAGCGCTACTTAGACCTGCTCCAAATTGTGCGCCAGGAATACGAAGACATTGTTAAGAACGAAGTCCAGCGGGCGATTTCGGCCGACGAAGATGCTATTTCAAAGCTTTGCGCCAACTACATTGACAACGTCAAAGCCTACACACAAAAAGAACGCGTCAAAAACAAATACACGGGCCAAGATGAAGAAGCCGATGAGCGTCTCATGAGATCGATTGAAGAAAAAATCGACATCCCAGAAACACGTAAAGAGGACTTTAGGCGCGAAATCATGAACTACATTGGTGCGCTTGCGGTCGAAGGCAAGAAGTTTGACTATCGAACCAACGAACGCTTACACAAAGCCTTAGAACTCAAGTTGTTCGAAGATCAAAAAGATACCATCAAGTTAACAACCATGGTTTCGAATGTAGTCGATCGGGAAACCCAAGAGAAGATCGATATTGTTAAACAACGCTTGATCAAAAATTACGGATACAACGAAGAAAGCGCAACGGACGTTTTGAACTTTGTGGCCAGCATTTTTGCACGCGGTGATGCGAAACGAGATTAAACCATGAGCCTGCGGATATACAACGATCACAGCCGATTCAAAGACATTATCCGTGGGCGCATTAAGAAAAATCTCAAAGAATATATCAAGAACGGCGATTTTATTTCTAAACAAGGCAACGAGAAAATAACCATTCCATTGCCTCAAATCGATTTGCCACGTTTTAAATTTGGCGCCAATAATCAGGGTGGGGTTGCTCAGGGGAAGGGAGACGTCGGAGATCCAGTTTCTGGAGATCCTCAGAAAGGAGAGGGGGGGCAAGGCAAAGCCGGTTCGGAAGCGGGTGAGCATGTGCTTGAAATGGAAGTCTCGCTCGATGAACTCGCTGATATGCTTGGCGAAGAATTGGAACTTCCTCGAATCGAACCCAAAGGACACAGACGCTTACACACCAAGCGCATGAAATATTCGGGCGTTCATGTGGCCGGCCCAGAAGCGCTGAAGCATTTCAAACACACATTCAAGAATGCTCTGAAGCGACAAATCTCGATTGGCAAGTATGACCCAGCCAATCCAATGATCATTCCGATCCGAGACGACTTGCGTTATCGAAGCTTTAGACCGATTAATAAACCTGAATCCAATGCCGTGATTCTATACATGATGGACGTTTCGGGAAGTATGGGCGAAGAACAAAAAGAAATCGTCCGAATCGAGACTTTTTGGATCGATACCTGGCTCAGAAGACATTATGATGGCATCGATTCTCGCTATATTATCCACGACGCCGTGGCCAAAGAAGTGGATCGAAATACTTTTTTCCATACCCGAGAATCTGGCGGAACCATGATCAGCTCGGCCTACAAGCTCTGCGCGGATATTGTTGATAAAGACTATCCATCGGATGACTGGAATATCTATCTGTTTCACTTTTCAGACGGCGACAACTGGTCCGTGGACGACACCCGGCTCTGCATTGGGATTCTCAAAAATAGAATTTTGTCTAAGATTAATCAATTTAGCTACGGCCAGGTAGAATCACCCTATGGATCCGGGCAGTTTATTAAAGACCTTCGGGAGCACTTGCTAGACCACGAGAAAGTCTCTTTGTCCGAAATCAAAGACAAAGAGGGAATTTATCACTCAATTAAAGAGTTCTTGTCACAGGGGAGATAAATGCCGAAGCTGTTAACCAAAGAATTGGCGGACCTACAAGTCAAAGTCGAAGAAACAGCACACAGCTATGGCTTAGATTTTTTCAAAAGCTGCTACGAAGTATTAGATTATGACGAAATGAACATGGTGGCCTCGTACATGGGCTTCCCCGTGAGATACCCGCATTGGAAGTGGGGCATGGAGTATGAGCGTCTTTCCAAAACCCACGCGCACGGCCTCAGTCGCATCTATGAAATGGTGATTAACAACAACCCTTGTTATGCCTATTTGATGGAGAGCAACACGCAGGTCGACCAAAAATTAGTCATGTGCCATGTGACGGCCCATAACGATTTTTTCAAAAATAATTTGGCTTTTAGACACACCAACCGACGCATGATCGACGACATGGCCAACCATGCCACTCGAATCCGGCGTTATATGGACTGGTATGGGGTTGAGCCCGTTGAAACTTTTATAGACCGTGTTCTATCTCTTGATAATTGCATCGATACGCACTCTGATTTTATTGTTCGCAAGTCAAAAACCGTGGTGAAAGACGAAGAAAGTGACACGCCCAAAGAAGACGAGATTTTAAAAATTCCGTCAGCCCGGGAATACATGGAACGTTATGTCAACCCCGATGATTTCGTCGAATCGCAAAAAAAGAAGCTCAGCGAAAAAAAGGCCAAACAAAAACATTTCCCCGTCGAACCTGAAAAAGATGTCGTGAGATTTCTCATGGTCCATGCGCCTTTGCTGCGCTGGCAGCGCGATGTGATGGATATTCTTTGGGAAGAAGCCCAATATTTTGCACCCCAAGCCATGACAAAAATCATGAACGAGGGTTGGGCCTCGTATTGGCACTCCAAGCTCATGACCGAAAAAGTCATGGACTCTTCGGAAGTCATCGATTTCGCCGATAGACACTCGGGGGTTGTGGCCATGCAGCAGGGGCAGTTGAACCCCTACCGACTGGGATTAGAGCTTTTTAGAAACATCGAAGAACGCTGGAACCGAGGTCAATTTGGCTCTGAATGGGAAAATTGCACTTCGATGGCCGAGCGCAGAACTTGGGACAAAAAGCTAGGTCTGGGGCGTAATAAAATTTTTCAAGTTCGTAAAATCTACACCGATATCACGTTTATCGACGAGTTTTTCACACTCGAATTTTGTCAAAAGCATGGCTATTTTTCTTATGGCTATGACAAAAAGCGTCAAGAGTTCTTGATCGAATCGCGGGATTTTATCGCAGTGAAGCAAAAGCTATTGGCATCCTTGACCAATCTGGGGCAACCCAGTATCAGTGTGCTGGATGCAAACTATGAAAACCGCTCAGAAATCTTGCTCGAGCATACTTACGATGGTGTCGATTTAGACATGCAGTACGCTAAAGAGACATTGAAGAACGTCGCCAGCATTTGGACTCGGCCGGCTCATATTTTGACCAAGCAAGAAGACCGGATTGTCATGCTGTCTTTCGATGGCCAAAACTTCAAAGAAAAAATCATCGACCGTGCAAAGTAGTCAATTAAAATGGGTCTATGCCCAATTGTTTCTAGCCTGGATTGGGTTCTTGCACGTTGCCAAAAAGCTGTGGAACTGGAAAACAAAGCAATCTGGCCTTGAGCAGTTTAAGCAAAACTATTTTCCTGAAGGCTATTTGCCGGTTTCGCCAGAGTTGCGCGCGATTGCGCACGAACCGGGACGCTGTACGACCTGCGGATTATGTGATGCTGCGTGCCCAGAAAATTTCAGCCCCATGCGGATGCTTTTATCCCCTGCTTCTTTCTTGCCCGCCGAAGCTTTAGCGAAGGCCGGGTGTTTGGCTTGCAAAGCCTGCGAAACCGCGTGTCCCGAAAAGATCCCGATTATTACCTATGTACAACTGGCCTCTAAAACCTTTCATCCTGGCCCATCGTGGCGCCAGGTCGCTCGCTCCTGAAAACACCCTCGCAGCTTTTCAAAAAGCTTTCGAATTGGGTGCCGATGGCTTCGAGTGTGATGTCTTTCTCAGTTCAGACGGCGTGCCCGTGATTATTCACGATGAAACGTTGAACAGAACAACTGTGGGCATTGGCACTGTCTGGGATCAGGATTCTGATAAGCTCCGACAACTCGGGGTTCCGACACTCGAAGAAGCGCTCGATACGGTCCCTGATCGAGGCGTGATTAACATCGAACTCAAAGGCTGTTTGCCGTATTCGCCGCAGTATTTGGCGGACCAGGTATCCCTCTTATTAACGGCTCATGAAAACAGAATCAGCGTGATTATTTCAAGCTTTGAGCCGGAGCTTTTAAAGGTCTGGCATGATTGTCCGATTGGGCTACTCTTTGAAGCCGACCAGCCGATTAAGCTGCCCGAGGGTCTGCAGCCAGATTCACTCAACATCGATCATGCTTGTTTGGCCCAAGCACCGGCTGGATTTAAAATCGTCCTATGGACGGCCAACAATCTCGACACGGCACGCGCTTGGCTCGCTCAAGGTGTAGACGGTGTCATTGCAGAGTTTTAACTTCGGAACAAATAGCCAGCCAAGCTTGTTCGCCCAGCATGAGAAGTGCAACTCTTTTTCTGATGCTAAGCTTTCTTGAAGTTTCAGTTACGCTGCCGGTCTATGCTCAAACGGTAACGACTGCTCCCAGTACCCCTGCCGCTCCTGCAGAACCAAAGACTTCTGAAAAAGATAAATTGATTATTGGTCTATCCGTAGGCCTTGGGGTGGCTGTCCTTCTCATCGCTGGGGGCCTTACTGCATGTTGCTGTTTCTTTAAAAAAATGCGCATACATTGAGTTCGAAGCGATGCTAGAATTGCTTGACTTTTGCCCGCAATTCTTCGCGTTCTTTAGGCGGCAACGCCAGTAGAGGCAATCTGAAATTATCGAGCCCCATAGCGGTTTTGATCGGAATCGGGTTCGGTCTGCTCGGCCAAACAGCACTTAAAAGAGCAATCTGAGTGGCCAACTTGTGCGTTGGCTTGGACACAAGCTCTACCAGTAATTTGGGCACCAAATTAGACCAAACAGAGATCACACCATGCCCACCCATCGACAACCAAGGCACCACAAACGCATCTTCACCAGAGAAGAATTGGAAATCAGCCGGTGCCTGAGCAAACAACGTGTAAAGACGAAATGGGTCAAAATTGCATTCTTTAAGGCCCCGAATAGACTTAAACTCTTTAGCTAATTGGAGAATCACGTCGACCGGCAAATTGCAATTCGTGCGGCTTGGCACATTGTATAAAATAATCGGCAAATTATTAACTTGGGCAATGGCCTCGTAGTGTGCGAGCAGCCCCTCAGACGTTGGTTTGTTATACCAGGGTGTCACATGCAACGTATGAGAAGCACCCAAATCCTGTGCCTTTTGTTGCCACAAGCACGCTATCTGCGTGCTCGCATGCCCTGCGCCCATCAACACGGGAACTCGACTTTGAACGCGCTGGACAGCCGTTTTTAAGAGCGTCTCCTTCTCAGCATCTGACAGCGTAATGCCCTCGCCGGTAGAACCGCAGACAACCAACCCGTGTATACCTGCTTGCAACTGAGTATCTATTTGCTGTTCAAATGCCTGCACATCTAAAGAACCATCTGATTTAAATGGAGTGACTAACGCAGTATAAACTAAACCCATGCGACCTACTTAATAAACTGATCGTCAACTGACAAGGCAGTTCACTCACTTCGTTTGGATGCACCTAAGCCGCACATAGCCCTCTAAACTCTTCCCGTATTGTGTCAACGACCCGGTCAATTTCCCATCTATGACAACGAGGTAAGGCCAGTCGTGTTTGCATGTAACCCCAATGCTGGAGGGTATGGTGGCTGACCTGAAATAAGCAGGTTGACAACTTGAACACGCCGTTGTCCCTAATACGGTGTTCGCATGCGCACAACTTGTCTGCGGAGCATAGCTGGTATTCGACCCACAAAGCACGTTTCCGCTGTTTGGGAGTGTAAATGGCGTGCCACTGCAAAGCGATTCCAGTTCCTGAGCCGTCGGCACACGCCAGGGTGATACACACCCCGTGGTCGTCGTCGTCAACTGCCACAAACGACAGGCACCGGTAGAGTTGCCTGGCAGGATAAAGCACATGCCACCCTGCCCAGCCGTGCCGCTGGGGCAATCTGAATCCTGGGTACACGACGTCGGGCTATTATTGGTTTCCCCTGAGTTGCCACCCGGTGGGAAGATCCCCACAGAGAGACCCCATGGCATCTGTGTCAACAGCCAAATGGGCAATGACAAGAACAAAACAACGAACATCCACCACATCTGCTACTCCCGGTGCGACGCAAACAAAGTTATTTTAAGCTCCAAAAGCAGATCTTCTATCAACTCAAATAGCGCTGCTTCGCCTACATGTGCTGCGAGCAACATGGGCCGGGCCATCGAAGCCAAATTGGCCCCTAGGCTAAGCGCTTTCGCAATATCTTGGCCCGTTCTGATTCCGCCCGTCGCTATCAATGGAATCTCTTGGGATACTTGTCGAACATTCCGAATAGATTCAGCCGTGGGAATGCCCCATTCTCCAAATCGAAACCCCATTTTACGCCGACGTTCCGTCTTGGCACACAATGCTTCGACTTTGGCCCAGGAAGTTCCACCAGCGCCCGCGCAGTCTATCCCCGCTACTCCCATATTGAGCAGGCGCCGCGTGGCCTCGGGGCTTAACCCAAAACAAACTTCGCGGGCAAACACGGGGAAATTTTGCTTGGCATAGTGCTCACACAGCTGGGTCATATTTTTTGATAAATCTCGATAGTCTACATCGCCGTCTTGGCAGGCTTCTTGGACAGCGTTAAAATGGATGAACAAAGCATCGGCCTCGACCATATCAATCGCTTTTTGAACCAGATCCAAGCTCAGGCCTTGCGAGATTTGCGCTGCACCTAGATTTGCAAAAATCAATGCATTGGGAGCATATCTTCTGACCTGATAAGTCTTGGAAAGCTCTGGACTCTCGAGCGCCACCCGCTGACTGCCTACACCAAACGCAATGCCAAAATGCTCGGCGGCTTTGGCCCAAAGTTTATTTAACTCATGCCCCCGTTCGATGCCCCCAGTCATAGGGGCAATCATGAGTGGCGCTTTGAGTTTTTTGCCCAGAAATTGGGTTTCAATAGAGGTTGAACCTAAAGAGATATCACAAGCCGCTTGATTTATGAGCTCTACTTGATCAAAACCAGCAGATTTTTGATATTCGCATTCTGGGCCTAAACAGACCTCCAGATGCGCTAATTTGGCTTGGGGGGCGCGCATATTAATCTGTTACCGCCGCTGGGAGTTCGGTAAATTTGCAGGTGCTGGGGCGCCTACGCGATTTTTTTTGCTTGCGCTCCGGTAAATAAGCGATTCGTCTTTCAAGTCTTTCTTTCTCATCGGGAGGTACGCGCAACGTGAACCCCTTCGGCAATATCTGAACGCCTTTGTGCGCATATTTGGTCAAAGCCGGATTATACGTCTTGAGCCAAACGGCTTCTATAAATTTAGTCGAAAGCAAATCATGGACTGAGATCGCTTTAGGCAATTCGATAATTTCATAGGCCCATCCTGAGACAGGCTCTACTTCGGGGAAAATTTGATCGGCTTGTTTATAAATATCGACCGCCGCCAAAAACTCAGCGTAATAATTTCGAGCCGCAAAACCAAATCTCGGGTTTTGATAATTTTTTAAGATCTCTTCGAAATCTCTGGAGCCGACCATTTCAACGGCCTTCGCCATGCCGCCCCGGCCATAGTTATAAGAAGTGATCACAAGAGGCCACTCCTGCAACACGCCCATCGCAGATTTAATATATTTAATCGCTGCTTCAGTAGAAACAATGGGATCTTGTCGCTCGTCAACCAATTGATTGACCCGCATGAACTCATGCGCCGTGCGCTTCATAAACTGCCAGATTCCTGTAGCCCCTACGCTGGATTTAGATTTCGGGTGAAATAAACTCTCTACAAATACGATACCGATTAATTCTTCGGGCAACCCAGCGTTTCGAAGACGTGCTTTGATTTCTTGTTCATGCGCCCCAGAGCGTCGGTAACCCTCTTCGAATTGATTTCGAAGACCATTTTGGGCTCTTATATTCTCTCCTCGACGATATTTGTCAGGTCTGGGATTATCTTGAAGCGCTAAATAGACTTCTTTTGCAAAACCCTTTAAGTCATCGGCTGACTCAGGCTGACAAGTATCTAGTTCTTTGAGTACGGCAACCAGTTCTTGTTTGGTTTTTTTAATCGCATGCTCTCTGGCTTTGCCAGCACTGGGCACATCGATAATACAGTAAACCAGGCTCAAATCGTCATAGTCCGAAAAAATAATTTGATTGCTCGTCAGTTCCCCATAGATTCGCTTCCAAAAAGCAATATTCGGCAACAAAATATCTGGCCTCGGGAACACATCGGTCTGAGGCTGGTCGCTGATATTAAACTTCGGATACGAATCGGAGAGATTCACGCTTTGGGCATTGAGAACAGCCCCGACAAACCCTAACAGACATAAATAACGCAAAGCTCATCCTCCCGACAGTTCATCCAGTTCGTCTTCTTCCAGCTCTTCCGAATCTTCCGCTGCAATACCACTGGGAGCCGCAGTATGCAGCCTTGCCAGAGAATTGCCAATACGATCTTCTAACCAACGGGCTTTGCACATCGCCCTGGGTTTGCCCTGCACCAAAATTGAAAATATCATGGTGTCATCACCCTCTGTATCCACATAACCAGAGAGCGAACTGACCCCGGCCAAGGTTCCCGTTTTTGCCTTGAGACTGCGCAAAGCGGGTTCTTGACGCATGCGTTTGGACAAAGTTCCCTGAGTTCCAGCAACGCCTAAAGAACTGATGAAATCTGAAGATACTTCAAAATCACGCTGCGCATATTCGAGCACCATGACAAATTGGCGGGCACTAAAACGATTATAAATGCCGAGGCCAGAGCCATTGGCCAGAACAAAGCTGTTTTTCTTGAGTCCCACTTTGTCTTCTAGAAATTTTTTGATTTCCAGAAGGCCATTCTCAAATTTGGCAGGAACACTGACTTTTCCAGCGATGGCCTTCACCAACATTTCGGCCATAAAATTGCTAGACGTCTTGTTTGTCTCAGCAACAATCTGAGACAAAATAGGCGATTTGTCGGTCAGAATCATCCGAGACTCCAAAAACCCAAGGGGGCGCCCCTCGATTTCGATTCCTTCTTTTTTCAAAAAATACGTAAAAACCGACTCGAAATAGCGCAGTGGGTTATAAATGCGTTTTTTTAGCTGGCCATAGGGCAAGTGCGCATTGAGTGTCCCCCCTAAAGAGATCCGCATCTGGTTGCCCGCATCGAAAACCCCTATTTTGGGCCGTCCACGTTTAAAAACCGTTTTGATTTGACCGTTCACTTTAAAATAGTCTGCCGGCGGATCGGGCACACAAATGGCCTCTTCCCCAACATCACCTGGCTTCACCAAGAGGGTTACCGTGTTGTGGTTCAGCGAGAGGGCACTCAAGGGAGCCGCATAAAGCTTATGGCAGTCTTTTTCTGACTCCCAGCCCTTCGGAACGGTCTCGCCCCCGAAATAGCTTTCGTCTAAGAGGACCGTTCCTTGAATGGACCGTATGCCAAACAGCCTAATTTCTCGAGCCACTTTTTGAAGACGCTCATTCGTAATACTGGGGTCCCCATAACCCTTGACCAGCAAGTTTCCTTGTAAAACACCTGATTTAATGGGACCTGTGGCAATATATTCGGTCTTGAAGCGATACTCAGGATGTAAAATTTCGAGTGCAGCCAGTGTTGTAATTAGTTTCACATTGCTGGCTGGATTGAGCAGCAGGTTCGCGTTGTGTTCGGCGATAATTTGATGCGTTTTTGACGATGCAGCCAAGAAACTCACCTGGGCTCCTTTAAAATGGTTCAAGATTGAATCAAAATCTGGGTGAGCCTGCGAATAAAAACTTAACATCGAAATACAAAATACAAAAATCCTTTTAAACATAGAATAAATCTACCACAAGGCACGTTAGAGATTCAAAGGAGAAACCATTATGTTTCGTTTCACACTCGCCCTGGTCGCTTGTCTTAGCTTCGCAGTTCAAAGCCATGCTTTTTCTTTTGAAGACGCCGTACAGGCAATAGAAACCATCATCAAAGAGCACAGTTCAGAATTTGAAAAAGGTGAAAAAACCGCTGAACAGATTGCTCAATCTCTCGACGAAACGTATGCCGCCTGGAAAGAACGCACCAAAACAAAATTTGAAAATCTTCTCCAATCTAGCCTCGTAACACCCAAGATCAGACAATCTTTACTGGATGCACTCGGGCTCGTGGAACAACAATTGACCAGCAAAATAGAAGAGGTCAAAAAAGCACTGGCTCTTGCGGAAAAGGCCCGGGGCAATCCCAAAGTTTCAGCGTCTGACCTGTGAGCAAGAACAGCCTAAGCTCTCCGGGGGGCGAGTGGGGACTGAGGCTGGGGTAAGAATTGGAGCCGGACCAGCACTGGGTTCTACCCTCGGCTCTACTTGAGGCTCTGGGGTAGATTCTGGTTTTGAGGGCTCTGCAAGCACCTGAGCGGGAATCTTAATCGCTGGCTTTTGAACTGGCGGCAGCGGGTCCTCGGTGCTGTTTGACGGCGCAAGCCGTCTTTTTTCACGGCCCAGATCGATCTCTGTCGTCATGTAGTTAAAATAGGGATCCAGTCGCAGGGCTTTTCGTTCTTCAATCATCATGCCAATCACTCGAGGTCCCCCGCTCTCCAAATCGGTCCACACGGGTGAACCTTTCAACAAAGATTCCTGAGATAAATACGGCGTAAACTCTGCACTGTCTTCATCCATGGCATGAATCCAGGTTTTCACCTGATGTCTTTTATCTGTGAAATATATTGGCAGCATTCGTTTGAGGTTGCCCAGTTCGCTAATATGGATTCTCTGCACTGTATTCGGGTATGAATTTTCGAGAATCAGTATCGCCAAATCAGCTTTGGTATGCCGACGAATGTGATCCGATTTGCTTTTGAATGGCCAAATTACTTCGACGTAAGACTCCAGACACGTTTTCGCGGTCACAACGATGTCGGGCTCGATTAAAATACCTCCACAGATCGGACCTTTTTGATGCCCAAGCCAAACCAATCCAGGCGGCTCATCGGAGCTAGAATAGCCCCCAAAAGCAAATAAAAAACACAAGATTGCCTGCCGCATTCTAAGCCTTCATCCTCCCAAACTGCTCATAGGCTTTGAGCGTCGCTACGCGCCCTCTAGGGGTACGCATTAGATAGCCCTCTTGTAACAAATAAGGCTCGTAAACATCTTCCAACGTACTCGAGGACTCACCCAATGCGGCCGCTAATGTTTCTAAGCCGACCGGCTGACCTTCGTAGGTATCGACCAGGAAAGTCAGAATCTTGCGATCCATTTGGTCAAGACCATTAGGCTCTATGCCTAGGCGAGCCAAAGCTGTAGACGCAATCTCGGGGCTAATCTTACCTTCGTGTAAAACCTGTGCAAAATCGCGGACCCTGCGCAGCAATCTGTTTGCGATTCTAGGCGTTCCACGGCTTCTTTGAGCAATCTCGTGCGCGGCACTTTGATCCATCTCGATGTTCAAAATTTGTGCCGACCGCGTAATAATTTTTGTCAGATCGCCCACGGCATAAAATTCTAACCTGGCCGAAAACCCAAATCGGTCCCTGAGTGGCGAAGTCAGCAAGCCTGTCTTGGTGGTAGCCCCAATCAATGTAAACGGCTTAATATTAAGCCCAATGCTACGGGCATGGGCGCCTTCACCAATGATCACATCGAATCTGAAATCTTCCATGGCGGGGTATAAATTTTCTTCGACAACACTGTGTAATCGGTGAATTTCATCGATAAACAAGATATCGCCACTGTTTAAATTCGTCAGCAAGCCGGCCAAATCACCTTTTTTTTCAAGCGCCGGGCCAGAAGTTACAAAGATTTGGCTACCCAGTTCACGCGCTAAAATATGAGCCAGCGTTGTCTTACCCAACCCGGGTGGACCTGACAGCAAAATGTGATCGAGTGGCTCGCTTCTGAGTCTGGCTGCTTGGGCAAAGATTTTAAGATTATCGATTAGCTGAACCTGGCCAACATAATCATCAAAAGCCTTCGGCCGGAGGCTCTGTTCGAGGATATCGTCTTCGAAACTTTCGGGTGATAAGTCACTCATGCGTGTATCTCACGAAGCGCTTCTCGGAGCAAATCGCCCAAGGGCTGGTTCTGTTTGGCCAAATGCTCAACCGATTTGATGGCTTTGTCCACTTGGTTGGACTTATAACCCAGATTAGAAATCGCCGAGCGTAAGTCTGACAATACGCCACCAGAAGCCCAGGTAGGGGTCGCAAACTTCATCTTGTCTTTGAGTTCCAGCACCAAGCGCTGTGCCATTTTAGGGCCGATGCCCGGAATCTTTGTCAGCTTCACATGATCGCCCGATCCGAGCGTATCGGCTAACTCAGCAGTCTCCATGCCAGACAAAATACCCAGCGCCATTTTGGGCCCAATGCCTGAAACGCCGATGAGTTGTTCAAAAAAGACCAAGCTATTTTCAGACAAAAAGCCAAACAGTTCGAGCGCATCTTCCCGCACATGGGTGTGTACATGCACAGACACCTGCTGACCTGCTTCGCCCAGGGCAGACAGATCGGACAATGGCATTGAAACCCGATACCCCACCCCGGCTGTCACAATCACCGCTGTCTTCAAATTTTTAACCCGTAGTTGACCGGTCAGATACGCAATCATATGGTGAATCCTATGTCTGCTACATTACACCGGTCTCTCTGGGCTGCAATCTATTACGTGCCGTTTTTTATCTTGTGCGGCATCATATTTTGGGTTTCCAGCATGAGCAATCCGCCTGTTCCGGAGTGTTTTAGATTTCCAGGATCGGACAAAATACTGCACACGATTGCTTTTGCAGCAGTGGGTGCCGCGGCAGCTCTTGGTTCAGTGGTCCGAAAGCGCTCCTTAAGCGTCTCAAGCTTCCTAGAGGCCTGGATTTTAACGGGTTTTTACGGATTTATTGACGAAATTCACCAGCGTTTTACGCCTTCTAGAAGCTCCGATGTGGCCGATTGGTTTGCGGATATCACTGGGGCGGCTATTGGGATTCTCCTGTTTTTCGCCTTTTCGGCATGGGTCCACTGGGTTGCCAAGAAGCAATAACTCTGTATCATAGCATCTAATGCGATTTATTATACTATTAATAGGATTAGCACTGGCTGGCTGTGGGAATCACCCACTAGGTAGAACCCAGGACCAAAGAACACAGGAGATCCGGAGTTTTTTTGCAGATACTTTGGATCCTCTCCCAGGTCCAGATAAACCGGCAATTCCATTTAAAGAAGCCTGCTTAAAACACTTGGAAGCCCTTTATTTCATTATTAACAGCCCAGAATCTCTGGAAAAATCGGGGATTCCTGCTGAAATTACCAAGATTATCCCCAAAGACTTTGAAAAGCTGAAAGGCCATTCTCTCGAAACCATTCTAAAAGTTCTCTACTCTCAGGAAGATTCTTACTTTGCTCGGAATCAAGAAGACATTGAAAAGGCCGTCCGAGATTTCAAATTCGAGCTTCAGCAACTCAAAGCCATCAAAATTCCAAAACTTGGGACTGCCTGGACAGAGTTTTTCCAGAAAATCTTAAACAACTATTTCCCAGATTTAAGCCTAGAAGACAAAAAACGCATTTTGGCTTTTGCAATGCGCAATTTGAAAGCAGACAGCACCCCTACTCAGTCACTCTTGAACTGGGTCTATGCTTCGGGACCGTTTTTTCAAAAATACTTACAGCTCATGGCTGACTACCTAGAGCCTGGCAATGATGCTCAATTAATGGAGCTTAAAAAAGGCCTGATGGAAGTAAAAAGCGCACTGCCGTCTATTCACAAGTTCCACTTAGATACTTATCTGGCAGAACTGCGCGAAAAAGGCGTCGACTTGGAGCTTGTTCGTTCTTTGGGAGCCGCCAGTGTGGGCGAAGCTTTCTTGGCCCGAGACAAATCGAATGGCAAACCCATCGTGGTCAAGTTTATGCGTCCTGGCATCGAAGAAATTGCCAAACGAGAGCGCGCGTTTTTCAAAAATCAAGCGCTCTTGCCGGCATTAAAAGAAAGCTTTGATCAAATTGCCGATCAGATTGCTGAAGAACTCGATTACCGAACTGAGCTGACCAAAATCAAACAGGGCATTACGGCGTATGAGAACAGCTCGCAAGTCGAAGTGGTTCGGCCTGTCGAGACCTTCCCCAATAGCCAAAGATATTTTGCGATGGAGTTTGTGGACGGCAAGACATTCAAGCAGCTGGGTGAAACCAAGTTAGAAAAGCTTGCCAAGAGTATTTTATGGGAAAAAGTCACTCGTAAGTTCATGCAGCAGGCTTTGTTTGCCCAAGAAAACGCCTTTTTTCATGGTGACCTTCACGATGGAAATCTCATGGTTAAGTTCGCACCAGGCTTAGATCTTGGCCAAGATCCCACCCGTGACCAAGTTCAAGAAGCTGTGAATCAGGGCCAAATTAAAGTTGTGTTGATCGACTTTGGCAATGCGCATGCTTTGACACAAGATAAACGACAGCGTCTTAAAAATATTTTTTTGAGCGCTGCCAAAATACATAATTCTCCGAGTGATTTCTTGAAAGCGTTGTATCCGGAAAATACAAACTTGGGCGATATTGAAGTCTTATTGACTCAAACGGCATTTAGTAAAGAAAATCGAGAAAACTCCCCGCCTGAAAAAATTGGCAAGGCCATGGACGTTCTCTTAGAAAATGGCCTCGCGATTCCAGGTTTTTTGATGGCCTTCAAGCGTACGCTGGGAATGCTGAATAATATCTATAAAAATCTTGAATTCAAAGGCTCAGCAAGTCTGCATCACATTGCTCAGGATACTTATGTTAATAATTTGTTGGTTCTGATCGACGAAATGAGCGTCGAGACACAGAAATCTCTCTTGGATGGAATTATTTTGGAAGCGCAGGCAGCTCAGTGGGAAGGCGAGCAATTGGTGGCGTTCCTAAACAAGGCAGAAATCAAAGACCAATGGATGAACCTCAGAAACGCATGGGCCGCTGAAACAGATGTTGTCCAGAAAAAAGCCAAATTCTATCAAATGCTCCTCTTGGTTTTGCCAGCGCTGCTTACAAAGCTCCCTGAGCAATCAAAACAACCTGCTGGTAATACCGACAATACCAGCAACACGAGTCAGCCTGCTGAACCCGAGAATCCTTATGTTGCCTATTTTAAGGACAAAATTTCGTCTGGATTTTTCGTGGATTGGGAAGCCGAACAAATCGCGAAACTGCTCGACAAACCAGAAGCCAAGCAAGAATGGATTCGCCTCCGAACTGAAAAGTCTACGAAGCTCATCCAGCTTGCTGATTTTGCTGCCCCGATCGCCCTCATGCACGGCAGGCCAGCCCTAGACAGCATTCTTTCAGGAACATTCTTAGATTTTGAGAGCAATAAGATTGCTGACCTGCTGGGCAACCCCGACGCCAAAGCAAAGTGGATCGAGCAACGCAAAGCTTGGATCTCAGAAACAGATCTGACCAAGAAAACACAGCGATTGATGGATCTTGGAACCTATGCTCTCAGGTCATTTCTGAATAAGCCCCCCGAAAACGAGGAACAAAAACCTGCTGACTCACCAAGTCTCTTCGATCCACTCAAAGACTATGCCAAAGAAAAAGTCCTGTCTGGATTTTTCGTAGACTGGGAAGCCGACCTGATTGCTACGTTGCTCGGCGAGCCCGAGGCTGCGCAAGAATGGGCGCGGCTTAGAAAAACAATAGCCCAAGCTGGGCAGCAGCTTATAACAACGCTGAACAATCCAGAATCACACTGGTACTCCAAAGCTTACGCTGGCCTGCAACTGTTGACCCGTCTTCCTGCTGCCGTAGAGTCCAAAATACTTGATATCGCCGATAAGATACTGCCTGATACTGACTATTGGTATGCTCGCTATGCGATTGTGCCATGGAAAATAGGCCGGTTTCTTTGGAACGGCGCTAAAACCACCCGGGGTTGACACCCCGGGCTCTATGAAATGTCTCCGCTCCGCGGATTTAGCCATCTTCTGTCCACCTTTTAAAATTTTGATGGCTTTTTAAAACGAGTTTGTTTTAGCATAGACTCTTCTTGTAGACGCATGGTGCGTTTGCAAGCAAGCCGCCTTCTCCGCGACTGGCAGTTTTGGAGAAGAACGGCGACCACTAAGGTCGAAAAACAAATTAGTTTCTCGGCCTCAACTTGTCAAACCCTGACAGGAGCGAGAACTGATGTCTGAAAGAGCTCAAAAGATTTTAACCTGGTTACAGAATCAAAACAGCACAGAATTACCCATTCGCCAAGCCACACTGGCCGAGCAGTTCGGATGCTCGCGCAGAACCATTGGCAGAGCACTCA
>JAHFEF010000004.1:87656-97633 GCA_023248545.1 Myxococcales bacterium | reverse complement strand
CCTTACGCACTTGCACGAACGTATCGAGAAAAGCACCAGTCTTTGGATCGACTTTGGAGTTTGCCTGAGCAATAACTTCGTTTTCTTCTTGAAGCGCGGAGAAATACTCGATGTCGTCGGTGACTCGGCCATTTTTGACACGGCGATACGGTGTTTCCACAAACCCGTAATCGTTCACGCGTGCAAAAGTCGACAAAGAAGCGATCAAACCAATATTCTGGCCTTCTGGCGTTTCAATGGGGCAAATACGACCATAGTGGGTGGTGTGAACGTCACGGACTTCAAAGCCTGCGCGCTCACGTGTGAGTCCACCAGGCCCTAATGCTGAAAGCCGACGCTTGTGCGTGATTTCAGACAATGGGTTGGTTTGATCCATGAACTGCGAGAGTTGCGAAGATCCAAAAAATTCTTTCACGACCGCTGCGACTGGTTTATTATTGACCAAGTCGTGCGGCATGAGGGTTTCAACTTCTTGAACGCTCATGCGCTCTTTGATCGCTCGCTCCATGCGGACCAAGCCAATGCGATATTGGTTCTCAATTAGCTCGCCAACAGCTCGAACACGGCGATTGCCTAGGTGATCGATATCATCGAGGGAGCCGTTGCCGTTGCGAAGCTCGATCAAATATTTGACGACTTCGAGAATATCACGCTTGGTGAGTACCCGGTTGGTAAGCGGCTCATCGAGGCTAAATTTATGATTAAATTTGAGCCTGCCGACTTCAGACAAATCATAGCGTTCGGGATTGAAAAACAAGTTGTTGAACAAGTTTTCAGCCGTCTCCAAGGTTGGAGGATCACCCGGACGCATGCGGCGATAGAGCTCTAAGAGAGCCTCTTCGCGGTTATTGACCTTATCTTGGGCGATGGTGTCGCGCAGATAAGAACCGACGTTCAAACCATCGATAAACAAGACGTCGATTTGTTTGAGACCTGCTACTTGAAGCGCTTCAAGCTTTTTGAGCGTGAGGGTCTCGTTGCATTCCAACAAAACCTCGCCCGATTTTTTGTCGACAATGTCTTTGGCTGAAATCAGCCCCGTGACTTCCTCGTCTTCTAAATGCAGCGTTTTAATGCCAGCTTCTTGCATCTTTTGAATCGACAGCTTCGTGAACTTACGATTTTTGCGAACCAAGACCTCTTCGGTCTTGGGGTGCATGATGTCTTTGGTGGCGCGCTGGCCCAAAAGCAGCTCATAGTCAGCGACTTTCGAAAAAGTCTTGCCCAGTAACAAGACTTCGGTCTTGTAGAAATAAGCCAAGAGTTCTTCGGTTGAATAGCCCAAAGCCTTGAGCAGAATCGTCGCCAAGAATTTACGACGGCGGTCAATTCGGCAATAAATTAAATCTTTATGATCAAACTCAAAGTCCAGCCAGGAGCCTCTGTAGGGGATAATCCGAGCGTTGTATAAGAGTTTTCCAGAAGAGTGTGTTCGACCGCGATCACTGTCAAAAAACACGCCTGGGCTTCTGTGTAGCTGTGAGACCACCACACGTTCGGTACCGTTGACAATAAAGGTCCCGAAGTCGGTCATCAGAGGCACTTCGCCGAAATAAACTTCCTGCTCTTTGACATCTCGAATAGACTGAGTGCCAGCGGCTTCGTCCTTGTCCCAGATCACCAAACGAACGACCACCCGAATGGGGGCGGCGTAGGTCATTCCACGGGAACGACACTCGTCGACATCGTATTTGGGTCGGTCAAAATGATAGCCTACAAACTCTAGAGAGGCCGTCTCATTGTAATCTTTGATTGGGAAAACGGATTGGAATACGGCTTGCAAACCGGAATTATCGCGTGCTGCCCAAGGAACATCGGCTTGCAAAAACTTTTCATAGCTGTTGCGTTGGATGTCGATCAGACTGGGGATCTGAAGCTTGGTTTGAATTTTAGCGAAATTTTTCCGTGTTGCGAAGTTCTGTTGGATTTCAGTGACCATGTGATGGGAATACTCCGCGTTTCAAAAAACCAGACAAGAACCCCATGAGCCCCAAGTTAGGGGGGGCAAAGCTCGGAAACCCAGGGGTTCTTGTATAGTCCGCAGGGCTTTAAGATGATCTGTGTAGGCTGTCAAGCCAGGTTTTGGATGTTTTTTTACTATTTTGTGATCTCCTAAAACCCACGGACAGGCAAGAGCCTGCCCTGCTCTACGCGTACCAGCGCAATCGGTTCTTCGCCTAAATGGGCCAGGGCTGCGTCCGCCGAAGCACATAGTGCGTAGGCGGGCCGTTGGCCTTTTTTTAACGCATCTGCAGTCAGCTGATCTATAGATATGAGTGGTAAGTCTCTAATTGCCTGAATACCGGTTTTAAGTTCAGGAGAGCATTCAGAGACTTTGTATGACCCTGAAGCAATGCGACGCAAATTAGTTAAGTGCGCTGGGACACCGAGCTTGGCACCTAAGTCCCGAGCGATGGCTCGTATGTAGGTGCCCTTTGAGACGCGCAAGCGAATGCTGAAAAAAATCCCCCCTGACCCCCCTTTTTCAAAGGGGGGAATTTCTGAAATCTCGTAAATCATGATTGGCCGAGCCGCCAAATCAACCACTTCTCCGCGCCGCGCTTTTTTGTAAGCTCTTTCTCCCCCAATCGAAATTGCTGAGTATTGCGGGGGAATTTGGAGCTGCTCGCCTAAAAAGCTTTGCAAGGCTGTATGGATTAAATCAGGCGTTAAGTGCGAAGCGTCTCCAGTGGCAATCACCTGACCTTCGCAGTCGTCCGTGTCTGTCCCGACCCCAAAGCAAATCTCGGCCTCGTAAGTTTTGTCTTGGGCAGTCAAATAATCACACAAACGTGTATAACGACCTAATAGCAAGACCAACAAGCCTGTGGCAAATGGATCAAGAGTGCCCGTGTGACCGACCGCTTTGAGCTTAAACTGTCGACGCGTCTGGGCAACGATGTCGAAAGAAGTAAGCCCTTTGGGCTTGTCGACCAGTAAGATGCCTTCGGGAGTTAGATTTGCCAAGATCCCGTTTTAATGCCATAGGAACGCCCAGAGAGCAATATGATGTCATGAGCCTGGACCCCATCCAACATACGATTGAACAGTTTGCCAAATTGCCGGGCATTGGTGAGCGAACAGCTTTAAGGCTCGTGTTGCATTTGATAGCCCAGGACAAAAATTTGATTGGCCTATTGTCTGAGGCCTTGGTCCAATTGGAACAAAAAGTTGCCGAGTGTGAACTCTGTCATATGATCACAGCAGACGGTGCACGGTGTTCGATTTGTCGTTCTGTCTCCCGAGATTCGAAAATTTTGTGCGTCGTGGCTCGGGTGCAGGACTTAATGGCCCTAGAGGCCACCAGCGAGTTCAGAGGCTTCTACCATGTACTGCATGGTGTGTTGGCACCCATGGAAGGCATTGGGCCACAGGATTTACGTATTGCGAGTTTATTTGAGCGCCTCAAGCAGAGTGAAATTAGTGAGATTATTTTGGCGACCCCTTCGACTGTCGAGGGAGAAGCGACGGCTTTGTATTTGGCCCAAGAACTTCAAAATCATTTAATTAAAGTGACGCGCATTGCCTCAGGGGTGCCGGTCGGGGGGGATTTGCAATTTGCCGATCGTCTGACGCTGTCCCGGGCCATGGCGCTTCGCAGAGGATTTTAGTAACAACCATTTGAATTTTGCCCAATAGACCGATTAGCCTAAGGAAATGAAACTGATGAGAAACTGCTTTGTTTTGACGCTTTTTTTGCTGAATCATCTTTATGCAGCAGATCCGCTCGCTATTCCAAACAATAAGACGATTCAGCTCGATAGAATCCAAAACTTAGAGCAGCGCCTGTCCAGTTTGAACCAAAAAATAGTGACCCAAAGAGCTGAATTAGAGCTCCTAAAAAAAACTGTTACGGGTGATTTTGATACGGATGCACGGCTGATTGTTAAAGCCATAACAGAAGTTGGGAACAAATTTTCATTTCAAGAAGCACGCTACTATATGGATGATCACGAGATTGCTTTTGTAACCAAGGAAGACCCACTAAAACCAATTATTTTTGACGGTTTTGTGAAAGAAGGAAAACATGTTATTAAGGTTGAAAAAAAATACTCTCAGAACAGCCTAATTTTCACATACTTGAACGAAAAGAAATATCCCGTCATGGGCGAAATAGATGTTGAGTTAAAGCCCGGGCATACAACTTATGTCGATGTGATTTCTTTTGCCACGAACCAAGAAAAAAAACCTCTGGACCTAAAGTATGATACCAGGTTGGTTCCACATACACAAAATGGCCGCTCCGTTCTGCCGGTATCCGACATGCCTCACTTGCTGCCGGGCTCCCCTTCGACGGATACTTCCCTGGTCATCTATGCGGGCAAAGAGCTTGATCCAGGCTATCAGTTAGCGAGCCACGAACTTGTCTTAGATGGAAAACACTTGAAAAATGCTGCTGTAGGGACTGAGGGCAAACTTGGGCTTGTTTTGTTTGAGGGGGCAGCCGCGCCTGGAAATCACGACCTGAAGGCTACTCTGCGTTTTGAAGGCGCCGGAAGGCCCGCATTGACAGCAAAGTTCAAAACCAAGTTAGCGACACAACCAGGGTTTAAAACGTCGATTGTTCTCACCAATAATAAAAAGGTTCAAGTTGATCAAGAGGCTCTATGATTTTTAGATTCATCAGCATGAGCATTTTGGTTTGCAGTTCATTGTGGGCTTATGATTCAGTTTCCATGGCAGGGCGCCTCGTTCAAGCACGGCTCCAATTCGAAGAGCGCAATTACTCGGAGGCATTGATTCTGCTGGCGCCTTTGCTGAACTCGAAAGATTCTGAAGTCCTGACGTTGGCGGCTCATTGTGAGTTTGAGCTGGGAAATTATTTGGCAGCTGCCGAGCATTTTAAAATGCTCTCGGATCCCACCAGCTTATATAGGATGGTTCAGCTCGAGGATCGTTTTAATAATTTCCCCGAGCTGGAAAAATATTACCAAAGAATTATCTCGCCCCCCGATTTCGTTCGCTATATCCACGCCAGACAGTTGTTTTTGAATGGCTATGATGCCAGGGCACTTCCAGAACTTGACCTGCTCATGACCTCGCCGGATTACGAAGACCGTGCAACTTATATCAAGGCGGCGGTGTTGGCACGTCAGGGTCAGATCGACCAGGCTGTTCAACTTTTGACGGGCCTGTCTGGAAGCCTAAATTCAGAATTGGCCCAGCTGGCCAAGCTTACAAAAGCCCGCCTTCTTTATGAACAAGACCAGGTCGAAAAGTCGATCGCGTTGTATGAAACCCTGAACTACCCGGATGAACTCGCTTGGGTACAGCTGCGTGCGGGTGACCTGAGCCCTGATTTAAAAAAAGCGCAAAGCTATTACCAGGCTGCTGAGCGTCATGCCTCGGATCTTGGCCTCAAAAGTGACATTCTGATTCGTGAAGATAAAAATGACGAAGCACGGGTTTATTTGAAAGCAAACCAAGACAATGTCTTGGCAACCCAAAAGAAGATTGCGGAGAATAACCCCGAGTTATTCATGGACCCATGGGTGCTTGCCCAACCAGAAGTGGCTCAACTCTGGGCGCTTCAAAATAAAATAGCCGAGCTTGAAAATTTATGGAATGATACGAATCTTGAATATGAAATATTTAAAATTGATTTAATTGACGAAGAGTTTCAAGAAAAATTGGATAAATTCAAGCAAGCCAATCTTCTTTTGACAGGATTGCGGGTCGAGCTTCGAAATCTCAAAGAGAACTACGCCGATACATCCAAACGCGCGCTTGAAGAGGCAAAGCCAGTCTGGTTGGCCAAGCTAGATGAGCGAATTCATGAAGCTGACCAGGTGGCGATACGGAGTGGGGCCGGAGAGCGCCTTAAATTGAGAAACAGAATTGCGCAAATTGAACAGACCAAGGCAGCCGAATTAAGGCGAGCTGAGGAGGCCTTTAAGCCATGATGATAACATTGGCCGTGCTCAGTTTTAGTTTGTTGGCCCAAGACTTTGAAGTGATTCAGAGAGAAACACGGGAGGTTCAGAAAGAAGTTCACCAAGAGCGTATCAACGTGATAGCTCAATATTATGACAATGCTTTGGTTCCTCTTAAGGAGAAAGAAGCAGCGGAAAAAGAAACTGCCCTGCAAAAACTAGAATATTTTTTGAAAGATCACCCAGACACGGCCAAGAAAAGCACAATTTTATTATCAATTGCCGATTTGTATTTTGATGTTGATTTGCCGAAGAGTATCCTGTTTTGTCAAAGATTTATTCAGGAGAATCCGAATAGTAATCGAGTAGATGCTGCCTATTATTTGCTGGGAGTTTCGTACTTGTATCATGAGCAGACAGAGCAGGCCGCTAAGACTTTCCAGGAATTTCTGAATCATTTTTCAAAGAGTGCTTACTTAGAAGAAGTCCGATTTAGGCTGGCAGAAATCTATTTTGAAAAAAAAGAGTATGAAACAGCATCGCTCTATTTTAAGCAAATTTTAGAAAATCCACAAACTCCATTTTATACGAAGGCATTGTATAAGTTGGCCTGGGTGAATTATTTGCAAAATAGATATTCAGAAGCGATTAATCTATTTGTTCGATTGCTCGACATGGATTCTTCAGCCAGCGATATTTTGAAACAAGAGGCAGCCCGTTATGTGGCGGTTTCGTTGTTTGATGGTCATGCCTCATTTCCAAAAATTGTTTCTCGAGACTGGGTGCGTGCTGTTTGGATCCATTTGGGCAATTTGTTGGCCAAGGCAGATAAGAATGAAGAGGCTGCAAAAGCTCTTCAGGAGGCCATCGCCTTGGATCCTAAAAACCCAAAGAATCAAGAACTAGACCTGAGGGTTCTCGATTTAACTTCCAGTCCGGCAGTTAAAAAGAGCTTGATTGTCCAATATATTAATAATTCGGATGCCCGTGAAGCTGTCCAGCGCGCCTTGCTGGACTTGAGTCTTGTAATACATACTGAGGCCAAAAAAACACAAGATGTAAAGTTGTTTAAAGATTCCATGGAAGACTATGCCTTGTTTATTAATCACTTCCCTGAAGACAATACGCTCGACCAGGTCCTATTTTATTACTCGGAATCAGCGTTTGATGCGAAGCTCTTTCATTATGCCAGTATTGGGTTCGAGCAAGTACGCGATTGGCCTTGGGAAACAGAATATCGCGAAAAAGCAGCTGTCAATGCTGTGTATGCCTATGCCGAAGAACTCAAACATGACTTTCCAGATTACAACCTTTCGACGGTGGATCTTGCTCATAAGGCCCGATTCCAGGGGAAAGTGGCTCCTGTCATGTTGGGCTACATCCAATCAGTCGACGTGCTCAGAGAAAAATTCCCTGTTGCCCCAGATGTACCATCTTTGTTGTTTCAGACAGCGGGCATTTATTATTCGTATGGAGAACTTCCGGAAGCCCAAAAGCGTTTTGAACAGTTGATTAAGGAGTATCCTAAACACGAGGCAGCCCGTGTAGCGGCTTACCTATTGGTGGGTGATTCCGTGGCGAGCGAACAATGGCTTATGGCGGCTGAGCAAGCCAAACGCTACCAGGATATTTCACCAGACTTTGCCGATATTGAGAAACATGCTCGTTTTAAGTACACGAATAAGCTATTTGCTGATGCAAAAACACCCGAAGAGTTTAAACATTCAGCAGATTTGTATCTTGAGATCTTAAATGGAAACACAAAAATTGATTATGGCGATAAAATTTTATTTAATGCAGCCATGGCGATGGATCGTTCAGGCCAATACAACGAGGCCGAAAATCTGTTTCAAAAGCTGTATGCTGCGTATCCCCACAGTCCTTTAGCTGAGAACGCCAAACAGCAACGTGCTGTTTATTTTGAACATAGGCTGCAGTTTGAAAAAGCAGCGACGATTTATTCAACGCTTCCCGGAGACAAAGTGACGTTGTTGAAGGCAGCACTGGATTTTGAAGCAGCTCAAAAATTCACCATGGCAGCCTCTTTGTTTGAGCGATTTATACGGGCCTATCCAGACAGCGCAGAAATCTCAGATGCGTATATGAGAACAGCCAAAGCCTATCAACGGGCTCGAGATACATCCAATCAACGGCGCGTGTTGTTGGATTTTGAACGGCGCTACAAAAATAAAGTCGCCAAGGCAGATTATTTTAGCCTAGAGCCTGCGTTGGCAAACTATCGAGCGCTCAAAATCAACAGTAAGTCTGCGAAGGAGCAAGCCAGACAGCTCATTCAGAAGACTCAAAAATTGGCTGAGTTACAGGGTTCCTATGAACAAATCGTCAAAAATTACGAGCTTTCTGCGTGGACACTGGCTTCTATTTATCAAATCGCTAATCTCTACGAAGATCTCTTTCAGGCATTACATGGCGCTCCCTGTCCTAGGGGTGAGACAAACTGCGATGAATATGCCAGTTTGCTCGAAGACAAGGCCATTGTATTAGAAAAAAAGGCGCTGGATGCCTACCAGCTGGCCATTGATAGATCCAGCAAAGTGGCTGGGGGCAGCGAATGGGTCTTGAAAGCAAAATCTGCATTGTATCGAATGCGGCCCACGGAGTATCCGCCGGCTGAAGCGTTGTTAGAAGAACCTGTGATCGGTTTGAACTATACTTATGCACTCTTAAACGACTCCGATGCGGAGTATCAACTCCTGAGAGGCAAATTGAACGAAGCCGAAGTGTCGGCCAGAAGCCGATTAGAATCGAATCCATTTGATGCCCTGGCCCGTCTGCAAATGGCTCGTATTTTCTACGCGAAGGGTCAATTGGAAGCAGCAGAACTAACTTTGGAAGACTCGTTGGAAAAGGATGAGAAGTCTGATTTGGCGCATCTTTGGCTCGGTCATGTCTATCGAGCCCAGGGTGAACACAACAAAGCGATTGGAGCGTATGAAAAATCAAATTTACCTGAGGCTTTCGATAATCTAGGGCTTTTGTATTTAGAACAAGGAGATTTAGAGAAGGCCTACTTGAACTTACAGAAAGCAGCAGATGCACTGCCTAACTTCGCGCAGATCGAGCTGCATTTGGCCAATTATTATTTTATGGCCAAAGATTATAAAAAAGCACAAGCTTTCTATGAAAGTGCCTTGAAGCATAGCCCGAATCTAACGGCCGCTCAACTCAACATGGGCCTATTGGCCATGGCCGATCAGCGCTACGAGGCTGCCCAGAGCGCATTCACGAGCTTTCTAGAAGAGGCTAAGCCAGACAGCGCTTTACACAATCGGGTCCAGAGTTATTTAAAGCTGGTCAATCAAAAAATTCAACTTGAGAAACAACGTCATGAAAAAAATACTTAGTTGCTTAAGCTTATTATTGCTCATGGGAGCGGCTCCCCAGAAGCCGCCCAGGGTGATTTCTTTGGGGGAGATTCGTATTGTTGGCGATGTTGAACGGCCTACGGTGAGCTTTGTTATTCCTCGGGCTCAATTTGACTTTCTAGATGCAAAATGGTTCTTGGATAAGAAAAATTGGTTACCAGAAATCACAGAATCTGTGAAAAGTGATATTTTTAAAGTACAGTAACGAAAGGGAGAAGATATGGAACACATGGCACGGTTTTTTGTTGAGGGTGGGCTCTGGATGGCTCCGATTGGATTTTGTTCAATGCTGGTTTTTGCCGTCGTCATCGAGCGTTGCTATGCTATTTTCGTTGTTCAGAGCCAAAATGCGGTTGAGCTCGTGTCTCAGATCAAACGTTTTGTCGACTCGAACCAAATTGATAAAGCACTAAAACTCTGTGATTTGAAGCCAAACTCGGGTTTGTCCATTTTGTGCAAGCGCGCTTTGTTACAAGCTGGAAAATCAGAAGACGATATCAAGCTTGGCATCGAAGAGGGTCTTTTAGAGGCAGTGCCTGTGGTTCAAAAACGAGGTCACACACTTTCGGGGCTTGCTTCTTTGGCAACGCTGCTGGGGCTTTTGGGAACTGTGATGGGTCTGATTGAGGCATTTACGGTCGTGGCCGATGCACCGCCCGATCAAAAATCGGTGTTATTAACTCGAGCGATTTCGGTGGCCATGAACTGTACGGCATTT
>JAHFEF010000004.1:7816-87544 GCA_023248545.1 Myxococcales bacterium | reverse complement strand
GATGAAAAAAATGACCGACGATATCGATGCAAGTTCTTTGAAATTAGAAAACGTTTTGATGACCAACCGGACTAAAAAATGAGGGGCCGTTTTCGCGATCGAGAGAGTTTGGGCGAGGTGCCCGAACCTGAAATCCTGCCCATGATGAACATTCTGTTCATGTTGGTGATGGTGCTCATGGGGATGTCAGCCTTCTTGCCCATTGGGGTGATCAGCATCCAGGCACCTCAGTTAAGTGGTGCTGGAGCACCTGTGGCTGACTCTCGTCCTGAACTCAACTTGACAATTATGATTCTTAAAACAGGTTTTAATCTTTCCGTAGCCGGCTCGATGCTGAAGTGTGAAGATGGGCCATTGTTTCCTAAGATTCAAAAAGACTCTCAGCTGGTATATAATTTTGCCGCTTTGCGAGCAAAATTAACCGAGATCAAAGCGCAGTATCCTCAAGATAAGAGGATTATTTTGATGGCCGATCCCAATACCATCTACGAGGACATTACTCGGGTAATGGACGCGGCTCGGCCAATGTTTGATGAAGTGGCGTTTGTCCCAGGAATGATCCAATGATGCGTAGAATCAGAAGAAGAGCACAAGATAAACCCTATGTCGTATCGCTGACCTCTCTGATGGACATTGTGACCAATATTTTGGTGTATACCATCAAAATATTTGCTGTTAGCCCGATTGTTGTTCAAGATCCTTCCGTCGAATTGCCCAAGTCTTCGTCGCAGAAAGATGCGGAAGAATCCGTGGTGGTCATGGTAACAGGCATGCGGCGTCAAGTGAATGAAACCCCGACGATTGTGGTCGATGGTCGTGAAGTGGAACGGCTCGATCCTAAAACTTACCGAGTTCCTGAATCGGCCAAAAATAACGGCTATGTGATTAACAAATTGAAACAAGAATTGCTGTCCATTAAAGCAAACCAGAAAGAATCTGCTGGTTTGATTAAGGGCTCGGGTTTTACAGGTCACGTGGTGATAGTGGCTGATAGGTATACCCCCTATCGAGTCTTGGTAGATGTTTTGGTAACCTGTGGGGATGCCGGTTTTGGAAATTTTGAATTTGCAGTGATTAAACAAGAGGCTTAGACTATGGTGGCAGCGGAAAAAGCAAACAACTCGTTGTTAATCGGAGCCTTCGGGTTCTCACTGCTGGTCCACGTCGCGGTATTTATTTCGGTCATGAACATCGAGATTCCAAAAGTCAGATCGCGAGGCGAGTTTGAAAAATGGGTTCAGACCATCTCGTCGACCAAAACAGAGGCGGTGATTTTGCCGGAGTTCCCAAAAACCAAGCAGCCAGAGCTCAAAGTAGGCTCTCAACGAGGAGCTTCTACGGGTGGTGGCGGCGGCGGTGGAGGTGGGGGGGGCGGTGTGGGTGGCAAAAAAACGGCTGGTGGGGGTAGTCCAGAGGGAGTTGCTGCAGCGCGTACGAGGGCCCTTCGATCATCTGGTATTTTGGGGATCATTGGTGTGGCTTCCGAAGGGGGAGCTGCCAATTCAGGTGTGGCCAACGTATTCTCATCGGGTTCGGGCAGAGTCAGTGATAATTTGGGTTCTGTCATGGAAGGCAAACAACGCGTCGAGCTCGCCAACAGTTCAAATATATCGCGACAAGCCTTGAAGGGGTCTGGGGGAGGGAGCGGGTCTGGTTCTGGGGGCCCCGAAGACATTGGAGGCATTGCTTCAACTTCTTCCGGAACGGTTGAGTCCGGGGGGCGTCAAGGCTATGATATCCCGACTCCAAGAGTTCGCAGTTCCGAAGGCAGTTTGGTGTCTGGAAACGAGGATCCAGCTTCTGTGCTCGGGGTAATTACCCGTAAGAACAGCAGCTTCACACGTTGCTATGAGCGGGCCTTGCGAAATAATCCTCAATTGGCTGGGAAAATTGGCTATGAAATCAGCGTCAGCGACCAAGGCCAAGTTCTCGATGTAAAATTCATCGAAGATACCTTAAGAGAACGTGAAGTCATGGATTGTATCAAGAGCATTTTGTTGCGCCTTGTTTTCGCTAAACCCAAAGGGGGACCTGCCATTTTCAGCAGTGTGTTAGTCTTTGGAACGACTTAATCTAATCTTTAGGAGCATGAGTGCTCATGGGCTCTATGTTCATCGTGAGCGGTGGCAGAGTGTGCTCGATGAAGTTCGTGCTCAAATGCGAGATGCTCGCGAGACGGCCTCAAAGCTTCTAGCCGGTCCGCAGCATTTGGATTTGTTTGGCGAATCGACTTTGAACTTGGATAGCCCGTTGGAAGTCACACAGGCACTTCAGCGTGTCGACTGTCTCGAGGAAGCTCAGAGGGCTTTGAAAAAATACCGCGAAGCAGCCAAATTAATCGGCACCTATGGCCATAATTTTCTAGAATACATTCACCCCCAGACTTGGCGTATTCATGCGACATTTGAACCGGAGGGGACGTCGACGGGTCGAGTCGCCTGTCACTCTCCTAATATTCAAAACTTGCCTTCTGATTCACGTTTTCAAGCGTGTTTGATCGCCCCAGCGGGCAAAAAATTAGTGAAAGCAGACTACGCGGCGTGTGAGCTGCGTATTTTAGCCGATTTTTCAGGAGATCCTGTTTTTCTAAAAGCTTTTGAACAAGATTTAGATTTGCATGGCCAAGTAGCCCAAGACTTATTTGGCGATATCAAATATCGAGACAAAGCCAAGGCGATTAATTTTGGGTTGATTTATGGCATGGGGGCAAACTCTCTGGCGCGCAGTCTTTCTGTTTCTGTGCATGAAGCTCAGCAGTTATTGGACCAATATTTCAAAAAGCATGCGGCCATTAAATCTTATTTAGATTCCTGTGTTCATCTGGCTTATACCCGGGGCTATGCTGAAACACGCCTGGGTCGGCGGCTCTATTTAGACAAGACACAAGATATCTCACGCATTGCCAAAAACATGCCGATTCAGGGT
This sequence comes from Myxococcales bacterium, assembly GCA_023248545.1. GTDB lineage: Bacteria > Myxococcota > UBA727 > UBA727 > JABDBI01 > AER2-1. The sequence goes on along the minus strand of JAHFEF010000004.1, from coordinate 84,619 downwards.
ACGGCTGCTGAGATTTGCAAGCTGGCCATGGTGCGCATTCACAATGGCCTCGCGTCTTTTCAAAATGCTTTTTTAGTCAACATGATTCACGACGAATTAGTGGTCGAGTGCTTAGAGCAGGACACTGAAGCTATTAGCCGGTTGTTGCAAACAGAAATGGAACAGGCGCAGAGGGAGATTACACCGCGGGTGAAGCCGAAGGCAGAAATCTCGGGGTGACATGATTTGAACATGCGGCCTCTTGGTCCCGAACCAAGCGCTCTACCAAGCTGAGCTACACCCCGTTATCTCGAGAGAATTGCCGTAACGAAGTGGTTTTGGCAAGACTTGAATTGCTATTATTGACAGGTATACCCAATGTACTGGTTTTTTAAGGTGCTGTTTTGCAGAAGGCAAGTTTTGATGGCGTTGCAATCTGCACCGCTGCAACCATAGCTTGAGCTTTGGTAGGTTCCTGAGGAATTGGCTGTCGCAGTGACAAAAAAGATGCTGTTGAGGCTGAAATTGGCCTGGAACTCAATGTTACACGTTGTGCACTTGGGCCAGACATTTGTAGTTGTTGTAGTAGTAGTAGTTGTTGTTGCTGTTCCCAAACAAGTTGGATCCGTTCTGCAAGACTGGCAACTTGGGTGGTTAAGGATTTTCAAATCGTCTTGTGTATAAACACAACAGTTTTTAAGGGTAGCTGTCGTCGCAGTATCCAGCGTTGTTGGATCGCATGCAGCAGGCGTTGTGACCGTGGCAGAGCCATTGTATTGCATATCTTGAGGCCGATCATCGATGGCCTGTTGGAGCGTGGAGCCGCCCACTTGGTTTGTATAGTGGAAATAAGCTTTTACTGAGTAATAGGCGCCTTTGATGACAAATTGGAGATAGCCTTTGATATTTCCTATTCCAGCGGCTTGACGCGATATTTGAGCTGGCGCCGAGCTGTTGTCTGAAGACGTGACGGTCACAGAGTCGCTGGTGTTAATTGAACTAAAACTTCCTGTGTCGAACAGGTAATTCAGTGCAAACGTATAGGTATTCGGGGGTTCTGAAACAACCAGCGTTCCAGTTCCATCGTCATTGAGTGTAATCGATTGAAGAATGACACTTGAGTTTGTCAGCGTTTTTGCAGGCGTCAGCGCAAACTTGGTCGAAGCGCCCGTCGACACAGAGGGTCCGCCAGATGACGTCCCAGAGCCACAACTCGAAAAAAAAGCAATCGCAATCAGCGATAAAACCAGTTTCATAATGAATATTCTAGTCGATAGGCTTTTTTAATGTCAACTTACATCATTCCAAGTTGCAATCTGGCCAATTGCTCCAAACTGAGATGGAACAGGCGCAGAGGGAGATTACACCGCGGGTGAAGCCAAAGGTAGAAATCTCGGGGTGATATGATTTGAACATGCGGCCTCTTGGTCCCGAACCAAGCGCTCTACCAAGCTGAGCTACACCCCGTTATCTCGAGAGAATTGCCGTAACGAAGTGCAGTTGGCAAGAGAGGCTGTTATTATTTTATCAAACCTCGTCCGGAACGGCCAAGAACTCTGATGGTCCTAAAGGCCCCTATCACAGGCCTAAAGACTTTTAGCACAGCACCGGTCAGAGGATAAGCGAACCAAGAACCTATTGTTTGTACAGCCAAACTCCCATGGGCAGGAAAAAGATTTCTCCAATAAGGGCGTTGTTCATTAAAATGCTGCGTGAGTGCTTGACCTGCCTTCTCTGCCCGCGTGAGGCGTTCCGAAAAAGTACCCGGCCCTTCATTCACGAACGGCGCATTGTTCAAAAACAGAGGGGCTGAATGAGCCCCCAAAGTTGTTGTCGGTGGAGTATTCATCAAAATGGTTGCGCCGTCTTTACGAGAACCCAATTGGGCAATGAAGTCTGCAGGCGCGCCGTTGATGGCTGGTTCGAATCGCCAAACTTTAGGCCGCTGCTGGTGAGGCGTTGAATCCGCCTGCTGCTTGGCATACCAATGAACGGCCGGAGCGTTAAACGTCACCGTTTTTTCTATGCAATTGGGCTTATAAATGGCTGCCAAGTTAGCCAGAGTGCCTCCCAAACTATGGCCTACTACGATGGCCTTGTGGCTTCCTCTCCCTGTGTATCTATCAAAAAAGTTATTCACCTGCTCATCCAGACCTGTCCCTCGCCAATTTAACAAGCTTCGGCCAATTCCCCGCGGGTCAAAATTGCTGAGCCAGGTGTTCCCCGCCCATCGATGCGATAAAGGATCCACTACTGTTCCATGGAACAGGATAATCGGTGGGGATGGATCATCTTCCTGCTCCGGTGTCAGGGCCATGGCCGTCATATGGCCCTCAATCAGGCTTCTGCCAAACTGGGCTGATTCACGGTATTGATAAGTGACTGGCCGCCCATTGACCATCAGATCCACTTTTGATCCCAGCGGCAAAGATTCGGCGTATGCCAAATGCCGCGCCAATAACTCCAGGCCTGCATAGTGAGCAAAATCCGGATCAATGTCAGGTTGGTGGGCTATCTCGTTCGACAAACGTCTGATTTCTTGTGAGCTCAGATCAGCACTGGGCATCACTGGACTTTTCAGCCTCTCCGGCGCTACCGGCGACAAAGATCGTTGCGTAGAGGGGGTGTTTAACTCAGTATCATCATCGGTCACACCTCCGGGAGAGATGGAACGTTGTTCAGTGTCAGAATCGGGTGTGCCATGCCTCTCGAATTCAATGTGTTTGAGCATATCAGATACATGATAGCTCAGATTCAAGCCTGCCGTGTTGATGGGAGCTTTTTGTTGGTAGCCGCAACGATTTACATCATTCCGAGTTGCAGTCTGGCTGCATCGGACATCATTTCGCTGCTCCAGGGCGGATCGAAAGTCAAATCGATTGTTACAGATTCGATGCCTGGGATATCCAGCAATTTGGTTTCAATGTCTGTCTTTAAAACTTCACCCATGCCGCAGCCTGGGGCTGTAAGGGTCATTTGGACGCGCAAATCATGCCCAACGATTTCGAGCTTATAGACCAAGCCGAGTTCGACAATATTCACCGGGATTTCGGGGTCGTAGCAGGTTTTAAGTTGCGACCAGGCAGCATCTTCTAAGCTGGCGAATTGCGACCAGTCTGGTTTTTGGCGTTCTTTGGGAATTTCTTGGCCTAAGGCGTCAGCATCTTGGCCATCAATTCTGACCAAATAGCCCCATTCGGTTTCGACGGTGAACATGCCGCCCAAAACTTGGGTAATATAAACTTCATGGCCCTGCTCGAGCGTCATGGTTTCCCCATTCGGGATTTGAATCGCCTTGCAATCTCGGGTTAATTGAACATTTAGGCCGCCGCCATACATATGCATTATGATTTTGCCTCTTGAAAAGTATGCCAAGCCAGCGTGGCGCATTTGACGCGAATAGGAAACTCCCTCACACCAGCAAATACCTGGGCTTTTTGAAGCTTCTTGCCTGTGGCGCCTTCTTTTGTGAGCAGCTCATGAAAGTTTTCGAAGAGCTCTTGGGCTTCTTCAAGCGTTTTACCCAGTAATTCGTCGGTCATCATCGAAGCTGAAGCTTTCGAGATGGCGCAGCCTTGGCCAGTAAAAGTAATATTTTGGATGCGATTATTTTCCAGAATCAAATAGACATCAAGTTCATCCCCACATAATGGATTGTGACCGTGAGCTGTATGGGTGTAAGCAGGCAACTCGCCATAATGATGTGGATGCTGGTTGTGATCTAAAATCAGCTCTTGGTATAAATCTTCTAGCATCGAAACACCTGTTTGACTTTGTATAGAGCTGTGATTAGGGCGTCGATGTCTTCACGGGTATTATAAACACCTAGAGAGGCACGTACAAGAGCAGGCACGCCGAGCAGCTTCATGAGTGGCTGCGTGCACAAGTGCCCTGCCCGTACAGCGACGCCCTCTTGGTCTATAATTGAGCTGATATCATGCGGGTGAATATCGCCGAGTAAGAAAGACCAGATGGGTAATTTTTCTGGGACGTCGCCAAAGAGTTGGATGCCGGGGATTTCTAAGAGGCGTTGTTTGGCGTAGTCAGAAATCCCCCTTAATCCCCCTTTTTCAAAGGGGGAAAATAAAAACTCGATCGCTGCGCCAAGTCCAATAACACCAGAGATATTGGGCGTTCCGGCCTCAAATTTAGCCGGCAGCTTGGCATAAGTCGTTTTTTCGAAGTTCACATGTTCGATCATATCGCCGCCCGTTTGATACGGAGGCATTTGCTCTAACAAAGTCTCGCGGCCATAAAGCACGCCAGTACCAGTGGGGCCGTAGATTTTATGGCCCGAGAATACCAAGAAATCGCAATCTAGTTTTTGGACATCGAGTTGGATATGCGGCGCGGCTTGAGCAGCGTCGATCAAGACGGCCATATGATGGGCCTTGGCTTGGGCGATCCAATCTTGCACTGGGTTGAATATGCCTAAGGCATTCGATGCGTACGCGATTGCTAGCAGCTTAGATTTTTTCGAAAACTTGAGATCGCCGGTGTGACCCAGGGGAATCACTTTGAGAATGCAGCCAATTTCTTGGCACAGGACCTGCCAGGGGACGATATTAGAGTGGTGTTCTAAACTCGATATCCAGATTTCATCGCCAGGTTTTAAGAATTTGCGGCCATAGGAATAGGCCACCAAGTTGATGCCCTGCGTGGTGCCCGACGTGAAAATAATTTCACGCTCAGAACGCGTATTTAAAAACTGCTGGGCTTGTGTTCGAACACTTTCATACGCCAGCGTTGCTTTCTCGCTCAGCGCATGAACGCCACGGTGTATGTTGGCGCAATATTCTTGTTCATACTGGCGCTCGGCTTCTGTGACGGATAATGGCTTGAGCGACGTCGCGGCACTGTCTAAATACACCAAGCGCTTGCCATGAACCTGCTGATTTAATACGGGGAATTGGCTTCTTATATCCATGCGAACACCTGTTGTTCAAGTTGGGCGCGTGATTCGACGTCTGGGATGTGATCTAATATTTCTTTGGCGAAGCCTTGAATTAAAAAACGCCGGGCTGTTGGTTCGTCGAGGCCACGGGTTTTAAGATAGAATAAAGCTTTGTCGTCCAATTGCCCAATGCTCACGCCATGTTTGCATTTGACGGCGTCTGCCTGGATTTGCAAATGCGGCTCTGCGTGAACTTTTGCCGTCGGGGATAAGAGCAAGCTTCGATGTAGTTGCGAGGCGTCTGTATCGAGTGCATGGGGAGCCACTTCAACCATGGCTTTGAAAGTTCCCTGCGCAGCGTCGTTGTAAAGACCCTTGTGTACCAAGACACTTTTGCAATTCGGAACCTGATGCTTAACATGAATGATCGATTCTAAGTGCCCAGAATTTTTAGCTAAATCTAAAAACGATAGATTGCAGGAGGCTCCTTCGCCTAGAAAAACAATTTCGAAAGTTTGAGATAAATTGGTGTCGGCAAATGTGATTTGGGTGAGTTCGAGGTGTGAGTTGGCTTCGAGTTCATATTGACCCTCGCCCCGGCCCCTTAATATCTCGCCTTCTTTAACGCGGATTTTCATAACCACTCTGCTCAAGTTCTAAGGCCAATTCTTTTCCGCCGGACTGCGTAATCTGCCCGTTTTGCAATACATGCACATAATCTGGGATAATATAATCAAGTAGTCTCTGATAATGCGTGACCAATAAAAAACTGCGCTTGGGGCTTCGAAGGGCATTGATGCTCTCGGCGACAATCTTGAGCGCGTCGATATCTAATCCAGAATCTGTTTCGTCTAAAATCGCTAAGTCGGGTTCTAGAAGCGCAATTTGGAGCGCCTCGTTGCGTTTTTTCTCACCGCCCGAAAAGCCCTCGTTCACGCTGCGTTGCAAAAACGCTTCGTCCATTTTTAAGAGCGCCATTTTTTCTTTGATTAACTTCAAAAAATCTAAGGCATCTAACTCTGGGAGATTTTGCGTTTTGCGTTTGGCATTGAGCGCTGCTTTGAGAAAATACGTATTATTCACACCCGGAATTTCGACCGGATACTGGAACGCCAAAAACAGGCCGTTTAGAGCGCGCTCCTCTGGGGCCTGCTTGAGCAAATCATGGCCCTTAAAAGTCACGCTCCCGTGCGTGACTTGGTAATCAGAGTGACCGGCCAAAACTTGACTGAGTGTGCTTTTGCCTGATCCATTGGGGCCCATGATGGCGTGGACTTCACCCGGTTTTATCTTGAGTGAGACGCCTTTTAAGATAGGCTTATCGCCGATATTCACTTTCAGATTTTTGATTTCTAACATAAAACTAACCCACAGCTCCTTCGAGACTAATGCCCAGCAGTTTTTGGGCTTCTACGGCAAACTCCATCGGGAGCTTTCGAAATACGCTTTTACAAAAGCCATTCACAATCATATTGACGGCGTCTTCTGTTGCAATACCGCGTTGTTGGCAATAAAACAGCTGGTCATCGCTGATTTTTGAAGTTGTCGCTTCGTGTTCGATTTGCGCCGAGCTATTCTTGATATCAATATAGGGGTAGGTGTTTGCGCCACAGTCTTGGCCAAATAACAGCGAGTCGCATTGAGAATAATTTCGGGCTTTGTCAGCGCCTTTTAAGACCCGCACCAAGCCTCGATACGAATTTTGGCTTTTGCCCGCGCTGATACCTTTGGAAATAATCGTGCTACTCGTATTTTTACCAATATGAATCATCTTGGTGCCCGTGTCAGCTTGTTGGTGATGATTGGTGACGGCAACAGAGTAAAACTCTCCCGTCGATTCGTCGCCCTGCAAAATTACGCTGGGGTATTTCCACGTAATAGCAGAGCCCGTTTCGACTTGGGTCCACGAAATCTTAGACTTGTAGCCCCGACACGCACCTCGTTTGGTCACGAAGTTATAAATGCCGCCCTTTCCGTTTTCATCGCCGGGGTACCAATTTTGGACGGTCGAGTACTTGATTTCGGCTTGGTCTAGCGCGACCAATTCGACCACGGCTGCGTGGAGCTGATTCTCATCGCGCATGGGGGCCGTGCAGCCTTCTAAGTAGCTTACATAACTAGATTCTTCGGCAATGATTAAAGTTCTCTCAAATTGCCCCGTATTGGCCGAATTGATTCTAAAATAAGTCGAGAGTTCCATGGGACATCGGACACCCTTGGGGATGTAACAAAAAGATCCGTCGCTGAATACGGCTGAGTTCAAGCAAGCAAAATAGTTGTCAGCAATCGGCACGACCGAGCCCAGATATTTTTGGACTAATTCAGGATGATTTTGAACGGCTTCTGAAAAAGAACAAAAAATCACGCCGGCCTTAGATAAACGCTCTTTAAACGTCGTTGCGACGGAGACGCTGTCAAATACGGCATCCACAGCGACATTGGCAAGCTTTTCTTGTTCCCGAATGGGAATGCCCAGTTTTTGGTAGGTTTTTAGGATTTCCGGGTCTAGTTCATCCAAGCTTTTGAGTTGTTTTTTGGGCTTGGGGGCTGAGTAATAGATAATCTTTTGGTAGTCTATCTTTGGGTGCGCGACATGAGCCCAGGTAGGCTCGGCTTTGAGCGTGAGCCAGTGCCGATAGGCCTTCAGGCGCCAGTCTAATAGCCACTGGGGTTCGTGTTTTTTGGCCGAAATAAACCGAACGACGTCTTCGTTTAAGCCAGGGGGCAGCGTATCGGCTTCGATATCCGTCACGAATCCATAGGCGTAGCTTTTGTCGGTCAGTTCTTTGATCATACGAGGGTCAGAGATATAGAAGCCCCTGCTCAATCAATCAAGGGAGTAGTTTGGAAGCCGCTTGCTTCTAAGTGCTATAAAATAATATATTATTTTAATGGAATCCGTTCTAAGCCATATTACCTCTTTGCCCAGACTTGAATCTGCTGCCGCGCGCCTAGACGGCAAAGCTCTGGGAAAGCAACCGGTGGACCAATTTACGCCTCAGCAAGTGAAGATTGTGAGGGCATCCGAATTTATTTCTCAGGGCGATTTGAGTCGTTTAAGCCAGCAGAGTTCTTCTCTTCAAGAGCTTGCAAAAAAAGAAAATCAAGCCATACGCGACACACCACATGATGGCAACTGCTGGATTACGGCGGCGAATTATCTCTTTTTGACTCAATTTGTGGGCATGACGCCTAATGAAAGAGAGACAGTGCTGCAAATGCCAACACTGACCAAGTCGGAAAATATTGCGTATCACAGCCTGCTCGAAGAATTGGATGATTTTTTAGGTAAAGATAAACCCCCGTCAGACGACCAGATCATGATGTTCATGTCGACAGATACCAATCGGTCAATTATTCGAGATTTTACCAACCGAGTGACTCATACAGTCCCTGGTTCTTATCAAGGCCCACAGGAAATTACTAAGTTTGCCAGTGCTCTGGGTATTCGGATGCGTCACAATGAAATCGGCACCAAAGATCAACCCACCACAGAGGTCGGTGCCCCAAAAGGCCCAATAAGCAACAAGACTCTCGTGCAGCCAGTTGGGCATTACGTTGTTTTTGAGACCCCTGTCGAAAGGCCTTCTGGTATTCCATTTTCCGAGTTTTCAAAGACATTGAGTCACCTCCGCCCGCAACAAAATACTGAGATTCAGTCTCTGCAAGGCTACGATGACATTCAGGACGCACATGTCGATTTGCTGGAACGCCTTCGAACGTCGAATGACGCCGAAAAAACAGAGATTACAAAGCTTATCAGTCAGCTTGAAAAAAAAGAAGATAGACTCAAAGACAGGCCTATTGTTAAGTTGAATGCTTTGCTGACTGGGATCCAACAATATTCGGAATATCTTGATAAGAACGAACCGTCGTTGTCAGAGCTCCAAAGAAAGAAAAAACTCATGGAGTTCAACCTTGAACAATTGAAATCAGATAAATCAGAAAATAGGAAAGCACATGAGCAGGCATTTAAAGATCTTTATAAACAAATTCTCCTGAAAATTAAGGATACCAAACCAAAACGTGAGCCACGCACCAGGCCGGTAACTCCACCAGTTGCCAAACTGGAGAAAGTAAACTCCGAACTCACTCAGTCAGCCATTCAAACCCAGCAAGAGGCTGCTGGCCGTCAATCTATCGAACAGCTTCAAGAAGAACTTCATCAGTCGCTGGTTAATTTGGAAGCTCAGTCGAGAAAGAGCACAGTGCTTACAGCAAAGCAAAAAAGCGAGTTGGCTACTCAGGCTGAGCAGCTGGGTGCGCTTCAGAAAAATGTTTCGGATCGAGAAGACGAAGCAAAAGGCCTACAAGACCAATTGGCTCACATCCAAAATCAATCGTCTACTGAAGCAGGGAATTTGCGCGCCGAGCTGGCTGCCGCCAAGGCTGCCAAAGCCACTGCTGAACAACGTTTGGTTTTGCAGCAGGCCGAGTATGCTTCGCAATTGGAAGAACAGAAAGCAGGATCTCGTGCGGAGATAGAAGCGATCCGAAAAAATACCCAGGAGCAGCTAGAGGATCTCACGAGTCAAAATACTATGGAACTTGCCGTACTTCGGGGCCAGATCGACGAGGCACAACGATCTGCATCGCAGGATGCCGAGGCAAGGGTCCAAGTTAAAATGCTGGAGCAGGCTATGCAGCAGCGCGAAACTCTCTCTACGATAGCCGCGCAGGATTATCAAAAGCGTCTTCAACAAATTGAAACGGCATTAGAGACGACGCAGGGCGACAAGACCAAGCTAGAGGCGCAATTTGACGCCGCCGTGAAGCAGGCGGTTAAACTGCAGAGTTTTATGGTGCATGACCTATTCGTTGAGCAATGGAGATCGCGTCGAGAACTTGAGGACTCAGGGATGGCTGGCCTGGAGCAACTTCATGAGAACGCGCGTGCCGGTGCCGAATTGTTGCGAGACGTCGAGGTTCAGCGTGATTCGGATCGGGAGTGGTTTAATAATCGGGAGATGGCCCTCAATGAGAAAATCGCCGAATTACAGGGAGCCAACGCTGTCAAAACCGAAGAAAGCGATGTTTTGAATAAAGATTTTGCCATGGAACGAGGGGAATTTGTGTCGCAGATTGAAGTGCTTCAGGCACAAATAAAACTACTCAATCGGGATAAATCGCAAATGGAGAGCTTGTACCAGGACGAGCTCGGAGAACTGCAGGATCTGAATGCCAAGCTACTGAAGCAAGTGAGAGCCCACCAAAGAATGGTTCAGCCTAAGTCCTAGCGGATCTGACGCCGAACCTGGAGAATCAAACGCGCAAGCAACGAGAGGCGGAAGACAACAAAAGCCACAATAAGAATCTGAATCACGGATTCTCTCTCAAATACTTTTTCGAAAAGCGATAGAGGGTCCTGCCCGCCGCTGCCATTCCAAATACTGTGCCAATAATTAATCCCCACGGCGAGATATCAAAATAACGCTCGGCTAAATAACCAAAACCACCGCCGACAATGATGCTTAAACCTACTTCGAGGCCGATCGCGCCAGCTTTCAGGTATTCTCGGTAAAAGTCAGTCATGTGGTTAATTGGCAACAGTGCTAGCAAGCAGAAATGCCCGCATGTTATCTGGGATGGGCATCGACTTGCCTTTCTTTAAATCCACACAAACAGTCGTAATTTCCCCTTTGAAACTAGGCACTTGGTCGTGTTTTCGGACCAATTCGAAACCGACTCTCAGCGAGCTTTTCCCAATATGCAGAATCTTGATTGTGATCACAGCGGTATCGCCATGCTTGAGCGGCGCCAAATAATCACCCTTGGCTGCCACTGCCGGGAACCCCCAGCGCTGTTCATCAATCATCTGGCGATAATTGAGCGGGGCATTTGCATTGACCCAGTCTTCGAAAGCATTTTGGCAGTACTCAAAAAAACGCGGGTAATAGAGCCAGTCAGCCGCATCGATATCGGCAAATCGGACGTAGCGTTCAGAGGTTAAACCCATGCTAAGCCAGTGCCTCGGCGCCACCAATAATTTCCATGAGCTCTTTCGTAATCGCTGCCTGACGTGCCCGATTATATTGGAGCGTGAGGCTCGATATGACTTCTTTGGCGTTTCGGGTCGCGTTGTCCATGGCTGTCATACGTGCGCCGTGCTCCGAAGCCAGTGACTCCAAAAATGCCTGAAATAACTGTGTTGCCAAATGCTTGGGCAACAGGTGATTTAAAAGCTCTTGTTGCGAGGGCTCGTAGATATAATCTACCGGATCTTCGACAGATTCTGCTGGCAGAATGGGCAGCAGCTGTTTAATCACCACCTGCTGGCTAATCGCGCTCTTAAACTCGTTATAAACTAAGTACACAGCATCGACGTGATCGTCGACATAAGATTGGGTGAGCTCAGCGGCGATTTGAGAGGCTTTGAGATAGCTGGGGTGCTCGATGATGCCCGAATAATTGGTCCGGATTTGAACACCGTCGCGTTTAAGCGCCTCGTAGCCCTTGCGGCCTAGGGTAGACACCCGCATATCTGGCTTCAAGAAACGTTGGGCACGCCGGATAATATTCGAGTTAAACGCCCCACAAAGACCCCGATCGGAAGTCAAAACCAATAGCTCTGTGCGTTGCCCATCTGGGTGCAATTGCAACAGTGGATGCGGCGCTTCACCCTGGTTTTCCAATCTTTTAGCCAATCGCCCGACGACTGCATCTAATTGGTGTGCATAAGCTTTAGACTTGCGCACTTCATCTTGAGCTTTTTTGAGTTTTGCCGCCGCGACCATTTTCATGGCCTTGGTGATTTTCTCAGAGTTTTTGACGCTCTTAATGCGCTTTCGGATGTCTCTTAAGCTTGCCATACAGCCTCGAATGCGAGCAGGGCCTGATTCAGACGCTCTTTCAAGTCACCGTCGATTTTTTTCTTGGGGTTGTCTCGAATGCTGCTCAAAATATCCGCGTGTTGTGCCCTTAAGAAAGACACCAATTCTTCGGCATATCTTGGGACATCTTTGGGGTCAACATGGCGCACAAAAGTCGCGTTCGATTCTTTGCTCTTGGGTTGTGTGGCGGCGTAAATTTGAACAATCTGTTCTTCCACGGGACTCGGGCTGTATTGCTTTTGCTTCAAGAGCTCAAACAGGCGTTGTCCACGGGCAATTTGTTCGACAGTGGCTTTGTCTAGGTCAGACCCAAACTGCGCGAACGCGGCCAACTCGCGATATTGTGCCAAATCAAGTCGCATTGTTCCAGCAAACTGTTTCATGGCGGCCACTTGTGCTGCGCCACCCACTCGAGAGACTGATAATCCAACGTTCACGGCCGGCCGCTGACCCGAGTAAAACAAGTCTGTCTCGAGATAAATTTGACCGTCTGTAATCGATATCACGTTGGTGGGGATATACGCTGAAACGTCGCCTGCTTGGGTTTCAATAATGGGCAGCGCTGTGAGGCTGCCGCCGCCCTTTTCTTTCGACATTTTGGCGGCACGCTCCAACAAGCGGCTGTGAATATAAAACACGTCGCCGGGAAAAGCCTCTCGACCAGGAGGTCTCCTGAGTAACAAAGACAACTGCCGATAAGCCACGGCCTGCTTGGACAAATCATCGTAGATAATCAGCGCATGTTTTCCGTTGTCACGCCAGTATTCGCCAATAGCAGCTCCTGTGTAGGGCGCCATAAATTGCAGCGGTGCCGGGTCAGCAGCCGTCGCAGAGATTACTACTGTGTAGTCCATGGCACCGTGCTTACGGAGCTTGTCGACCACTTGTGCAACCGTCGATTGCTTTTGACCGATTGCAACATAAATGCATTTTACGCCGGTATTCTTTTGATTTAAAATTGTATCGACAGCGATGGCGGTCTTGCCAGTTTGGCGATCGCCAATAATTAACTCGCGCTGCCCTCGCCCAATGGGAATCATGGCGTCGATGGCTTTGATGCCCGTTTGCATGGGCTCAGAGACGGGCTCACGCGCGATAATCCCCGGTGCCTTGGTTTCAATCAATCGGCGCTCGGTGGCTTGCACGGGTCCTCGGTCATCGATCGGTTCGCCCAGGCCGTTTAAAACACGACCCAAGACAGCGTCACCCACGGCAACGTCAGCAATACGGCCGGTGCGTTTGATGCGATCGCCCTCGCGAATGTCTGTGTCTAAACCCATAATCGCAATACCGACGCTGTCTTCATCGAGATTTAAGATCAGGCCTTTGACGCCGTTGGGGAATTCCACCAATTCGCCTGCTTGGGCGCGTTCCAACCCATAAGCCCGGCAGACCCCGTCGCCGACTTTCAGCACAGAACCCGTTTCAGCGATTTGCGTGCGGGTGTCGAAGTTTTGAATCTGTTCTTTGAGAACGCGAGATATTTCTTCTGCTCTTAATTGCATAGGTCCCTTCTTAATTGAGAAAATTGAGCTTCCAGTGTGCCATCAAACACCAAGCCGCCGATTTGAGCTCGCACGCCGCCCAGTGCCGCCAAGTCAACCTCAGGCTCTGGAATCACCTCTTTGCCAAGGCGTTTAAACAAAGCCCCAGTGACTTCAGAGAGCTGCTCGGGACTTAAGGCTCTAGCCGTTGTAATCCTGGCGCGGATGCGGCCCAGCTTCGAGTCTAGTTCGCGCGTGTACGATCGGGCCAGTTCGGGCAAAACAAACGTCCGGTTTCGGTCTATCATGAGCTCCAAACAGCGTTCTGTGAGTGGATTCAGACCCAGCTGTTTGGAAAAAGCCAATCGCTCTTCCGGGTGAAATACAGGATTTTCGAAGAGCTCCCCCAACGGGGTGTTGAGATAAGCTTTGGCCAAGGCGTTTAAATCGGATTCAATGGCTTTCCAGTGAGACTCCTCGGAAGTCGATTGAATCAAAGCTTTGGCATAGCGTCGAGCGATTTGTTGACTCATAGGGTGTTGCTCACAAATGAAGCGCACAATTTGGCGTCTTGTTCTGGCGTGAGCGCTAAATCTTGTTGAGCGGCTCGGAGTATTTTATCGGCGATCTCTTGTTTCAAGGCGAGCATGGCGCGCGAGATTTCGGCTTTTAGGCTTTCTTGAGATTCTCGGCGTATTTGCTCGGCAATTTTTTCAGCTTCTTGCTTGAGTCTGGCGCGCTCCTGTTCGCCCTGATGTTGAAAATCGGTTCTCATTTTGAGGATCTCGGCGTCGAGCTCTAAGAGGCGCTGTTCATATTGTTTGAGCTTCGCTGCGGCATCGAGTTTCGCAATTTTGGCTTCCTCGATGGCGTTCTTAATATTTTCAGAGCGTGTTTTCAAATAGAGCGCCGCAGGTTTTTTAACAAACCGAAACAAGAGGCCTACAAAAATTGTGAAAGTTACCAACGTCCAACCGATGGCTGGACTTTCTTTATAGGCACTGCCGAGGCCCCACCAGTTAAGCATGTGTGTGCTCCATTCGATGCATGGTTTGAGACTCACCTAAAAAACGGGCGAGCACTTGTTTGGATAAGTCAGCCTGTACGGGCATCAGTTCGGCGCGGATTTGGGCCACTTCGGCTTTCAAGTTTTCTTGAGCTTCGCGCATCTGCTCGGCGCTTTGTTGTCTCGCAGCTTCGAGGACTTCACGGTGAAATTTGGCGCCCTCGGCCTGGAGAGCCAGCAGTGCTAATTTAGCATCTTTTTGTGCGGCATGAATTCGGGCATCGACTTCTTCGAGCCTGGCTTGGGCTTGCTTTTGGAGCTCTAAGGCTTCAGCGCGAGCGCCCTGAATTCGGCGTTCACGCTCATCAAAAAGCTTCAGTATGGGCGCAAACAAAAACTTCGACAGCCAGGCCAAAAGGCTTAAAAACAAGAACAGCTGGATGAGAAGCGTGGCGTTAACTTCCATGCCTGGCCTCTAGCCGCGTTCACGACGGGTGTCAATCTAGGAAATAAGCCCCTAAATATGATAAACTTGCTGCATGGATAAAATTTATGGATTTCTTAATCATTCCGAAGTGGACACAATGCGGAGGCCGGCAGCACCCGGGGCTCAGGAAGGAGACGCTCTAGAATTAACCCCTCCGGAATCAAACCCTCTGGAATTAACTCCCCCCAAATCCCATCAGCCGGTTGTCGAGATCCCAGCTGAATTTCCAAATTTCTTCCATGCCAACGACCCGGTCAAAGCAGCGCGGATACAAGGAAAAGTGACCGAGGCCGTGGCCTCAGTTTTGAGGCGGTCAGATCTCCCCTATGTCGTCGATCCAAGAACTGGCCAAATCAGCCGGAATGGTTTTTTTGAAGAACTTGAAAAGAAGATCCAGGCTCTAGATCCCGACGCGAAAGTCTATATTTCCGTGCAAAGTATTTTGAGTTATATTTATAAAAAAATCTACAATGAGCACCAACGACAGTCGACAGAAGACACAACAGAAAATGTATTGAATCGCATTATTCAAGGAGCTAGTCGAAAGCCTATTCCCGGTGCACTGTTCGAGATTTTTCCCATAGATCAAGACCTGCCCAAACTATCTGCCCTAGGAATTGGGAGTGATTTAGATATCTCTGTCGATTTTTCGAGTGGCTGCACTCCGAATAAACGTGAAGAGATTAAGCAGATAACCAAACAATTTATCGAGAGTGCCACTGACCAACTCATGCCGCAGGCAGACAAAACCTCGGTGCTGACCAGAAGTGTTTTGCCGGTGGGCGACGTTGTCGAACGCAAAGCTCAGTTGGAACGCTCTATGGGCCAAGGTGGTAGTCCATTGGACTGGCTCGCTTTCCCCGTTTCATCTGCTTCTGGGACTCAGTTTGTCGAAGGTGTTCCTGGCACTTTAGGGCGATTTTTGAAAGGCGAAATCGAGTATGTGTCTCCAGAACATGCAGACAATCGAGACGAACAATGCATTCGGATGCTTCGACCACTGTTAGAATTGCCCTTCCTAAAGCCGTCGACAAAGGGAGCTCAGATATTAATTCAAGAACTAGAGCTTATATTGGCTAAACTTAATAAAAAGATTCCGCTCGAGGGTGACAGGCCCCTGAAACGATTTGAAGAAATGATCCGAAATGCTCGTTTTGAAGCGGCGCATAATCGATTTAGTGTTCCTCGAGAGGGAGATCCCATAGCACATTTGGTGCATCAGATTTCGATGTTTGGGGCCAGAAATGAGAAAAACCTGCCTCTGATTCCTGAATTTACGCGAAATCAGAAAATCGATACGCGTCGGGTGAGCGACCATACCATCGATAAATTTTTAGTGAGTCCTGCTGAATTTCAATGGAAGTATACGGACAAGGGTCTGCTCTATCACGGAACACCGAAGCTCGAATATGTGCTCACCATGATCCGAAATGGGTTGATTGCCAGTATCCCTAAAAAACAGGGAGCAGCTCATTTCGGAGCGGGCACCTATACCGCCCAAATGCGTTCGATACCTGCCAAGTATGCTCGCCCTGAAGGGACTGTATTGGAGCTCAGGGTGATTCGCTCTAATAACCTTCGAGTCCTGGATCTGCCTAATTTTCGAAAGGCACATGTTGACCTGTATCGGAAGTTAGAAGCAGAAGCGAGCACTGAGCGCATAGATCTTAACCAGTATTTGGCAAAGAAATTTGATCTCGATATCATTATTAATCGTGATATACTGATTATGAATGCCGCAGCTGTAAGACTGCCGAAAAAAATCCATGAGTTAGTTCGAGCTAAACTTGAATCGGGATTTTCTGTGAAAGAGCGACTGGTGGCTCAAGACCTGCCAAGTACACTTCAAGAACTGAGGTCTTTCGAACGATTGGGCGCAATACTTGGGATGGAGGATTTACCGTCGGTGCCTTCGGATTCTGAGATTTACCAGCAGACTGTAGCGTGTCTAACTGATCCAGATGTTGGTGTGCGCCAGGCTGTAATTGTGGCTCTGGGTGAGATTAAACCCACGGATCCAACGATTCTCAAGCAGATTGTAGGGTACCTAACGAATCCAAATGCCGATGTGCGCCAGAGTGTAATTGGTGTTCTTGGTGCGATTAAACCCACGGATCCAACGATTCATCAGCAGATTGCAACGTGTCTAACTGATTCAAATGCCGATGTGCGCCAGGCTGCGATTAATGCTCTGGGTGCGATTAAACCCACGGATCCAACGATTCATCAGCAGATTGCAACGTGTCTAACTGATTCAAATGCCGATGTGCGCCAGGTTGCAATTAACGCTCTGGGTGTGATGGAACCTACGGATCCAACGATTCACCAGCAAATTGCAGCGTGTCTAACTGATTCAAGTGCCATGGTGTGCTGGTATGCAATTAATGCTCTTGGTGCGATTAAGCCCACGGATCCAATGATTCATCAGCAGATTGCGGCATTCCTAACTGATTCAGATGTTGGTGTGCGCCGGGCTGTAATTGTGGCTCTGGGTGCGATTAAACCCACGGATCCAACGATTCATCAGCAGATTGCAACGTGTCTAACTGATTCAAATGCCGATGTGCGCCAGGTTGCAATTAATGCTCTGGGTGCGATTAAACCCACAGATCCAACGACTCTCAAGCAGATTGCAGGGTACCTAACTAATTCAGATGCCGATGTGCGCCTGGTTGCAATTGAGGCTCTTGGTGCGATGGAATCTACGGATCCAACGATTCACCAGCAAATTGCCCTGTGTCTAACTGATTCAAATGTCGGTGTGCGCCAGGGTGCAATTAAGGCTCTGGGTGCGATTAAGCCCACGGATCCAACGATTCACCAGCAAATTGCCCTGTGTCTAACTGATTCAAATGCCGATGTGCGCCGGGCTGTAATTGTGGCTCTGGGTGCGATTAAGCCCACGGATCCAACGATTCTCAAGCAGATTGTAGCATACCTAACGAATCCAAACGCTGATGTGTGCTGGGTTGCAACTGATGCCCTGGGTGCGATTAAGCCCACGGATCCAACGATTCTCAAGCAGATTGCAGGGTATTTAACTAATTCAAATGCCGATGTGCGCCTGGTTGCAATTAACGCTCTGGGTGCGATTAAGCCCACGGATCCAACGATTCTCAAGCAGATTGCAGGGTACCTAGCTGATCAAAATTCCTTTGTGCGCCGGGTTGTAATTAAGGCTCTGGGTGCGATTAAACTCACGAATTCAGACCCCTTTGTGCGCTCGGCTGCAATTCGGGCTCTGGGTGCGATTAAGTGCACGGATCCAATGATTCTCAAGCAGATTGCAGGGTGCCTAACTGATTCAAATGCCGATGTGCGCCTGAATGCGATTTCGGCTCTGGGTGCGATTAAGCCCACGGATCCAACGATTCGCAAGCAGATTGCAACGTGTCTAACTGATTCAGATGTCGATGTGCGCGAGGCTGCAAGTATGGTACTTGCTGTGTTACAGACTCCTTAAAGCATCCAGCCAAAACATAGCCTTGGTTGCACCAAAGGATTGACGATCAGAACCAGACTGTTTAGAGCTGCTCCTATGCAAAAGTATACGGATATTGTTTATAAAAAAGCCGATGGCGTCGCCAAAATAATTATTAACCGCCCCGAAGTTCGCAATGCGTTCAGGCCACTGACTGTTGTTGAGATGTCTGACGCACTCAATGACGCGCGCGATGACCAAAAAATTGGCGTGGTGGTTTTGACCGGCGCAGGCGAACTAGCGTTTTGTTCCGGTGGGGATCAGCGCGTGCGGGGCGATGCTGGCTATCAAGATGATCAAGGCGTGCATCGACTTAATGTGTTGGATTTGCAGCGTCAAATTAGAACCTGTCCCAAACCCGTGATTGCTCGCGTCGCCGGGTATGCCATCGGCGGCGGTCACGTGTTGCATATGATGTGCGATCTGACCATTGCGGCTGATAACGCTATTTTTGGTCAGACGGGTCCCAAAGTGGGATCTTTTGATGGTGGCTATGGCGCCAGTTATATGGCCCGAATCGTCGGTCAGAAAAAAGCGCGTGAAATTTGGTTTTTGTGTCGGCAATATAATGCCCAAGAAGCGCTTGAAATGGGTTTGGTCAATAAAGTTGTGCCCCTCAATCAACTCGATGCCGAAGTCGATACCTGGTGCCGAGAAATCTTAGCGAACTCGCCCATGGCAATCAGATGCTTAAAAGCCGCGCTCAATGCCGACTGCGATGGCCAAGCAGGTCTTCAAGAGCTGGCTGGGTGTGCGACTATGCTGTTTTACATGTCCGAAGAAGGCCAAGAAGGCCGAAATGCCTACTTAGAAAAGCGGAAACCGGATTATGGGCAATTTCCCCGTAGGCCTTGATTTTTAGATTAGACTAAGCTAGACTAAGTCTATATGCATATAGCGAACATACACGAAACAAAGACTCATTTGTCTCAGTTACTCGAACGAGTTGCCCAGGGCGAGGAAATCTGGATTGCAAAGGCGGGAAAGCCGGTGGCTAGGATTGTGGGTTTGGAGACGGAGAAAAAGCCTAGGGAAGCTGGCGCAGCTCGGGGGCGGATTCATATATCTGGCGATCTCGAAGAAACATCAGATGACATCATCGCTTCGTTTGAAGAGAGTGAGATTTTTCCGTGTATCTCCTAGATACCCATGTTTTTCTTTGGTGGATTTTGGATGATCAGCGGCTGCCCGAAAAGGTTAGGCTTATCCTAAGAAATCGAGAACATCAGATTTGGGTGAGCGCTGCTACAATCTGGGAGATTTTTATCAAGAAAAATCGTGGAAACTTAAATGCCGCGGATAGTGTGGAGTCTTTTATTTATTCAGAAGGCTTTAAGCCCCTTAATATTACTATCGAACACGCCAAAACAGCCGGGCTTTTACCAAGGCATCATGAAGATCCATTCGATCGCATGTTGATTGCGCAGGCCATGGTTGAAAATTTGAAGCTGATTACCAGCGATAAGCATTTTAAAAAATACGAAGCTGCGCTCGTGACATTTTGATGGACTTTGTAATTCACAGCTACTCTGACACCCACACGCAGCAGATCGCCGCCTGTCTCGTGAAGCATCTGAAACCACCGGTGACCCTTGCGCTCGAAGGCGACTTAGGAGCTGGCAAGACGTGCTTTGTGGCAGGCTTGGTTCAGGCATTGGATTCTAGTTTGACCGTTCGAAGCCCGACCTATGCATTGGCACACAGCTATCCCACTCAGCCTGTTATTCACCATGTGGACTTATATCGGGTTCAAGATCAGGATTTAGAAGACTTGGGCATTGAAAATTTGTTGGATGATCCCGAAGCGATTATTTGCATCGAATGGCCTAAACACCGTAAGAATCCCCTGCCCGCCCACACCCTATGGATTTACTTTCAAGATTTGGGAGAGAATCAGCGACAAATCAAGTTTGTGGGTATTGACAGCGAAACAAGATCTGCTATCTCTCTTCTCGAACGCGGGGTAGAGCAGCTCGGTAGCTCGTCGGGCTCATAACCCGGAGGCCGGAGGTTCAAATCCTCCCCCCGCAACCAGCTTTCAGTGATTCATTCGTGACCATAAAGTCGTTCCAATTACAACAACAGCCAACATGCTTAAAGCGACGATTTGTTGCAATGCTTTTTGGGGGCATGCCTTCCATTGACCACTGCAGGGGCAATAGAAACCAGCCATAGCAGCCAGCGGAAGAAAGCCCTGATATATGACAAAGGATGCCACTGCAGTCGCTGCTCCGGCTGCTTGAGTTTTCCAGGATGCGTGTGCTGGTGATGGAATAGAAAGAAGACACAGAACAAGACATAGGACATTCAAGAAACGCATGATTACCTCCACTTGGCTTTGTGCGTCATTGCGGAGCTTGAGCAATTGTGCTACTGGGGTTGGAAATAATTTATGAAATTTTATACTTGGGCGTTAATTCTTCTTCTCGGCTCTTCTGCTTTTTCGAATCCGCCAAACGATCATATAGCGGCTGAAACGATTGTTACTGTCGCTTTTCTGCTGGTAGTAATACCCATGTTGAAGACGGCACATGAGACAGGCCGTTCACTGCGCGTATTGGCCAATCTAGGCATTGTGGGCGTGTGTTACGCTGGGATGACCTGGCTCTTGTTATAAAGCAAACGATTCGCCACAAGAGCAAGACTTTTTCAGCTGGCTGCTTCGGATTTTAAAGCCATTCTCGAAGTCTAACCAAGAGCCGCCAATCAAACTTAAGGACTTCGGGTCGACACAAATAGAAACGCTGTGCTGTGAAAAAACTTGGTCGTTCTCGGCAGCAGACCCTTCGAAAGCAAAATAAGGCTTTAATCCTGAACAACCGCCGCCTTGTAGGCCAACGCGCAACAGTGACCCAGGTTGCTCCGCGACCAACAAAGCCGCAATGTGCTTGGCCGCAGCTTCACTAATGCCCACTTCACCGGGAGCCACTTCGGGCATCGGCTCAAAACTTGGTTTCAGCTTTTGTTGGTTTTTGCTCTGAATGTTTAAAAAAGCCATGTTAGATTACCCGGATTCTGGCCGTTACACTTTCGATCTGAGCCTGAATCTCTTTGAGAGTATGCTCATCTTCAGCAGCCACTTGCAATAGCTTGGCTTCCAGTTGCTCCAGCAAGCCCTGCTCAGATTTCAAATCCAGCTCATGGGGCCAGGCAGCGCCCTCGCATAAGACGCTCACATGTTTGGGGTCTACTTCGGCATAGCCGGCTGCTACCATGAGTTTTTGGTCGCCATATGACAGCGTGCCTGGCTTTAAGGCAGCCAACAGGGGAACATGGCCTTCCAAGACTTGAAACTCACCCTCTTGGCCTGGCAACGTCACCGAGTCGCATAGGGTTTTCAAAAGCGGCCGTTGCGGCGTCACGACTTCCAATTCGATCATAGTTTCTTGGCCTTCTCAAGCGCTTCTTCGATGGTTCCGACCATATAGAAAGCTTGTTCTGGAATATCGTCGTATTTGCCTTCGCAAATCTCTTTAAATCCACGAATCGTATCTTCGAGCTTCACATACTTGCCGGGGCTTCCGGTAAAGACTTCAGCGACGTGAAACGGCTGCGATAAGAATTTCTGGACTTTTCTGGCCCGGGCCACCACTTGTTTATCTTCGGCTGAGAGCTCATCCATGCCCAAAATCGCAATAATATCTTGCAAGTCTTTGTAACGCTGCAAAATCGATTGCACTTTGCGGGCTGTGTCATAGTGCTCTTGGCCTAAAATATCCGGGTTTAAGATTCGGCTCGTAGAATCCAGTGGATCGACAGCGGGGTAAATCCCCAAGTCTGCAATCGACCGGCTTAACACGCTCGTGGCATCCAAGTGTGCAAAAGTGGTCGCTGGGGCCGGATCTGTCAAGTCGTCCGCAGGAACATAAATCGCCTGCACCGAAGTGATAGAACCGTTTTTGGTGGTCGTAATGCGCTCTTGCAGCATGCCCATCTCGTTGGCCAGCGTGGGTTGATAGCCTACGGCGGACGGGATACGGCCCAAAAGCGCCGACAGTTCAGAGCCGGCTTGCGTAAATCTAAAAATATTATCGATAAACAGCAGCACATCTTGGTTATGCTCGTCTCTAAAGTGCTCAGCGACGGTCAGGCCAGACAGGGCTACGCGCGCACGTGCACCGGGTGGTTCGTTCATTTGGCCGTAAACCAACGCTACTTTGCTGTCTTGTGAGTTGACTTTACCCGTGTGTTCGTCGACTTTAATCACACCGGATTCACACATTTCGTTGTACAAATCTCGGCCTTCGCGGGTACGCTCCCCTACCCCAGCGAACACAGACAATCCACCGTGACCTTTACCAATATTGTTGATCAGTTCCATGATCAAAACCGTTTTGCCAACACCGGCGCCGCCGAAGAGGCCGATTTTACCGCCGCGGGCATAGGGGGCTAATAAATCAACTACCTTGATGCCTGTCTCAAGAACGCTGACTTCGGTGCTTTGTTCTGTAAAACTAGGAGGTTCTCGATGGATAGACCGATAGGTGTCTGTCTGAACAGGCCCTTGTTCGTCAACGGGATCGCCAATCACGTTCAAGATGCGACCCAGTGTCGATTTGCCTACGGGCATCATGATCGGGGCGCCCGAATTTCGCACTTTGGTGCCTCGTACGAGCCCTTCGGTAGAATCCATGGCTATGCAGCGTACGGCGTTTTCACCCAGGTGCTGAGCGACTTCCAAGACCAGCTTATTCTCAAGCGTGAGGGCTGTGAATATTTTGGGCAGGGCCTCGCTGGGGAACTCCACGTCTACCACGGGACCAATAACTTGGGTGATTCGACCATCCATCAATGCTTCTGCCATGTGCATATGTCTCCAAAAGTTTTGACCTCGCTATAGGAGAGATGCTGAACAAAGGCAAGTCCTATGCTTGATTTTCAATGGCTATTTCATAGACACTTAGATCAGGGGGATTCGCTATTTATGATGCGATTTCGATGTTTGTTGCCTTTAGGTCTTGTTCTGGTTCTTTCTTGTAACATTACCGGTGGGCTAACAGATTCCCGGACAGATTCCGAGATTGCATTAGCGGGTGCTTGCTCAGACACCCAGTTGCCCGTGGATGGAGTGTGTACGGCCCAGTCCAAACAAAACTGTAATCCTAAGTCGTCGACGGATGTTTGTGCCAGCCAGCAAACTTGCCAGGTCAGCGGTGCGAGTGGCAAGTGTCAACCCGAAACAGCGCAGAAGTGCAAACAGGGTTTCGTGTGTGGTACTACCCAAGTTTGTATCAATGGAGTCTGTGGGGCTAATGTTTGTAAAACCCAGAGCGATTGTACCAATACGTCCCATATTTGCTTCAATGGCCAGTGCACACAACAATCTGCGAGCGCTGGCTGTAAAACCCATGCTGCTTGCATTGAGAATGCCAACACAAATAATACGGCTTGCATACCCGTATCTGGCAGCTACGGCTTTTGTGGTTGTAATACAAACGCTGATTGTAGTGCAAGCCTGGTCTGCAACGCAAATCGGTGTGTGAAAGCAAGTTGCACTCAGAATTTGGACTGTAGCATGAATCAGGGTCAGATCTGTGCTGTCGCTACGGGAAAGTGTATCACTCAGACTTGTACGGCCGATTCAGAGTGCCCAGGGAATTCCGTCTGCAGCAATTATAGTTGCACAGCTCAAACCTCGGCACATTGTATCGTGGCCAATAATACTTGTGCAACCACCTTGCCAGGCTCACTGTGTACGGCCGGAACTGCTCCAGCCCTTCCAACCTGCGTTCCCAAAACGTGTACGGCCTCCAAGGATTGTGATGCTTCGCTGGGAAGCAACCTGGCTTGTATTTCTGGAACCTGCCAAATAAACGCATGTACAGGCAGTGGCGCTGGTAATTGCACAGACACGACTCAGACCTGCCAAAGCGGCAGATGTAACGCTCAGTCAGGTACAAACTGCAGAGCTGGGGCCACAGGTGTTTGCGCAAACAGTGCAATTTGCAACGCCCAAGGTGTCTGTCCATGCGGAAAAGATTCGGATTGCCTCGTCAATGGGACCCAGGATATGTGTACCTCTGGAGTGTGTGTAGCTCAAACGGCAACCCATTGTATTCCAGATTCTCTCTTCACTGCCGCCAAGAGCTTTTGCAGTAAATCGGTCTTAGCCAATACGACTTGCAATACGCTAGGACAGTGCATTTGCGGTGTTCAAACTGGCGCAACATCCTGCACAGGAGGCCAAATTTGTAACCTGGATCCTGCCAATGCGGGGCAAGGAACCTGTGGGAATCCCCCAAGATATGTTTTTTTAACTCAGAGGGCTTATACTCCGGGCACTGGGACATTTAGCAGTGTGAAGGATGGGGATGCCATTTGCCAGGCAGAGGCCACTAAAAATTATGGCTTTGGCAATGATAGTTGGGTGGCGATGTTGGGTGCTTTAAGTGATTCAGATGCTCCAAACGCATCGGCCTATCAGCATCTTTTGTCTGTAGGTGGCACGGTAGACAACAAACGCAATGTCATTCTTGCAGGTTCCGGTGTGCCAGGCAAAATGGTTTCGTTAGGAATCCCGACATCGGCCACGCCTTCCTGTCCAACCTCACCAGGCACTGCAAATTTTGATTGCATTACCCAGTGGACGAATATCCCATCAGTTAGATTTTGGGGGGCTTTTGCTGGAACACCCGCAAATATCTATCTTGCAATTCCTGTCGGGGGCATTACGACAAACTGTCTGGGATGGAGCTCCAATCAATCAACCTTCTATGGTGCGCAAGCGAATCCCAATGACAGCTGGAGCTACAGTAATAGTATGTCATGCAGTACCAGCGCAAGTTTTCTTTGTGTCCAGGCCGATAATCAATAGCCTTAGAGCACTTCTTGCTTTTCACGCCTGACCCGGGCGCCCAGCTGTGCCAGCTTTTTCTCCAAAGCCACATAACCCCGATCTAGGTGATAGATTCTTAAGATTTCGCTGACGCCTTCTGCTGCGAGCGCCGCGATAATTAAACTCGCTGACGCTCTTAAGTCCGTCGCCATGACCGGTGCACCACTGAGTTTAGGCACACCGCGCACAACGGCCAAGTTGCCATGCATGGAGATATCCGCCCCCATGCGCATGAGCTCAAGCGTATGCATGAAGCGATTTTCCCAGATATGTTCTTCAATATGGCTCGTGCCGTTGGCAATGCACATGCAAGCCATAAACTGTGCCTGCATGTCGGTCGGAAAACCTGGATAGGGAGCCGTGCTGATATCGACGGATTTCAAACGCTCGGGTGCTTGGACCAGCAAATTGGCCCCTTCGACTTTGAACTCACAGCCTGCTTTTTGGAAGTGGTCAATCACAGCGTCCAAATGCCCAATTCGAATGTCCTTGAGGGATAAGCTGCTTTTTGTGGCGGCTGCCACAGCAATAAAAGTTCCGGTTTCGATTCTGTCAGGACCGACCCGGTGATGCATGCCGCGTAGGTTCGACACACCGTCAATCTGAATCATGCTGCTGCCGGCGCCAGAAACACGCGCCCCCATACTGTTCAAAGCCTGCGCTAATTCTTCAATTTCAGGCTCTCTGGCTGCGTTTTCTAAGAGTGTTGTCCCTTGGGCCAAGCAGGCCGCCATCATGAGATTCTCGGTCGCGCCTACACTCGGAATATCAAACACAATTCGAGCACCCACTAAACCACCCGCCGGTGCAACAGCGTCGACATAGCCGTGTTCGAGCGTGATTTTGGCACCCATTTGTTCGAGGCCAGTCAGGTGCATATCGATGGGACGAGCCCCAATCGCGCAGCCACCCGGAAGAGACACACGGGCTTTACCAAAGCGGGCCAATAAAGGCCCTAAGACCAAGACAGACGCTCGCATTTTACGGACGATGTCATACGTCGCTTCGACACTCGTGATATTTCGAGTGTCCAGAATCATGACACCTTGATCTTCGACAATCTTAACGCCTAGTTTTTGAAACAGCTGGCAGAGTGTGTGAATGTCATCGAGTTTGGGGACGTTTTCGATCATGCTTTCGTCGCTGGCCAAAAGACTGGCAGCAAGAACCGGCAGCGCCGCATTTTTCGACCCAGAGATAGCCACTTCACCTTCAAGCTTGAGGCCGCCTTCAATGACAAATTTATCCACAGCAAACCTCCACGACGCGATCATTGCCGGCATCGTCTTGAATAATTCGAGCGCGGTCTTTAAAAAAACAGCCTTGATCGTATCCTATTTCAAGCAAAACAAAAGCGCCTTTTTTGAGCAAACTGGGCGCTTTCTCCAGGATTTCTTCGTGATGCCCCAGGCCATTTTTGCCAAGGCCCTGCAAGGCCAAGTGAGGCTCAAAATTGCGAACATTGGGCATCAAGTGAGGCATATCGGCAGGTTTGACATAGGGCGGGTTTGAAACGAGAAGATTGAATCCAAGGGGGGGAATTGGGTTAAGAAGATGCCCCACCAGAACTTCGACTCGGTCTTCCACGCCATGTTTTTTAATATTGCGCCGAGCTACTGCAGCGGCTTCTTGGCTTAACTCGGTTGCTATAATCTTAATACGGGGGCGTTCTAGGGCCAAGCTCACAGCGATGCAGCCAGACCCCGTGCAGGCATCGATGACCCAGAGTTCTTGGTCTTTGGGAAGCTTTTCTAAAGCCACTTCAACTAATTTTTCCGTGTCAGGTCTCGGGATTAAAACATGAGGGTTCACTTCAAATTCATGGCCAAAAAATTCTTTGGTACCTGTAATATAAGCTACCGGTTCGCCAGATTGCCGACGCTTTACAAAATTTCGATAATCTGCCAAAGCCATGCGTAGGCGCAAGCGGTCACAGTGGAATGCGTGCGCCAGCAGAATTTCGCTGTCGAAATCTAAGGGAGTCAGTATGTTTGGAATCGGTCCTTGGGAGCTCATGTTGGTATTTGCCATTGTTCTTCTCTTATTTGGAGGAAAACGTCTACCGGGGATAGCTACGGGCCTGGGCAGCGCAATCAAGAACTTTAAGACCGCTTTGAAAGATTCCAGGCCAGAACAACTAGAAGCAGCAAAAGCGCCAGAGCAAATAGGATAGGGTAGCGCCACTGCTGCCAGGGTTCTTCCCCAACAATCAACAGCTGGGCGTGTTCTGGGATAATCATGCCCAGGCGTTTCTGGAAGAAATTGCGAATCGCTTGAAACCCACTGCCTGGCCCAAAATCCACCAAGCGGCCTGTTAGCGTCACTTGCGTAAATGCCTGATATTCTTTGTTACTGGCAACAAAATACGGCTGGCCCAGGACATTTCGGACTTGAATGGGCCCAAACCAGAAAGTACCAGGCAAGAAGCCAGACACGGTCCCTGCTCTATTTCCTAGGATACCTGTGATTTGGGTGGGCTTTCCGGAGAAAAAATAAACCAAACTGGGGACCCGATCCGCAAAGATCCAAACCAGGCCAACGGCCAACAAGCTAACAGCGAAAAATCGTCCTAAACTTTGTTTCCACTTCTTCATGCGAGATCCCTTTGGACAAGCTTAGCTCTCTGACCAGCAAAGAGCGAGCTGTATCGAGCATTTTTCGCTCTCCAAAGCTCAATTCTTTGTCACCCTTCAACACATAGAGATCTCTTAACACTTTGGCGACTTCAAACACGGATCCAGACTTGATTTTTTCAAGATATTCGCGATGTCGGCGGTTCCAAGTGGTTGATTCGACCGTTTTCTCGCGCTTTTTCAAGACTTCGAATACTTTGTCTGCCTCTTCACTGGACACAATCTCGCGCATGCCAACTTGATCAACGTTGGCCGTCGGCACCATCACACGCATTGAGTTTTCTAAGATGCTCAAAACATAGAAGGTTTGCTGGCTGCCCCCCATGTCTCTGACCTCGATGCTGACCACCTCAGCGACCCCATGCGCGGGGTAGACCACCTTATCCCCTACATTAAACTTGATCATAGGCTCCAAATCTGACACAAAAAAGCTAGTTTGCCTAGGGAGTTGCACATGCGTTTTTTGTTTTTCTTTGCTACCTGTCTCTCGCTAACGGCCGGAGAAAAAGCCATGTTTGATCACGTTCTTGAAAATTGCCATACGGAGTTGAAAGCCGCCCAAGGGCTGTTGGACAGGATCCTGAAGGGCGAAAAACAGCCTTTAGAACTCTATAACCAACTGCAAGTACACGTCGATGCGCTGGTTTCTCTTCCCGGCCTCTTGTCTCAGGTTCACCCGGATCTGAAAGTCCGCGAAGAGGCTGAAAAATGTGAACAGGAAGCCAGCCAATTCACTACTGGGCTCTCACTGAACAAGAAGCTCTATGATGTTTTTGCGGGAATCAATCCCAAGGGTCTTTCTAAACACGCCAAGCGCTTGTTGGGTAAAACGCTCCAAGATTATAAACGCTCAGGAATAGACAAAGACGAGGCAACTCGAGCCAAAATCAAAGCCCTTGAGGAAGAGCTGGTGATCATTGGCCAAAATTTCAGCCGCAATATCCGAGATGATCAACGGTTTGTAGAAGTTGATCCCCAAACAGGTCTTGCAGGCATGCCAGCTGACTATGTCAAAGACCACCCGGTAGGCTCCAATGGCAAAGTCAAAATTACGACCGATTATCCGGACTTTATCCCGTTTATGACCTATGCCGATGATGCCAAGGCGCGTCAGGCCCTCTGGATACAATTTAATCAGCGCGGCTACCCCAAAAACGAACAAGTCCTGAAAGAGCTCATCCAGAAGCGCCATGATCTGGCTTTGCTCTTGGGTTACCCCAGTTTTGCCGACTATGTGGTCGAAGACAAAATGGTAAAAAACACAAAACGGGCTGCTGATTTTATTGAGACGATTTCTAAGATCGCTGAAAAGGGCGCTAAGCGTGAATACGCTGAATTGTTGGTTGAAAAGCAAAAAGCAGACCCGAAGGCCACCCAAGTTTACCCTTATGAAAAGGCCTACTTAGAAGAAAAGATTAAAAAAGACCGCTATCATGTGGATTCACAAGCCGTTCGTGCGTATTTTAACTTCCCGAAGGTTCGGGATGGCTTGTTAGACTTGACCGGCAAGCTCTTTGGGCTTTCTTTTAAGCGTATTTCGGATCCCAAGGCCTGGCATGCATCGGTAGAAGCTTTCAATGTAATGCGCGACAAAAAGCTGATTGGCAGGATTTATCTCGATTTGCATCCCAGAGAGAACAAGTTTAAACACGCGGCACAATTCACCGTTCGAAACGGGATGGCAGACAAGCAGCTGCCAGAAGGTGCCTTGGTTTGTAATTTTTCAAACGATTTGATGGATCACGATCAAGTTGTCACGTTCTTTCATGAATTTGGTCACTTGATGCACCATATTTTGGGTGGTCATCAAAAATATATTCACTTTTCTGGGGTGTCGACAGAATGGGACTTCGTGGAAGCGCCGTCGCAGTTCTTTGAAGAATGGGCTTGGGACCCTAAAGTTTTGCAGGGCTTTTCTAAAATCCCCAGCGACTTAGTGGCTAAAATGCGTGCAGCAGACGAGTTTGGCAAAGGCATTGATTCGAGACGCCAAATGATGCTGGCCTCGTTGAGTTTGCAGTATTATCTGAGAGACCCGGCGAGTTTTGAGCCGTTAGATCTGCTGAAGACGATGCAGGCCAAATACAGCGATTTCCCCTATGTTGACAACACGCACATGCACTTGAGCTTTGGGCATTTGCAGGATTACTCGGCCATGTATTACACCTACATGTGGTCAAAAGTCATCGCCAAAGACTTTTTGAGTGCCTTCAAACAAAATGGCTTGATGGATAAAAAACAGGCTAAGCGCTACAGGGAGTTGATTTTAGAAGCAGGTGGGTCTAAGGATGCTGATGAACTCGTTCAAGACTTTTTGGGACGTCCCTATCGTTTTGAAGCTTTCAAAGAGTGGCTTGAACAAGGAGCATAAAGATGGCCGATTTCAAAGTGGGTGGTAACATCGATGGTTGGTGCACAAAGTGCAAGCTGGTATTGGCTCACACGATTGAAGCATTGGCTGGATCAGACGTGAAGCGTGTCTGCTGTAATACTTGCAGTGGCAAGCACCAGTACAAAGCGCACCCACCTGGGACAAAAGCTGTCAAGACGGCTCGGTTTGCAGCGGCGCCTAAGGCCACCAGCTATGCGGCATTGCTGGAGACTCACAACGATACTGAAGCTGTTGATTATAGTTTCCAAGCCAAATTTTTACTGGGTGCTTTGCTGAGGCACGCCAGCTTTGGTCTTGGAATCGTGACGGCGGACAGGGGCGGCAACAAGATCGAAGTGTTGTTTCCGGCGGGTCCAAAAATTCTGGTGCACGCGCAGGCCTGATTTACTCCTTAGTTCCCGAGCTTCCCGGGCTTGCCGGGTTCTACAACTCGTCTTCCAGCCTCGGTTTCAGCCTGTTGGAAAGCGTTTTGCCCTCTGTCTTGCTGATTTTTGCTGTTGGCATCACGGGAAGCATTGGTGGCTGCTACGACATTGCCGACATTTTGGTCTGCTGAGTGTTGGACTGCGATGGTGCTTTCTTGACGTTTGTTGATTATTGTATCTCCTACAATTCGAGCGTCATTGATGTTTTGCTTCATCGATTTTTGCTCGGTAATAATCTTGTTGGCCATGCTGTCTGGATTCTTGAGTTCTGTGTCAGGTTGTTTGACATTATCGATGTTTTTGTTGGGCGACCCACGCGAGGCTGTTGAAGAACCAAGTTTCTTGCTATTGTTGATAATATTGTTTGCTTGCTCTCTTTGCTGCGCCGCCTGAGAAGCCGCTTCAGCTGCTTGGGCGGTCTGAGCTGCTCTGGCTGCTGCTGCCTGTTGCGCGGGTGTCATGGGTTTGGCTTCTGGGTGCAAAACAGGTGCGTAGGGTGTCCCGACAGTGGTTTTTTTAGGGGCAGCCAAGTCTTTGGCAGCATTGGCAACGACCGCACGGGATGCCCCGAAGATCCTTGGTGTGTACCCGATTGTTTTGGTTTCTTTGTTGATTTGCAACACTGCTGGAAGGCCGAACTGATGTCCTCTGAATGAGATAGTTCTAGTTTCAGGGTCGATTTTGACGTTTTTACGCACTAAAAGCTCTGCTCCTGGAGGACTTATCGATTGTTTACCAATCTTAGGATCGACGCTGTCTTTATAGTTTGTGAAAGCATCACGGAGGATATCGCGAAGCTCATTCTGAACTTCTATGCCGGTTTTCTTGTCTGTTTCGGAGGCGTCGTCGATGTTTTGACCTGTAGGGATACTCAGGAGTGGTGGACGCAAAGCATCCGAATCTAAGGTGACTGGTTGATGATATTCAGAAGTCCTAATTCCAGTATTTTTATGCATAATCTACTCCATAGATTCTTCATTAAATTTTTGATTGATATTTATCTTCATAATTTGTGCATATTCTGTTTCTGGCTCTTGATTCATTGTATCAGATTTATCATCCTTAGTGTCTGGTTTGACAGAGTCTTTTTTGACAACCCCAGGCTCCATGCCGATTTTACCGCGCAGCAAGAGCTCATTCTGATAAGGGCTGATGGCATCCAACAGGGCTTTATCGCTGGGTTTGCGGCCAACAAATGCCGGAGCGTGTGTTTTCTGGAACGAGTCGTCTGGAGGGGGCTTCTTTTTTGAAAAAATGCTCACCCAACAAGATTATCAAATTGGGTAAAATTAGTGGTTGAAACGGTCAAACAAAATATCTTCCAGATTTCTACGACTGTCAAAGACTGCCAGGACATATACTGTCTGACTGGTAATTTTGAAAATCACTCGCCAGGGAGGCGCGTCGATGTTCGAGCTTTGCGATAAGACGTTTGAACATTTCATCCTGTTCTACAGACTTGCCACGGCGGATTTCCATTTCTCCTATTCCAACGATTTTCATCATTGCAAGACTGGCTTTCATCTTTTCATAGGATTCTGGATCCTGCAAAACCGCACGCGGTTCTCCATTTTGCGTAATAAACACTGGACGATGGGTTTCATTGATTTGGTGCAACATATTCGCAGCGTTGGCCTAAAAGGACCTGAATTACAAATTGGGTAACTGGCTACCTGTTTGAATGCACCATAATTTTTGGTAAATACCCGCTTGGGCAACCAGCTCATCGTGCGTGCCCGATTGTACGACCCGGCCGTCATCCAAGACCAAAATCCGGTGCGCATGGCGTATGGTGGATAATCTGTGTGCAATCAAAATCGTTGTTCGGTCTTTGGCAATCAAGTTAATTGATTTTTGGATCGCACTCTCGGTTTCGTTATCAACCGCCGAAGTTGCTTCGTCAAAAATAAACACGGGTGGATTTTTTAAGATGGCACGTGCGATAGAAATTCTCTGACGCTGCCCCCCTGAAAGCTTTTGACCACGTTCGCCAATGAGCGTTTCATAGCCCTGGGGCAATGCGAGAATAAACTCATGGGCCTCAGCCATTTGAGAAGCCCGGATAATTTGTTCAAGCGAAGCATCCAGTGACCCATAGGCAATATTTTCTCGAACTGTTCCATGGAATAAAAAGACATCCTGGCTGACCAGCCCAATCGATTGGCGTAAATTTTTGAGCGAAATATCAGTCAATACTTGGTCGCCAAACTGGATGGTGCCTGAGCTGGGCTCATAAAATCTGAGCAATAACTTGGTGATGCTGCTTTTGCCAGCGCCCGTAGCGCCTACCAATGCAATCGTTTGGCCGGCTGGAATCTCTAAGTTGAGATCTTGCAACGCCACAAAGCCATTCGGATAAACCAGAGAGACATGTTTAAAAGACAAGTTGCCTGCATGGGCTTTTAAATGGCCGTCTAAATGCTCGGCAGAGTGAGGGGTGGGTAGAGCCAGCAAATCAAGTGCGCGCTTCGCAGAAGCCATCGCACGTTCGTATAAATCAGTGGTTTCTGCTAGGCGCGTAAACGGCCATAGCAGGCGCTGTGTTAAAAATACCAACACGCTGTACGCGCCGACCGCTAATTGGCCCGTCAACGCCATATGACCGCCTAAAATCAGCGTGGCGATAAAGCCCATCACAATCGCCATTCGAATCATTGGGATATACGCCGAGCTCAAACGAATCGCCGCCTGATTGGATTCTTGATAGGCACGGCTGCTGTCTTTGAGCCGAGCCAGTTCATATTCTTCGGCCGTGTAGCTTTTCACGACCGCCATACCCGATAGGGTGTTATTTAAGTGAGCTGAAATTAAGCCGGCTTTTTCGCGGACTTTTGCGTATTCAACCCCAAGTTTATTTTGGAAATAATACGCCGCGGCCATGATCACCGGAATTGGGAGCAGCGCTAGAATCGCCACTTGGGGCGCGAGAAACATAAAAATAGCACCGACAAAAATAGTCCCAATGACCGTCTGAATAATCGAATCCGCACCTTGGTTTAAAAAGCGTTCCAGTTGGTTAATATCGTCGTTTAAGACCGATAATAGTGAGCCAGTGTTCTTGTCTTCAAAATAGCTCATGGGCAGCTTTTCGACGTGCGCAAAAGTATCTTGGCGCAATCGATGCTGCAGGCTTTGAGCCAAATCTCTCCAACCCACTTGATTAAGATAATCAAACAGCGACTCGAGGCCCCAAATCAAAGCCGTGAGCAAACCCAATGCAGTCAGCTGGTGCTCTAAGTTGACAATGCCGAATCGGGCCATCAACGAGTCTTGACGCTTAATTACCGTATCGACGGCGATACCGATTAAAACTTCAGGTAAAATATCGAAAAATTTGTTAAGTACCGAAAAAATAGTCGCTTTGATTATTTTTGCGCGTTCAAAGTCGGCATAGGCTAACAGGCGTTTCAGTGGACTCATAGGAACGCTCCTTGGATTTGGGCCAGTGCCGCCAAGCTGGCAGTTTCAGTACGCAGCACATACGGGGCGAGTGAAATTTCTTGGGCGCCTTGAGATTTGAAAGCTTGGATTTCAGTCGGCGAAAAGCCGCCTTCGGGGCCGATTAAAACAGAAATCCCCCTGAATCCCCCTTTTTCAAAGGGGGAAGAGGCACCTGGTGTGCATATCAGGATTTGTTCCTCCCTTTGAAAAAGGGAGGCTAGGAGGGATTTCACTCCTGTTATCACCGGCACATCGGCCCTGCCGCATTGACGACTGGCATCTTGAGCGATGCGCGTGAGGCGCTCTAGCTTACTCGCCATTTTGTCTTTAAAATCTATTTGGCTGCGCTCAGACTTAAATAGAATAATCTCTGCGACGCCTAGTTCAGTAGAGTGCTGCGTGATTTGTTCCAGCTTATCCATAGAGACCAATGCTTGATATAGCTTGATAACAGGCCCTTTGGGTTTGATGTGCAAAATCTGGATATTTTTTAAGATTTTTTGGTCTAACACACCCGTGACGATACGTCCTGTGCCATCCAAGAGCTCCACTTCAGTGCCGGGCTCTAGGCGCAGGACACGCGTGAAGCGCTTGGCTGTCTCTGAGTCTAAGATAAGCTCTTGGCCATTTTGAGCTGCATCCAAAAAACCTGGCTGAACAAAGGCACGATACATGTGACATCTCATAGGACATGAACGCAGCTCTTGCCAAGACTTATCAACTCTGAGACACTGACATCCCATGGCGCATCCAACTAAGTATATTTTTGTTACGGGCGGCGTGGTTAGCTCTCTGGGCAAAGGCATCGCATCAGCTTCTATAGGAGCTCTGCTAGAAAGTCGTGGCTTAGATATCAGCATGCTGAAGCTCGATCCCTACCTGAATGTCGATCCGGGCACCATGAATCCGTTTCAACATGGCGAAGTGTTTGTCACCGACGACGGCGCAGAGACCGATTTAGACTTGGGCCACTATGAGCGTTATATCTCCACCAGGCTGAGCAAGTTAAACAGCAAAACGGCCGGGCAAATTTATCTCGAGGTTCTAGAAAAAGAACGTCAAGGCAAATACTTAGGCGTTACAGTTCAAGTTATTCCTCATATTACAGACGCCATTAAAAAAGCCATTCGAGCCGCCGGTGAAGGTCACGATATTTTGATTTGCGAAGTCGGCGGCACCGTCGGCGATATAGAATCGCTGCCATTCATAGAAGCCATTCGGCAGATGCGCCAAGAAGAAGGGCCCACTTCAACCATCTTTGTTCACGTGTCCTATTTGCCGCTCATTCACGTGGCGGGTGAAGTTAAAACCAAACCCACACAGCATTCGGTGAAAGAGCTTTTGAGCTTTGGCGTCCAGCCAGATTTATTACTCTTGAGGGCCGAAGACCGGGTGCCAGAAGATATCAAAACCAAGATATCTCTGTTTTGTAACGTGCCAGCTAAAGCCGTGGCCAGCTGCCCAGATTTGAAAACTGTTTATGAAGTCCCGTTGGTGCTGCAAAAAGAAGGCGTTGATCAGATTATTCTGGACCACCTGAATATCTGGGCGAAAAAAGCGGATTTGAAGGGTTGGGAAGACATCGTCGAGCGCTTTAGTCACCCCAAGGGCCAGGTGAATATTGGCATTGTGGGCAAGTATGTGAACCTGGTTGAAAGTTATAAAAGCATCAATGAAGCCTTGATTCACGCGGGCATTGCCTGTGATGTCAAAATCAACTTTCACTATATTGACTCTGAAGAAATCGAGCGGGATGGCGCCCAAAATAGACTGTCTGGCTTAAATGGCATCTTAGTGCCGGGTGGATTTGGTGAACGCGGGACGGCTGGAAAAATCGAAACCGTACAATACGCACGCGAACATAATATCCCATTTTTAGGCATTTGCTTGGGGCTTCAAATCGCGGTGATCGAGTATGCCCGGCACAAAGCCTCTTTGGACGATGCAACTTCAGAAGAGTTTGACGCCAAAGCCAAAACACCGGTTATTCACTTCATGGCGGACCAGCAACATGTTACGCAAAAAGGCGGAACCATGCGCTTGGGCAATTATCCCTGTGTGCTCAAAAAAGACAGCTTGGCTTATAAAATCTATGGCCAAAAAGAAATCTTGGAACGTCACCGGCACCGATATGAAGTCAACAACGCTTATCGGGCCCAACTGGAACAGGCCGGCTTGGTATTCAGTGGCTTGTCCCCTGACCAAAATCTGGTTGAGATGATTGAACTGAAAGACCACAAATTTTTTATTGCCTGCCAGTTTCATCCCGAGTTTTTATCCAAACCGCTTCACGCGCATCCATTATTTAAGGCTTTCGTGCATGCAGCTGCTTGAAGTCATTCACAAAAAATTCAGATTGGCTTCGGTGACCAAAGCCAGAATCATGATCAAAAGCGGCTTTGTGAAAGTAAACGGCCAAGTTGTGATACGGCCCGACACAGAAATTGGCCCTAAAGATGAGTTGGCTTTGGTGGAGCATGCTTCCAGACGCCAGCGCAAGGCGCCCTTTGAAATTTTATTCGAAGATGACGCCATTTTGGTCACTTGCAAACCAGCTGGTTTAGTGGTCGAAAAGTTTTGCAAACAACTACAAGATTATGCACCGGTTGTTTTGACACACAGGCTGGACCAAAAAGTCTCGGGCGTCATGATTTTTGCGAAATCTCAGGCTGTTGAGCGGCAGTTGGAAGCCGATTGGAGCCGCTTTGAAAAGCTTTATATTGCCCTGGTAGAAAGCAAGCCTCCCAAACCTGAAGGCCGCATTGAAAGCTTTTTGATAGAGAATAAAGAGCTTAAAGTCTATTCAACCACTGAGATCCCGGGCGCCAAATTAGCCATCACGCATTACAAACTTCTCCCCCCTTTGAAAAAGGGGGGTCAGGGGGGATTTTCCCGGCTAGAAGTCCGTTTAGAAACCGGTCGCAAAAATCAAATTCGGGTGCACATGGCTGACATCGGTTGTCCGATTGTCGGTGATGTCAAATATGGCGCCAAAACAGCCATGAAAGGCCGGATTGCATTGCATGCCTATCAACTTTCAATTGATCATCCAGTTTCGCAAGAACGCATGACGTTTACGCAAGAGGCTCCGTTTTGATTTATTTAGATATTCGTATTTTTTATATTTTTTTGCTGGGTTTTTCGAGTGGTTTGCCATTTTGGTTGACGTCGGGAACCTTGGCGTTTTGGCTGGCAGAATCTGGCAGCAGCAACACGGCCATTGGGTTGTTTGCGTTGGTGGGGGTGCCCTACACGTTCAAGTTTTTATGGTCACCCTTGGTAGATCGACTTCCAATTCCAATTTTGACGCGTTTATTGGGTCGCCGCAGGGGTTGGATGCTGCTGTCGCAAATCTTACTGGCGCTGGCCATCTTGATGATGTCTGGGATAAAGCCTGCTGAGAATTTGGGCCTCATGGCTGTGTTTGCACTGTTGGTGGCTTTTTTATCAGCCACCCAAGATATTGTCATCGACGCCTATCGAGTGGATATCTTGGATGAGAAGACCTATGGCGCGGGTGCGGCTACGGTCGTATTGGGATATCGCATCGGCATGCTGGCTTCTGGGGCTGGAGCGTTGTATTTGGCGAGTTATTTGCCTTGGCCGGTGGTATACCAAATCATGGCTGTCTTGGTGGGTATTGGTTTGTTAACCACTTTGCTGTGCCAAGAGCCAGTTCAGCGTGATACGGAAGCCGTGACGCATCATAATTGGTTTCAAAAGGCCGTGATTGCGCCGTTTGCCGATTTTATTTCGCGTCCCAACTGGTGGGTGATTTTGGCGTTTATCATGCTGTATAAGCTGGGCGATGCTTTTGTGTCCAACATGACCAGTCCGTTTTACTTACAGATGGGTTTTAGTAAAATCGAGATTGCCAATGTCACCAAGCTATTTGGTATCGTTGCCAGCTTGTTTGGGGTGTTTGTAGGTGGTTTGGCGGTGGGCCGTTATGGGGTGCTGAAGGCGCTGCTTGTTTGTGGCCTATTTCAGCTTTTCTCAAACCTGGCTTTTGTCGTTCAGGCTTATATGGGGCATGATTTAACTGCTCTGGTGTTTACGATAGGCGCTGAATATATTGCTGGCGGTATGGCGACTGCGGCGCTGGTGGCTTATTTGTCGAAGCTATGCCATGCGTCGTTTACAGCCACGCAATATGCCCTGCTCTCGTCCCTCACAGCGGTTGGGCGGACTTTCTTGTCGTCGTCTTGTGGTTTGATCGCAGACTCTGTGAGCTGGCCAGTTTATTTTGGCATTTCTACGCTGGTGGGCCTGCCGGGGATGCTGTTGTTGGTGTACTTGATGCGGTCTGATAAGAGATGAAAAAAGCAGTCGTGCTCATTGGCCATGGGGGTATTCCTAGTGATTTCCCAGCAGACAAAGTCGGTCGCCTGAAAGCATTAGAAGCCCAGCGGCAGCGCATGGGGACGCCAGTAACCCCTGAGGAGCATGGGCTCGATCATGAGATTCGCACGTGGCCCAGAACCCCTAAGAACGATCCATTTTGTTTTGGTGTGCGAGCCATCGCAGCCAAGCTAGCGCCTCAACTGCCGGAGACAAAGCTGGTGTTGGCTTACAACGAATTTTGTGGCCCCAGCATTGAGCAAGCCGTAGAAATGCTGGTTTCAGAAGGCTTTGAGCAAATCAAGTTGCTGACCACGATGTTTACGCCCGGCGGCGTGCATTCTGAGTTTGAGATTCCTAAAATTGTCAGACAGCTGCAAGTAAAATACCCCAATGCCAGCATCGAATACCCATGGCCGTTTAATTTAGACCACGTGGCTCATTTTTTGGCGGCGCAAATCGTAGATACCATTCCACAAATTTCTTCACCCCTTCTTGCACAGACACCTGGGGCGTAAATCCTGTAGCCTCAGTGAGCCTGTGCGTGTCTGCCGGATTTTGGGCGATATCGCCTGGCTGCATAGGCATGAGTTTTAAGACGGCCTTTTTGCCCGTATTTTTTTCGATTTCATGAATATAGTCCAAGAGCTGCGTGCTTTTTGGGCTGCCTAGGTTAAATAGCCGACTTCCCTGCCCTGGCTGGTTGAGCAACCGGACTATTCCTTCGACCACATCGTCTATGTAAGTAAAATTACGTAGCATGTGGCCTTTGTTGAACACTTCGATGGGCTGATTTTTCAAAATATTTTCTGTGAATTTAAACAAGGCCATATCGGGTCTGCCCCAAGGGCCATAAACTGTAAAAAATCTCAAGCCCGTCGTGGCAAAGCTGTACAGGTGTGAATATGCATGCGCCATCAGTTCGTTGGAGCGTTTGGTGGCACCATACAAAGCAATCGGTTGGTCACACGGGTCATCTTCTGAAAACGGATATCGCGTACTGGCGCCATAGACGGAACTGGTAGAAGCATAGAGCAAGTGGGGAATCTGTGCATGTCGACAGCCCTCTAAAATATGCAGAAATCCGGTGATATTCGAATCGATATAAACATGCGGATGGGTCACCGAGTGGCGCACGCCCGCTTGAGCCGCTAGGTGAATCACGCGAGCGATGTGATGCTCTGTAAATAGCCGCTCCATGCCGGCCCTGTCTGCAATATCTAGCTTGATAAACTGCCAGTTGGGGCTTTTTAAACGCTCCAAGCGAGCCTGCTTAAGCTTCGGGTCGTAATAGTTGTTCAGATTGTCAATGCCTAAAACCGTATGACCGTCTTTGAGGAGGCGTTCGCAGAGGGCAGCACCAATAAATCCAGCAGCGCCAGTGACCAATATCATGTTTGCCCAGATCCGCCTGATGGGGGCGTAGATACAGGTGGTTGTCCAGTTCCTCCTGATGGGGGTGTAGATACAGGTAGTTGTCCAGTTCCGCCCGATGAAGGAGCAGAAGATGGCGGCGGCTGGTTGGCCGAGTTATCTGGTGGGGGTTGGTAGTGCTGCTGAGACCAGCAATCTATCCGATCGAATTGTTGTTGCTCCTGGGTTTCACACGTTGCAAACTTCTGGATCGAGGTTAGGTCAATGTTGGGTGGTTTGAAATCACCCGTGCAATCCCAAGCCTGATCACCTGTGAATCCCGTGTCAACAGTCGTTACATCGGGTGGAACCTGGCTGAGTAAACTGGCCCAGGGGCTGGTTTTTGCCAATTTAAGATCTTTATCCCAACTCACGTTTTCTTGATGTAGCCCTGGCTGTCCACGACCGCTGTGTTGAAATATTCTGACGGCACTGCCATCCGTGAGATCGCGCTTCAAGATACCCGCACCTGCAGGAATGACAATCCCAGATGCTGTGCTGAATCGCTCAGTAAAAGTGTCATTGCCAAAATTGCCCGTATGGAAGCCTTCGATCAAAATATGATCGGATGCTTCGTTTAGTGTTAGTTGACTGCTAGAGGCACTTGGCACGATTTTTGCTCCTTTTCCATCTGGGTCTTGGTAGTTATTGCTGGTTTCATTCATCTTAGCCACGACATGTTTACTGGTCCATTGGCCATTACTGTTTATTCCGCCAGTAGCTGTCACATTACCGGTGTTGCCGAACGATTCAGAGCCTCTGCCTTCTTTGTGTTTGAAAGTCATTTTGAGTGTGCAACCTGTTTCATCGATGGATTGATAGCCATACATCTCCTGTGCGCCGTTGGAACAAGCGAAAACTTCAAACTTCGCAATATTATTGTTACTGTCTTTGCTCGCTTTGACTTTTACCTTGAATGTTTGGCCAGGACTGTTCTGATGTTGAGATCCATGATCACCAGTTTTTTTTATGTCACTCATATCAAAGAAGTGATAATTGCCGTCGAATTGAGTGTCACTGAGCATGGCTCCCAAGTAACACTGAATTTTGCTGGACTCGATGGAACTATTAAGCAATTCTTTGTACATACTGGCTGATTCACACGCTGCTCTCGCGAGTCCGCCATTTTCTGACCAGTCCTTCTGATCGAAATCTGATAATGGAGTTCCTCCAGTTGTTTGATATCTAACACTTTGGTAAGAGCTTGATGTGTTTCCCACGACGGGATCGCTGATTTTGGGCAGGTTGCTGACACTCGAAAGGGCGGCATTACCTATAGATGCACCTGATTTACTACATCCAGCGATGAAAACAGCTACCGCAAGGCCTCTTGATAAACTCAGAATTATTTTTTTTACTTGTATCATGCTACCCCCTTGAAAGTTTAGAACCAATTCGTATTTTAAGAGCATTTTTTAAGAATATCAAATTTATAGTCTCCAGGTTCGAAAAACGTCAGTGGATTCTAAGATACCCTTGATGTCAATTAGAATACCTGAAGGACTTAATTTTTCGGCATAAGCAGCCGGCTTAAATTGCCGATACTTGTCGTGTGCTACAGCCAATACCAGGGCGCTGACCTTGGGCAACTGGTCCCAGTCTACTAATTCGATGCCGTGTTCTTCTAAAACTTCTTCGCGATGAGCGATGGGGTCATGAACAAAGGTTTGAATCCCAAAACGATGCAATTCCGTGATAATATCTAGAACGCGTGTATTTCGAATGTCCGGACAGTTTTCTTTAAAAGTAATCCCGAGGATAGCCACTTGAGCATTTTTGATGGAAATATCCTGATGTATCATTTGTAGAATGGTCTGTTGGGCAATATACGCTCCCATTTGGTCATTGATGCGTCGACCGGCCAAGATAATTTCAGGATGGTGCCCAACTTGTTCCGCTTTGTGGGTCAAATAATAAGGATCGACGCTGATGCAATGCCCGCCCACCAAGCCCGGTTTAAAATTTAAAAAATTCCACTTGGTTTGAGCCGCTTTCAAGACTTCTTGCGTATCAATGCCTAGTTTGTGAAATATAATCGCCAGCTCGTTCATGAGGGCGACATTCAAATCGCGCTGCGTGTTCTCGATCACTTTGGCCGCTTCGGCAATTTTGATGCTCGGTGCCAGGTAAACACCTGCCGTAATTACCTGGCCATATATTTGTGCAATATGCTCCAGACTGGCTGTGTCATAACCTGAAACCACTTTGACTACTTGTGTCAATGTATGCTCATGATCTCCGGGGTTAATGCGTTCGGGTGAGTAGCCGAGCTTGAAATCAGCGCCAGCTCTTAAACGAGACTCTCGCTCTAGCACTGGCAAACACTGCTCTTCGGTTAGGCCCGGATAGACCGTCGATTCGTAAACCACTGTATCACCTGATTTCAGATGCTGCCCGACACAACGGCTTGCAGCGAGCAGGTGACTCAAATCAGGTTTTCTAGCAGTGTCTATGGGGGTTGGAACCGTCACAATGTGAAAATTCGCTTTACTTAATATGGCCGGATCAAAGCTGATTTCGAATTGGGCCATTGCAAGTTCGTGCGCGTTCACTTGACCTGTTCGATCATAACCCCCTCGCAGCTCGGTGATACGCTGGGCTTTGGAATCGAACCCGACGACTTCAAAATGCTTTGAAAACGCAACGGCCAGCGGAAGCCCAACGTACCCAAGGCCAGTGACCGAAATAAGGGGTTTCATACCCCAAATTCTACAGAGGTCTTAGACTTCTAAGCCATACGACGTTAGTCCGAGGGCCTGTGTGAGTTTTAAAAGACCCTTACTTACTCGCTCTGAAAAAACGGATGCTTCAGCGCATCTTTTGCCTTTATACGTCTTTCAGGATCAAGCTGCAGCATTTGAAGCAATAATTCGTAACCATCTGTTCCTAATTTGGCTACTAACTCAGCATGAGTTTGTTCTTTACCTATTTTCGGACGACCCATGCTTTCTAGAACACAAAATGTTTGAGGCAAATTCGCTCTTTCATCGGTTTGTAACGATCTGATCGGGTATTGAGAAATCTTTTGTAAATCTGGAACGCCCAACAAACCAATGATGAGTTCCAATTGGACACGTTCTCGTCTATGTTTTCGTTTTGATTCGGATTCGCCTTGGATACGTTCAAGAAACCGATTAAACAATGGCCTCCTCAAGACCATCTCTGCAAGAACACATCCAGCTGACCACATATCGATGCTACAATCATCATTCGTTTCCCCAAAAAATAATTCTGGTGGTTTATAGCACGAAGTACAAGCTTCATGAGAAAATTGATGCCTCGGAGGGTATTTGATCCGCGCCAAACCAAAATCACTCAACGTTAATTCGTCTCCATCGATGAGAATATTCGAAGGTTTAATATCCCGATGAATAATATCAAGCCCCTCTAGATATTCAAGAGCGGACAATAATTGTCTGAAATACTTCTTCACTTGTTCAAAAGAAAGTTGTTCTTTTTGAATAAATTTTCCTAAGTCAGTCGGATAGTATTTGAAAACCAAACTGGTCTTTTTTCCTTGAGGATCTATTAAAACTTCACATAATTTAACGACGTTTGGATGATTAAGCCCTTTTAAAATTGAGATTTCACGAATTGTAGAAGCAGCAATTCCTTCCGGCCCACGGTGGACAAGATCAAATTTTATACGTTTCAAAGCACACAGAGAACCGTCCAGACAGTTTCGAACCAGAAAAACAGTTGCATAAGTACCCTCGCCAAGTTTTGAAGGTTCCGGACATTGCTGATATCTTCCAACGGAAGATCCACCCTTGTCAGTTACAATCTGGAAAGAAGGTTCTCGAATAGGCGATTCCACTAAGACAGTCCGCGCTGGATCTGGGTCATCACCATCGCCTCCTAATAACTTCACAACACCTTCTTGCCAAAAATTGGATATTTCAGCCCAACGATAATTTAAATCAAAATTCAAAGAGAGCAAAACCTGTACTTCATCGGAATTAAACCCATCAACTTCTTTGATGCCTAATAAATCCGCAAAATTTTTATTAGGGATGGTTCTGTATTCAAGCACTTTAGTCGCAACCCGCAAGGCAGGAAAAATGGAATTACTTTGAGGCATTCGATCCAAATAAATGAACGCCATCAAAATCGATGCCGGTGACATGGTACTGGATAAAATAAATTGTTTCCAGATATCTAAATGCACGTCACTACATTTTGGGTTTCTCACTTCTAAGGCCGCATGACTCCAAGCAGCCATCACGGAATTTTGCTCCCTGTGATGTCCAGCAATAGTCTTTGACTCACCATCGCCCTCGGTCCTGGCCATTTGATAAACCGCTGGATAGCTTTTCGGTTCAAACATCTTCCGCAACCATTCTTTAATCTTTTCCAAAGACAATCCATAAGAAGTAACCCCTAAAAGCCTCTTGGTTGCTTCTCGCATCCAAACGACGACGGGGATTTTATCTGTCGCAACCGCAGCAGAATTAGCAGAAGATGACTCGCCAGTTCCCGG
Organism: Myxococcales bacterium; assembly: GCA_023248545.1. GTDB lineage: Bacteria > Myxococcota > UBA727 > UBA727 > JABDBI01 > AER2-1. The sequence goes on along the minus strand of JAHFEF010000004.1, from coordinate 40,498 downwards.
TAGGTTTCTAAAAGCGGGGAGTTTACCCAGGTCTCCTTTCGCCTTGGATAAAACATCACCAGATTGACCCAAGCGACCGTCAAAATAAGCCCGCAGACGTATAAGCAGCCGTTGTTCGCGCTGAGAAAGCCAACCCTGCTTCTCAAGCACACTTTCCAGCCGCTGCAACTCTTCTTGAGCTTTTTGAAAATGCCACCTGTCCCCAAGAAGCCGCGATAATTCAGCATCTTCTAAGCGTGTGTCAGCGTAATCAGAAGCCCGAGGAATCCAATTGTCATGCAATAATTTGGGCCGAGATTGCTCAATCGAAAGTCCAAAAAATGCCTCTATCCCACTAGAAAAAATTGTGGTTGAAAATAAAACGGCATACAACAGAAACATAGACATGCTGTATGCCTATCACCCTAATCATCTCCCAACAATAGCCGCAGGTCTCTGGCAGCAGCTTATGGTAGGAATAAGGCATTTCATGAACCAGTTGTCTCTCTTGAAGAGGTAACAAAAATGAACCGATTGATTTTTAGTACGCTGGCTGTGATGATGACAACGCCTCTTTTTGCCGTGGAGGTAGCAGCGAGTTGTGAAAGTGAACAACATCGAATTTTGATTATGGATTATGGGCTTCCAGGTTGGAATCTGAAAGCTTCTGTACACCAGAAATCTGACAATCAAGATGTTGCTTATTATGATGTAGTTAAAAAAATAACTGAATATGTTGATTTGGAAACAAATGGAGAAAAATTTAGATTACTCAAAAACTTTGCTGAGTTTTCGCAAAACAAGCGAGAGTTTGTTCAAAGACTGAAGATTTCAAAATTAGAATGTGAAGATTTTTGAGACCCATGCCCTTTGACTTCTCAACCATACGACGTTAATCCGAGTGCCTATGCTTAAAGATGCCCTGCTCGAAGCGTTTTCGAAGATTCAAGTTCCTGAATTGGCTCAAGATGTTGTTAAACTTGGCTGGGTTCGCAACATCGAACTAAGCCACCAGAAGGTCCAGATCGACTTAGTGCTTCCAACGTTTGCGCTTAAATCCGAACGCATCTGTGCGACAGCGGTGAAGCAAGCGGCTATTTTGACTGTTCCTACTGGTACCCAGGTGGACTTAAACGTTTTTGCTGAAGTGCTTCCCGCCACCGAACAAAGTCTGAAAAAGCCGGGCATTGCCGATGTCAAAAATGTGATTTTAGTGCTGTCTGGCAAAGGCGGCGTGGGTAAGAGCACCGTCGCGACGAATTTAGCGCTTGCGCTATCTGGCATGGGTTGCCGCGTCGGTTTACTCGATGCCGATGTGTATGGGCCCTCGATACCCACCCTGTTTGGTATTCCTAAAGACGTCGAGGTACTTGGGATTGCCAAAGAAGGCAGCACCGAGAACTATATGATTCCATTGGAGCAAAAAGGCATCAAGCTCATGAGCATTGGGTTTTTGGTGGATACTGCGTCGGCAATGATTTGGCGTGGCCCGATGATCGCGTCTGCATCGATGCAAATGTTTTACAATGTTGCCTGGGGGGATTTAGATTATTTGATCGTTGACATGCCACCGGGTACGGGCGACATTCACCTGACTATTTCTCAGAAAGTAAACGTGGCGGGCGCCTTGATTGTATCGACTCCCCAAGAGTTAGCGTTGGCCGACGTCGTGAGAGCGAAAGCGATGCTCGACAAAGTGAATATCCCAACGTTTGGGCTGATCGAAAATATGAGTTACTTTGTCTGCGACTCCTGTGATAAGAGACATGAGATTTTCTCTCATGGAGGAGCGATGAGTTTGGCGAAGCGCTTGGAGATTCCGTGTCTCGCAGAGTTGCCATTAAATGCGAGCCTAACAGCCCAAGATGCGCCTTATCAAGAGCTTGCGCATGCCATAGCGACGGGGGTTGTGAAAGCTGTACTTTCTCGGCCTGCTCCCAAGAAAGAGAAGGCGCGGTTGAATATTCTGGCTTAGTTTGGAGGAGTTATGCTGAGTTTTTGTGAATATATCTGGCTCGATGGTTCAACACCTACCCAAAACTTGCGCAACAAAACACGCATTTGTGATTTTGGGGGCAAGGAGCCCAACCTCGGCCAATTTCCAGAATGGGGCTATGATGGGTCATCGACCAACCAGGCCACCGGCAAGCACTCAGATTTAATTCTAAAGCCGGTCAATTTTGTGCATGATCCCCTTCGAGGCGCCGGAAGTTACTTGGTCATGTGCGAAGTATTAAACACGGACCACACGCCGCATGTCACTAATTTTCGAGCCAAATTACGGGCTGAATTAGAACGCAGTCCCAAAGACGAAGACGCTTTGATTGGTTTTGAACAGGAGTACACGCTGTATCAGGATGGCAGACCTTTTGGTTGGCCAGAATCTGGTGAACCAGGTCCCCAGGGCCCTTATTATTGCGGCGTTGGAGCGGATCGCATGTTTGGGCGTGACCTGGTGGAGGCGCATGCCTTTGCTTGTGTCGGGGCGAATTTGGCGATCTATGGCACGAATGCTGAAGTCATGCCTTCGCAGTGGGAGTTTCAAATTGGCTACCGAGGCTTTAAAGATGAAAAAGCCGATCCCTTGACGATGTCTGACCAGGTTTGGTTGGCACGCTGGCTCTTGATGCGCCTAGGCGAAGATTTCGACATCACGGTCAATTGGTCGTGCAAGCCGATGAAGGGCGATTGGAATGGTGCGGGAATGCACTCCAATTTTTCAACGCGGGCCACGCGTGACCCTGGTACTGGCTGGGCAGCGATTACGGCGTTGGTAGAAGCTTTGTCAAAGCATCACAAGGAGCATATTGCTGAATACGGTGTTGGCTTGGAAGAGCGTCTCACGGGCCTTCACGAAACTTGTGATATTAATACGTTTAGAGTCGGTGAGTGTGATCGGGGTGCGTCGATTCGAATTCCAGAGCCGGTGGCTAACAAACGCTGTGGTTATATTGAAGACCGACGGCCTGGTGCGAACGCTGATCCCTATCGAATTTCTACTCGCATTTTGAAGACCCTCCATGAAATTAAGTAGCCGCGTATTAAATCTTGCCCCCTCTGCAACTTTAGGTATGAAGGCCCGTGCCAAGGTCTTGCAGGACCAAGGCGTCAAGATTGTTTCGTTGAGTGCCGGTGAGCCTGATTTTGAAACACCGGCCTGTATTATTCAAGCGGCTCACCAAGCTTTGGATCGGGGGGTGAGTCGATATACAGGCGTTCGGGGTACCGATGCTTTGATTGCGGCGATGCGTTTGAAATTTAAACGTGATCAGAAAGTAGATTATGTGGCCAACCAGGTGTTGTCTTCGGTTGGGGCAAAATCTTCTTTGTCATTGGCCATCGATGCTTGTTTAGAACCAGGTGACGAGGCGATTATCTTAAAACCCTATTGGGTGAGCTATCCGGAGTTGGTCAAGCTTGCTGGCGCAGAGCCCATTTTTGCGAAGCCCAATTTGGAGTCGATCAAACAGGCAATTACCCCCAAGACCCGAGCGATTTTCTTGAACTCTCCCAACAATCCAGACGGTTCTGTACTGGGTGAGTCTTTCTTGCGTGGCCTCATGAACCTGCTGGAGGGGTCTGAGATTTGGGTCATCTCTGACGAGATTTATGAGCACTTGGTATTTGACGGTGTGAAACATATCTCGCCAGCAAGTTTCTCGAAAGATGCTTATGACAGAACCCTGGTAATTAGCGGTGTTTCCAAGGGTTATGCCATGACGGGCTGGCGTGTAGGCATTGCGGGCGGACCAGAAAAACTCGTATCTGCGATGGCGAAGCTCCAAGAACAGCGTTATACCTGTATCCCAGCGATTTGTCAGGCGGCAGCTGTGTATGCGTTGAATGAGCCGCCAGAGCTTAAAGCTGAAATCGAACGCATGCGTGCGGCCTATGAGATGCGTCGAAATAGATTTTTAGAAGCAATTTTAAAAATAGACGGCCTGTCATGTGAAAAGCCTCAAGGGGCCTTCTATGCCATGGTTGATTTTAGCCGGCGCTATGCAGACGACCAAGACTTAGCCAACAGGCTGCTTGGTGAAGCGCATGTGGCAACAGTTGCAGGCACACCGTTTGGCGCGCCCGGTTTCTTAAGAATTGGCTTGGCGGCCAGCTTGGAAGAGATTTTAGAGGGTGTTCAAAAAATCAGTGCGTTTTTAGGTAAACTTTAAACCCGCAACACCGCTCCAAGCTTTGTGTTTAACTCTTGCTTCAAGCTCTCAACAGGCAAATTAACTTGCTCCTCAGTGAGCGTTTTCTCAAGATCACGCAAATAGATCGAAACAGCGATGGATTTCTTCCCAGGCTCGATGCCCTTGCCTTGGTAGACGTCAAAAATCTTGGCGTCTTCTAAGATTGGCTTCAGAGTCTTAAAATTGCGTATCACGCCCAAAATATCGCCGGCCAGAACTTTCTCGTCGACCACTAGGGCTAAATCGCGCTGGATTCCTGGAAATTTAGGCAGAGGCTTCACCTGAATAGGCTTGAAACAGTGCGATTTTAAGAGATCTAAGTCTAGCGCAAAAACGCAAGCACTGGCTTCTTCTTTAAAATCTGGATGCAGAAATCCCAAAAATCCTAATGGAGCATCCTGAAGCCAAATATTGGCGGATTGACTGGGATGCAAAAAAGACAACTGAAGTGAAAGCGGCTTAAAATCAACAGACACTTTCAAACTGTCAAATAAGCTTTCTAAAATGCCTTTTAAAGCAAAAAAGTCGCCAGGGTAACTCACACCCGCCAAAAATAGTTTTTCCTGCGCATAAGCATCGGCAGCCATGTTGTGAGCAGTTAAGTTGGCCATCTCAGGCTTCTGACCAGCCGGGTTCTTGCCCCAGAAGACAACGCCTGCCTCAAACAGAGAAAGCTTTTGGACCTGCTGTCTTAAGTTATGACGCAGGTTATTGAGCAAACCCGGAAATAAGCTTTGGCGCATGGCCGAGTACTCTTCGCCCAAGGGGTTTTGCAGGGTCAGCAAATCCGTGGCTTTAAATAATTCTAATTCAGTAGGCGAACCAAAAGAATAATTAATGGCCTCGAAAAAGCCAGCCTGACTCAAGAAAGTCTTCATATGACGTTCCAGTTTGTCCAAACTCACATCAAGGCTTTTGCCATCTAGACTTTTACGAAAACCAATGCGCGCCGGAACTTGATCGAAGCCAATCAAGCGCATGGCTTCTTCAATCAGATCGATCTCATCCGTAATGTCAGGCCTGAAGGTTGGGACCCTAAATTTGAGTGCATCGTGTGCTGCACGTCCAGAAGTTTCAATTCCAAGCGCTAAAAAACGGGTTCGAAGTTCAGCAGGTTCTACTTCAGGTAAGCCAGAAAATTGAGCCAATCGATGAGGCCGCAGCGAGATTTCAAGGGGTTCAATGACTTTGGGATAGACATCGGCAGCATCCCGTCTGATTCGGCCGCCGGCGATTTCTTGAATCAACGACGCAGCGCGATCCAGCGCAGCAATCACACCATTGGGATCCGTGCCGCGTTCAAAGCGATAACTCGCGTCCGTGCTTAAACCCAGGCGCTTAGCTGTCTTTCGAATGCCCCGAGGCTCAAAATAAGCCGATTCCAACAAAATATTTTGGGTACTGTTGGAAACTTCTGTAATTTTTCCGCCCATCACACCGGCCAGCGCAATGGCTTTGTCTTCATCGGCGATCACCAGGTCTGTCTCAAGCAAACTTCGTTCTTTGCCATCGAGCGTAAGAAGCTTTTCGCCTGCACTGGCAGATCTAATTTTGAGTGCAATACGGCCTTTGGGCTTGGCCAATGTGTCTAAATCGAACGCATGCAGTGGCTGACCACGCTCAAATAGAACCCAATTCGTGACGTCGACAATATTATTAATCGGCTTTAGGCCTAGCGAAAGTAATTTCTTGTGAAGCCAGTCTGGACTGGGGGCAATTTGAACGCCTTCAACCACGCGACAGGCATAACGCGGACAAGCTTCTTTTGAAACCACACTGATCTGCACCAAGTCATGAATTGACCCGCCGAGCTCTTTGATGGATGGCGCCAAAAAAGTAGTCCGCGTGTGACAAATAGCCGCCAGTTCTCGGGCGATGCCCATGTGGCTTAGGGCGTCTGGCCGGTTCGGTGTAATTTTAAGCTCCAGAATCGTATCATCTTCAAAAGCTTGAATCGCCTCCACTTCGAGGCCACCGAGCGTTAATTTATCGGCCAATTCTTGAGGAGAAAGATCTGGCAAATCGACCAGGCTGCGTAAAGTTTGGATACTGATATGCATAAGCTAAAACTGACCTAAAAACCGAATGTCGTTTTCAAAAAATAGCCGAATATCCGAGACGCCATAGCGCAACATGGCCATGCGCTCCACGCCCATGCCAATAGCAAATCCTGAGTTTTTCTCAGAATCAATCCCAGCTACTTTCAAAACCGAGGGGTGTACCATGCCGCAACCCAAAATTTCGATCCAGCCAGTATTTTTGCACAGCCTGCACCCTGCCCCGTCACAACCAAAACAGCTCATATCGACTTCAGCAGAAGGTTCTGTAAATGGAAAAAAGCTCGGGCGTAATCTTACTCGGGCCTTCTCAGAAAAGAGTTTTCTGGCCAACAGCGTCAAGGTGCCCTTCAAGTCTGCGAAAGACACATCTTGGTCGATACAAAGCACCTCAATTTGATGAAACATGGGAGAATGGGTGGCATCCTGATCATGTCGGTAGACTTTGCCGAAGCAGGCGACTCTTAAGGGGACTTCTTGAAGTGCCATCATGGCCCTGATTTGAACTGGGCTGGTTTGCGTTCTCAAAACCACTTCTGGGGCCACATAGAACGTATCTTGCATTTCCCGAGCTGGGTGCTCCGGGGGAATATTGAGCGCTTCGAAGTTATAAAAGTCGTGCTCGATTTCTGGGCCTCGCACCGACTCAAAGCCCATGTCGCCCAAAATATCCAAGATTTCATACGCTGTCTGGGTGAGCGGATGAATGGCGCCCAGCGCCGGCTTTTTGCCCGGTAGCGTAATATCTAGGCTTTGCCCTAGGATCTTGTTTTTGGTACTTTGCCCAAGGCGGACTCTAGATTCTTCAATCCAAGCTTCGATATCTTGCTTGAGTGCATTGGCTTCTTGGCCCACTTTTTTGCGTTCTTCAGGCTCCAAGGTGCCCATCTGTTTTAAAATCTCAGAGAGTTTGCCTTTCTTACCCAAAAGACCCACGCGCAAGGCCTCGAGTTGCTCAGAAGACTTGCACTGAGAAAAACCAGACTGTGCTTCTTTTCTAAGCCGTTTAAGCTGCATGGACTTTAGACACGAGTGCTGTGAAGGCTGATGGATCCGAGATGGACAATTCAGACAAAGCACGTCGGTCTAGAGCGATATTGGCGGCTTTCAACTTGTTCATCAAGACGCTGTAGCTCAGGCCATTTTGTCTGGCGGCGGCATTCAAACGGGTGATCCAAAGTTTTCTAAACTCGCGTTTTTTGACTTTGCGGTCTCGGTAAGCATATACCAACCCACGCTCGACGCTTTCAACCGCTGTTCTAAATAAGCGATTACGCGTGCCGATATGGCCAGAAGCCAACTTCAAGATACGTTTGCGACGATGACGGGCTTTGAAGCCACGGGTTACACGAGCCATAAATCAAAATCCTTTTTCAAAAACTAGAACAAGTAGGGAATCATGCGTTCGGTTCTGAGCGCATCGCCTTTATTAAGGTAACCGGCTTTGAGCAGCATGCGTTTACGCTTGCGGTTTTTATTGCTCAAGCAGTGAGATTTGCCTTTCGAAGGCACTTTGATAAGACCAGTGCCGGTGACGGAAAAGCGCTTCATCGCTCCGCGATTACTCTTTTGTTTGGGGCTATTTTTGGCCCTCATTTTGTTACAACCTGCCATAAGCTTTCTTAATTCCTCTCTTTTTGCAAAAATACAAGTGGGGTTATTTTTTCTTTGCCGGTCCTACAATCATGACCATTTGGCGGCCTTCCATGCGTGCGGGGGACTCAATCACAGACTCTTCTTGAATACACTCAGCCACGCGCTTTAACATATCAAAGCCAATCTGTGGGTGAACGATTTCACGGCCTCTAAACATCACGGTTACTTTGCCTTTGTTGCCATCGGCCAAAAAGCCCTTCAAGCGATTCACTTTGGTGTCAAAGTCATGAACGTCTGTTTTGGGTCTGAATTTGATTTCTTTCAGTTCGATCACTTGCTGTTTCTTTTTGGCCTCGTTGGCTTTGCGCTTTTGCTGATACTTGAACTTGCCATAGTCCATGATCTTACACACGGGCGGCTTGGCCATGGGAGAAACTTCCACGAGATCCAGGCCCATGGATTCAGCGCGGCGCAGGGCTTCTTGCGTGGGCAACACGCCCAACTGTTCGCCATCGTCCATGATCACGCGCACATCGGGAACTCGAATACGCCGATTCACGCGAGGTTCGATCGTGCGCTGCTTGGGACCCCGATCAGCGTCTAAATTGTGGGGATTCGGGGGAATTTGAGGATTGGGAAAAACCATGAAGAAGCCCTTCTTGCCTTAATTTACGTTCTTTGACAAGAGGAAGGCTCCTATGAGTTGGAAAAAAATAGTTCGCAATCCCTATGTATGGGCATTTCTATTTGGAATTGGTTGTTTGCACTGGGTTCGCGAGTATTCCAAAATGCGCCTTTCGGCCCCTCCCCCTTGGGTGATTGTGGGGCCTTGGGTGCTCACGGACCAGAATAACCAACCCTTTGGTTCTCAGGATTTGGCAGGAAAAGTAGTGATCACAAGCTTTTTTTTCACGCGCTGTCCCAGTGTGTGCCCCAAGCTCATGGCTGCTCAGACAGAAGTCCGAAAGCGCTTCTTAAAATTGCTCGATAAAACGCATTTTGTCAGTATTTCTGTAGACCCTGAGTTTGATACGCCGGAAGTATTGGCGGCCTATGCCCAAAAAAATAATCTAGATTGGTCTTTTCTAACGGGTTCTCGCAGCAAGATTAATCAGGTGGTTGAGGGCCAAATGAAGTTTGCCATGGGCAATGCTCATCACATCGCTGAACTTGCATTATTTGACCAACGGGGCGACCTGCGTGGTAAGTTTACAACGGACCCGACCGGGCTGGCTTCGCTTGAAAAAGCAGCAAAATACCTGATTGACAATCCAAGTAAATAAAATAGTTTGCAGTCAATATTTATGAGATTTGTTTTGTCAGTATTATTTTTTGTTTTTGCGGCACAGGCTGAAAATCAAAATGAACGTCACCTTGAGGCAACGCCTGATCTGATTGAATTGCTCGTTGATATCGATCCCAAAGCCTATGGATACCGTGCGGCTGCACATAAAATGGTTTTGAATTTCAGCGCAGATCCGTTCATCAATGGTCGGCTCTCACTCGATTACCAGGTGGCTTTGAACCCTTATTTTAAATTGATATTTCCAGTGTCGATTGATTCGAACCAGTTGGCCATCACGCAGTTTAATTTTAACAACCGGGTTACGAACCAGGGGTCGGTTTTGGCTGGCCTGGGTATGAAATTGAGATTGACAGAATGGATGGCCAAATCGAGCTTTTACTTAGAGTTATGGACCCAAGCGGGGATTTACGCGCAAGAGGCTCAGGGATTCAATGACACACGCCATGCCATTCGCATCAGGCCGTCTCTATATGCAGGCTGGGAACGTATGTTCGAAACCGGTTTGGTGATCGGGGTCAAAACGGGTGTCGAATACAACTGGGATGTGGTGACTGGATCCCAGCTGGCTTTTGCGGAAAATAAATTTAATTTCGTGCCGGCCATCCATACGGGGTTCGCATGGTAAAAATAGTACTGAGTTTTATTTTGCTGTGTGTGATGGCCTGTCCCAGCCGAGACTTAAATCTGAATGCGCTGGATTTAAATCGCTATGTGGCTAATCTAAGCGAACACCCTGAAAATTTTCCGCCTTATGTGAAGCTGATGACCCCAGATCATGACGGCGTTGTTCCCCGTGAAGTGGCTGACTTAATTAAGTTTTTCGAAGATAAAACTCAGCCCAAACAGCTTTTCTTGATTGGCCAGCCCGGTTTGGAGATGGACGCTCGTGTTGATGCAATGGCATTACACGATAAAAACACACGGGTGATTGAAATACGCATCGACAGGTTGGCCCAAGATGCCCAGGCTCAAGCTTGGACGACAGCTGAATATGACCGGGTGTTGGAAGCGGTCTTAAGAGAGAATAATACGGAGAATACCGTGTTTTTGGTGGGTCAACTGGGAAATATCCCGGTTAAGCTATTGGCGAACTATCGTGTGGTGATTGTAACGAGCCACAAAAACTACGTTCTGTCTGGTCTGACCGGAAAAGCTTGTATCCATGCTGATGTCATACCTCTTCCAGAACTCATGGATTACGCCCATGAGTTGGATAAGACCTGGGGTGCTGCTGCCTCGATGTTGTCGTTTGCATTTTTGCCAGGATACAATATTCTAGAAATTACTCAGGCAGTTTTGGCTGCAAAGCCAGCCTCGGAGAAAGAACTTGTTAATCATGTGTTTTCTCAATACCAAGCACATGATGAAACGGGAAAAAGCAACTCGGAAGTGAAGTTTGAAATGGAGCTATTGGCTTCCCAAATGGCCTCTCAAGATACAATCCAAAGGGCTTTCGCTAATATGTTAAAGTTTAGGTCTTATTATGCAGAAGCTCATCGGATGAAACATCTGTCTTACGTGGTGAGGCAAGAGTTTGAACCTGAACTAAAGGGCCTCGCTGAAAATGAGAAGCTACTGGTAGAACGGCTACAAAGTTATTTCGAAGAGGCTGCAAACAACGTACAAAAATGGAGAAAATTATGAAAAACGTAAAAATGGTAATCGGAATTTTGTTATTGGTTTCTCAGGGCGTTTTGGCGGAAGAAACTCCCGTTGAAACTACATTGAATGTTATCAAGAGCGTAACGCAGGCTTTGAGTGTTGGCGGATCTGTTGATCTTGCTCAACAGAGTGTTCACAGGGCAATGAATGCTTATTATGCATATCAAAACAAGGTGGATCATATTCAGGGACTCCAAAATTTACTGACGAACAAAAAGATGGAGCTGAATAACCAACAGGCAGTTGTTGCCATGTTGGAAGCGATACCGGCGGAGGCACGAACCGAGGTTATTAACACCACAATTGCTTCAGCAAGAGCCCTGAACGCTACCCTCACAGCAGAGATAAAGACAACTCAATCAGGGATTGAGACTTTGCAAAATAATCCGTAAGGCTGGTTCATGAGTTCTAAGCATTTTGTTGGTATTTGTTTATTGGGAACGCTAGCGGCTGTTTGTTTGCGGGCGGTTAGCCTTGAAGAAGCAACCGCCTTGGCGCAGAAATACTCCCAGCAGCAAATCAAGTCACAAAACGCTGCTCAAGAAATAGTACTTCAATTGGGATATACCCCACTTGCTCAACAAATAATTGTTGTTGAAATTGCGTCCAAGAGAGAATCACCTGTTCGAATCAATCTAGACTTTTGCAACGTACCAGCAGCCTATGTGGTGCAACCCCATCGTGCTTTGGTGCGCTGCAATAATTCGGTAGCAATTGCCTGTCTGGACGTGAATGGCCTCGAAACAGCTTTTTTAGGTGATAATAATTTGTCTGAAATTTCTATTAATACCACGTTTGAAGCCCAGAATGGCCTCGATGTTCAGTGTGATTGTAAATTGTTAAAAAAATAGTTTATGTTTGTTTTATTTTTATTGTTATCTTTTTCGAGCGTTTCATATGCCGGGATCAAATCATGCGGTGATCCGAACGAGATTTTAGAGAATGGCCGATGTTACTGTAGGCCTGGTTTCGAGTTGGTGTCGGGTGTTTGCAAACCGATACCGAAACTGGTGCCAACCTGGTTCGATACTGTCTCTAGTTACAAGCGAACGTGGGTGGGGGTTGGAGTCGCTGCGGTCTTTACTTGGATCTGTGTTAAGAATAGGGGACCTTATGAATTTTACGTTCCTTGGGATATCATCGGTTACTTCAGGAAAAAATTCTGATAGGATTTCGAGCACCTATGCACCAGCTCAAAGAACCGCACGCGACAGTAGATGATCTGATGGCCCTGCCTGACGATGCCAAGGCGGAATTGATTCACGGCAGGATTTATATGATGGCGCCTGCTGCGGCAACACACTCTTTTACCACGAGTGAATTATTCTTAAAGATCCGCACCCATCTCAGTGATAGGAAGGGCAAAGGCCCCAGTGATACAGACTCGTGGGTTATACTTTCGGAAGCTTGGACCGATTATGATCAAGATAATTCGTTTGTACATGACCTAGCTGGTTTCTCTCGAAAAAGCCTGCCAAAACTTCCAGAACGCGGCCCTATTATGGTTAAACCCCTTTGGGTTTGCGAAATTTTATCTCCTTCCAACTGGATGAATGATACCCAACGCAAGCGTGTGGTGCTTGAAAAACATGGGGTGCCCTATTACTGGCTTGTTGACCCGATTCGAAAAAATATCCAAGTGTTTGAACTCAAAAATCCTGGCGAGCACTATCAAATTATCCAGGCAGCCGAAGATGCTAATGGGGTCACAGCACTGCCGCCGTTTGGAGATCTTGAATTAGATTTAATGAAAATCTTCGACTATTAAAAACCCCTCACCCTCTTCCACGTCGCCAAATCTTTGATGCGCATCATGGGGTTATGCTCCCGGACTTCAGATAGAGGCGCATGCTCACCCCCATAAGCGTGGCCCGGGTACAGGACAGTTTGGTCAGGCAACGCACTTAGGCGCTGCGTGAGCGTTTCATACATTTGTTCTGAGTCTCCACCTGGCAGATCGACGCGGCCACAACCCTGCAAAAAAAGCGTGTCGCCTGAAACCAAGCTGTCTTTGAGTCTAAAGCACATCGAGCCTGGTGTATGCCCCGGCGTATGCAGAAGCTCGATTGAAATATCGCCCACGTGAACAACATCACCCGATTCATGAAGCATCAGGTCGGATTTCGAGAGGCCCGTTATTTGTGTCACGCCGGCAGCTTCTAATTTGTGTACGTGACATTGGCACGGGTTTTTGGCGATTAATTCAGCCAGACCCTCGATGTTCATCCCAAAAGCACTGCCTCCGATGTGATCCGGATGATAATGCGTGGCCAAGGCCCCGACAATTTTCATGCCATCTTGAGCCGCAATATTTAAAATCTCTTGGATATCCCAAGCAGGGTCAACGACGACGCACTCGTGTGTTTTTTGATCGCCAATCAAATAAATAAAATTCTCCATTTGCGATGCAAACGGATTATTTTTGCCAAAATCGCGACCTGCTAATAGCTGTTTAAAATAAAGCTGGCTCATGGACTCAGTCTATCCAAAGTTCTAGCAAAAGGGATGGTTTCTCGTACATGATGCAAACCACAAACCCAGGCGACACAACGTTCGATGCCCATGCCAAACCCAGCATGCGGACAGGAGCCATAGCGCCTCAAATCGAGAAACCACTCAAAATCAGCTTGGTTTAGGCCGTGCTTCTTAATTTCAGCGAGCAGTAAGTCTAAGTTATCTTCGCGCTCCCCTCCCCCAATAATTTCGCCATAGCCCTCAGGCGCCAAAATATCCATGCATTTGGCATAAGTTGGGTTCTCAGGATCTTTCTTCATGTAGAAAGCTTTGATCGCCGAAGGAAAATGCGTGACAACCAATGGCCGATCATAGAGCTTGGTCAACTCGGTTTCATGGGGTGCCCCAAAATCGCCTCCCAACTCTATTTCCATGCCTAGCTCTTGAATTTTTTTGACAGCGTCTAAATAGTGCAGTCTTGGAAATGGTTTTCGGGTGTTTTTGAGAATATTTAGGTCGCGTTCCAAAATTTGCGTCAGATCTTTTTCGTGCAAATTTAACACGCGCTCAATGACATGACATAAAAAGTCTTCAGCGAGGCTAATATCGCCTTCCAAATCTATAAAGGCTACTTCGGGTTCGACCATCCAGAACTCATTGAGATGCCGACGGGTTTTGCTCTTTTCAGCGCGAAAAGTGGGTCCAAAGCAATAGCTTCGCCCAAAAGCCATGCACGCAGCTTCTTGATACAGCTGGCCCGATTGAGACAAATACGCTTTGCGTTTATCAAACCATTCGGTTTCAAAGAGAGTCGACGTTCCTTCACAGGCATTGGGCGTAAATATCGGGCTATCGACAAGCAAGAAATTATTATCGTCAAAATAGTCTCGAACAGCTTTAACAATGCTCGCCCGGATGCGCAAAATCGTATGCTGACGCATGGACCGAAGCCACAAATGCCGGTTGTCCATCAGAAATGCGTCGCCGTGTTCTTTCTTACTAATGGGATACTCTTCAGATCGAGACACTACTTCAAAGCCAGTGACTTGTAACTCATAGCCACAAAAAGGGGCTCGGTCGTCCTGTTTCACCAACCCCGTGATCTTGAGCGACGACTCTTGGGGCAAGCTGGCCGCTGCCTCGAACTCGGCTTCTGTAACGTCTTGCCTGCTCATGACAGCCTGGATAAACCCTGTGCCATCTCGAATTTGCAAAAACTGAATCTTTCCAGAGCCACGCTTATTGTAAAGCCAGCCGTTTAGGGTTACCGATTGCCCCGCATAATTTGAAATAGTTTGAATCATCTCAAGGCTTCATAAACCATGGAACGTTTGCGTCAACTCAATACCGGTGTCATCGAAGTCATTTGTGGGCCCATGTTTTCTGGTAAGACCGAAGAACTGATTCGGCGCCTAAGAAGAGCGAAAATAGCAAAACAACGCATCGTTGTTTTTAAACCACAAATCGACACACGCTTTGATGAAGTCCAGATTGTCAGCCATTCAGCCCAAAAAATAGCGTCTATTCCCGTAGAAGATACCCCTGCGATGAAGCACTGCCTGGACCAGTTGGATGCTCCCGCTGATCTGGTTGGAATCGACGAGGCTCAATTTTTTGATCACTCTCTTGTTGAGTTTGTCGAAGGGCTGGCCAACTCGGGCATTCGGGTCATTATGTCGGGTTTAGATCAAGATTCTAAAGGCCAGCCATTTGGCCCCATGCCACATTTATTAGCCATTGCTGATATTGTCACGAAACAATATGCAGTCTGCGTGCTTTGTGGAGCCGCTGCCACCAAAACCTATCGACTGCCTGAACAAACAGACGCTCAAGTTTTTGTAGGTGCCAGCGAAAGCTACGAAGCACGCTGCAGATATTGCCACCAACAGGATACTTCATGTCTATAGACTCTGCCTATCAAAATTTGCCTTACAAAACGGTTGAGATCGAACACTTGTATGGCCCGAATGTCCATATTTTGTCGGACCCGTTTTTGCTCTCGCACCTGGCCTTTTTGTGCGAACAGAGCACCACGCAGCCAGCGATTAACAGCGTCGTCAAAGATCTCTACCAATATTTGATCAAGGCTGTCTTGAATGGCGAGTTTCCCAGAACCCATACGACGGTTAAAACACGCATGATTGAACACTCCCCTCTGGGTGTTTGGTCTGGCCAGGTTTTAGATCGCAATGTAAAAACAGTGACAGTCAATATTGTTCGAGCTGGAACCCTGCCCAGCCAGGTTTGCTTTGATTATTTGAACAAGACGTTAGACCCTCAGGGCGTCCGACAGGATCACGTGTTGGTGTCACGCGTCACGGACGCTCTGGAACATGTAACGGGTTCACACCTGGGTGATAGTAAAATTGGTGGCAGCATTGATGACGCTATGGTTTTATTTCCAGATCCCATGGGTGCGACAGGAAGCTCGCTCGCACAAGTGATTGAGCATTACAAGCGTTCTGTGCCGGGGAAAGCGCGCAAATTTATTACGGTGAATCTCATGATCACGCCGGAGTATATTAGGCGGCTCCATACGGAACATCCTGAGGCGATTATCTATGCACTGAGATTGGATCGCGGCGCCTCACCCGCCAAAATCTTGGCAGAAACGCCTGGTAAACACTGGAATCAAGAAAGTGGCTTGAGCGACAAACAATATATTTTGCCCGGGGGCGGTGGGTTTGGGGAGATCATGAACAATGCATACTGTTAAAGTAATCTTATCTTCGGAGCAGATCCAAACGCGTATCGCTGAGCTCGGCAAAGAAATATCGGCTCACTATGCCAGTGTCAAAGAGCCGCTTGTATTGGTTGGGGTTCTGAAAGGCTCGTTTTTGTTTTTGGCTGATCTGTGCCGAAAAATCTCTGTTCCAGTTGAAATCGAATTTATTGGCGTGTCTTCCTATGGGGAGGCTACTGAGTCTTCAGGCGTGGTGCAAATTACGCAGGATCTCACACGGCCGATTGAAAACAGGGATGTTTTGTTGGTCGAAGACATTGTCGATACGGGACTCACCGCCAAGTATTTGCTAGACAATTTCAAGACGCGAGAGCCTAAAAGCGTTTCTTTGTGTGCTTTGCTTGAAAAGCCTGCCCAAAATCAGGGTACAATCGCAATAGATTTTTGTGGATTTCAAATCCCTGATCAGTTTGTTGTAGGTTATGGACTCGATTGGGCTCAGAAAATGCGTAACCTGCCATATGTGGGAGTTGTGGAGTAGTGCTTGAAAGACGTTTTGCTGTTTTCAAAACTGGGGCGTCGCTTGGGCGACGTCAAAGAAAAGAGCTTAACGGCTTATTTGCTTGAACTAAGCACTTCGATTGCAGAACAAAATTACGAAAAAACAGCGTTTTTGATTGCAGAAATGACCCAGTCCGACGCCGTGTTGCTGCGTCTTTCAACCGACTATTTTTCAAGCCCAATTCCGCCGCAGGATCAAGCGTTTTTGCTCGGAAAATCTGAGCCTCGGGTGGGTCAACACGCCAAATTAAACTCGCTGCTGGTCTCTGGAAATATTAGCCTCGGCCGTTCTGAAATCAACGCTTTTTCGCCGAATGATCAGGCTCTATTAGAAAAAATCGTCAAGCATTTAAACGAAGATTTAGGTCGACAAACCCAATACCAACAGATTGTCAAAGACCGTTTAACAGGCTTTTGGGGTCGAGAAGTCTTTTTTGAATTTTTGGAACAAGAGTTTGGTCGTGCCAGGCGCTATCAGGCGCCGTTGTCACTCGTGTTGATCGACATCGACGGTTTTGCGCGTTTTGCCAGCCCGGATCCCATCTTAAGTAAGACAGCACAGCGTATTAAACTCGAGATTCGGCAGGGTGATTTTATTGCGCGCTTGTCAGAAAACACGTTTGCCTTGATAGAACCCATGACGACGCTCCAGAATGCCGCTGAATCAGCGGTTCGGCTGTTGTCTAAGTTTAAACACTTGCCAATTTTAGTCCAAGAGATTCCCCTGCAGATTCACTTGTCGATGGGCGTAGCGAGCGTGTCGATTCAAGATGAGCTCGCGATGTCGCTTTTAGAACGTGCCGATAAAGCTTTATCGGCTGCCAAACGCCTTGGCGGTAATCAGATTGTGGTGTTTGATTAATCTTGCTATAGGCACGCCTATGAAATCTGTACTCATCCCCATCGCCACAGGCAGCGAAGAAATCGAGGCCTGTACTCTTATTAATGTTTTGCGCAGAGCGGGCTTTAACGTGACCGTTGCTGGGGTGGCAGATATGGCTGTTTCTGGCGCTCGAAAGATTAATTTAACGGCCGACAAGTTGCTGTCAGATTGCCAAGGCCAATCCTACGATGGCATCTTTCTGCCCGGCGGCATGCCTGGAGCCACAAATCTTGAAAAATCGGCGCTTTTAATCTCGATGCTTCAAAAACAAGCCCAAGCTGGACGATATTATGGTGCTATTTGTGTATCACCGGCCGTTGTTCTAGCTCCCCATGGTTTGCTCGAGGGTAAAAAAGCAACCTGCTATCCCGGCTTCGAAGCCCAGGCTCCCGGTGTTGATTGGGTGAAACAAAGAGTCTGTGTCGACGGCAAATGCCTCACGGCACAAAGCCCGGGTTCAGCTCAAGAGTTTGCCCTCAAAATCGTCGCTGTGTTAGACAGCGAATCAAATGCCCAGAAAGTGAAACAGGATTTATGCTAAATTTTTGCAAAAAAATCGGCCTTGGCGGTATGCCCTTATCTATTCAAGGCCGGCCTTCAGAGCCAGAAGCCCTCGCTGTCATCCAAGCGGCTTTGGAGCTAGGCGTTGATTTGATTGACACCGCCAATGTCTATTGCACAAGCAACGAGGACATCGGCCACAATGAGCGACTTATTGCCAAGGCTCTCAAACGCTGGGAAAACAGAACGCAGGTACACGTGGCCACCAAAGGCGGTTTGGAGCGACCCAACGGTGACTGGACCCAAAATGCCAAGCCCAAAGCTTTAAGATTGGCTTGCGAAAAAAGCTTAAAAGCACTCGATACCGAGCGAATCTTTTTACACCAATTGCATGCTGTAGATCCCGAAGTGCCCATTGAAGACTCCGTCGGTGAGTTCAAACGCCTACAAGATGAAGGAAAAATTAGGCACATTGGGCTTTCTAATGTTGACGTTGAGCAAATTGAACGTGCTAGAAAAATTGCCCAGATAGAAACGGTTCAAAATCGGTTCAACCCCCTGTGCCAACGAGATGCCGATAACGGTGTCTTAGACACTTGCTTGAAGCATCAAATCACTTATTTGGCCTACAGCCCAGTAGGGGGTGGGCGTTGGTACAAAGCGCTGGGGGAAAACGCGGCATTGCTTGATATTGCGCGAAAATATGCTATGACGCCTTACCAGGCCATGTTGGCATTTGCTTTGAGCAAAGGCCCTCATGTGGTGGCGATTCCAGGGGCATCGAAAATAGCGAGTATCACGGACAGCATGAAAGCACTCGATGTTATCTTGGAATCAGAAGACTTAAAAAGAATCAGTGAAATCGAAATGGTGGCTTAGATGGCAGAGAACAAGAAAATTAACCCGCTTCAGTACGACAAACGCGTCATGAACCGTTTTGTGCAGAATCAAAAAATGTCTCAAAAAGACGTCGCCCAATATTTGCAAAGCTTGCCAGACATGAGTGCTCAAGGCGAAGACATTGCGCCCAAAATCTATGGCGAGAAGAAGGGGCATGCAGCGTAAGACCTGGCGCCTTTGGGTGTCTTATCTCGGCACCCACTTTGCCGGCTACCAAAAACAGCCCGGTTTAAATACCATCGAGGCTTCTTTGCAGGAAGCTTTGCTGAAACTCACTGGTCAAACACCTCTATTAACACCTGCCGGGAGAACGGATGCCGGCGTGCATGCCCGTGGTCAGGTCATCTCGTGTACGTTTGAGAGTTATTTCGATAGCCGAACGCTGCCCCCTGCACTGTCTCATTTTGTGGGTCCGGATATTTGTGTGTATCGCGCCGATGAGATGCCAGATGTTTTTAACGCCAAACGACAGTCAATTGGCAAACGTTATGTCTATCGGATCAGCCAGTCAGGGCGCCTGCACCCATTTAATCGCTTGTTTGCGTGGGACCTGCGACAAAAACTAGATTTAAATGCCATGCAAAAGGCTGCGGATTTTTTGATCGGCGAGCATGATTTTGAAAGCTTTCGTTCGGTTAATTGCGTGGCCGAACATGCCAGGCGCATGATTTGGCTCATTCGCATCACTCCAGAAGTCCATATAGACATTCGCGGCAACGCGTTTTGTCACAATATGGTTCGAATTATTGTCGGGACGCTGGTTGAAGTGGGTTTGGGGAAGTTAGCCCCTGCAGACATACCCAATATTCTAGCCAAACGGGATCGAACCCTGGCGGGCCAAACAGCGCCACCGCATGGTTTAAGCCTCGAAGAAGTTTATTATCCAGATGACTTGTCTACAGCCGAGATCCCCAGTGGCGCTGTGTTTCCGAGGTATCCAGTCAGTCCGGAGTCTTGGCCGTGCTAGGGGTTGGGATTTTTGAGCTTTTAATGATCTTTGTGGTGGCCCTGCTGGTCCTGGGGCCCGATCAGTTGCCCAAGGCTGCCAGAGCGCTGGCCAAAATGCTGTTTGAATTGAGGAAAGTGAGCGAAGACCTGCGCCTAACCGTCATGGGGGCTCAGCACGAGGTAAATGATGGACTCCCAAAGCTACCCCTTCATGACCCACCTGGCTGACCTGCGCAAAGTCATCGTGCGGGCCCTGTTGGGCATTGGGGTCGGATTAATCACCTGCATGGTGTTTGCCGATAGGCTCTTGGAATGGCTCTCTGAGCCTATTAAAGGCGCTCTGGGCCCTGATGCCAAGTTGGTGGTACTCACACCCCATGAGTATTTTTTCACCGAAATGAAAGCGGCGCTGATTGGGGGAGTATTGCTTGCTAGCCCGTGGGTGTTCTATCAAGTTTGGCTATTTGTAGCGCCTGGGTTGTATAAAAACGAGAAAAAGCTGGCGTTCGGGTTTGTGTTCTCGACAGCGCTATTTTTTGTGGCAGGCATTTTGTTTGCCCAATATTTTGTTTTTCCCTCTGTTTTTAGGTTTTTTATTGGGACACTGCCCAGTTATATTCAGGGCCAGTACTCGATAGGCTTATTGTTTGCGTTTTCGACCAACCTGTTGTTGGCGTTTGGGTTGGTTTTCGAAACCCCTGTTTTGGTGTTCTTGCTGATATATTTGGACTTGGTGGAACTTAAAACGCTTCAGGGCTATAGGCGCTACGTGATCGTTTTGGCATTTGTGATCGCAGCTGTTCTGACGCCCACGCCGGATCCCCTGACGCAAACCCTCATGGCTTGTCCAATCGTTATTTTATACGAATTAGGCTTATTTCTGGCGAAGGTGGCCAAATTTCGTTTCAATCAAGCTGCTGACCTGGGATAGCCGATAGGGCTTTTGGACATACTCATACTCTTTGATTGATTTATCGTGTCCCCCAAAGCCGCTCAGAATGATAATCGGAACCTCAATTCTCTTTTCTTTGAGTTTTTTGATTGCCGTATGCCCATCCATCACGGGCATTTTTAAATCCATTAGGATTAAATCTGGTAAGGTGTGCTCGATGAACTCCAAGCACTCGACGCCATTTTCAACTTCGCTCACTTGGTACTCCAGTGAACTCAAATGTTCCGCCAAGGCCCGCCGGATAAAATGCTCATCTTCACATATGAGTATATGCATACTTATATTGTATTATCTATTATATAAAAATCCAAATTTTTATCTTGGATTCTACTTAAAAAACATGTTGTTTCGCGTCCTGTGGGCTTTATTTTTGCTGGCTGCTTGCCATTCTAACCAGAGATCCATCAAAATAGATGGTTCCAGCACAGTTTTTCCTATTTCTGAAGCCGTTGTAGAGGAATTTCAGAAGAAATTTCCAGCGAAAGTCACCATTGGGATCTCTGGCACAGGAGGCGGGTTTAAGAAGTTCTGTGCAGGAAACTTAAGCATCGCAGCTGCTTCTAGGGCGATTTCAGATTCCGAAAAAAAACATTGCGCTGAAAATCACATTTCTTTCAGGGAGTTACGCATTGCCTACGATGGCATTGTATTGGTGGTTAACCCTCAAAATGACTGGGTTTCGGATATTTCGCTCCCAGAGCTCAAAACGATGTGGGAACCGGCTGCCCAAAATCGAATCAAACTCTGGAGTCAGATCAACCCCGCCTGGCCTAAAAAGCAGATTCATTTGTTTGCACCCGGTGTTGACTCAGGAACGTATGATTATTTCACCAAAGAAATCGTGGGGAAAGAGCATGCCTCTCGGGGTGATATTACTTCCAGCGAAGATGACAACGTTTTGATTCAGGGCATATCAACAGATCCACTGGCTTTTGGCTTTATTGGTTTTGGTTATTATGCTGAGAACCAGAAAAAATTAAAGGCGTTATCCGTCAAAGGCGTGATGCCTTCTTACGAAAATATTCTTAACAAACGCTATGCCCCTCTATCCAGACCGCTATTTTTGTATGTGGCAGAGTCAGAACTCAAAAAGCCTAACGTCCGTGATTTTGTTGAGTACTATCTTCACCAAAGTGATGCGCTGATCAAGGAGGTAGGGTATGTCCCTTTGGAACAGCAGTCTACTCTTTAGGCTCAGTGCGTGGCTCAGCGTTGCAATTACAGCCGCTATTTTGCTGGTTCTGGTCACAGAGAGTTGGATTTTTTTTAAGCAGGTATCGCTCAAAGATTTTCTGTTCGATACCCAATGGACACCGCTATTTGCCGATAAGCATTTTGGGATTTGGCCCCTGTTGGCCGGTACTTTTCTGACTTCTTTGATCGCCATGTTGGTGGCGTTGCCGCTGGGGCTGCTTGCAGCTGTGTATCTGAGCGAGTTTGCCACGCAAAAAACACGCCGGTTGTTAAAGCCCATGTTGGAGCTCTTGGCTGGCATTCCGACGGTGGTCTACGGCTATTTCGCGCTGGTCTTTGTGACGCCTTTATTACAACGCTTAGTGCCTGAGTTGGCCGGATTTAATGCGCTGAGTCCGGGCCTCATGATGGGCATCATGATTATCCCCTGGGTGTGTTCGCTCAGCGAAGACGCGCTTTATGCGGTTCCGGTGCATTTGCGGGAGGCTGCTTATGCCTTGGGGGCCCGCAAAGTGAGTACAATTTTTCGGGTGGTGATTCCGGCAGCTTATTCAGGGATTCGATCTGCGACGATGCTCTCTATTTCAAGAGCGATGGGTGAGACCATGATTGTCACACTCGCAGCCGGACAACAGCCGAATCTCACGCTGGATCCAAGAATCCCGATCGAAACCATGACGGCCTATATTGTTCAAGTGAGCATGGGGGACACTCCGCGTGGAACACTCGAATACCAGAGCATCTTTGTGGTGGGTGCTACGCTATTTGCGATCACGTTTGTGCTCAATTGGCTCATGCATCCACGTAGGAAATGCTCATGAAAGTTGAAAGGATCTTTCGAGGCATTTGTTTGGCAGCCATTATTTTGCCGTTGGGATTATTGCTTGTCTTGTTGTGTCAGCTGTTGTTTCAGGGGTTTGAGCGACTCACGTGGAATTTTTTGACCGATTTTCCATCACGTAAAGCCGAGCTGGCAGGGATTTATCCCGCGTTGGTGGGCAGCGTCGTGCTCATTAGCCTGAGCACGGCACTGGCGATCCCTATTGGCATCGCGGCAGCGATTTATCTGGAAGAATATGCAACCAAGAATTTTTTCTCACACTTAATCGAGCTGAATGTGGCCAATCTAGCCGGCGTACCGTCGGTGATCTATGGGCTATTGGGGTTAGAAATCTTTGTGCGCATCATGAACTTCGGGCATAGTTTGCTGGCCGGTGCACTGACCATGGCATTGTTGATGCTGCCAGTGATGATCACAGCGGCCCGGGAAGCCTTCAAGACGGTGCCAATGCACTACCGAGAAGCTTGTTATGCCTTAGGCAGCTCGCAGTTTCAGGCGATTAGACAAGTTGTCGTTCCCATGGCGCTGCCCGGTATTTTAACGGGATCGATTTTAGCAATCTCTCGAGCGATTGGCGAAGCAGCCCCCCTGGTGGTCGTTGGAGCTGCGACGTATATGGCTTTTGTGCCTGATGCTTTAGATTCCGAGTTTACAGCCCTGCCAATTCAGATTTTTAATTGGGTCTCGAGGCCTCAAAAAGGCTTTTTGATCGATGCCGCGGCAGGAATTATTGTGTTGGTTGGAACGCTCTTTGTGCTTAACTTGGTGGCTATTTTCTTAAGAAACCGGTTTGAACGTCGATGATTAAATTTGAAGTCAAAAAACTCTCCGCCTGGTATCGGGACATAAAAGTTCTGGATGGTATTTCGATGCCCATTCTAGAGCAACAAGTGACGGCGATTATCGGACCTTCGGGTTGTGGTAAATCGACGTTTATTCGGTGTTTAAATCGCATGCATGAGCTCTCCGAAGGGGCTCGGCTGGAGGGTCATGTTCTTCTCGAAAGCCAGAATATTTATGCACCCAAAGTCGACCCCGTATTGCTCAGACGCCGTGTAGGTATGGTCTTTCAAAAGCCAAACCCGTTTCCCCACTTATCTATTTTAGACAATGTCTTGAGTGGGCTGAGGCTGACAAGGCGTCCTAAAAATTTAGAAATTGCGGAATCGGCTTTAAGAAAAGCAGCGCTTTGGGAGGAAGTCAAAGACCGGCTTCATAAGCCAGGTGTCAGCCTATCAGGTGGTCAACAGCAGCGTTTGTGCATCGCTAGAACGCTTGCTGTAGACCCAGAAGTGATTCTCATGGATGAGCCCTGCTCGGCTTTAGATCCGATTGCAACAGCCAGAATCGAAGATTTGATCCATGAGCTTCGAAAAAATTATACAATCGTGATTGTGACGCACAGCATGCAACAGGCGGCTCGGGTTTCGAACAAGACGGCTTTCTTTTTAGGGGGCCTATTGGTCGAGTTTTCAGACACCAGCCAATTGTTCACGTCGCCCAAAGACACAAGAACAGAAGACTATATTACAGGTAAATTTGGATGAGCAAACTACATACTGATCGCGAATATGAAAATGAATTAAACGACCTTCGGTCTCGTTTGGCGATGATGGCTTATGAAGTTCAGAAGATGATTCAATATGCTGTTTTGTCGCTCCAAAAATCTGATACTAAACTGGCCGAAGAAGTGATCTTAAAAGACCACGAAGTCAATCGCCACGAAGTTGAAATGGATGATTTGTGCTTAGTGATTTTAGCGCGCCGGCAGCCCTTAGGAGCTGATCTGCGCTTTGTGACGATTGCACTCAAAATGGTGACTGATTTAGAACGCATTGGTGACTTAGCTGTCAGCATTGCCAATCGAACGCTCAAACTGCAAAAAATGCCGGCGATTCAAATACCAGGCAATATTTTGGAAATGACCCATGGTGTCGAACTCATGCTGCAGTTGGCCATAGAATCTTTTTTAGATGCCGATGCTGTTAAAGCTGAGTCTGTCTTGGAAAAAGACGATCGAATTGACGAGCTCTACCACCAGCTATTTAGAACCCTGCTGAAAGAGATGGCCCGGAATGAGAGTCTCATAGAGCCTTTGGTTCATATCCAGTCGGTTGCCAAGTGGCTCGAGCGCATTGGCGATCACTGCACCAACTTGGCAGAGCTGGTGGTTTTTATGGTCCGGGGGGAAAATATCCGGCATATGAATCACGCAAAAACTTGACTTTGATAACAGTTTAATTTAGAGTGTTATCATGATCCGAACGCAAATCAGTCTTTTTGAGGCCGAGTATGAATTGGCCAAACGCGAGTCTTCTAGACAGGGGATTTCTTTGGCTGAGTTCTTTCGCAGGGCCTTGCGCTTGGCGTTGCCCAAGAAACCGCCAGAGGAAAAGCCCTGGATGCGTTATGCGGGCTTTGTTGAAAGCGGTGACCCACATTCAAGCCAACATATTGATGATGTAGTTTATGGTCAAAAATACTAGGGCTTATGTCGATACATCTGCTTTTATTGCTCTGCTTGACAAATCAGATCTTGATAACCCCCTCTTTGTTGAACTTTTCTCTGATCCACCGCGTCTATTGACTTCGTCGTTGGTTATTTCAGAAGGTCAAGCTTGGTTTTTGCGACGCTATGATACAAGACGAGCACTTAGATTTCTTAGTTTTATTAATTCGCTGGTGGCGCTTGAAATTGATCCTGTCGACAAACGCCTCATTCATGAAGCATCGGTGTTGCTGCAGCGCTTTAGCGATCAGGAACTAAGTCTTACAGATGCGGTAGGCTTAGCTTTGATGAGTAGAAACAGGATTCAAACTTGCTGGTCAACGGATCGTCACTTGGGCCTGACCGGTGTGCCTCTTGTCAAAGCACACCAATAATCCTAAAGACTGCGCATGCACCACAACGTCGTTATTGCTTCTCGCGCCCGCACTCCAATTGGTAGCTTTCAAGGAGCGTTAAGCGCTCTCTCAGCGCCGGACTTAGGCGCTGTGGCAATCCAGGCGGCTGTGTCACGCGCAGGCCTGTCTGGCTCCGATATCGATGAAGTCCTCATGGGACAGGTGATTACTGCAGGCGTGGGTCAGGCACCGGCGAGACAGGCCGCCCTCAAAGCTGAAATCCCCGTGTCTGTCCCGTGTACAACCGTCAACAAAGTCTGTGGCTCTGGTTTGAAAGCCGTCATGCTGGCAACGCAATCTATTCAGCTGGGCGAGGCAAAAATTGCTGTCGCAGGCGGCATGGAATCGATGTCCAACGCACCGTATTTGTTGCCGAAGGCCCGTTTTGGGTATCGCATGGGCAACCAGCAAGTCGTGGATTCTATTTTGCACGACGGTCTATTGGACCCATCTAGCAAATCTCACATGGGCGTTTTTGGTGATTTATGTGCCACAGAGTTTAAATTCTCTCGTGAAGAACAAGATGCGTTCGCCAAGACGAGTTATGAGCGCGCTTTGGCTGCACAAAAAAACGGTTATTTTAACGCCGAAATTATCCCAGTCTTAGTTGATCAAGATGAAGAGCCTAAAAATTATAAGCCAGAAAAAATGTCTTTATTAAAACCGGCATTTGAAGCATCCGGGACTGTCACAGCGGCCAATGCTTCCAAAATCAACGACGGTGCAGCTGCCGTGGTGGTGATGAGTGAGGCAGAGGCTCAAAAAAGAAGCATCAGGCCTTTAGCGAAAATTATTTCGATGGCGACGTTTGCGCAGGATCCGGCGCATTTTACGACGGCTCCCGCCTCAGCCATCGAACTTGCACTCAAAAAAGCAGGCCTGGCTTTAAGCGACATAGATTTTTTTGAAATCAACGAGGCGTTTTCTGTGGTTGCCATGGCTTGCATGAAAAAGCTGAATCTCGATCAGGCTCGCGTGAATGTCTGGGGAGGTGCTGTTGCTCTGGGGCATCCGATTGGCTGCTCAGGTGCACGGCTATTGTGCACACTGGTTTCTATTTTACAGCATCACCAAGCCAAGCGCGGCTGTGTAGCGATTTGCCTGGGTGGCGGTGAGGCCGTGGCGATGATTATCGAGCGAAGCGGCTCCTAGACCAAACTTAGAAGTTGCTGTAATTTGCTTCGAAACATAAAACCTGCGCGATCGGTCACCATGTGTGCTTCATTACCTTTATCCAGTGGAAAATTAGGATCTGTTGATTCAAGAACATATTTGTCCTCATCGAGGATTTTACGCTCAAACGCAATTAGCTCAGCTTTTGAAGTATCTGCTTCGGTGTCATCGCGAAAGTGAAATTGAAGTACTTGGATATGACTGTCATCAATTGGGGTTGGGTGATTGATGATAATATGACGTAACCCGCTGGGATAAGTTAAGTTTAATCGAATAACAAAAGGTGCAAACCACGTTACGTTCATTTCACGCGTGGTGATTTCTTGCTGAGATCGAATATTTTTACGTTGTTGAGCGGGAGCACATACACTGATTTCAGAACAAAGATGCAATGAACTGGGTCCCCTATCTATGAGTTCGTACGTCAGTGGCAAAGGGACGTCTTTATTACCAATGGTCCCACGATGTACAGCAGCAAAATGGGCCATATCTAACTCATTTTCAACGACACGTGGGCTTGAAGTGTTCCAGGTTTCGTTAAAGCAGTCTATCTGTCGGAATGCCGAGTCCTGTGCTTCAGGAATGAGTGGAATATCCACGAGGGGATCGCCCAAAGATACCCAGGCGTAGCCGTAACGCTCTTGGCACTTAAATGCTGGGACTGTATAATTTTTGGGCACTGTGCGTCCTTCGGCCAGTTGCGGCATGCGAACACAGGCACCAGACGAAGCAAACTCCCAAGCATGATATGGGCAAACCACACAACCGTTTTCCACAAATCCCCGTGACAGTTGTGCTGAGCGATGGCAGCAACGATCTTGCAAGGCTGCCGGTTGACCGTTCTGATCGAGCCATAAGACAATTTTTTCCCCCAGTAAGACAAAGGGTTTGGGTCCTGATTTGAGCTCTAGAATGGGCATGACGGCGTACCAAAAATCACGTAATCTTCGTTCTTGGGTGACAAGCATATCGAGTTCCTCAAAAACAAATATCGAGGGCGTGCCGATATTGGCTTATGATGGGTGAGGTGAAATCACCCACCAATTCCGGAAAAATTCAGTGTATTTCCAACCCGACCGTCGTGTAGAAAGTGCGAAATGGGCTTGCCTGCTACCAATGTTTGGACACGTTGTAATAGCGTCTCCTGTAAAGAAATATCGCCCAGGCAATCGCGCAGACTTTCTTGTTTCTCACCAAACAAACAGAGTTTTAAGGCGCCTTTGGAAGTCACTCGCAAACGATTACAGCCTTCACAAAATCCAGGTGAATACGGGGCAATCAGGCCTATGGTACCCCGATAGTCCGGATGTGAATAAACCTGTGCCGGGCCATCGGTTAGTTTTTTTGGATTTAAGCACCAACCCGTCTGAATTAATTCTTGCCGAATAGAATCTAGCGAGAGATGACGCTGTTTAAAAAAAAGCGTGTTCTCCCCTGTTTGCATCAATTCAATCAATCTGACTGAAATAGGCCTGTGACGAATCCAATCTTGGAAGAAAGCCAACTCATGGCTGTTTTGGCCACGTAATAAAACAAGATTCACTTTGACTTTTTGAAATCCTAGGCTCAGTGCTTGCTCTAAGCCCGCTAATATTTGATTCAGTCGTCCGGTACCGGTAATGGCTTTGAAATTTTCAGGGTCTAAACTATCTAAACTCAGATTTATCGCAGAAACCCCTGCCCGTAAAAGCGGGCCTGCAATAGAACTTAAACGGTAGCCATTGGTGCTCAACGCGACTTCTTCAATGCCTCTTTGGGCGACAAGAACTTGAGCGATTTCAATAATATCACGTCGCAGCGTTGGCTCTCCCCCCGTGAGGCGCACTTTTCGAATCCCAAGCTTAACAAATGCTTGAATCAAAATCTCTATTTCGGCGAGTGATAAATCGGGTTCACAATCTTTTTTTTGGTAGCCATTGGGCAAACAATACGTGCACTTAAAATTGCAGCGCTCGGTGACAGAAAGACGCAAATAGTGAAATCTTCTTTGATACGAGTCCGCTAACAACATTCTATCTTGTCCGGCTCGCCGGTGCCCTCTACCCAACTCAGCGTTTCAATTGGAACTTCGAGTGTTGCGCATTCAGCGTGGACTAAATCACGGGTGTGAGCAAATACGGCCGAATAAAACTCGCTTTTAGCCAAGCCTGGTCGCTCACAAATAGCCCCGATAAAAGGCCCTAAATGCGACCGCAGAAATTTTTTACGGGCATCCAGAACAATCTGCTGACCTTCTGTGTCTCCAATTTGCTCAAGATAATCATTTTTTTGAAGCAACCAACCATAAAACTCGAGTTCTACTGCAATGTGATCCACCATCTCAGGGCCAATTTGTAAGCCAAACGCTTTGTAGAAACCAGCGATGTCAACCAACTCGCTGCCCTTAACCATCGTGCGCGCTCTGGCATACTCGGTCTCATAAAGTGGCGTTGACTGATGACCTCGATCAAACAAATCAATGTATTCAGAACGCAAATCGTCCGAATAATTTTCTTTGGGATAAGCCGTCAACAAAGACGCCAGTCTGAAATTATGTGCACTCATGTGGGGCCCAAAATCTGCAAAGAAACCCAGTTCGGAGTAATCGCTTTTCGAGAGCCCACTTCTTGCTTGGCGCCTTGCCAAACAGCAAAAGCCATAAAACCATTTTGGCCTGGTTTTAATACGGAACCATTGGGACGCACCAATGGCCGTGAGATCACAACGGTCCAGGTTTTTTGTTTTGGATCATAAACCCCGTGGCCTCTAGACATTTTATTTTCTATCACAGAACTGCTGCCAAAACCTTCAGCGACGATCTCATCGACAGCGCTATTCTTTTGATAAGACTGCGGATTGCCAGAAGCTTTACCCGGAGAATAGACTTCCCGTTTTTCCGCGTTCAGGCCCTTAACATGCCCCGAGTCTTTAAACTCCATGGGATACATGTCTGGGTTCATGTTGGGATATAAGTCTTTCATCTCGGGTTTGCCTTTCTCTTCGTCTTTCTGATATTGGGCGCGCCAATGAAAAATATGAACGGGGTTGCCTTTCATTCCCATGAATATGGGCGGAGGAGAACCCTCTTTGACGGGGAACTGCATCGCAACAGCATCTGAAAATTGACCCGTTTTACCCGCTTCGCTTTTAGAATCTGCTTTCCAAGTTAATCTAAAAGCGATCCATTGTCCGTCATGAATGGCCTGAACTTCGATCAGCGGCGTATGATTCACTTTGGGTTTCGGATTGACCATGTATTGGGCCACAAGGTTCACAGGTTCTTTAGGGATGTCTTTCCAAACAGAGTCTGCTGGGAGCGTCTTCGATAAATCGGTGGTTGTTTTAACCGCTTTGATATCTGCCAGTAAAACCGAACCAAAAACCAAAGCCAGACTAAAAATAATTCTCATGGTGTGTTGTTCCTAACAGCTTCATATTTAGAATCATAGCGAGGTCGTTCATAAGAATGCTCAATGACCGGAACAGAAACAATCTCATCTCCCTTTTCATCGTAGCCATAGGCAACGCCGTGTTTGACATCGAACGAGTGCATGATCCGGTCAGTGCTGCCCAATAAAACCAAGAGGCCCTGTGTTCTAGGGTCATCTTTGATTTTTTTATATTGCTTGATCGCGTCATCCACTTTCGGGCCAAACATTTGAGTCAGGTATTCTCGATTGGCATGAATCGGAGGAATATAATAAATATTCGGCTCTAGTCCCAATTGCGGGTAATAGGGCAGCGCTAAGCCCATCTGGTGTACCAAATAATCCACTGGGTTGTCTTTTCTGGCTTTCCACGGCGGGTTAATAAAACCCATTACGCGAATCTTGCCAATGCAATTTTGCACACACATCGGTTGGTAACCTTGTTCGACAGCCGGATAGCATCCAATGCATTTCTCACTCGTCCGCGTGTAGGGATTGTACATGGATTTTTTATACGGACACGAACGAACACACTCTCCGTAACCTTTGCAACGAGACTGGTCTATCAATACAATGCCATCTTCAGGGCGCTTATAAATCGCTTTTCGAGGACAAGCAGCTAAGCAAGCAGGATAGGTACAGTGCGCACAGGTTCTGGGCAGATAGAAAAACCACTGATCATGCGGCAAGTTCAGATGCGTTCCATGAGACACATTGCCGGTGCAGTCATCCTCGCCGTTGTTGGGATACATCCAATCTTCGTCGGTGGGGAAAAAATGCACGGTTGTTTCTGTGGGTTCGGCCGCTTCAAATATTGTCTTGCCACGATAGGGTTCGTGTTTTTTCCATTCCTGGTGACCTAATTTTTCTAAAACTTTGACATCCCAACCCAGGGGGTAACTGCCCCAGGGCTTGGTTTCTACATTGTTCCAGAACATGCTTTCTTGGCCTTTACCGCTGGTCCAAGTGGTTTTGCAGGCCATCGAGCAGGTTTGACAACCGATGCATTTGTTTAAATCAAACACAATCGACCATTGACGTTTGGGGCGGTTTTCTTCGTAGACATATTCCATGTCACGACCGAGATGCCAATTTTTGACTTTAGCCATGGATAAATCTGCCTTTCAAATAAGTTTTCATGCCTGGGTTCTCATACGTCGGCCTGAATCCTAAAGCCGCCGGTCGCCACAGTTTTTGATTTTCAAAACCACCCTGCTCGGCTTTGGTGATGCGCACAAAAGCTTCTCGGGGAGCTCCGACCGGACAATGAATATCTGCCTCAAAACCTTTTCCGATTCCCTGCCCGAACATGCCTTTATGAACCAATGTCTCGGTCATTAAAGTTGGCCTCAGCCAAGCTCTGGTGGCGCTCTGGTGACTGCCATAACGGTACATGGATTGGTAATTGGTTTCTGGGCTTCGAGCCAAACCGTCTTCACGTATTTTTTGGCCCTGTACACTGCCAATGGTCGAGCCATACATGTTGTGCCAGGTTCGTGCGATTCCTCGAGGAGTCCCTGGGTAATAGCGTGCCCTGAGCATGAGCCGAGCGACTTCATAGAAATCATCGGTGGGTTTAAAACCTCGATAGGGTCGATCTTCTGGATCGGCATCAACATAGACATAATCGCCGTCTTCGACGCCGAGTGCTTTGGCATCCAACGGATTAATATCCATATAGCCTTCTACAACCGATGGCATGCGTTTATCGTGCCGATAGACATCCCCAAACGGCCCAAACCATACAGACGTATAATCGGTGTCTACCGTCGTGGAGTGAGCGCCGTGTCGATATTTCGGCGTATGATACACGTGTGTATGCAGTTTCAGTCTGAGTGGGTGTTGCGTATTGAGCAAAGCAGGCCCAGTCTTAATTACATTGCGTACCTGCCTATTTTCGACGGACAGGTCTGATTCCCGTAGCCCATAATCACTCGGTTTTTTCGGCCGAATCGCCTCGTGATTTTTCGCCACAATCACATTGGGCTCATAAGGCGTAGAGTCAACAGGTTCTCGATAAACAAGCATATTTTCGCCACTGTCGATAAACTCTACTTCTGGCCGATAAAACTCGAGTCTCCCCGACTTTGTGTGCCACTTTTCTTCCGAACGCGCCTGTTCTAACGAAGAATAACGTGGGTAGGTTCTGCTGTTCACCAAAGCCGGAATGCCTTCTTGGGCTTTTTTCTCTAATTCTTTCGAGTGATAGCCTTTTAAGTTAGCAGAGTGATCGATGATATTTTGCAAATACACGTGGACACCCTCACCGGAGGCATCTTTCCACATTTCTTTCATGCGGGACTCACCCAATAAATCAGCCAGTTTATTGGAGACACCCGCGATCACTTCAATATCGCCTTTGGTATCAAATATTCTATCGAGTGGTGTTCTTGGATAGATTTGCACAAACGGGTTGGTGCAAGAGCCGCACATATCGGGACTCTTAAACTCAGCCCAGCTGTCCACCCCAAACACCAAATCTGAATATTCA
>JAHFEF010000004.1:0-7806 GCA_023248545.1 Myxococcales bacterium | reverse complement strand
AACTCCAATTTAGGCAACGTATTGTGAACCACGTCGTAGTGCCATTTTACATTGCCAATCACAGAGTTCGAATTATTGAGCCACATGGCCTTTGTAGGGGTTGGCATGTGGCCTTCGCCGGTAAACAGCTTGTCGCCCGCTCGAAGAGGCCTGTCGCCGTAGTTAAAATAATGCAGTGATTCATAGTGCATGTATTTTTTTTGCTTGGTTGAATCGAAGGGATCTTCTGTGACGTAATTGGGAATTCCTCCGAATAAAGCCGACCTATAATTACCCGCATAGCTTCCAACATTCCCACCGGGAAAGCCTACATTGCGTGTCAGTGTCGCCACCAAAAAAATCGCTCTGTCTTTTAAGTCAGCGTTAAAAAACTGATTGGGCCCCATGCCGCACACAAACAATGTTTTTTCTGGATTGGCCGCGATTTGTTTAGCCAATGACAGAATCGCCGAGACGGGTGCGCCAGTTAGCTTTGAGCACTGCTCGGGTTTAAAATTTTGATCCAGATATTCACGCGTCAAATCAAACACGGTTCGAACACGAACAGAAGATCCATCTTTGAGTTTGACTTTGAGGGACGCTCTTAAATCAGGTTTTAGATTTGGATTGCCATCGCGTGATACAGCTTGGACTTGCTTAGAAATCTTGTCATAAACAACGTGTGACTTAAAGTCGTCTTTCATGGACTCGGGAGCGAATTGCGTTTGATTGGTGAGACCCGATGGATTTTTTTCGCCTTTTTTAATAAAACGAATTGATACTAATTCTGGCTCTTGATAATTTTCAAAAACTTCTTCGGGCCGAAGCGGCTGCAGCGTGTCCATGCGAATTAAAAAAGGCAAATCACTCTTCTCGGACACAAATTGAGGATCAAACAGCTTGCGTTCGATAATCACTTGCGCAACACCCAAAGCAAAAGCAGGATCCGTTCCAGGCCGAATCACCACGACTTCATCAACTTTTGACGCCGTTGCACTGTATTCAACGGTGATAGCGGCTGTTTTAGCGCCTTTGAGACGAGCCTCTGTGAGCCAGTGAGAATCTGGCATTTTGGTTGTGATCCAATTCATGCCCCAGGCGATAATCAACTTGGCATGTTCTGTTGCAAACAAATCAAAGTCATTGGTTTGTGAGCCTGTCACCATGGGGTGTCCCGGTGGCAAATCTGTGTGCCAGCTGTAGCTGTCCCAGCCTCGTGCCCCCAAGGCTTTATCTGGCCCCACGTGACGCTGTTTGGAATCCATCAGGGCGAGCATATTGGCAAACCGATAGAGCCCAAAAATACGCGTCGCTCCTAAAAACGCCATGCCTCCTCGAAATTTAAGCGTCTGTGTTCCCGCGTGTTCGAGTGCATGAATCATAGAAGCATCATAGCCCTGTTTTTTGAGACGCTCAGAGCCTGCTTCACCGGCGTAGGTATTTGAAATATCCTGGAAAGCCTTGGCAGCTATTTCATATGCCTGGTCCCATTCGATGCGCAGCCACTTGTCTTCGCCGCGTTTGAAATATTTTTTATCTGGAGAACCTGTGATGGGATCTCTGGGAAATCCAGCATGGACCCAATCCAAAAATCCTCTTCGAACCATGGGTGCTTTCACGCGCCTATCGCCATAAAAACGACGCACCAAACCGAGGCCCTTTTGGCAAATACGGGGGTCCCAGCGATGTGAGGCTTTATTGCCCTCTAAGTCTGTCGCTTTGCCATAACCATAGGTGGGTCCAATACGTGCAACGACGCCGTTTTTGACATAGGCTTTGAGCAAGCAATTATGGGTGTCGTTGGGGGCGCATAAAAACACGAAATTAGAATCGTGGCTAAAAATATTGCGATACGCTTGTTCCCAATCTCGATTAGGATAAAATGCCAAGGGATTTTCAACTTGAATTGGCGTAAAAAATCGAAGTGGAGTGCCCAATAAACTTTCGGAAGCACTTAAAGCTCCTAGGGCAGCCAGGCCTTTCAAAAAATCACGGCGTTGTACGTTCAAGCTCATGGTTCTCCTCCAATAACAGCCAATGGCGACGAGTCCTGAAGCTTCAGGTTGGGTGTTAGATCAGCAAGCATATTCTTCAGCTCATCGTGCCAATTCTTATTTTCAGTTCCGCATGGCTTTTTGCCCTGTGGTTTAATCTCGTAGTACAGAGTATTTTCTAACAGCCCTTTAAAAGTCAAATCTATTTCTTCAGAGGCGAAACAGGTTTGAATGAAGTTTAATTTGGGTAGTAACCTGGAAGCAATGGGTGCTAACCGAACAGATTCTCTGTCTTGAAACAACACATCCACGCAAGTAGCATCCCCGTGTCCGCAACTTTTGTGCCGCGCCAAACGCTCATCTTCACATAAACCCATCACGAGGCCATCCAAAGCTTCTCGCCAGTAGTCGCAAGCAGCAAAACCCTGTTCTTGGAGCAATCGGCACCCCGGCCGTTCGAGCACATACGAGGCACGGTGCGGTTTCCAAGTGCCATCGAAACAAGTTGTCTTTAAGCTTGGAAGAATATCAACCAAGTCAGACAATTCAAAAGTGAGTCCCAAGTGTTTAACAAGACTCAGGCCTAATTTTCGCGTGTTATCAAATAGCTTGCGTAAGTCTTGACCCGCGCTATTTTTGGCCAATTCAAAACGCCTGGAAAAGTCTTCCAAATCAAAGCCTGGCTGATCAACAATACGCATTGATAAGCAAGTTATGTAATTGTAATGACGTCGTCAATGAAAACGAAAACGCTGTTCATCTTCGCTTTAATTTCTTATTTTGCGAACGCACAATTCGCGCCCGTGCCGACTCTGCAAGATAAACCCTTTCGATTCTTCATCGGTGGGACTGAATCTTTAGGATTCGACAGTTTTAGGCATACCCAAGCTGAACTCAAAGCCTCTCTAGTTCACAAAATAGGTTCTAGTTTCGATGCAGGTGTTGCACTCCACGGTGGATTCGCGGCTAGCCCCAACTATCCCGGTATTCTAGGGATTGATTTCATGGGGCGCTATCTTGAAAACTGGAATGCCTTGATATTTGGCGGCGTCCAAGTAATTGCAGGTTACACTTACAATGGCCTCGGGTTAAACAGCCGCTCTGCCGAGGTCGCCAGTACAATTCCCATCACTCTAGGACCTGTCATTGGGCTGACGGCGAGCAAGACTGTTCGGATTTATTGGTTCCCAGCCTTGGAGTTAGGTCGTAAAAACTATGCTACAGAAACAACTTTCTGGGGCAGCCAAATTGGCTGCCAAATGGGACTCGGGGCTGCGATTAACTTGGGCGGTCCGGTGCTGTCTTTGGAGGTGAGGCCTCGTCACAGTTGGCTTTTACAATCCGGAAGTTACCAAATTTATCAATTTTCTATCGATACCACGGCTGCATTGGTTTGGAATTTTTAGAAGATCCAAGCCCTAGCACAGACTACGAAGCATCCAGGCTGTTTTTTCATGAATCTGCATACGCTGAGTTAGTAAATCAGCTGTGACTTCATCATTGGCTCTTTCCGCCACTGAAAACATCGCCCGGGCTGTGCGCGCAACACGCTCATGCCCCTCGGTGAGCTGCATGATCATCTGATCCGCACTGGGCACTTTCGTAGATTCTTTGATATCGGTAAGCTTTGAGTAAGCTATATAACTGCCAGGCGCTTCAAACCCTAGACTTCTGATTCGCTCTGCGATCAAGTCCGTAGCCAACCAAAGCTCATTATACTGAGTTTCGAACATGAGGTGAAGCGTTTGAAACTGCGGCCCAATCACGTTCCAGTGAAAATAATGCGTTTTTAAGTAGAGCGTAAAAGTATCCGCCAATAAGACAGATAGGTGCTCCCCTATACCGATACGCGCTTTTTTATCGATGCCGATATTAATTTCCATACTGGTATATTAAACAAATGGGTAAACATTTGCAAATAAATCCAAGCGTATGCAATCCTGTGAAGGGGTAATCGATGAGAGCCGTGCGCACGAGTTGCCACTGTGAATGTTCAAAACAGACTCATGCTTGCCGATTCGTCGTATTAACGGGTGGGCCTGGAGCCGGTAAAACTGCTGTACTTGAAATGGTACGTCGGACACTGTGTCCTCACGTGGTTGTTTTGCCAGAAGCAGCCAGTATCATTTTTAGCGGCGGATTTCGGCGTGGGAATAGCTTGGCTTCCAGGAAAGGAATACAAAGAGCGATTTACCATGTTCAGCGTGAACAAGAACGTATTTGCGAGGAAGAAAAGTCGGCGGCAATCGTACTTTGTGACCGCGGTGCTTTAGATAGTCTCGCTTACTGGCCCAACTCCAAACAATCATTTTTCGCGGAGCTGAGTACAAGTGCCGAAAACGAACTATCGCGTTACAGCGCAATTATTCACTTAAGAACACCGTCATTGGCGCTGGGATACAATCATACGAACCCAATGAGAATTGAACAACCCGCAGAGGCTGCTGAGATCGACAAAAAAATAGCCAAAGTTTGGGCTGCGCATTCCAATAGGCACTTTGTTGAAAGCACTGAAAATTTCCTTGAAAAAGCCAAAATGGCGATTGCGTTGATTGCCGCGGAACTTCCCAATTGTTGCAAAGGCCATTTGACCCATCTTGGTGGAGGAGCATCATACCGTTGATCTATACCTGCCCCATGCACCCCGAAGTTCGTTTCCAGGCAGGTGTCCAATTTGTGGGATGGCGCTCGAACCCGTTACCGCCGCTGCAGAAGAAAGACCATCGCCTGAGTTGATCGATATGACCAGGCGCTTTAAGTTTGCCGCAATCTTGACTGCGCCGTTGCTTCTCCTGACGATGATAGAATTTTTCTCGCCTAGCATGATGAGTTGGATTGGGCTCGTTGTCTCAACGCCTGTGGTTCTTTGGGCGGGGCTGCCCATCTTCATGAATGGTTGGCAATCTGTTGTTCGGCGAAGCTTAAATATGTTTACGTTGATTGCGATTGGGACAGGTGTATCCTACGTCTACAGTGTCGTGGCCACTCTCGTTCCTGAGCTTTTTCCAGAATCACATCAGGTATATTTTGAGGCTGCTGCCGTGATTATGACGCTGGTCTTGCTCGGTCAAGTTTTAGAATTACGAGCGCATGGGCAAACAGGAAGTGCGATACGAGCACTCCTCAAGCTGACACCCAAAACTGCGAGGCGAATTTCAGCAAAGGGTGATGAGCAAGATGTTGACATAGATCAAATTCAACCAGGAGATCTCTTACGTGTTCGTCCCGGTGAAGGGATTTGTGTCGATGGCTTCGTTGTATCAGGGAAGAGTTCCGTGGATGAATCGATGATCACGGGGGAGTCTCTTCCTGTTGAAAAAGATAAAGATACGCGTGTGACGGCTGGCACGGTTAACCAAACGGGAAGCTTCGTGATGAAGGCAGAACGCGTGGGAGCAGATACTCTGCTGGCACAGATTGTGCACAGTGTGAGCGAAGCACAACGAAGTAAAGCGCCTATTCAAAGACTGGCCGACACTGTCTCTGGATATTTTGTCCCGATTGTTATTTTTGTTGCTCTCTTAACGGCGCTCATCTGGGGTATCTGGGGGCCAGAACCTAAATTGGCCTATGCTTTGGTCAACGCCGTGGCTGTCCTCATTATTGCATGCCCCTGCGCATTAGGGCTGGCAACACCCATGTCTATTATGGTGGGAGTAGGCAAAGGAGCAACCGGCGGAATTTTATTCAAAAATGCTGAAGCGATAGAGATATTGGAAAAAGTCGACACGCTTGTGGTTGATAAGACAGGTACTTTAACAGAAGGCAAACCCAAACTAATTTCTGTCATGACAATCAACGGCTTTGAGGAGCGCGATGTCCTGCGGATTGCTGCTAGCCTGGAAAAAGGAAGCGAGCACCCGCTTGCGTCTGCGATTTTAAACGCTGCCATAGCAAAGCAAATCATAGAGATACCCGATGCCACTCATTTTGAATCTGTCTCTGGCATGGGGGTGATCGGCCAAGTAGAGGGCGTACAAGCAGCCATCGGAAACCAGAAACTCATGGACCGCGCAGGCATTGCTACCAATGAGTTGTTGCAACAGGCTGATTCACTTCGACACGACGGCCAAACCATCATGTTTGTGAGCAGCGCAGGAAAACTGGTCGGAATCTTGGGTATTGCGGATCCCATTAAGTCAACCACGATTGAAGCGATCAAACTTTTGAAAGCAGCTGGAATCAGAATTGTCATACTC
Organism: Myxococcales bacterium; assembly: GCA_023248545.1. Taxonomy (GTDB): domain Bacteria; phylum Myxococcota; class UBA727; order UBA727; family JABDBI01; genus AER2-1. Next base: position 1,634 of record JAHFEF010000004.1, on the reverse strand, counting down.
ACAGGAGACAATATGACCACGGCATCTGCGGTAGCCATCAAACTTGGCATTGATGAGGTAAAAGCTGACGTGCTTCCCCATCAAAAGGCTGCCATCATCAAAGAATTGCAAGCTCAAGGTAGGTTTGTGGCCATGGCTGGCGGCGGAGTCAATGATGCGCCTTCTCTAGCCCAAGCACAGGTAGGCATTGCGATGGGAGCTGGAACAGAGGTAGCCATTCAAAGTGCCGGGATCACCTTGGTAAAAGGCGACTTGCGGGGAATCGAGAGCGCCCGATGTCTTAGTCATTTCACCATGCGCAATATTCGTCAAAATCTCTTTTTTGCGTTTATCTATAATTTTTTGGGTGTTCCCATTGCAGCCGGAGTTTTCTATCCGTTTTTTGGTATTCTATTGAGCCCCATGATTGCGAGTGCAGCTATGAGCTTTAGCTCGGTTTCCGTGATCGGCAATGCGTTAAGGCTTAGGAGAGCTAGGATCTAATGTTTGTTCTTTAACTCAAGCACATAATAAGCCAATGCCCAGCGCTCCTCTTCGGGAAGGTGGGGATACGCCGCCATCGCTGTACCTGTAACACCATTTGTGAGTGTCTTGAAAATATCGGCAGGCTTGCTGCCTTGTTTAAACTTATCTTTTGAAAAATTACGTGGCGGTGGTTTCAACATTTTGCCCACTTCACCATCGCCTGCACCCGTTGCACCATGGCAAGCCATGCAAGTGGCTTTGTAACTATCTGCACCTTTTTTGAGCAATTCTGGAGTTAATTTAGGCGGCGCGGCCATCAACCCAACAGCCAATAAAAAACCAACACTGATTGCGATTTTTTTCACCCTATGTTCTCCTGATCAGTCTTTCATGAACGAGCGCTACCTCAAGCAAATCAAACTTTCTCAAATAGGAATCGAAGGCCAAAAGCGCCTCGCACAAGCACATGTCCTGTGTGTAGGAGCCGGAGGTCTTGGTTCTCCTGTTCTTTTGTATCTTTCGGCTGCCGGAATTGGTTATTTGGACGTGATCGACCCTGATCGAGTGGATTTGTCTAATCTTCAGCGTCAAATTTTATTTCGAGAAGAACATCAGGGGCTCTTGAAAACAGAAGTCGCTGCCAGCCAAATCAAAAAGCTCAACTCCAGCATTCGCTGTGAGGCTATGAGCAGCTATTTGGGTCCTGACAACGCAGAGCAAATCATTCCAAAATATGACTTAATCATCGACGGCAGTGACAATTTTCAAACCAAGCTGCTGATTAACGATGTCTGTTATCGATTTGGGATCCCTTGGGTTTATGCGGGTGTTAGCCAATTTGAAGGCCAAGTGGCTTTATTTAAAAATCAAGGAAGAGCCTGCTATCGATGTCTTTTTCCAAATCCAGATCAAGTTCAAATTCAAAATTGTGAACAATCTGGCGTGCTTGGCTCTGTCGTCGGTATTTTGGGTTCCTGCCAAGCGACGCTCGCTTTGCAGTATTTTTTAGGCTTATATGACGATGACGCGGTTCTTCAGACATTTGATTTCTTGGGCTCTTGGTACAGCTCAAATTTTCAAATTCAAAAACGCTCCGATTGCCCGACATGCTCAAAAGACCCCCAAAGCATCTTATTGGATTCTAATTTTTGCTATTTAGATGTTAGAAC
>JAHFEF010000021.1 GCA_023248545.1 Myxococcales bacterium | reverse complement strand
TGCTCTCAAAATACAAAACCGTGTCGACCATATGTTCGAGCAATCTGGGGCCAGCGATTTGTCCATCTTTGGTGACGTGGCCAACCAAGAAAGTTGCCATTCCTAAAGATTTCGCGCGCATGACGACTTGTGCTGTGACTTCTCGAATCTGACTCACGGACCCCGGCGCTGATTCCAAGTCGGGCGAAAAAAGAGTCTGCACAGAATCTAGCACCAAAACTTTGGGTTTAATTTGTTCGACGGCGTGTAAAGCGAGATTTAAGTTGGTTTCGGAGAGCAAATATAAGTTTTCGTGCAGCGCAGAGAGTCTATCTGCTGTCATGCGAATTTGAGACAGTGACTCTTCGCCGGAGACATATAAAACGCTTAAGTCCAGCTCGGCCATTTTGTGTGCGCAGGTGAGCAAGAGGGTGCTTTTTCCAATACCGGGCTCGCCGCCAAGCAGGATGACTGAGCCGGGGACTAGGCCTCCACCCAAAACTCGGTCTAGCTCAGGCATGTTAAAAGCATATCGCTCGGTGTGTTCGTGAATAATCTCAGTAATACGAGTGGCTTTAGAAGGCGTGCCGAATGACGCTTTGCCGACGGGTTTATGGGTTTCTTCGACGAGCGAGTTCCAGGCCTGGCAACCGGGGCATCGGCCCATCCATTTTTGCTGCGAGTGCCCGCAGGATTGGCAGACAAAATGCGTGTCAGACTTAGGTTTGGACATAGGGCCTGGGGTTATCGGAATCAAACCCCAGGCACAAGAGTGGTCTACTTATCGACTTGGATACAGTAGAAGGCGCTTGGAAGGTTGCACTTGGCGTTGGAATTGGCGCTGTCATAGTACCAATTCAAAAGAGTACCGTGATTTCCGGTATAAGGGGTAACGCTCGAGCTATTACTCCCCCAATCTGAACAGTTTTGGGCTGTCGTAGTTGCATTTGTAGTGCTGTTTGCACTTCCAGTGAACGCATAGATAGTGCCCACAGAAGTGCCAGTAGCATCAACGTTAATATTGCCCAAATGAGCTAAAGTCGTATCCGCAAAATCGGCGATTCCACCGGTTGCTGGAGCAATTGGCGTTCTAACCGGACCAGACACTTGGGAAGTGTTAGGGGTTGCACCTGATGGTAAATAAACTGGCAGAGTATCCGAGGCCGCAATTCTGCTCGGTACCAATCTTGCAAGAGGCGAATTGGTGGAGGTGGCTATCCAGGCTGCAAATTTTTTGTTTTTAACGAGGGAGAGAGTAGGAGTAGTAGGGGCGGGAGTAGGATTATTGCTCGTGTTATTCTTAGCATTATCTGCTTCCCATTGACAGATTGCATCGGCATCAGCAGCACTGCTAAAAACTGGCTGAGGGCCTGTTGATGAGAATGCTGTGTTTGGCCACGTTGACGGTGCCACCCAGGCTACTGTGCCTGGAGCGTACTGATAGGCAGTTTCAAACACATATCGAACAGACTGGCAGGTGCTCGAGAGGCACCTTTGGCCAGCTGCACATGCTGCTGCCGTACCGCATTGGCACCCTAGGGCGCCACAAGTGTCCGCGACGAGCGTTGAGCAAGTGGTGGTACCCTTGCCGCAATAGCAGGTTCCAGTGGTTCCTGTGATGCTGCAGGTATTGGTGAGACCCGTGCAATCCGCATTGGTTTTGCATCCTGTTGTTGTGTTTGTGGGTGTGGGTGTTTGATAGCTGCTACTACATGAAATGCTACAAGCCAAAGCTATGGCCGCTAAAATCATTTTAATCATGATTTTTCTCCTTTGTGCACAGGGTACTCCAGATTTGTTATTAGATTCCAGTGAAAGAGCAATTTTTGTTTGGAATAAAAACCTGAATTCGATTGTATCAGGGTTATTATGCAAATTCTGTGGATGCTATTTCTAATCGTTGGGTGGCAGATAGGTGCGCAGCCCACAGACGCAGATCTTCTCGAAGCAGAAGAAAGGGCCTGGCGGGCAAATAACGCTTGGGTGGATAGGCATCAAGGAAAAGTGGGTTATTGGGAGCAGCAAGACTCTTATAACAAAGGCGCTTTTCTGCAGCTGGTTCACGAAGCATACCAATTGAAACATACTCGGTTATTGAATGCTGGGGCTTCGTTGCACCAGCTCCGTACATGCACAGCTCAATTCAGACAGCTTTTGAAAGAAGTAAAAGCCATTTCAAGTGCTAATGCACGACCACAACTCCACTACTTATTATCCATTATGGGTGTGTTTTCTCCTGGGGGTATGGATCTGTCCCCTGAACAGATCCATAACATAATGACCGATGTAGACCAAAGGAAGGAATTTCATCAGGAAGTAGCTCAAAATAGAGACAAAAAACGGAGTGCTATATTAGAGCCAGCCTCAAAAGGCCCTTAGGCATTTTTTTGAGTCGGGCGGTGTTACTTAGAACATGAAAACACAGTCACGCTCTAGCATACCCCCGCCCACACCTCCATCACCCGTTGACTCATTTAGCCCACCTCGCGTGGAATCTACTGAGAATTTAGATGTCTTTGAGTCATCTCGATCTCAATCTCGAGATAGTTTGTTCGCAGTATCTCCCATTACAGGGCCTGAATTGGTTGATTTTAAATCGGTATCAGGTACGTTTAACCTTGGAGAAGTTCCAGAGCGGCTCAATGCTCCAGAGTCGATTGCGGCAATGCAAGAGATCGCCGTTCAAAATAGCCAACCCCTGCAAGCTGATAATCACTATTATCTCTTTGAACGATCTCCAAACTGCTATTCACTCAACGAGGCCTTGCAGGCCCTGGGGTTGAATGGAGCTTTGAAAGTCAAGCTGGTTCGAGCGAAATATATTGACCGGAAGTTGATCTTAGAAACACGTCCTGAACGAGAGCAATCTCTCAATAATTTGAGTGAGCTATCAGCCTGGTGGGTTCGAGAAAGAGAGATCGCCCTCCGCGAGATTCTTCTCGAGAGCCCTTGAACGACGCTTCCTAGCGCTTTTATTAATTTTTAGTTTCCTGATCAGCGTCGTTAATTTCTGAAACTCTTTTTTGAGCATCTGGTCTTGCTGTTTTTGAGCTTTTGCAGCGTTTGCTAGGGCTTGTTTTTGAAGTCGCTTGTTTTCGGCCTCCAGTTGGACGCGCAGATCGCGTTCTTGTCTGGCTTCGAGCCTAGCTTTATTCATGTCTTCACTGAGCGCATGGCCCTGATTTTTGAGCTGCTGCTCAAGCTTCGCAATTTGGCCTGCATAGGTATTTTTAAGTTCAGACAATAATAGTTCTGAACCCTGTAGGCGCAATTGAAGCTCAGAATTAGATTTTTGCTGCTCGCTTAAATTTTTTCGCAGCAATTCCAAGCTAATTTCTAGGCCGTTTTTTTCTTCTTCAAGCGCTTCGTGTTTTTGCGAGAGTGTTTCATAGCTTAGAATCAACTCTTGGTTTTGCTGGGCAAGATTCTCAATGCGGGTGCCGGACTCATTCTGAATCACGGTGATTTTTTGCTGCGCCTCTTGCTGAATCTGCTCATAAACCAGGCTTACCGCACGGCTAATAGGGTCGGCTACTTCGACGGTTTGAGCCAGGCTTTTATCTGAAATTCCCCGGCTTTCTTTCCAACTGGCCCGGTATTTATAGATCTCATTCGGGCTGCCTTTTTTATAGCCCAGTCTTAAAAGCTGATCGCGAATCGAATCGCCTTTTAAGGCCTCCAAGTTGCTGTTTAAGGCCCACAGATCATCGCAGGCTTGCCATACTTCGTTTTCTCGTCGTGTTTTTGGTGCGTCCATAAGCCTTTCTAACACAAGTTTTTGGAGAAAATCAAGTTCATACTATTTAATACTATGACATAGTATTATACTAAAAAATATTAATCACGCCGATAACGACCATTATCGGAAGTTACAGGATTGTGGATTGACAGAAAAACCGGGGGGTTTCATAAGGTGGAATTCAGCATGCATCGAGTTACACTTATTTTTCTCTTGGCTTCGTTTAATTCTCTAAATGCTCAGCCCTCAGGGGCCCAATTCCCTGTCGGGGGGAATCGGTATCGATGGGAGCCATATGATTTAGGTTGGCAGCCCGTTCGCTTTCCAGAGAGTTCAACACTTAGGCCTTTCGTGAGAAACTGGAACGCAAACTATTCCACGGTTTTCGTAGGTCAATTGTCAAGCCAATGGGACAATTGGCAAATTGAATGGATGCTTAATTACTTTGCAAATGTCCGGGTGCATGTTGAAGGGCGTGCACCTGGTATCGCTTATGTTTTGGTTCTTACTTCAGAGCAAGATCGTCTTTTATCTCTGAACCGGAGGCTCTTGGCTGCTGACGGTGCTGTTATGTTCCTGTTTGGATTCGGTGTTATTCCCAGCGGACGAAGCATCCCTTATAGACCCTCCCCCCGGACTCTTCCCGGGGGGCCCATAGTTATCGAAATAAACAATAGACAGCGGTAGTTGCGGCGCCGCCTTCGAGTAGATGTACCAATAGCCTGACGGCGCTGATACATTGACCTGGTGGGTTGTGTAGAGCTCATCGCGGCCTCCAAGCGGAGTTGCCAAGATTACAAGATGAGTAGATAGGGAAGCCTCCTGTAAATCTTGAAAAGCCAACGATTCCTGGCTCTGAAGATTAATTTTTTCCATCAGCGCATATTGGTCGTGAGCCCGCAAGAAACCGCTTGTAATCTAAAGATGATTATTCTATCCGCTAAGAATTAGTTCGTGCTCTTCAATTTTTGGAAAGGATACTTATGAAACGTATAAATTTGTTTTCTGTTTTAGCCTGCGTGATCGGTTTTGCTGCATTTTCAATAAAGGTATCAGCTCAAAAGGAAGATTGGGATACAATTGAGGTGGAAGGTTTTATCGAAGGCACGCTGGTTAAGACTCCACAGGGTTATTCAAAGATTGAGACTCTATCAATCGGCGATCTTGTTATGAGTTGTGATTTTGAAGGAAGCTGTGTGGAGCGTCAGGTGCTTAAGACCTCTAAAAAAGAAGCGTCTAGGTATCTCAAAATTGAAGTAGATGGCCAAAAGATAGGAGTTGGCTATAGCCACAAGCTATTTTCTTCCGAGACCGGTTTCTGGACGAATGCCACAAACATAAAGAATTCGTCTTCTTTAATAAATGCTCAAAACAGAAATGTTTCTGTAAATGACATCGGTGTGGTTCATGAAACAGTAACTCTTTATAATCTTTCTGTTGAGCAATTCCAAAACTATTTTGTCAGTACAGCCGATGTGTTGGTCCACAACTATACTGCTCAAGAACTCGATGCGTTGCTGGATACAATGCCTCCCAGAGATAAGGCGCAGATCCTCATCATGGAATCCGGGAAGAGATATGGTCTTCATAGCCCGCCACAGCTTTCCTACATCATGGCAACAGCGGAACATGAAACCATGAACTTCAAAACCATGAAGGAAATCGGTGGTTCAAAAATGCCATATGCTCCATATTATGGACGAGGGTATATACAGTTGACTCATAAAACAAATTACGAAAAATTCTCAAAGATTTTTGGAGAGGATATTGTGAGCAATCCAGATCGAGCAATGGACCCGAGATATGCATCCGATGTCATCGTCTATGGAATGATGATGGGAAGCTTTACGGGTAAGAAACTGATCGATTATATTGTTGGGAATGGTGAGGGGGGTGGAAGGGCTGATTTTGTGGGTGCCCGATACATTGTAAATGGAAAGGACAAAAACGTTCATATCGCTGGACTTGCTAAAAAATGGCTTCAATATTTCAGGAACGCTAGAAACTCACAACATGCCGACAGCGTGAACTGGCTTACTTGGATGCCTTGGCATAATGAGCTATAGGGGATGTGTGAAAAGACCTAGTAAAATTCTTGCCGCCTCAGGTCTCATGGCCCTGTTATCTGGGCCACTTTTGGCTGATAAAATCGAAGACAGCATTGCACGTGACTTTCCCAAATTTTCTATCTTCAAGAAAACGATGGGCGACTTAAATGGTGATGGCATCGTAGACTATGCCCTAATTCTTTGGGCAACAAACAGCAAAAAGGCACCCTTGGTCGTTTATTTTGGCGATAATAAGGGAGCGTTTCATTTGCAAAGTAGTTCACAATTGGCAATTTGTGTTGGTTGTGGGGGGCCTAAGGCCATTATGGGTGAGCCTCTTGGAGATTTAAATATTAATGCGAAGGGTATTTTGCTTATTACTTGTTTAGGTGGTTCAAGAGAAGTCTGGATAGATGTGCTCAAGTGGCGGTTTGATAAAAAACAAAAAGAGTTTCTACTCATAGGGGAAACTTATAGAAGCGTCGATAATTTTCGGGAGGAACCAACGGAGCGCACTGATATTAATTATTCAACTGGAAAGATAGAAAATTCCATCGGTAAAAAACGAAGAGTTTGCCAATTTGTAACTTCAAGTATAAAGTTGACATCGTTTGATTTTGCAAATAATCACCTCGATGATTTGGATAGAATCACGAATGGATGTTCTACCGTTCGTCAGCCAGGACCTGAGCAAACAAAACATAAATAGTTGCAGCAGCTGCGCCCCCTTCTAACAGGTGTAGGAATAGCCTGACGGCGCTGATACATCGACCTGGAGGGCTGTAGAGTTCATCACGGCTTCGCGTGAGCACATCGAAATAGTCGAGGAGGAGGAAGGCCCACAATGTGCTTCCCACGACGATGCCGGATTTTACAATTATAGAGTTCCTGTCAGGCATTTGGTGCCTGGGGCAGGTTGAGTTGCCGCTGTCAGCATAGACGAAAAGGCTGGTTGCGAAATATAAGCCGGCAATCTTCCTAAGCATATCTTAAGAAACACCAGAGCATACGATCGTATTTCTGAACGATTTTATGAGCCTGAAGTGACTTTCTTGCTACAATGATATGTTAGAGCCATGATGCAGTTTTTGGCCTGAGGGGGGCGTGTGGGTGAAATTAAAGTTGGCCAGGGGTCTGGAATTATTCATGAGCCTGAAATCAGTGCGCCGGGGACCCCAAAAACCCCTATTCCCCCAGCGGGAAGCAGCGTCGGTCCTGTAGATTCTTTTTCGGAATCTGAGCGTTCATCGGTATCTACTGTAGCGAAGTCCTCATTAGATGCGACAATCAACAAGTTCTTCGCAGATGCCAGTGCGTCTCAAAAAAAGATTGCAGCTGATCACGAGAATGCGACGGCTGCCAAGAATATTGAACTGAAAAAATGGGAATCCGCGCTGAAGAGCTATGGAAACAAGGGTCGTATCGGCAAGCTGTTCGCGCGCCTTTCTCCACGGGAGTCCTTGGGTCTTTTAAAGAAGGATGTTCAGGACTGGAACGGCTGGGTCAAAGAACAACGCAAAAGTAATCCTTCGGTTGGACATACTGACTATTTGAGGAAAAAAATTACAAGTGCATCTTCAGATAAGACGGCTGTCGAGGGGCAGTGGGGCGCTCAACTGCTTGAAGCCAGTGCTAAACTCGAGCGCGCCAATACCCTTTTGAGTCATCTCCAAACCCTCAAGGCTCAAGCTCCTGTAGAGGGAGATCAACCAGCGAGCTTCGCAGCCAAGCTTCAACGCGTCGGTGAGGTTATCACTGCTTTGAAGACGCCGGAGGCCAAGCTTAATGCTTCAATTGTCAAACTCAAAGATGAGTTAAAGGGCATGGGGACTCCAGCCCAACTGGGTGAAGGCACAAAAGATCAACTTGACAGAGCTGAGGAACTCCGTGGAGAAATTAAGAAACTCGAAAACAAAAGGTCTCAGATCACTGAGCAAGAACCCGAACATTCTCTGCTTGCTCGTGCTTTAGAACTGGAACAGGAGCTAGAATCTGCACAGGAAAAATTAATCCGTGACCAGAGAGAAGCCGATTTAAAAACGCAGCGTGAGAAAGAAATTAGACGCGCTCAGATCATCCGGGACAATCAAGCTGAAGTCAACGAATATCTCAATAATCAAATTAAGCTCTTTTTAAAACCTGTACCGGCTAATTTGCTGACTGATCCAAAAATTATAGAAGTGCGGGCTGAACTGTTTTCCATGAGAGAAGCCTATGCTCAACGAGAAGAAGCACTGAGCGATTTGAAATCAGTGATAGACCATCAGCTAGGCAAGCTGTCAGATAGACTCATGGTTGCTGTTTCTGAGGCCATGGAAGAAGCGTATTTGAAGCCCGCTGAGCAAGAGAAAGAAGCCAGTGCGGCTGAGGCAACAAAAGCGGTCCAAGAATCTCTCAGGAAAGCCGCCGAACTGGATCAAATTTTTGTCGATGCGGAACGAAACCCGTTGGCGCAAAATGGCACGCTCATTACAAATCTGCTCCCGAGTATTGAGTACGAAGTGCGTGAGGGGAACCTCACCCCGGCCGATGCTGCGCGATTGAGAGCCAGGGCCGAAGTCTACCAAAGTGCTGCGGCCGGCGTGCAGATGATTCTAGAGGGTGCAGCCGGCCGGGCTGAAATTGCCGCCGGAGACGACGAGCTTTTAGAACTCATGGGCAAGATGCTTGCGAATTCGAAACTCAGCGACCCGAACTTTAGGGCGCAGGATCTCCTGGCCAAAATCGGCGGAGTATCTGATGCAAACGGAAACTTGCGAACTGTTGACCTCGCCGATTTTGGCCTCAAACAGTATGCAGCAGGCAGCCAAGACGCTGAAATTCTGGGAACTAAGGCACCAACAGCTGGCTGGAATTTAAATGTCCAAGAAGCCAAGTTGCTCAAAGCCTTCTTGACTGAACGAGTCTTTAGGCTGAGAGATAGGCAACGCTCCGATTCTGTCAACCTTCAAAATGAGATCAGGCAACGGCTGCAGGCGGAAGCAGAGAAAGACCTAGAGCAACTTCACAACCTAGATCGCTTTGCGCAGCCGCAATCTGCCATGGAGTTAGACGTTCAGGCTGCTGTTAACAAACTGAAGGCTAATAAGCGGTTGCCTCCAGAAGCGCTCAGAAACAGAGGTGATATATTTCTACAATCCTTAGGTCGCCAAGCCGCAGCGGGATTAGATGCTAAAATCAATGCCACCCAGTTTTTGAAAGGCATGGGTTTAACGCAGCTGACGTTTTCAGGTTACAATTTCTCCATGTACACCGGCACAGGAACGCCGCAGGGTTTTCAGCTCGAGCGCCCCGAAGCAGTTGTCCTCGAAGCCTTTCTCAAACAACGAAATACGAGTGGGCTGTATGACACTGAACTGTCTCAGCTCTCAAAGCTGACCGGCGTTGTGGAGCAGGCGCCTGTAGTTGGTGAAACCCGTGCTCCAGCTTCTGATGAAGCCCTGTTCGTGAGAGTACCTGTACCTCGAAAGCCAGGCCCAAAAACCCAAAAGAAAGTCCAGTCGTACAAAGTGAAACCCGAGACTAAGGCAGTGGCCGCAGAGCCCACTCCATCTCAAAAACAGGTGAAACAAATTACCCTTCTGCAACAGGACATTGCGCAGGCAAAAGCTCAGCTGAGCGCCGTATTAGAAGCGCGTGGGGTGACATATACCTACGAGCAATATAAAGCCGGGGTAGATCTCGAGGAGCACATCAAGAATCTACAAGCACAATTGGATAAATTGAATCAAAATCATTAGCTAATTGGGGTGCCAATCTAGGCTTTACAGTGCTATTTCCAATTACCATGCCTGTACCCCTAGCCAACAGACCCCTCGAAATTCTGGAACGCAAGGCCCAATTTCTCGAACAGCATCCGCCTGAGCAGATTGCCAAGGCTCACCAGGATCTGAGCGAAGCTCAAAGACAATGGGATGAGTATCAAAATCATCACGAAATTTCTGCGAAAATTGTCAAATCCGTAACAGTTCTTCGAAGCGATCATTATCGAGCAGCTAGAGAAGCCTGGCAAAAAGCTGCTGATAACATGACACAACTTAAATCAGAGATGGATGCTTTGGGGCTTCAAGGCAACGAAAGGCTAGAAGATATCCAGGTTCAGTTGAGCAGAAAGCAGTCTGAAATCGAAGCCCATCAAGTCAGGGCCGAACTGCTTCGTGTGTTCACGTGTGACGCCCTCTTAGAACTACCATGTCTCGAAAGACCCAGATTATTGAACGAGGCAAAGCAGAAAATTAAGGCCAATGAGGTTCTTTTGCCGCCCGATCGCAACCAGTTACTGCAGGAGGCCAATCAACTATTCCAAAAAATCGAACAGGATGTGTTTCTCAAATATGAGTTGGTATCATTCTGTTATGACAAGCTCAAAAGCTACGATTTTGCCGAACGAAAGGGTCTCTATGAAGGTTACTGGCAGCGTCTTCAATGCGTTGAGCTAGATAGCGACCAACAGGCAGTTCTATTGATGTCCTTGACGGAACATTATGAACAAATTGAAAAGCGGCGCTTTTTAGAAGATGATCTTAAATTGTTAGAATCGACCCCACTTGGCTTAGAGGCTGAATATACCCAACTCACCCGGCTGATTGAGCAGCGTTATGCTGGACGATATGACTTAGTCAATGATCTCAAACAAGCGGCAACCCAGATTTACGAGAAAACCAAGCGGAAAATTTTACGCAGCCAAGAACTTGAACCTCTCTATCAGCATATGCGGTCAGAACTCTCTTTTGGCCAGCTTATTAGACTAGAAGAACAAGACCAAGAAAATAGGCTCAAGCTGTTGCTCAGTGAATTGGGAGAAGACTATAGCGATGTTGCACTGGAAATAAAGCAGTATTATTTCGAAACAAAAAGTAAAATAGAGCTGGCGCTGGATTGGATGAAAACGCTTTTGGCGGACTGGAGCCAGGAAACACTCAAAAAACTTTCTGAAGACCAAATCGAAGAGCAGTTGAACCTAAAACTGGCCCGAATCGATCAGATGAACCATGAGAATCACGAGATAAAAAGCTATTTGCATGGCCAAGTAGAAGAAATCGGCCAACTGGCTATTTTAAAACATCGCTTGCAGCATTTCCCGGTAAAACTCTGGTCTCTAGACACGATGACGGAACGGCAAAAATACGCGCGCGAGTTTGAAGCGGACTTGCCCCTAATCGAACATCGTAACGAACTCGTCCACGAAGTAGAAACACTGTACAGACATACAGAAGCTGAAATCCAGCTGGCGAAAATGGAGAAGACCCTCGAATCTCTTGAAAAAGTTTTCGTAGATGTCTGGCAAGAAAACAAAATGGACGTTCCCTTCCAAGAGGCCCAAATCGATTTTGACAAGCTGAGGGTGAAGAATCAGGCACTGATCGCCAGCTATCATCAACTTCGAGAAAAACACGCTTTGATTCTAGAAGAAAACCGATTGATTCGACAGGCAGTTCAAGAGTTCAAGGCCCTCAAGCACTTGTCTTTCGAAGCGCAAGAACGCGCCATGCCTTGGATCGCACAGCAATGCTTTCGAATGCTTCGGACAGAACAGGTATTGAATATGCTTGGCGTTGAGCGCTTATTGCCGTGGGAGGAAGGCGATTTTCGTGTAGGCACTGCCTCTTTTCAGCTCAGCCCGTTTCAATTGTTATTGCTGAAAGACTATGTGGAGGAAGTATTAGGGCTGTTTCGGGCAGATCCAAAACCCCGTAATTGGATTTCGAGGCAGATTGAGCAAGAGATGCAGCAAAATTGGAAGCAGCTAAGTGCTACGCCCGATTCAGCAACAAATACGCCACCGCTTGCCGTGCCGACGACGGGTTATAGCCCAGCTTGAGCAGATTCTCTTTCAGAGTCTTCACAAGCTCTTGGTCTTTGGCGTCGATATTTTGGGTGTCGCCTTCTTCTATCTTAAGATAGCAATTTTGAACGTGCGTGACCGTTTTGGTTTGCTTGGCATAATAATCTTCTTTGAGGCGCTTTAGATGCCCCCCAAACAGCGTGTGATAGTCAACCGGTTGGTCGGGTTGTTCAAGCCTGAATGCCCCGACGCGGGTAATCAATGAGTTTCTGAATTCTTCCGGGCTTTCGGTGCGAGCCAGCAAAATATTTTCAACCTGGCTCATGAGTTCTGAATCGGGTTCGCCCATTTTGCCTGTGAGTGGGTTTAAGATTTTTTCTTTCTTAGTCCAAGCGGACACATGGCGTACATAGCGTTCAAATAAATCAAAATGTGAATCAGGTTCGATCAAGCCAATCGAATTTTTAATCTCTTCGTCTAATTGCTTGAGATAATATCGACGAACCACTTGAATCAGGTTTTCTGCGTGCCGATATTCTTTGACAGGTTCACGTCTCAAAAAGTCATAAGAGGCTTTCTCGCGAACCAAGTTTTGCAATTCTTCCAAAACTGCGACAGGTGATAGATGGTCGAAATTACGATTTTGCCCGGCGTTCAGCAAAATGCTTCTGATTTCACGTGGCGATGCCCCAAATCGGCCTTCATACTCAAGATCATCGGCATATTGCTTAAACAAATAGGGGATGAGCTTTTTGAGATCTTTGGACTCTCGTTGGGTGAGGCGCTCTGGAATCATACCCGTGTCATAAAGCTCTAGCTTCTCAAGTGGACTTAAGCTTTTGAGAATGTCGTCTTGTGGCTCAGTCAATTGGCCCAGCTTGGGTGCTTCTAAGCGTGTTAAAATCGCCCACATCGCGGCGATTTCTAGACTGTGTGGTGCAATATGAGTGCCAGTCAAAGCCTTCGGGACTTGGTTTTTATAAATTTTGACTTCGTCAGAGAATCTCAGCAGATACGGAACTTTGATGAGCTCAAAACGGCCTTTAAAGCTCTGCCAGTCGGGATATTCTCGAAAGCCATTCAAATGCAACTCGTTAGACGACGCAATCATGAGGCTGTCTAAAAAGAGCGAGAGCATGTCTAAGCTGGCTTGAGCTTGTTCGGTGGCAACCAACAAATATTTCCAAGATTCAATCGGGCGTTTTAATAAGTCATTGTATTCGAGCAGGCCTCTATGACCATCGGCCAGTGGGCCACCGGACTCGAACAAAGTCATGTGTTGCAAAGCGGGGTGCAGCTGAACCAAAGATTGGTCAGCTGTGATTTGCCGCGCATACGCATCGACACTCATCTGGGGCTCAACACAACCAATGCCCATGCGGTAGCGTTTGGACAAATAGAATCGCTCTACTTGAATATGCTTGTAGACCTCTGAGGCATCGCCCAAATAGTTGGTGAGCAGCGCATCGAAAATTTTCTTATTCTTGGCGGACAAATCGCCTTTCTTGAAAATCTCGGCGATATTCAAATCGACAGCGATTTCTTTGAATAAGCTTTCGCGATATTCTTTAGGCAGAAGCAGCAGCGGGTGGTCTTTGTACTCGCAAATAATCTTAGACTCGATTTTTTCGCTGTCTAGATAAGCATAAGTCTTGGCTAAGTCGCTGCTATTTTCTGTTGAAAATCCAATGCCACCCTGAATGGTTTTCTTGGGAGGGAACACCCAGTTAAAACGATACAAAACACCGTCGTCTTGGTGGCTAAAATACTCCGCAGCACGCACCAATGCTTGAATTAAGCTGGTTTTTGCAGAGCCGTTGGGGCCATGCAATAAAATCAACCGGTCAATTCGGCCCGACCGAACATAGTTTTGAATGAGTCGAACCAACTCTTCTTGAACCCGTTCTTGGCCCAGGACTTGGCCTTCGTAGCCGTTAAACTCAGCATCAAATAGCTTGTAGCGACGGAGTGAGCCTGTGGGTAGGTCTACTTTGTATTCGCCAAAAAAATTAATCACATCCCAAAAATACTGGGCGGCATTTCTGAGGTGACGCTTCGGATGTTTTTTAACTTCGGCCAGATAATCGTCGAACGACAAGATGCTTCGACTGTTTTTAAATTTTGACTTGCTGTCTGAAACCCAAGTTTCCATAATATCTCAAAAGTAGAACAGGTAAGAGAGTTTGGCGACGTACGAAAAACGAGCTTGGTTTTTGAAATCAAGCATGGCGAGTGCACCTGCATCGAACTGAAAACTCATTTCGTCCGTAAAAATATACTCGATGCCAGGCCCGGCTTGAAACAGCATCCAAGCTTGGCTCGCTGTAGCACCGTTGGCGTTCAGAGGCCCATTGGGGTTACTAAACAGTGTGAACAAGCCCACGCCGCCCATGATAAACGGCCTCCAAGCCATGGTAGCGAAATTATAACGCAAGCCGGTGAGAGCGTTTGCGCCCGCTAAAACTTGGGTGTTTGATTGTCCAAAGTTGCGTGCATAACCCAGCGAGACTCCACTTTGGGTGATCCACCACAAGCTGTAGCCCGAAAGCGCATATTGATATCCCAGGCCGATTTGGAGCAAGTCAGTCGTGGGCCAAGCATTGGGGTAGGGGTACGGAATGGTGGTATCAGCGCCCATCCAACCGAGCGAAAATTGGAACGCGTTGTTGTTGAAATATTGGGCGTTGGCCGTGGCGGCACTAAAGCAGAGAACCCAAAAAGCCTTTTTCATTCGTTCTAGATACCCTCTCCCCCTTGCTGAAATCAAGCTATTTGATAGAAAATAAGCATGCAATTCGATGTTCTAGTCATAGGCGGTGGCCATGCCGGCTGCGAGGCAGCTTTGTGCACAGCGCGTTTGGGCCTCAAAACTCTGTTGATCACGGGGTCACTGGATCGAATTGCTGCGATGAGCTGTAACCCGGCCATCGGTGGCGTTGGAAAAGGGCATCTGGTCAAAGAAATCGACGCCCTTGGCGGCGAGATGCCTAAAATCGCCGATTTAACCGGCATTCACTTTCGAACGCTGAATGCTTCGCGTGGCCCAGCCGTTCAAGCGACTCGTTGCCAAAGCGATATGGAGCGTTATCGCCGGCGCATGACGGAAGTGGTTTTTAAAACGCCTAATTTGAGCCTGCGCCAGGACGATGTTGTTGGTTTACTCTCAGAAGCCGCTCAGATTACAGGTGTTGTCACCAAACACAGTGGCGAAATCCGCGCATGCAGCGTGATAGTCACCACCGGGACTTTCTTGGGTGGGCAGTTGCACTTGGGGCATGAAAAAATGCCTGGAGGCCGAGCTGGCGAGGCGCCGAGCTCAGGTCTATCGTACTCGCTTTCCCAGTTAGGCCTCGAGTTGGGGCGTCTTAAAACCGGCACCTGCCCCAGACTAGACGCTAGAACCATTGATTATAGCGAACTCGAAGAGCAACAGCCAGATAGCCCTGCACCCATGTTTGCTTTTGAAAGTATCGAGCCTGTTCTAAAGCAAGTCTCTTGTCATATCACGTACACAAACACGAATACCCACCACGTCATTCAAGAAGCCATTCAGTCAGGCAGAGCGCCTTTATATAATGGCCAAATTGCTGGGGCAGGGCCAAGATATTGCCCGAGCATCGAAGACAAAGTGACACGCTTTGCCCAAAAAGAATCGCATTTGATATTTTTAGAACCTCAGGGTTTGGACACGTATGAAGTCTACCCCAATGGCTTGTCGACTTCTTTGCCACCAGCAGTTCAAATAGATTTTTTGCGCAGCATGAAAGGCCTGTCTCGGGTCGAAGTCACACGCTGGGGTTATGCCGTCGAATACGATTTTGTTCAACCGACGCAGCTTCACCCGACTTTGGAAACTAAAAATATTTCTGGGCTATTTTGCGCGGGTCAAATCAACGGGACCACCGGTTATGAAGAGGCTGCGATTCAGGGCTTGATGGCCGGTTTAAACGCCGCAGCCAAACTCAAACACCAAGAACCGGTTATTTTAGGCCGTCATCAAGCTTATGCCGGCGTGTTAATCGATGACTTGGTGACTTTGGGGACCGAAGAACCCTATCGCATGTTTACTTCTAGAGCTGAGCATCGGTTGGTTTTACGCGAGGACAATGTTTACGCTCGCTTAGCCCCTATAGGTGCCAAGACGGGTCTGTTGCCTCAAAAACGCTTCGAGGCCATGCAGGCTTTTGAAGAGTTGGCTTTGAAGGACAGTCAGTCGCGCCGATTTCAAATTGAACAAAAATACGCGGGCTATCTGAGCCGGATTCAAAAAGAGTTGCGCGATCAAGTTGAACTCGATGCCTGCGTGATCCCGGAACATGTCTTTGAGACCCAGACACCAGGTTTAAGCAACGAGGTATTTGAGAAGCTTCGCAAGCATCGGCCTCGAACGCTGGGTCAAGCTGCTCGTATCAGCGGTATCACCCCGGCGGCTCAAAGTCTCATTCTGGTTGCGATTAAGAGGGCAGAGCGTCATGCGTGATACGATTTGTGCACTCGCGACGCCGCCAGGCCAAAGTGCCCTGGCTGTGATTCGTGTCAGCGGCCCTGAGGCTTTGAGCATTAAGTCCCAAATTTTTATACCCAAGCTGGGCCCTCAAAAACACTTCGTGGCAACCCGAGGCGACGTGTTAGATTTAGACGACGCTTTGTGCACGAGCTTCCCAGAAAATAAAAGCTTCACGGGTGAGCCTAGTTTTGAGCTCTCTCTTCATGGTAGCCCTGTTATTATCAAGCGTGTTTTGGAGTCACTGCAGGCTTTTGGGGTGCGTGGGGCCAAACCTGGCGAATTCTCACTCAGGGCGTTTTTATCCGGCAAAATAGATTTGTGTGAGGCCGAGGCGATTTGTGATTTAATTCACGCACGCTCGGAACAAGCAGCTCAGGCGGCGCTGCGTAATTTGAAAGGCGGCCTGTCGGATTATTTAGAACCCACACGAATCGCTTTAATAGACGCCCTGTGTGAAATCGAAGCGCGACTAGACTTTCCAGACGAAGATTTGGGTACACTGCCTTGCCAAGCGCTGGCTGACAAGATTCAGGGCTGCCTCGATAAACTTCAAAAACTTTTAAGAAGTGCTCAGCTGGGCAAACGACTTATCGAGGGTGCTCGGGTGGTTTTGTTGGGCCTGCCCAATGCTGGCAAATCAACGCTATTGAATGCCCTGTTGGGTGAAGAAAAAGCGCTCGTACACGATACCCCTGGGACCACTCGCGATGTCATCGAGGCCAATTGGGTTCTAAACGGCATGCCACTCGTCTTGGTCGATATTGCGGGGATTCGCGATGACGTAAGTTTAGATCCCGTTGAACGCCTGGGGATAGAAAAAGCAAAGCGCGAGTTAGATAAAGCGGATTTAATTCTGTGGCTTGAAGAGCCGGGGCAAGAAAAATTAGAGATGCCAAGACTCGTAGCGCCGGTCATTAAAGTTGCAACAAAAGGAGACCTCTATCCTGATTCGCAAGGCCTATCGGCGAAGACGGGGCAGGGCCTTCCGAAACTCAAGCAACAAATCACGCAAATTTTATTAGGCGACCAATTTGATTTTGGCGAAGTCATGCTGACGAAGATTCGCCAGAAAGAAGAAGTTTCCAAAGCCCATGAGTGCTTGTTGGAAGCCAAAGAAGCGCTTTTACGGGGAGAACCAGATGAAGTGCTGGCGTTTGAATTACGCAGCGCAGGCAATGCCTTGGATAGGCTTCTCGGGAAAAGTTTGAACGAAGAAGTGCTCGATTTAATTTTTAGTCGCTTTTGTATCGGGAAGTAGTAAACTGCAAGCATGGCCCATAGCTCTTACTTACGGCTTCGAATTGATCCTGAATTCCCTGAACCACGCATGATTGCTCATGCTGTAGCGACTTTAGAACGTGGCGGAGTGATCGCTTACCCAACCGATACCAACTACGGAATCGGCTGTGGAATCTTCGATAAGAAAGCCATTGATCGCATTTATAAGATGAGAAATCTCGACAAAGAGCACCTGTTGTCTTTTGTGGTTCCAGATTTGTCAGATATTGCCCGTTATGCGCTGATTGAAAATGACTCTTACAGGATCATGAAGCGTTATTTGCCGGGGCCCTATACTTTTATTTTGCGTGCAACGCCGGAAGTACCCAGAATTTTTCAGAGCAAGCGCATGACGGTGGGGATTCGTGTCCCAAATCATCCGGTCACACTGGCGCTGGCACGAACTTATAAAAAACCAATTGTCTCGACCAGTACCAAACATGGCAATCGAACGTTGTATAGTCCACAGGAAATTGTCGAATACATGGGGCATGACTTAGATTTGATTCTGGATGCTGGTGTTTTAGATGGCTCAGACTCGTCAGTGGTTGACTTAAGCGGCCCCTATCCCGTCGTGATTCGAGAAGGGGCTGGAGACGTGAGCTGGATTGCGGTCTAGACATGACAACGGTTCCACATTTCAAAATGATCGACGTGGGTAGCAAGATAGATACGCATCGTATTGCAGTGGCCTCTGGGGTTTTTGTGGCTGCTCGAGAAACAATTTCGCGCATGGCTTCTCGGACGCTGCCTAAAGGCGATGCTTTGGTGCTTGCAGAAGTTGCCGGAATTCAGGGAGCAAAGTCTGCCTCTCAGCTGCTGCCGTTGTGCCACCCGCTCACTCTCAATTCGGTTCGAGTCTGGAGCGAGCCAACCGAGTCTCAAATCACGGTATTTTGTGAAGTCAAAAGTTTTGGCAAAACAGGCATCGAGATGGAGGCTCTCTGCGGAGTTAGCGCAGCGCTGTTGTGTTTGTATGATCTCACCAAGGGCATTGATTCTAATTTGACCCTGCAGGATATCAAACTGCTTCATAAAGAAGGTGGCAAATCAGATATAAACTTGGCTTCGATTCGCGCAGCTGTTTGGGTCTTGAGTGACCGTTGTTCTCGGGGAGAGCAGCAAGACTTATCCGGTCCGGCCGCTGTTGATTGGCTTGAGCAACACCAGGCACAAGTAGCGCCAGTCAAAGTAATTCCTGATGAGGCCGAAATTTTGACTGCTGAACTGACAAAATCGCTCGAACTTTCACAGTTTGATCTAATTATCACCAGCGGCGGCACGGGTATTTCAAAGCGCGATATTACCCCTGAAACTGTCCTGGCTTTGTGTGAGCAATTTCAGGGCCGAGAAATTACAGGCTTTGGCGAATGGCTACGCACCAGTGGGTCTAATCATACGCCGTTGGCTTGGCTTTCTCGCTCGACAGCCGTCGTGATTCGAAATACTTTAATTGTCTGTTTGCCGGGCAGCCCCAAGGCTGTCTTAGAAGGTCTCAACGCCAGTGCGAAGTTAATCCAGCATGCTTTGGAAATAGCTCGTGGCTAGAGTCTCCAATTTTCTGGGCGGCTTCGCCGATGCAGCCGTTTTATTGCCAATTATTGCATTGTTGTCTGAGCAGGCTGGGTTTTCGAGTTCTAGGTTATTCCTGTCGGCGGGTTTGCTTTATATTGCCAGCGCTTATTTTTTTAAGATTCCGATGGCTGTGCAGCCCTTGAAGTCTATTTCAGTCTCGGCCATTGCCTTGGGGGCCACCTATGACGAGATTCGAATTGCAGCTTTTAGTTTAGGCCTCTTTTGTCTCACACTGACTTTTTTTAATATCGAACCCTGGGCCAAGCGAGTTCCGGTCGCAATTATTCATCAGATACAAGTTGGCCTCGGTGTTTTGTTGGTGACGCAAGGCCTGAAAGCCAGCAGCAATATGGGCGTGATGCTGGCAGCACTGGCCGTATTTTTATTTCCCGTGGTCAAAAATATTCCATTGATGGGTTTGATGGCTCTGATTGGCTTTGTGGGTGCGGGTTTTGCAGAGACGCAGCCTATTTGGAGTCCAGCTCTTGACGTGATCAGACCTAACTTGATTTTGACTTTGTTGCTGCCGCAGTTGGCGCTGACACTGTCTAATTCGGTTTTGGGAACTCGAAACGCCTGCGAAGCTTATTTTGGAGAACGAGCTTCTCGGGTAAGCTTGAAAAATCTTTTGCTATCGATAGGTCTTGGCAATTGTGTGTCGGCCTTATTGGGTGGGTTGCCATTTTGTCACGGTTCCGGTGGGGTGACGGCGCATGTAAAAAGTGGGGCGAGGGAGGCTTGGTCTACTGCGCTGTTTGGAGTGCTCTTGATTGTATTATCTGGGTCGGTACTGGTTTATCCCAAAATGCTGATCGCGCTGTTACTGATCACAACGGGGCTGTTTCATATGCAGTTGGGCATTGCGAC
Source organism: Myxococcales bacterium (assembly GCA_023248545.1). GTDB lineage: Bacteria > Myxococcota > UBA727 > UBA727 > JABDBI01 > AER2-1. Next base: position 4,281 of record JAHFEF010000021.1, on the reverse strand, counting down.
AGCTAAAATCAAGTTGGGCATTGCTGCAGGGGTTACAATTTTGACAGGGAATTTACTCTGGGTTTTAGGCGTCGCTATTTTGGGAGAAATTATTTCGCATGCTTACTTACAACGAAGCTTTGGATATTCTAAAGCAAGTCGCTCAGCGTAAAAAAAATGAGGCAGAATTTGTGGCACTCGAAGAGAGTGATACTCGAATATTGGCACAAGATATTTTTGCGACCGAGAATCTGCCTGTCCGTTCCAATTCAGCCATGGATGGATTTTTGGTGCAAGCTCCCGTGAAGTCGACGCGTTTAGAGCTTCAGGGGTTTGTGGCTGCAGGTGATGAGCCGATCAGCGCTGAACCAGGTGGTGCCATTGAAATCATGACAGGGGCTCCATTGGTTTTCACGGGCTCTGAAGCAGTGGTTAGATTAGAAGACGTGCAGCGTCTCAATCACCAGATCGAACTTCAAGTGGCTCCAAAGGTTGGCGATAATATTAGACTGGCTGGAAGTGACGTAGAAGTAGGCCAAAAAGTTCTATTGGCAGGCCAGAAAATTAATCCCGAACAAATCATGCTTCTGGCTGCACTGGGAATGGCTCAGGTGCCTGTTGTTAAGAAATTAAAAATTGCGCTGATTTCAACAGGCAACGAGATTTGTAATGGCCAAATACGCAATTCGACGGGGCCCTATCTGATAGCCAGCCTGAAACGCTTAGGTTTAGAAGTTTTCAATTTAGGCGTTTGCCCTGATAAGCCTGAGTTATTTGATTCGCTCTTAACAAAAGCGCTTGATTCTGGGGTTGATTTAATTATCAGCACGGGGGCTGTTTCTGTGGGGGCGTTTGATTTTGTTTTAGGTGTGTTGAAAAAAAGAAAAGCGCACATTTATTTTCACAAGGCAGCCATTCGGCCGGGCAAGCCTATTTTGTGCGCGCAGCTTGGAGACGCGATCTTTTTTGGTATGCCAGGAAATCCGATGGCATCGGCGGTCGGTTTGAATTTTTTTCTGAGGCCTTATTTATTCGAGACAAAGCCTGTGATGGCCCAATTGATTCGAGACACACCCAAGCCCAAAGGCCTTCGGGCGTTTTACCAGGCCACTTTGTCTGGTACCCAAGTCGATATTTTCCAAAAACAGGCATCTTATTGCATGGCTGGATTTGCTTTGGCCAATGCTTGGGCAGTGCTGCCGGAAGAAGGTGAAGTCATGCCGGCAGGTTCTATGCTGGAGGTTTACCCCCTATGAAATCGATTCAGTTGCGTTTGTTTGGGGCATTTCGAAAATATCAACCAGAGCTCAATCTAGAAATTGATTCTCGAGCCACGGTACAGGATTTGAAAGAAATTTTGCTGGGTTATTTTGACGATGAAAAATTGGTTTTGGAATCAGCCATCGCAGACGAAAAACAAATCTTATTGCCGGGCGAATTAATTGGCGCTCGAACCTGTCTGGCGATTTTGCCACCCGTGTGTGGAGGTTAGCCTGATGAATCATGGGGCTAAACTGGTTTTTACGGGAGTGGTTCGCTCAAGCAATCATGGACGCCAAGTGATTGCCGTCGAATATGATATTTTTAGGCCATTGGCAGAATCTGTGTTTTTGCAAATTAAACAAGAGGCCAGAACACAGTGGGGACAAGATTTAGAGATTTCGATCGAGCATGTGTCAGGCAGATTGGAGCCTGGCCAAACCAGTGTGGTGATCAGTGTGTCTTCGAAGCATCGTGATGAGTCTTATCAAGCGTCGCGTTATGTGATTGAGCAAATTAAGAAACGTGCGCCGATTTGGAAGAAAGAGTTTTACGTAGATGGCGAGACTGAGTGGTTAGCAGGGCATGCGTTGTGTCAGCATTAGTGGTTGCTATCTTGGCCGGAGGCTTGTCTTCGAGAATGGGACAAGATAAACGCTTTTTGAAAATAAACGGCGTAAGCTTGCTCGATAAAGCTATTTTTTTAGCAAAACAACTCGATGGGCAGGTATTGATTTGTGGCGCAGTGCCAGGTCGGGTATGCTTGCCTGATAAGACAGCACAACGTGGCCCTATCTCTGGTTTATTATCAGCCGTGCACACAATTCAAAAACCAGTGTGGCTACTGGTGCTGCCGGTCGATATGCCGCTGTTAACCCTTGATTTACTTAAGAACTTATTCACACGGGCTGAGAAGCCAGGCGTTGCTTATCAAAATTACGAACTGCCGTTGCTGTTTTGGTGTGATAAAAATGCCGTGTCGATTTTGGAACGCTTAGAGCGATGGTCTGTTCGGGCTTTTCTGGAAGCCTTGGGCGCAAAGCGTTTGAGTCTGGATACGGCGCTAGAATCTTGTTTTATGAATCTAAATTGTCCTGAAGATTGGGAGCGTTTGCATGAATATTCGATTTGATGCATCGTCCGTTCGGGTTCGCGTGACCTATGACGAAGCCCAGCGTTTGAGCCAAGAAGGTGTTTTAAAAGATTTTTGGCTGACTGTCAGAACAGATTCTTCAGAGTTGCTGATTCTGGAAAAACAAGGTGATGGATTTTTGTTCAGGCTGCCCCGAAGGAAACTTTGCGATATGCTCGAAACAGCCACTCTTGAAATAGAACAAGAAGGGGAACTACGCCTCAGTTTCGAGATCGATCGATTTACGTTTTAGTAACTCAACAGCCTTGGCATGCCAAAACTCACTTCAGGTGGAATCTTCTCTTGGGATCCTGTTTGCTCATTCCGATTTCTGAAACAAGGCCTCTTTCAATGAGTTTAGCCATCCTCGAACGCGTTGCTCTACTAGAAAGTTGAATGGCTTGCGCGATTTCATGAGTCGATTTACCCTTAGGGTTCTTCAAAAGCTGAAGAATTTTATGATCTTTCAGATCTAAATCCATTTTTTCAGTCATCTTGGAAAGGGGGAAAGTAACCCTGAAATGAGTCCCTAATTCCTCAAATTTTGGCTCGGGGAATCCCCCCTCTAGGCATGATGTCAACATACGCCTGATACCGCTGCCCCATTTCTCAATCAGCCCTAATCTATGAAATACTCGGCCGATGACTCGGTTTCTGGCTTTCGAAACACCTTGCAATATATCCTCAATGGTAAGCCCAAATGGCAGAAGCCCTGGATTTTCTACTTCAATGCGATCGTCAAAAATAGCCAGTCGAATCGCTGAGCTCTGCTGTGAGTAGTCGGCATGAACCAGCGCGTTAATAATTGCTTCTCGAAGAGCGTCCATCGGAACGCTCCATTTTTCTTCATGTGCAATATTGCGGATGATAATGGCTTTATTAGCGTGTTTTTTCAAAAAATCCATCGCCCGATCGACTGCTATTGGAAGGTGTGTTTTGATTTCTACGTTATCTGCAATTTGGCTTTTGTCGATTCCTGAGAATCTGCCGGCTTGAATGTAGGCGTATGGAAAGTAGTTCTCCCTGGTTCTCCCAAAGAGAAGAACCCCTCCAACAGTGGGGACTTTGCCCTTCCCATAAGGCACGAAAATACCTAGCGTTTCAAAATCTTGCGCTTTTAAATCACGCGTCTTTGAAAACAACTCGGAAGCCGCCTGACGATCAATGGCTTCCGAGTTCACTTCCGGCATAGGCTGTTCATCGAATATTTTATTCATCACAGAACGCCTCAACTCATCGATCATAGCGCTATCCGCTGTTCGATTAGTTGAGCCAACTCGGATATAAATGCCTCTCTCCTGCCCTAATTTTTTAATATAATGTGGTCGAACTGGGCTCGGGTAGACTTGAACGACAATCAGATAGGTCTGTCGCCACGGATGAATCTCGATTTCAGGTACCATGCGAGGCGCGATGCAATCTGAAATGAGACTGGCAAGTTTTTCTTCTGTCAAAAATGGGTCTAAAATACCCAGCACATTCTTAGTTTTATCATCGACACCTAGAACCAAAACACCGCCCGACGTATTTGAAAATGAGACCAAAGTTCTCAAAACACCATCGGCCGAGGACAAATCTCGTTTAAACTCCAGGGTCTTGCTTTCATGGCTTCGCAACAGCAAATCTATGTTCATGTTTGGATTCTACTAGGAAGTGGACTTCTTGTATAGGCTTCCGAGTAGATTTTAATAACTGAACAGCCTTGGCAGCTCTCAAGCCGGATTTACAATAAACATGCCAGCTATTTTTGCCCTCTGGCAAAACGGGAAACTCACCGTTTTCTATGCGTTGCAGTGGCCAGTGGATGGCGTTGTCTCGGTGGCCTTGGTCCCATTCTTCTTGAGTTCTAACATCTAAATAGCAAAAATTAGAATCTAATAAGATGCTTTGGGGGTCTTTTGAGCATGTCG
>JAHFEF010000020.1:4312-25907 GCA_023248545.1 Myxococcales bacterium | reverse complement strand
CGTTTTCACGCTTTCCGAGTATTTTCTTTTTTTATCCCAAAGACAGAGCTTTTCGAATGACTGCGTGGCTCGGTATTTTGATTTCGTTGGTTGTGCTGACGGGGGTGAGCGAGCATTGGGCCCTGTGGTTTATTTTGTGGCTCAGCTATTTGTCTTTTGTGAATGTCGGGCAGACATTTTATTCTTTTGGGTGGGAGTCCATGTTGTTAGAAGCCGGTTTCTTGGCGTGCTTTCTTGAAACAGTGAATCCTCAAAACAGTGCAATCGTGATGCTGCTATTTCGTTGGTTTTTATTTCGCGTGATGTTTGGGGCGGGGTTAATTAAACTCCGAGGCGACAAGTGCTGGCGCGATTTAACTTGCTTGTATTATCACTACGAAACACAGCCAATTCCTAATCGCTTAAGCTGGTATTTTCACTGGCTGCCCAAGCCTGTTCACAGAGTCGGTGTTGTGGTGAATCATATTATTGAGTTGGGGATTCCGTTTTTGTATTTTGCGCCGCAGCCGATTGCATTTTGGGCCGGTATGATCACGATTGGTTTTCATGCTTGGCTCACCATCAGTGGCAATTTCGCGTTTCTAGGATTTTTGACGATGATCTTGGCATTCAGTACGTTTGGGTTTGTTGCGCCTGCGTTCGCTGTGCCTGTGTTTAGTTTGGAGTCCTGCTGGATTTGGGGGCTTGCTGGTGTGACTATTTTACTCAGTTATTTCCCCGTGAAAAATATGGTTTCACGCGACCAAAGCATGAATTTTAGTTTCAATCCGTTTCATATTGTCGGGACGTATGGAGCTTTTGGAAGTATTACACGGCCTCGATTTGAAATAATTATCGAGGGCAGTGACAATGGCCTAGACTGGAAAGAGTATGAATTTATTGGCAAGCCCGGCAATTTAAAACGATCAGGTATTCAAATTGCACCGTATCACTTAAGATTAGACTGGCTCATGTGGTTTGCGGCATTCTCATCGCCGTATCAGCATCCCTGGTTTGTGAGATTATTGGGGCAATTAATGGAGAACCGGCCTGAAATACTCAGATTGATGCGAACGAATCCTTTTCAAAATAAGCCTCCTGCCGAAATTCGGGCATTGTTATACAAATATCAATTTACGACGCCAACCCAGAGAAAAATGACGGGAAATTTTTGGCAGCGTGAATTGGTGGGCGTTTACGCGCGTGCTAATATGACAAATCGCGTCGAGTTATTGGGTTGATTGGCAATGTGGCGTTTTAAAATCTTGAGGCCGTAAATTCGGGCGGCTTCTGCGCTGGCGATGGCGGCCTGTGTAAGATCCAGATCTTTGAGGACTTTCGAAACAGCCATGGCTGTATCGGTGTAATCTTTCGCTTGGGCATGCTTCAACGAGGCGATAAACTGGCTGCATTGTTGAAGTGCCTGCGGGTGTGAAATAATACATGCAATTCGTTTGACTGAAGCTTTGGGTAGGCCAATGAGGCAGTGCTCGATGGGTTGCGTAATCTCGCCGATTTTTTTGAGTTTCGCTTTTTTAAGCAATTCATGGACGTCCGGGATGGGCCCAGTGATCTTATTTTCGATGGGTAATATGGCATACTGGGTGCGATTTTTTTCGACCGCATAGAGCGTTTCAGCGAAAGTTTCATAGCCCAGCAGGTGAAGTTTTTGTTTCTGTGACTTAAAAAAGCGTTTTGCAGCGAGTGTACTATAGGCGCCTTCTTGACCTTGATAAGCCACACTGCAGCGATTGGCGGGTTCTTGAACAACCACGGAGTGCTCAAAAATAATTCGATAGAGTTTGCTGATCAAAACAGGATCAAGGCCTTTTTTCTCTGCTCGGTTGACGAGTGCCGTGAGTAAGCTTTGTTCTCGGGTCGTATCTTGTAAATCTTTGCGAGAGGCTTTTTTAATCTCGCCTGCGGCTTTCGCGAGTTCAAATCTTTTTGCGAGCAGCTCGACAATTTGGGAATCCAGCTTGTCGATTTTTTTTCGCGTGCTGATTAACTTGCTGTTTGGAAGAATCATGTTTATTGGCCTTCCTTTAATAACCACTTAATAATATTTTTTCGTTGTATCCCCTCAAATGAATTTCCATAGTTTTCAGCATCCATGCTCAAAACGAGTTTTGGATGCTGGTCTTCGACGTCTCTCAACGCACCAAACTCCCTTTCGAAGACATCCTGTGTCGCTAGCAGGTAGCAGACCTGGACATACATTTTTCTGCCCTCTTTCTCTGCGATGAAATCAATTTCACGACTGCCCAGTTTTCCTACTGAGACCTGATAGCCGCGCCTCAAGAGCTCCAAGCAAACGATATTTTCCAGAAATTGATTAATGCTTTCAGGGTGGTAACCGATCAAAGCGTGTCGAAGTCCAAGATCCCCGAGATAATATTTTTCAGATATTTCAAGATGCCTTTTTCCGTGGATATCATAACGGCGTATTTTGTGCAGCGCAAATGTGGATGTTAGAAACCCTAAGTAGTCTTGAACAGTTTCCACGTCAATCTTAATGCGTTGAGATTTAAGGTAGTCTGAAATTTTATTGGCTGAGAATGTATTTCCAATGTTATCTGAAACGTATCTGATAATATTATAAAGAAGAGAAACCCTCCTGATTTTATGTCGTGAAACAATGTCTTTAAGAATGATTGTCTCAAAAATATCGCGAATAATAACATAACAAGCTTGTTGATCGCCTGTGAACTGAGACAGCAAAGGGAATCCGCCAAACCTTATGTAATCAGTGAATTCGACAAGCGGATCTGTGTCTGATTTTTTGTTGATTTCAATAAATTCATTGAAGCTAAGTGTGTATATTGGGATCGAAACATATCGCCCAGCGAGATAAGTTGCCAAGTCAGAGGAAAGCATTTTCGCATTAGAGCCCGTGATAAATAGGTCAATTCTTTTTTTATGGAAGGATGCAATGGCCTTCTCCCAGTTTTCAATTTCTTGTACCTCATCAATAAAAAGATATTTAGGTTTTTTTTCTTCCACATATCTATACAAATCCTCATAATTTTTCAGAAAATCATAAAATAAATCTTCCTTATCTATATACAAAATATCATTTTCTGAGATCTTCCGTTGATTAATGAGATGAGCAATGACCTGTCGCATGAGAACACTTTTTCCGGAGCGCCTCATACCAACCATCACCTTAATGATGTTTTTGTCAAAATAGCGTTCTATTTCAAATAGATACGAATTTCGATTATAATCTAAATTTTCCGATATTTTCATGACAATTCCGATTATGATCCGAATTCTTATGCATTGTCAAACAAATTCCGATTATATTTGTTTGCATTCCTTAAAAAGCACATGATAATTTGGGCCGCAGAGGCACAAATGACTTATCGAGAATGCACACCGCAAATCCTTTCAGTTCTGACGCGCAAGTTGAAACCAGGAAAGACATTTGAAGATTTTCAAAGAGCACATCTCCCGCCTGGAAAAGCTGTGAAAGCTGAATTTGGATATAATGTTGATTATTTTAAAGCCCCTACGCGTGTCATCAATGCGGTGAGTGCCGCTGACCCAAGTGTCATTGTATCGATTGGCTTGACCTATGGTAACCCTGAAGAGGTGCTTCAGGAAATCGCCTCGAAAATTCCACTTGAAAAAGAACGCCATGATCGAATCGCCGAGGTGGCTGATAAAATTGGCCCCTCGCTCGCGTATTTTGTAGCCAGCGACAACAACTATGGTGGCGTCAATCCAGCTTATACGCAATTACCATTGTCAGAGGTCACGCCCGAGGTTGTGGCGGCTTTAGAAGCACTTGTCCCACAAAAGAAAACCTAGGCCTTTTCCCTTAATTGAGGTTCCCTCTTCCATAAGGGCAGATGAGGTTCAAGCTCTGGAAGCGCATACATCCCATCAAACGTTTTTCTATACAGCTGATGGATGTCGGTGATTCCCTCTAAGTTCCATGTTGCTTTGGCGTAATACGCTTTCAATTTTTCCTCATCGACCTGCTTAAAGACCGCTTTAAATATGTGTCCGAAGAAATCCCATTGTCGTTGAGCTTCAGGCGTCAGACCCTCTTTCTGCGGAACTTCCACCCGATAGATCTTGCACCTGTTTTGATGACGCTGGTTCAAATCGACGAGCAGTCCGGCTTCTTTTAATTGCTTGAGTGCTCTGCCAATGGTTCTGCGCGAACACTGAAATTCTTCAGCGAGTGTGGCTTGGCGAATGGGTAATTCTGTGCTGTTTTGATTCTGTAACCAGGTTAAAATTTTGTAAGCTCTTTCAGACATCAGTTCTCGCTCCTGTCAGGGTTTGACAAGTTGAGGCCGAGAAACTAGTTTGTTTTTCGGCCTGAATGGGTCGCCGTTCTTCCCCAACTTGCTACGGGCGGGGAAGGCGGCTTGCTTACCGATGCACCATGCATGGGTCAGCAGGAGATTAAAATAAAATAGGTTTCATTTGAAATGCAAGTGGAAAGTTGAGCGGCTATCTGGAAGAATCATAGGCCTCAGCTCTGTTTCTCAATTGTGAAAGAATATGTTCTAGAGCGTAAAATTGCTACTGGTGGTATGGCAGAAGTTTTTTTGGCCCATCACAAAGAAAAAAAAACGGTTGTTATCAAAAAAATACTGCCTCATTTAGCCTCGCAGGCCGACTATTTGCGCATGTTTCGCGAAGAGCTCCAAATTCTCTCTGGCTTACAACACAAGAATATTGTCCGAGTGCTGGAGACTCATGCCCAGTATGTGGTCATGGAATATCTGGAGGGTTACGATTGGCGGGTGCTGTCGCAGCATCAGATTCCTCAGAAAATTATTATTTATTTATTTTTGGAAGCACTGGCGGCGTTATTTTATGTGCACGAACAAAAAATTATTCACCGAGATATTTCGCCTCAAAATTGGATGCTGACCTCTGGAGGCCAGGTGAAGCTGCTTGATTTTGGAATCTCCAAACACGAGCAGAGATCTCATGAGACCGTGACAGGCGTATTAAAAGGCAAATATGGCTACATGTCCCCAGAGCAAGCTTCTGGCGGCAAAATAACGATTCAGTGCGATATTTTTGCCATGGGTGTGATTTTATACGAACTCTGCACACAGACGAGACTTTTTAAACGATCTAATGATTTGTTGACGCTGCAGGCGATTGCCCAGTGCCAAGTCGAGATACCAGAAGGTCTGGATCTAAGGCTCGGGGCGATTATTTTGAAAGCATTAGAGAGGCGCAGAGAAGATCGCTATCAGAGTTGTGACGAGTTTAGACGGGCTTTGTTAGAGTGCGAAGTGGCCAGCCAACAAGAAGTTTTAGAGTTTATTCGAGCATTGCCTAGGCCCAGGAACCAAGTTTTATTTGAAGTCACCCAAATTAGGCAGGCCGATCGGAGTCTCGTCGGTGCTGGAGTATTGGCGTTGGGTCTCGCCGTGCTGGGCTTGGGCTGGTGAGGCTCTCGCCAGGCTTGATTCTATTTTGTTGTGCCTTGGCAGGCGCCTATGCCGGATTTCTCGTGCCTGTTGATGGGTATGGATTATGGGTGTTGCCTGCGTTGGGTCTCATAGCCCTACTGGTTCCGTCGAAAGCCCTGAGAGCCGTTTTGATTGTAGGTTGCGGGTTTGTATTGGCAGCCTGCTTGGCCAAGGGGAGGCTGGCTGATTTTCGTCAGCAAGAAGCTCGGATTCCAACAGAATTTGGCTATTTAGACGGCGTGGTCGAAGAATCTATCGAAAGCTTGCTCGATGGCAAAAAGCTGCAGTTTAAGGCAGACGCGGGATTTAGACTCAGGGTGAGCCTACGAGACGGCGCAGCATTGGTACCCGTTCAACAAGGTGATCGAATTCGAATTCAGGGCCGAGTGAAGCATTTGCAACATGCCATGGCGCCGGGTGAGTTTGATTCTTATTGGTTTGGAGTCGCTAGGCATTTTCAGGGTCGAATGTCGATCGCGAGTCCGTTTAAAGTACAAATCTTGCAAAAGCATGTGGAAAATAATTTTTGGGCCGAACTGAGACAAAATTTGCGCGAACGTTGGTTGCATCTGGGGACGCCGCGCGAAGCCAGTGTTTTGCTGGCGCTGGCCATTGGAGACACGGCTTTTTTTGAAGCAGAGCAAAAAGAGATTTATCAGCTGGTTGGAGCAGGGCATTTGTTGGCCGTAAGCGGTCTGCAAGTCAGTTGTTTGTCTTTTTTGTTTTTTTATTTTTTCAGGATGATTTTATTGCTCACACCGTGGTTTGGCAGACTCTCTCGGGCACGTGTGCCGGCGGTTATTTTGACGCTGTTGTCTATTTGGACATTTGTTATTTTGTCAGGCAGCTCAGCCTCGGCGGTACGATCTGCATTGATGAGCTCGGTGATATTGCTGGGTTTGTTACTCAATAGACCGGCTGCCATGCTGGATTCGTTTGGAATCGCTGGTTTTATCACGGTGTTGGTCACTCCAGAAGTTGTCCTAGATCCAAGTTTCACGTTGTCGTATTTGGCGATTTTTGGAATCTTAGTGGGTGGGTCTGTGGGAGCAGGCATCATGACGATGCCGCTATCGGCGTATTATTTCGGTGCGTTGGCTTTGGGTGGTCTGTTGGCAAACTTAGTTCTGGTGCCAGTGGCCGTTTTTTTACAAACGCCAGCGATTTTTCTCTCTGTGATGGGGTTTGTGCATGAGGCAGCGTATTTAGCAGGCATGATCGAGGCTTTGTGTGAAGCATTAGGAGATTATATTGGTGGATATTGGACGCTGGCTCCGCCCTCAGGTTTACAGACTGTTGGGTGTATTGCTGCTCTTAGTTTGCTATTTCGGCCCAAGGTTTCTTGAGAGGCCGTCGGGGGTTCATATTACGGTCTTGCCAGCAGGACAGGGCGATGCGAGTGTTTTTGAATTTCCAAATGATCAAGTCATGTTGGTCGATGGAGGTCCCAGAGAGGACTATTTGTTTAATTTTCTCAAGCGAAAGCAAATTAAAAAAATAGATCTTTTGGTTCTCTCTCACCCAGACGCAGATCACATTGTTGGATTTTTTCGTGTGCTTGAAGCGCTGGATGTTCGGGAGATTTGGCACAGTGGCTTCGATAAGAGCCATTTTTTGATGCGAAAATTATTGCTTCTCGCTGAGCAAAAAAGAATTCGAGTGCGGACTCTACCTGAGTTGTTGGGTGAGCATGATTTCGGAAAAAGCCAAGTGACAGTATTGGCGCCGGCAGAGTTTGATCCCGAGAATACAACCAATAACAATAGCCTTGTGATCAAGGTGAGTTTTGGGGCAGATAGTGCATTGTGGCCTGGAGATCTAGAGAGTGAGAAAGAGCGATCGGCAGATTCGAGTTGGCGAGCCAATATTTTAAAAGCGCCCCATCATGGTTCCAAAAGCTCTTCTTCGGAACACTTGGTTCGAACAGTGATGCCTGAACATGTTATTTTTTGCACCCAGGCCGAAAATAATTTTGGATTTCCCCACCCAAACATTAAAAAACGTTGGGAAGACGCTCGGGCAAAAACCTGGGAGACTGGGACACAGGGAAAGATCGACATTATTTTGACAGGTTCTGGCGTGCTTGTTGAATCCTACCTGTGATATGAAGCATCTATGAAGCAACTGGTTCGAGTGTTGTTGGTGTTGTGCTTTGGTGTGAGCGCCATGGCTGAGGAAGACACCAACGGATCGAAAATAAGCTTAGAGGCAGGACTGGGATACAGCAGTAATCCCTATTCGTTGACTGCGCCGCAGAACCCAACGGGTGATATGCTTGCCCGGATAGCCCCGCAGTTTTTATTCACGACCCATGGGCGAAAATTAGCGTTGATTGTTGACGGAAGTGCCAATATGGGCGCCTTGTTTGGGTTAAATGGCAATCCTGGGTTTCTGGTTTTTAATGGCGTTGCCAATGGTTCGAGCACGTATAATGCAGGCGGTACCGTCTCATTTTTTACTCGGGGCAGCTTGAATGCTTCTCGTAATTTAGGAGAATTATTCGTTGGAAATATGACCAATCTGACCGGAAAAGCGATTGTGGGAAGCACGATTCAGCCTGGTGGTGGAAAATTTGCCCTCACCCTCCAAGGTGAATATCAAGTCCAGGGCTATCCCGGGATCACCTTTCTGGGTCAAACCACAGTTCCAGGATTGCTGAATAACCAGGCTTATTATTTAGCCAGCCGATTGTCTTGGCAATTTCTGCCTAAAACAGCTTTGTATGCGGAAGGACGATATGGGTTTTATGAGAATATCGATGCTAATAACAATCATTTGACGATTAACCCCTTGTGGGTGGGTGGCGGACTCACCGGTCGAATTACGCCGACGGTGGTGGCAAATGTTTCGGTGTATCTTTCCAGGATTTTTATCAAAAGTGGTACTCAGTCTCTGAAAGGGACTTCTTTTCCGATGGGGGCTCAAGCTGGATTTACTTGGAATTTTGCCTCCCACAGCTCACTCAGTCTCAATTTCCGCCGAGAAATGACTCCAGCGCCTATCTTTTTGGACCAGGTCAGCAATTTATTCACACTAAAATACGACCAGGCCCTATTCGGAAGGTTGGTCATGACTTTTGCGCCCCAAGCAGGGTTATTAGAATATGGAAAACCAGACACCACGTTGTCAACGGTTCGATACCGAATCCGAGATAGTTATCAGAATCGCTTGGATTTTTTCGCAGGTCTTCAGGCTACTCTGGTCTATTCGTTCAATGATTGGTTGGCCATGGGGGTATCGGGCGAGGGATTCTGGCGTTGGACGAATACCGATCCTAACTTGGTGCTCACTCAAACAGGGTGGGTCGCGACAGGAGATGGAACAGATTACCAATCCTTGTTCACGCGTTATCAAGCGAATGCTTTTGTGCGATTAACCTACTAATACAAGCCATGAAAGTAATTTGTGCGATGGGTTTGTTGTTTGTGCTTGGTTGTGCGCATACGCGCGTGCGTCAAGAGATCCCAATCGAAGAACCAAAAATATCCAAAGCGATTTTGGGTGCCGGTGATATAATTGATCTGCGCGTGTTTGACGAAAAAGAGTTGTCTGGGCTGCACCAAATTACGTCCGAGGGTTATGTCCGACTGCCTTTAATCGGCATGGTTAAGATCAGCGGACTGGACTCTGAGCAAGCAGCCACTCTGATTGCAGCCGAGTATCAAAAAAAATACCTAAAAGATCCTGATGTTTCTATTTTTGTGCAGCAATCTAATTCGCGAAAAGTTTATTTGCTGGGTGAAGTGAAAGCCCCCGGACCTTACTCTTATGAGGAGAATATGACTCTGATTGCAGCCATCGCCAAAGCAGGCGGACCGACAGCCCAAGCTGCTGCCAATCGGACGCTGGTTTCTAGAACACAAGGTGGCAAACAAGTGCGAATTACAGCAAAAGTATCCGATATTGGTCAAGGTGAAGCCCAAGATATTGCTGTTTTGCCGGGTGATATTATTTTTGTTCCGCAGAGTATATTTTGAGAATGGGGGGCTGATGTGAAGGAACAAATTGATTTTTATCGCTATATTTTGTCTATCAAGAAGCGTTGGCCATTATGCCTAGCAATATTTGTTTCTGTGTTATTGCTCGGCGTGATTTATACGCTTCGAAGCCAAAAACTTTACAAATCATCGGCAACGTTGATTATTATGCCTCAAGCACCTCAGGTGCTGACGGGTGTGCAAGAAGTCAACCCAGCTGGAACAACAGCTAATTTTTGGGCCGAAGAGGCCTTTTTGCAAACTGAATATCAAATCATGGCGGGTCGACAGATCTCGAGCCGCGTGTTTGAGCGCATGAATCTCAAAAAAGACAATCGGTATAAAAATTCGGATCCTGCAAGTTTTATCTCAGAGTACGTTTCCATCAACCCCGCCAAAAAAACGCGAATTGTTTCAATCGACGTCGTGCATCCAGATCCCAAATTTGCGGCAGATTTAGCCAACGCGATTGTGTCTGTTTATTTAGACTATAAGATTGAAAAAAGACGTGAGTCTTCTGGGGAAGCTGAAACCTGGTTGTTGGCACAACATGAAGATCTCAAGAAAAAATTAGATGCTTCCGAGAGGATGCTTTATGACTATATGGAACGAAAAGGCATTTTGAATGCGAGTCTCGAAAGTCAAATGGAGACCATTAAAAATCGCATTGGTTTGTTTGTGGGAAAGCTCGCCGAGGTTCAGGCTCAGCAAATTTCAGGCCGTGTGGACAGCGCAGCACTGGCTCAGGTGTCTGAGAACCCGAAGCTTTTAGATTCTCTGTCCGACATTCAAAAAGCACCGATGATCAGTGCGCTTAAATCAAAGCTCGTCGACCTCAAAAGCCAAAAATTAGAACTTTCACAACGCTATTTACCAGAGCATCCCAAACTCAGAACCATTGACGCTGAAATTCTTTCCGTGGAATCCAGCTTGCGAGAAGAAGTTCAAAACACACTCGATATGCTGGAACGTGAGCGTGTTTCTTTGGCTTCAACAGAACAGGGGTTGAAAGAAGCCATTTTGAAAGAACGAGAACAAGAAGCGCACTTAAATAAACTTAATTTTGATTATGGGCGGCTAAAGCGCGAAGTTGATACCAATTCAAAGCTTTATGACCTCGTGACGAATAGGCTCAAAGAAATTAGTTTAACCGGCATGTTGCAAGCCAATAACGTTTCTTTGATGGATGCAGCTCGGGTTCCCGCGGCACCCTATAAACCAGACTGGAACATGAATTTAGGTTTGGCTCTCCTGTTGGCTCTCTTTTTGAGCATCGGCAGCGCTTTGCTGCTAGAAATGCTGGATCAGACTTTCAAGACACAAGAACAGGTCGAGGCTTTTCTTAAACTACCCTTTTTGGGTGTATTGCCTGCAATTATTTCAGAGGATCTTCGAGAGCGAGATCTGTATATTTCGAGTCATCCGAAAAGCATGGTGGCCGAGTGTTCTCGAGCAATTCGCACAAACTTGTTATTTATGAGCCCCGATAAGCCATTTAAAAGCCTGTTGATTGCGTCTTCAATGGCCAAAGAGGGCAAGACAACAACCGCTGTGAGTTTATCGATTACCATGGCCCAAGCAGGGAGCCGAGTGATATTGGTTGACTGTGACTTGAGACGTCCTCGGGTTCACAAGAGTTTTCAACTTCCTAATGAGTTTGGATTGTCGAGCGTGATTGTGGGTGAGGCACAATTAGACGACGTTATTGCTCACTCGCCTATTCAGAATCTGGATGTTTTGGTGTGCGGGGCGATTCCACCCAATCCCGCTGAGTTATTTCATGCTGTTAAATTTAAAGAGATTTTTGAAGAACTCAAAAAACGCTATGACAAAGTGATTTTTGATTCGCCGCCGGTTGGTGCCGTGACTGACGCTGTGATCTTGGGTTCTCAAGTCGACGGAGCCTTGTTGGTGATCAAGACCGGGGTGACACATCGAGAAGCTACCAAACGAGCTGTTCGTGCCTTAACAGACGCACACACACACTTGTACGGCGTAGTTTTGAATGATTTTACGGCGGACAAAACCGAATACGGTTACTCTTATGGGAAATATTACTGGTACGGCCGGTATTATTATGGGCAATATGGAGACAAGCCCGCAACCTAAATGGTATGCCCTATCGGTATATTCTCGGCAGGAGAAAGCCGCTCATTCCGAGATATTAGGTCTGGGCATTGAATCTTTTCTGCCAACATCGCCAATTCGAAGACTCTGGAGCGACCGAATTAAGCAACTCGAACAGCCGCTGTTTCCCGGCTATCTATTTATTCGGCTAGACTTGAATTCAGAAATCCGAATCAAGCTGATTCGGATTCGACAAGTGATCGATTTGGTGGGAAAAAAACAAGGCTATGCGTCGAGTATCCCTGAGTCTCAGATAGACAGCCTGAAGCTTTTATTGTGTTCAGAGCGGCTTTTGGAACCCATTTTGCGATTGGTCTCAGG
Source organism: Myxococcales bacterium (assembly GCA_023248545.1). GTDB lineage: Bacteria > Myxococcota > UBA727 > UBA727 > JABDBI01 > AER2-1. The sequence continues at coordinate 14,056 of JAHFEF010000020.1, read as the reverse complement.
CACCGAGGTCATGATTTCGGCAGGTCCTTTGAAGGGCGCATTGGGGATTGTTGAGCGAGAGGCTTCTGGAAAGCGCCGAATTGTTGTTCAGGTTCCCCTGTTGGGCCGGGGCGTTCGAACAGAATTATCGGTTGACGACGTGTTATCTTATGAAGAGTTGGGTCTTACCAGCGGTGATAGGCAGGGTGCCCTTCTTTAACCGCGACGAAAGTTCCACGACACGTGGCTGTGATTTTGCCCCCGGCTTCTAAACTGGCTTCGATAATTGCTTTGCGGTCACTGGATTCAGCTACCCAGGCTTTGAGCTTAATAGGTCCTGACATGGGCGTCGGAGCGAGTAATTTTACCGCATATTCCGCTGTGACGGTACAGGGTGGTTCCAGCTGGCCGGTTTTTTGCATCAGGTGATACGCGGCGGTCCAGTTGCTGTGGCAGTCTAAGAGGGTTCCACAAATTCCCCCCGAAAGCATGTTATCAAAAGCAGCTTGATAGCCCTGGGTATGGAACTCGGCGACTACAAACTCTCCGTCGGGGAAGCTTTTGATCTGTAAGCCTTTGGGGTTAGCAGGACCACAACCAAAGCACTGATTACGAGGAGCGTATTTGTCTTGCAAGCTGGACATAGGGTTCTTCTCCGGTGATGTGAAAGTCTCGAGCCAGAAAAGAATAGCAGGCCTCGTCAAAAAATCGACCCCCCAATTGGTAATCTTCGCGTTTGATGCCTTCGAAGGTAAACCCGAGTTTTTCGGCGAGAACTCGGCTACGTGTATTCTTGAGCACACACAAGATTTCGATGCGGTTTAGTTTAAACTCTAAGAACGCATAGGTCATGAGGGCCTGGACGGCGAGCCGAACATAGCCTTTGCCTTGGTGTTCTTCGGAAATCCAATAGCTCAGCTCGGCGTGTCGGTCTGTCCAATTGATTTCATAGAATCCGACCATGCCGATCAAATTATCTTCCAGCCAGAGGCCCGTTTGAACCGGTTTTTCCAGTAACTTTTGGCAATCGGATTCAGTTTTAATGTGACGCGCCCATTCAAACCAGTGCCCTAGATAGTCTCTATTTTTATTAATTAAGGTGAACAGTTCGTGGATATTTTCAGGACCGAGCATGCGTAATCGCAATGGCATGACCTGAGTTTACAAAGGAGGGCCATTGAAAATCAAATCGTACAAGGTTAGGAGCGCTCATGTGACTTCAAAACTAATTCAGTTTTCGATTCTCCAAATGTGCATCATTGCGAGCTATGGGTTTGCGAGGCCGGTCACAGACAGCTTATTTTTAGAGCACCACACGAGCCAGAGCCTGCCAAAAGTTTTCCTGCTGTCTGCTCTAGCCACGGCGTTTGCCATGATGGTTTATAACCATTTTAATACGCGCTACTCTTTGTTGAAGCTTTTGGGGTGCTCGGCACTGATCAGCATTGCCTTCATGCTGCTGGGTTTGTTTTGCTACCACGAAAAAGTGCCTGGAGCTGCCTATATGCTCTACGTGTGGCGAGAAGTGTACATGGTTTTGCTGGTCGAGATTTTCTGGAGTTTGGCTGACACGTTGTTTAGCATCAAAACCGCGCGCAAATCCTATGGCTTGGTGCTAGCCATGGGCTCTGTCGCCGGGTTTGCGGTCAATTGGCTGGTGGGATCTTTATCGGTTGCCTATGGCAGCACCATGGCTCTACTAGGAGTAGTTCCCTGTCTTGGCTTGTGTGCATTGTTGACCTGGATTTTTTCCAAAAATTTGGGTGGAACTCCGGTTTTTGTGAAAAAAACCGATAAAACTTTGCGTTGGCAGAGCCTTTCGGTTGTGAAGCATAGTCGCTACTTAGTACCGTTGCTCTTTTTGATAGCCATTGTTCAGATTTCTATCTCTTTAATTGACCTTCAGTTTAGTACGATCTTAGAGTTGACTTACCCGAATGTGGATGTGCGAACGGGTATTATTGGAAAAGTTCACTCGGTGATCGACGTATTCGCGACATTTTTGCAGTTCTTTGCAGGTGTTTTGATTAAAATCATTGGGACGGGTGGTGTGTTTGTGGGGATTCCGCTGTTTCTCGGGACCGCCTTGGTTGGTTTTATTGCCTTTCCCCAGTTTTTGAGCGTGGCGCTGCTGAAAGTTGCCAGCAAGTGTTTTGATTACTCGATTTTTAGGGCTTCGAAAGAAATGCTCTATATTCCATTGAGTCGCTTGGAAAAGACACAGGGCAAGGCCCTCATAGACATTCTAGTCTATCGAGTTGCCAAGAGCAGCGCGGCTTTGTTGATGATTTTCTTAATAGCGATTCAGTTCTCTCAATACACCATGCATATTGCGTTATGTTTGATGGTAATCTGGATTTTATTGGCTGTTACGATTGTGAAGCGTTACAAGTCTGTTGTAGACTTGGCACATGAAGAGTCCTAACCCATCGATTGCAATCGCTGGTGGTTCCGGCTTGATTGGTCAAGCGATGGTGCGTGCATTAAAATCGCGAGGCTGCGCTGTGAAGCAGCTGATCCGGTCTCATCCACACAAAGATACTTCTCAGGAAGTCTACTGGAACCCGATCTCGGGGCACATCGAACGGGTTGGTCTGGAGGGGGTCGATGTTGTGATCAACTTGGCTGGAGCCAATTTGGCTGACAAGCGTTGGACACCACATCAGAAAGAGCTCTTGGTTTTAAGCCGCATTCAGTCGACTCTATTGCTTTCGAAGACCATCGCTAAACTGAAAAAGCCGCCCGAATTATTTATTTCGGCCTCTGCGATAGGCTACTATGGACATGATTCAGAGGCCGAGTTCGATGAATCTAGTCCAGCTGGAACCGGTTTTTTGGCGTCGCTGTGCCAAGAGTGGGAAGCGGCGACCGGTGAAGCAGAAAAGCACGGAATTCGAACCATTCATGTTCGATCAGGTCCAGTATTGGATATTCACGGAGGATTTTTGGCGGCTCAGCTGCCATTTTTTAAATTGGGTCTGGGGGCTTATTTAGGCTCGGGCGAACAAATTATAAGTTGGATTTCCCTGGCTGATTGGGCCGCTGCTTGCGAATATTTGATTTATAATTCGGATTTGGCCGGTGCTGTTAATCTAACTGCCCCAAACCCTGTGAGCAATTTTGAATTCGGCAAGATTTTGGCAGAAGTTTTGCGCAGGCCTTATAAACTACATATTCCAGAGCGTTTGATCGAGTGGCGTTATGGCGAAATGGGAAAGACATTGTTGCTAGAAGGCGCCAAAGTGCTGCCTCGTCGGTTATTAAGTAGCGATTTTGAGTTTCAGTATCCCGAGTTGCGTCAGGCGCTCCAAGCCTGTATCGCCAAGTGATATGTTGACGCGCGATGATTTAGATGAAGACCCATTGAAGCAGTTTGATCGCTGGTTTCAAGAGGCGCTTAAAAAGCAGGTTGATTTTGCCAACGCAATGACCATCGCGACGGTGGATGAATCAGGTGCTCCCGATGCCCGAGTGCTGTTGCTTAAAGAGATAAACTCAGAAGGCCTCGTTTTTTTTACCAACTATGAGAGTGTGAAGGCGCGGCAGTTGGGATTAAACCCTCATGCGGCTGCTGTATTTTGGTGGCCAGTGTTAGAACGCCAAGTTCGAGTTCGTGGGGGGGTGAGCAAAATTTCAGCGGCTCAATCCGACGCGTATTTTAAAACCAGGCCCCGAGGAAGCCAGCTGGGCGCTTGGGCTTCCAAGCAAAGTCAAGTTCTACAAGATCGTGTAGAGCTCGAGGCGACTTGCTTAAAGTTAGAGCAGCGCTATAGGGGCAAAGAGATTCCCCGACCAGAAAACTGGGGCGGTTATTGCCTAAAACCCAATCACTTTGAGTTTTGGCAGGGCCGCGAGAACAGACTTCATGACCGATTTGAATATGATCGAAACAAATCAGGAGATTGGGAAATCAGACGCTTAGCGCCCTAAAAACACCCTCTACTGACGACGTGTTCAGACAGAGTTCCATATCTGGTAATCATTTCAGGGCATCGTCCGGGAGCGACGGGGCAGCTCAAACCCAATGCGGCGATGCGGCCTCTGACGGAGTTGGTGACATGATCGTTTCGATAATAATTACAATTCAGACCTTCATCCCAAGCAGCGTTGATATACTCCGTGAAAGTAAATCGGTTTTGCTGGGTCCAAGTATTATTTTGGCAGGTGACATAAGCGTTTTTTCCCTGTGTCAGCCGATTCCAAAAAAAATAGCCGTCTAAGTTAGCTGCCAAATCCCCGTAGGAATAAACAGAAGTCGTCATGAGGCCATAATAAGTGCGCTCCGTCATTTCACCATACGCCATGGCGTCGTCCAGCGACGATTTTTTGTAATATTCGTAGCCCGTATCAAAAAAATGACCAAACTTGTCGGAGCCAATATAGAAATCACCGATTTTTAAGAGAAAGCCCAATCGGGCCATATGAAGCACAGTTCCTTCTAATATATTGACGTCTCGATAAACAGAATTTTGTCTGGTCAGAGTTCTCCTGTCGAGTGTTTCAGATTGGTCGATATCTGTTTCGATGCGGTCCCAGAATACCCCCGTGGTAGCGCCTTGAAAGGCTTTTTCAAACGCACGAGAATCACAGGTATTGGCTTGATTGGCTTTTGAAAGCGCTTCATCGAAATACGTTTGGACTATTTGGTCCAACTCTCCGAGAGACTCCTCCATGTAGGGGTCTCGAAGCGTAAAACTATCGATTTCTGTGGCCGTCAGTGAACAGCAAAATAGGAAAATAGTTCGTTTCATAGAGACTCCAAACAAAGCGTTGTCACGACGCGGGGGCTCAAGTAGCCATAGTGTTCCAGCATGCTTTGGCAGTAGCCAGATTTAACCGGGCAGGTCATTCCTAGGGTTGCAATACGATTATGAACCGAATTCGTGATGTGATCGTTTCTATAGTAATTGCAGTTCAGCCCTTCGTCCCAGGCGGCGTTGATATAATCTGCCCAGGTAAAACGATTTTGCTGAGTCCAAGTACGATTTGAACAGGTAAAATAACTGTCTTTTCCATATTGGGTCAGGCGGTTCCAAAAAGCATAGCCATCGAGATTCGATGCCAAGTCGCCGTAGGAGTAGACACCCGTGGTTGTGAGCCCAAAATAAGTTCGTTCGGTCATCTCGCCGAATTTCATGGCCTCGTCTAAAGAAGAATAATTAGAATAGTCATAACCAGTTTCCAAAAAGTGGCCGAATTTGTCTGAGCCGATATAGAAGTCGCCCACGCGCATGAGATAGCCTAATCGAGCCAAATAGAGCGCTGAGCCTTCGACCAGGCTAACGTCTCGGTAGATGGAGTCCGCCCGATCAAGGGTTCTGCGATCGAGTACTTCCGAGTTCTCGATATCAACTTCAAATAATGACCAGAACACGCCTTTGATGGTTTGATGAAAAGCTGTTTTCATGACTTTGGGTTCGCAGGAATGTGCCCGATTGGCTTCCTGAAGGGCTTGAACGAAGTTTCGTTGAATCATGGCGTCCAGCTCTTGGAGTGCGTCTTGCATGAAGGGGTCTCGCAGTGTAAAACTGTCGACCTCAGTGGAGAACAGCGTGCTACAAAAGAGAAAGCCTAGGAGTAGGATGTGCCGCATGCTTAAAATACCTCGAGCTGCTGTAGTTTGGAGATCTAAAAATGTTTGATTTTATTCAAACGATGTTTTGGCCCTTGGTGGCCTGTTTGCTGCTCGCCGGGATCCATGTTTATTTGGGCATTCACGTATTGGCGCGCCAGGTAATTTTTGTGGATTTGGCCCTGGCGCAAATTGCTGCGTTCGGATCAGTTGTTGGGATTTTATTAGGCGTCGAGCAAAAATTATTGGCGCTGGGTTTTGCTTTGCTCGGAGCAGCTTTTTTTACATTGATGCAAACTGAAGCGTTTATTGGAATTTCTTACGCCGTGGCGCTTTCTGCGACGATTTTAGCCAGCAGTCATTTGCCACATGGTGCTGATGAGCTTCGAGAATTATTATCGGGTAATATTTTGTGGGTAGAGCCTGAAGTGCTTGCTTACAGCGCCGGTTTGTATGCGATAATTGGTTTGTTGCACTGGGTGTTTCGAAAGCAATTTTTAGCGGCGTCATTTAGAACACAATCTGTATCCCGGTGGTGGGATTTTGCTTTCTATGCCAGCTTTGCTTTTGTGGTAACCAGCTCGGTGTCCATTGCGGGTGTTTTGCTGGTATTTTGTTACCTGGTGATTCCTGCAGTGGCTGCCATGACGTTGGTTCAGGGTGTCAAAAATAGATTGATACTGGGTTGGCTGATTGGTGGCTTGGTGAGTTGCATTGGCGTGATAGTCTCATACTATCTTGATTTGCCGTCGGGGCCTGCGATTGTGATTTGCTTTGCGGCTTTCTTGGTGTTGGCTTTAGGAGTGAGTGCATGTCGATCCAAACAGATGTTCTCGTGATTGGCTCTGGTGCTGCTGGGGCTGTTGCACTGGCTCGTGCCAAAGAACGTGGCTTAAATGCAATCGGTGTTTCCAAGTCTATCGGGGCGTCTGGTTATTCTTCGGGGGCAGTGGATTTTTATGATCTGGCACCGGAAGCACTTAAATTATTTCAGAAACTGACGGCGTCTATTGGCTATGTGTTGACAGGGTATGCTGTATCACAAGCAGGTCTCGTGAAGCAGTGCTTGGCCACGCAGGCGTCGCAAGCTTATGAGTTGGCTGCAGGGGGATTATTGGGTGTTGTTGAGCTTTCTGGGCTGACTTGTTTTAGGGCGGCTCCTGTTGCCCATATGCTCAAATCACAGGGTTACGAGGCTGTGCCCATCACGGCGCATCTAGGACATTGGAATACGTTCTTAGAATTCGCCAAAGATTTTGAAGATCCTGAATTGTTGGACAGCTGTATGGATGCGATTGTTCAAGCTATCGAAGCTCGATCGGTGGATTTAAAACACGTGTTTGTGCCGGCCATTTTTGGTTTAAGCCCCCCGATGTTATTTTTGAGATCCCTGCAAATGCGAGCGGGCGTGAGTTTTAGCGAGCTGCTTGGCCTGTCGCACTCAATTCCCGGTTTGCGCTTGGGCAATTTATTATCGCAGGGTTTCAAAGCTGGGTCAGTGGCTAGATTCGAGTATAAAGCTCAGCGGATTACACAAGTAATATTAGATCATGGCGAGGTGATTGAACCCAAGAGTGTGATATTGGCAACGGGTCGCTTTTTAAGCGGTGGCTTTGGCTCTCAAGAATTACTTTTTGGGCTGCCATTGGTGGGTGAGCAGCGTTTTAAAATCGGCCTAGCTTGTGATGAGCATCAGCGGCCCTTGGGTGCTTTTGGAGAATTATTTGCGTCTAATCTTTTTGCGGCGGGTTCTAGTTTGGGGGGCTATGATCCAGCTGAAGACGGCGGCATGGCCCGTGCAATTGCGACAGGCTATCGGGCAGGTGATTTGTGCTAATTGATACGCATTGTCATTTGGAAGACTTGGCTGTGTTAGAACGTGCACGCGAGGCTGGCGTTGAAAAGTTAGTTAATATTGGCTGCGATATTCTGTCTTCGAAACAAGCTCAAAAATTTGGAGCTGAACAAGACGGCGTCTTTTTTTCAGCAGGCATTCATCCGCATGAAGCTTCGAAAGTCGGGGCTGATTATCTTGAACACCTCCGTGTTCTGGCTCAGGATCCCAAATGCGTCGGCATCGGCGAATGTGGACTAGATTATTACTATGAGCATTCGGACCGAGAGAGCCAAAAACGTGTGTTCGAGGCTCAAATTGCTTTGGCGCATGAGCTTCAAAAAACTTTAATTATTCATGTTCGGGATGCCTACGAAGATTGTTTGGCGTTGCTTGCCCGCCATAGCTTGAGCGAAGGCCGGGTGATTCACTGTTTTTCGGGCAATCGCGAACAGGCAAAGGCTTTTCTAGATTTGGGCTGCTATTTATCTATTTCAGGCATTGTGACGTTCAAGAATGCCGAAGAGCTGCGACAAGTTGTTCGTGAGACGCCGTTAGAAAAGCTATTAATAGAAACCGATGCGCCCTATTTGGCACCGGTTCCTCATCGGGGAAAGCCCAATGAGCCAGCCTATGTGCGCTTGGTGGCCGAGAAAATCGCCGAGATAAAATCGCTTTCGGTCGGGCAAGTGATTGAGCAGACCGGCCAGAATGCCCTTCATGTTTTTAATTTGAGCTAAACTCTTAAAACAGGAACCAGCTCTGAATCAATTGCCTGTAGAAGATTGAATAGAACTGACAGTGTTGGGTGGCGGGCGCCCTGCTCATACTGAGCATAGGCATTGGTTGACTTAGCATGCATTCTGTCAGCGACATCGCGCAGGGTTAGACCGTGCGCCTGTCTCTGGCGCTTCAGCATAAAGGCGACCAGACTATCAGAATCTTCAGCTTGAACTTCAAAGAACTCTCCCTTGTGGGTCCGAATATCAATTTTGAAACCTGGTTTATTAACTTCCAGTTCAACTGCGTCTTTGATCATGGACAAAGCTTCTTTTTGAGATTCTCCCTGTGTTGAGATATCCAACAAGGGGACCTCGACTACCCAATAGGGTGATTTCTTGTCTTTCCAAATGCGTCCTTCTATTTTCATTTCTTAACCCCTTTCGGTTTATTTAATCTGGCAAATCTCAAAATACTTTTTGCAGTGAATTCGTTGATCTCTTTGTGCCTCGGGACTGCTTTGCAATCTTCACCGTTTGTCCATTTTTCATGAGGCCCGCTATTTTGGAGCTGCCACCAACCTAGTTCTTGTAACTCGCGAGTGAGGTCTCGATGCTTCACACGTCTAATTTACATCAATTGATGTAAGTTGTCAAATTATTGCCCTTCACATTTTTAACGGTTTGTGATTAGGTAAACCTTCGTGGGGCTGTAGCTCAGTTGGGAGAGCGCTAGGTTCGCAATTTAGAGGTCGTCGGTTCGATCCCGATCAGCTCCACCAGGTATTGACAGATATTAAAAATATTGCTTAAATGGCCGCATATGAAAAAACAATATTTTGTCTTAATTGTAACTGTTTTTATTTCCATGACCGCTTTTGCTGACAGCTCGAACCACACGGAAGTCGTTATGGCTGCGGCGAACGCTGAAATAGACGCTCTGATTGAACGTACAAAGGCCGAGGTTGAAGCCATGAAGGCTGAAGCGTTAGCTGATCTAAAGAAACTTCAGCTCAGCTGCTTATTAGATGCCCTTAAGGTTTTGGGGAACAAAGTTAACTTGTTTTTTAATTCAACGACTTTGCTAGAAGCTCAGATGGCCGCTTGTGAAGCTCGAGGTGAGGCTATTGCTGCTTCGGCTAAGGCTAAGGCCACTGTTTTGAACGCTGACATGATGCTCCAGGCCAACGAAATCATGGAACGAGCATTGCTTCACCTTGTCAAAGAAGATCCTAACGAATAAATATACTTCCCAATCAGGTCGTTCTCTAGATTTACAAGACTGCCTGGTTGGAGGTTCTTGAGCAGTGTTTTTTCCAGCGTGTGCGGAATCAGGCACACGCTAAAAGTTTGATTCTCAACCTGATTAATCGTTAGGCTTACCCCTTCTATAGTAATAGAGCCCTTGGGAATACAAAGCCTTAGAATCTCGGGGCTGGCTTTAAAAATAACCTGCAGCGAGTCAGCTTCAGGTCTTATCGAAACGACCTCGCCGACACCATCTACATGGCCCTGGACTAAGTGACCGCCAAGTCTGTCAGAAAGTCGCATCGCTTTTTCAAGATGTACTCGACTGTTGGCGCCGAGTTGGCCGAGGGTTGTTGCAGCCAGAGTTTCTGGGCCCAAATCAAAAATAAGTG
>JAHFEF010000020.1:0-4212 GCA_023248545.1 Myxococcales bacterium | reverse complement strand
AAGTGACCGCCAAGTCTGTCAGAAAGTCGCATCGCTTTTTCAAGATGTACTCGACTGTTGGCGCCGAGTTGGCCGAGGGTTGTTGCAGCCAGAGTTTCTGGGCCCAAATCAAAAATAAGTGCATGGGATTCAAGTGTCGTTAAACAGACACCATTCACGGCGATGCTGTCGCCCGCATGAATATCTCCCAAGTCCATGTCAGATTGGACGCTGACCCGCGAACCCAAGCGTTCAAATACGCCAGTATGTTGGATAATGCCCGTAAACATGAAGAGTTTTATATTGGAGCTGCCAAAAATAGCAAGCTGGCGCTATTAAAACTATGCAAAACGGATTGGAGCCGTCACCCGAAGAGTGGGATACTTGGACCCGGCAGGTATTGGATTTTGTTTGCAAAGCCCCCTCTCCACTGGGTGGAGAGGGTTGGGGTGAGGTCTTCGTTCCCGAACAGCCTCTCCCCGGAGGTCTGCCAGCAATTCTTGAGCTTCTAGCCCACGGTTTTCATGAGGCTATTCCAACCGTTTCACCTGGATTTATGGCCTATGTTCCAGGAGGCGGAATTCGCAGCGCGGCATTGGCTAATTTTTTAGGCAATATTGCCAATCGCTATACCGGAATTGAAGACCAGGCACCTATTTTGGTAGGCTTCGAAAATCAAGTAATTGGTTGGTTGTGTCGAGAGTTTGGGTTGCCAGACACCGCTTTTGGGATTCTTACTTCCGGGGGGTCGATCGCGAATCTGACCGGAATTATTGCGGCGCGCGTGCAGATTTTGGGTGACTCTGGCGATTTCTCAAAAGCCCGGCTTTATGTATCTGACCAGGTGCATCACAGCGTTCAAAAAGCGGCTTTTCTCGCGGGTATCCCCAAAAATAATTGCGTGAATATCAAGTCTGACGACGTGTTTCGCCTGTCGATGCCCGACTTAAAAAGTCAGGTAGAATCAGATCGACAAGAGGGTTTGAAGCCTTTTTTGGTGGTTGGGTCTGCTGGGACGACCAACACAGGTGCGATAGATCCTTTGGAACTCTTGGCCGATTATTGCCGGCAAGAAGGCCTCTGGTTTCACATCGACGCTGCCTATGGCGGGGCGTTTGTGTTGTGCGAATCAGGCAAAACTAAATTGAAGGGCATCGAACAGGCTGATTCAATCACCATAGACCCACACAAAGGCCTATTTTTGCCCTATGGCACGGGTTGCTTGCTGGTAAAAGATAGATCGTCTTTATTGAAAGTTCACAGCTATGAGGCCGATTATCTGACGGCAAGCCAGAGAGATTCACCGGCCAGTTTAGGGCCTGAGTTGAGCCGTGAATATCGAGGGATACGCTTATGGCTGCCCTTGATGCTACATGGGGCTGGAGTTTTTAGGCAGGCGTTGGCTGAGAAATTAGAGCTGACGTATTGGCTGTATGAAGAGCTGCAAAAATTGCCGGTTCAAATACTTTGCAAACCCGAGTTGTCGACGATTGTTTTTAAACCAGGTGATTTGGCTGAGCGTGTAAATTCGTACGGTCGTGTTTATCTGGCGCCCACGAAACTGCGGGGTGAGTTGGCCAGCCGGGTGTGTATTTTGAGCTTTCGAACCCATTTTGAACAGGTTCAGGCCTGTCTTGAAGATATTCGAAAAGCGCTTTAATACTCTCAAATATGACACAACACTGCGGAACGATTGCATTGGTGGGTTTGCCCAATGCCGGCAAAAGTTCTCTTTTAAATGCTCTGATTGGCCAAAAACTAGCGCCAGTAACTTATAAGGCCAACACGACACGTCGAATATTAAATGGCGTTTTGACACGGGGTAATGCCCAGTTTATTTTTGTAGATACCCCTGGCATGCATGACAAAGGCAAGCTTCCAGAGGCCGATCTATTGCTCTGGATCGCTGACGCCAAGCGCGAAATCACCAAACCACCCATCAAACTTCCGAACACAACCGTTTTGGTGTTGAATCAAATAGACCGCTTTGAAAACAAAAACCAACTGCTTCCTGTGATCGAGCGCTGGCATGAGCTGTTAAAACCTGAGTTAATTTTGCCTGTATCCGCCAGAACGGGTGAAGGCCTCGAAGAGTTAATCAAGATCTTGGCCGGCAAGTTACCCGAGCGCGGGTTTTTATTTGATCAAGACGCCATTACCGACGCTTCAGAACGCGAACTTGTGGCCGAGTTGATTCGTGAGAAAGCTTTGTTAGCACTCAAAAACGAAATCCCGTATGAACTGAATATCTCGATTGAGAGCTTTGATGAGAGTCGACGTGAAAATTCGAAAAAAAGCTTGGTAGACATCTCGGCCAATCTGAATCTTGCGCGTGAGAGCCACAAGGCGATCGTGATCGGAAAAGGCGGCTCGAAACTCAAAGAAATCGGCCAAATGGCACGGCAAGAACTGGAAGCGCTTTTAGGTTGTCAGGTCATGCTTCGGCTATTTGTTCGGGTTAAGCGTTCTTAGTGCCGAGCTTTTCGGCGAGTTCTGTTAAACGCTTGAATGTTTTCTCGCCCTGAGGGTTTCTATCGGGGTGCAACGCACGTGCAGCCAAACGATAGCCATGATCAGCGTCTTTTTGAGGGACCCCGAGTAGGGCCCAATTGGATTCCGGAACCTTGCAGGCTTCGAGAATTTGATTGTATTCGGTAATCCAGACTTTTCTTTGAGCAATTTCTTGTGAACTCATCAATGTGGCTTGGCTCTTTTGGGCTTCTTTTTTGAGCGTCTCGATCACAGGTTCTGAAAATTTGTCTAAGTCTAAATTTAAAAACAAGTGTTTATGTGGAATCTTGAATTCTCGAGCTTCACTGAAAAATTTTTCTATGTCGGAAACAGAATAATTACCAGTACATAGTTCTTTCATGAATATTTGATCAAATTGAGGGAACTTCTTGATGCCAGAAAGCGTAACGTTATGATAGCACTGGGCTTTATGTGCCCTGTCTTGGATGGTTTTGATCACATGCAAAACGATTTGTTCTTCGAGGACCTGTGATAATTCTGTCGATGGATCTCGAATCGAATGCCCCGATATAAATCGTTCTGCAATCTCATTGAGTAGCGCTAACCTAGTATCTCCCCAGAAAAAGTTCAACGGGGTGTCGTTTTTCCAGGCAACAAAACGTGCATAGAGCCCCGGTGATTCAGGATTGATTTGCTTGAAATTTTGCCAAAGCGAGGCCAACTCGGAAGCTGATTTTTCTTTGAGCGAATTCCTCATGTCATGTAGAGCTACGAGTGAATAAGTGGGCAGGGCGGGTTTGCTGCTGATTCCGAAACACCCGAACGAATCAACCGCGTCGTGAGGTTTTTTTTTCGACCGGCGATGAATCCAAATCCGTTGGGGGTGCGACATAAGGTCTTGCAGATGCAATGGGTGGGATCGGCATACCCATTCAACAATCGACTAGGCCGATTCATCCATTAATTTGGGATTTTCAAGGTAGTGCCGCATTTGTTTTGCCAATTGAGCGCCCTGATAGCCGTCTAAAAATCGGTGATCAATCGTCGCCATGATGTCTAACTGAGGCCTGATCACCGCTTCGCCTTGATGTGCGATCACACGATCTTTGATCTTGGTGACCACCAAATAAACGGGCACGCGTGCAAACGGTGTTGGGGGCGGATAACCCTCGTCAATACCCAGCATGCCTACGCTGGTAATGATCGCTGAGCCAAACGGAAAAGCTTCTAGGCCTAGCGCTTTAATTTCGATGCCCAGAGCGCCTGTGACATATCCGATGGCCCATAGCAGCGGCTTGAGTGCCCAAGTGGGCAGGACTTTCAAAAGCCCTTTGCTTTTTTCAAAATTGGCATCTTTGCCAGCTCTGAGTTGTTCGGCGCCAGCTCTGAGTTCTTCAGCGATTTGAACAGTCGTTTTTTGGTCGATATTGCAGACTTTGAATTTCGCGAGATCTTGTCCATGAGGCAGGGCCACTAAGAAAGACAGATCGACAGTATTGTGCGGGACATAACGGCCAAACACGATCCGGCCGTTTAAATCCGGGGCTGATTTGAGCGCTAAGCCAGCGGCTCGGCCAACCAGGTGTGTAATTGTGACTTTGTGTTCCTGCATATACGTCAAAGCGTGGGTGGCATCGACGGTCATTTTGCCGTAAATATTGCCTTCTCGGGGTGAGCCCCAGGTGGCAATGGCGAGTTTACGGCGGGTACTCATCTGATAAGGCTTCTTCATGTGATTACTTATAGCGGGCTGTTAGAGAA
>JAHFEF010000019.1 GCA_023248545.1 Myxococcales bacterium | reverse complement strand
CATGAGTCACCCCCGCCAGCACTACCGCCACCACCACCCCATGAGTCACCCCCGCCGGCACTGCCTCCGCCGCCACCCCAATAGCTACCGCCGGCACTGCCCCCACCGCCACCCCAATAGCTACCGCCGCCAGCAGATCCAGCTCCCCAATCAGGCGGAATATACGAGGGAGAATTCGGTGGAAAGTAATCAGGCTCTTGCACAGGATAACCCCACGGATCAACATAATAGGTGTAATAGGTATCGTCGTAGTAGCCATAATAGCCGCCGCTGGGGTACCACGGATAGGGATCCGGAACCCATACTTCACAATACTGCCAACTGCATTGAATCACTGACTGAGCTTGCTGAGGTGTCCTGACATCTTGACAGAGCGCCGCTGCATCTGCCGCTGTGTTGACCAACGGATTGGTATTCAGCGCCACATAAAAACACTGCGCGGGAGCCAAATTATTGGGATCATTTTTGCACAGTTTCCTCGCCGCCTCAATCACCGGACCACACGCCACCATAGAACTGTTGGTGTTGATACACCCTCCACCCACAGGAGGAGGCCTGGTAACGGTCGAATTCACCGTCTTGGGAGATGTCCCAGCAAGCGTACTACTTTCGTAAGCCATATAGTAGTTCAGCGCAGCATCGAAACATCCGACAGGTGGGGCCGATGTGGCCCCGCCGGCAAACCCCTGAACCGCATAGAAAACAAAGCAAGCACCCCAAAGAGATTTAAGTTTCATGAATGCAAAATCGTTGAGAAGCGAAACCTATTTCCAGTAGCACCATACGTGCTCTCAACAAGATTCGAACTTGTGACCTTTGCTTTAGGAAAGCAACGCTCTATCCAACTGAGCTATGAGAGCAGACCCACCTGACCTTCATGAGCCAATTGGCCTCTTTGGTCAATATGCTTATGCTTCGGCAAATTTCAAGCTTCGATACAGCGCCCAAGCTTTCTGCGATAACGCCTGATCTTCGCGACGGATATGTAACAGCGCTTCTTGCAAGTCTTGCTCGGCCTCTTTAGTTTTGCCCAGCGCAATATAGATTTCGGAGCGATTAACATATCCTTGAGGTTGTTGGGGCGCCAATTGGATCGCATACCCAAAATGCCGGATGGCCAATGCGCTATCACCTTCTTTTTGCGCCAATACGCCCAGGGCCCGGTAATAATATTCGTTGGAGGGCTCAATCGCGACCAGTGCTTCAAATAAAATTTTGGCCTCTCTGTGCTTTCCTTGCATCATCATGTAATAAGCAATTTGCGCAATCGTCGATAGCTCGGAATCTGTGTAGCCTTTAATTTCTTTGAGGGTTTTTAGTTCTTCCACGTCAGCCTCGATAAAATATTGTTTAGATTTTTGTAATGCTGCTCCAAAATAGGCTTCATCTTGGCTTCTATCGGAGAAAATGGGTGCCCCTCAGAAGGCCGATTCAAACGCATCAGTACGCTCGATAAATGCGTCACTTGGTATTGGGTCGAGTTAAACTTCCCGGCAGCCTCTAAACGCAACCGATCGGATGTCTGAGCCACGCCGCCAATAATCTGGTGTTGTTCTAACGTCGGCTGAGGCGCCAAAGATGCCGGCAGCGCGCCTTGAATGGTCGGTTTGGACTGCTCGATCTCGGCCTGATGCAAATCTTGTGTCGACAACACGGGCAGGCCTATGTTTCCTACTTCAGCCATTTTTTCTCCTCATTTCGTACACAAAGTTAAGCACTTCTGCCACCGCCTCGTAAAGCTCTTCGGGCACTTCTTCTTCCAAATCTAACTTGTGAAGCGCCTGCGCCAAAGGAATATTTTGTAAAATCGGAACTTTATATTTCTGGGCGATCGCTTTAATTGCTTCGGCATTTTTCTCCATGCCCTTGGCAAGCACAATCGGCGCCGAGTCTTTGTCAGCCTGGTATCGAATTGCTACGGCAATGTGCGTTGGATTTGTAATAACAGCATCTGCCTTTTTGACCGCTTGCTGACTGCCATGCATGATCAGCTCTTGTGCCAAATGCTTGCGTTCTGATTTAAGTTGTGGGTCGCCTTCAGATTCTTTGTACTCTTGCTTGACCTCTTGTTTGGTCATCTTCATGCTTTTGTTAAAACTATGTCGCTGCCAAAAAAAATCAGCGATGGCAATTATCAAAAACAAAACAGCGACCTTTAAACAGATGTCTTTAATAATCAAATAGACAATTTTGAGAGCTTCATAGAGCTCTAAGCGTTGCAAGTTCACCAAATTTGGCAGTGCTTCTTTGAAAGCATAATAAACCACCAGTGATACCATGGTGAACTTAACGATCTGTTTTAAAACCTCGACCAGACGCTTCACGCTGAATAACTGCTTCACCCCCGAAATCGGACTGATTTTGTTCATCTTGGGAATCAGTGGCTCCAGTGTAAACAAAAAACCGATTTGAGCATAGTTCGCAGCCAGCGCCAAAATAAAAGCCGTGGCAATGAGTGGCGATGAAACCAACAGCCAGGTCCACAGGCCTTCTTTTGAAATGGCTTCGACGGATTTTTCAAGTTGTTGACTGTGTACCGCCTGGATAGACCCTTGAAGCAACGTGTTGAATTTTTGGGCCATCCAGGTGAGTGCTGCCCCCAGCGTCCCCAAGCAACCTAAAAAAATAGCGGCCGAAACCAAGTCCTGGCTCTTAGACACCTGGCCCTTTTCTCGAGCCTTGCGAAGCTTTTGCGGAGTCGCGTCTTCTGTCTTTTCGCCACTTTCTTCAGCCATCGTGAAGATAAGCTAAGTTTCTTTGGAGATTTTTACAAGGTTTTTGGGCCATGTGCTAGGATCCACAGCCTCGCCGCGCGTCATATTCGCCAATATCTGCGTTTTATCCCGCACACTCTGTGACAGGGTGAGAAAGCCCTTTGAAGTACAAGCATAGCGCCTCAAAACGCCATCGGCATTCATGAGACCGCTGACAATTCGAAAATCTTGGTGCCTGTGCTCTGACTCTGGCTTCGATAAGACCAAGTAGCTGCATTTTAAGAATTCACGATCAAACCCAATTTGCTGATCAATTCGCAGCAGTTCTTGAGGACGCCTATGTGAAAATTCTGCATGGCACCAATTATTGCGCGATAGCAACAATGGACAACGGGCCACTTCTGGACAGGGTGCAATTATTTTAACTTGATGCTCTTCATAGAGCCTATCTCGCAGTGCCATGATGTCTCTCGAAGCCACTTTTGAAGCGGGTTCTATCACCACCAACACACCGTTTTTATCGAGCAAACTCAAGGCTTGCGAAATTAATAATTGCTTCGATTCGAGATAGCGCGAACCTGAGCCAAACTCGTTCAAAACATGTGCAGCGATAATTATATCGGGTTTAAAATCCGGCTTCCAAAAATACGGTGGGCCTCTGAGATTCGCTTGAACGAGCTTGATATCCAGCTTTTTATTTAAAAGCCCTTCGAAGAATTCCAAGCCTGCACGCATGGGGCCGATTTCGCGATCCACTGCGACAGATTTTGCGAGACCGCCAAAAGCCAAATGTGCGCCGAAAATTCCAGACAACGGCCCTGCCCCCAAATCCAAAATTTTTGGATTTTTGAATGGCAGATGCAAACTCTCCAAGAGACTCGCAATCTTCATGACATAGAGCGGCATATAATAGCCCAGATAGGCTCTTCGAAGAGCCGGTTTTCTAAAATAGTCGCTTAAGGAATCCGCGCGTTCCTGCGTGAGTGCTTTCCAAAGCAAGCGAATATCAGGCACCAAATCAGAAGCATGTTTTGATTTGGCATGGGCAAAAGCCTGATATTCTAGATTCATGCGACTCAACACAGACATTCCATACCCATGGCAAATAGAAGAAGAAAAAGAACACAAACGACGCAAAAAAAAACACGAGCACGAAAACCCGCTGCCCGTTCCTGAGCCCCTCCCCGAGGAAGAACCTAAACCCGAAGAACCCACCCCCGACGAAGAAAGAGTTGTGATTATCGAGCTCTAACCTCGCTCAATATACTGACCCGTGCGGGTATCGATTTTAATCTTGTTGCCTTCATTTACAAACAAAGGCACCTGACACGTATAGCCTGTCTGAAATTTCGCCGGCTTGGTGGCCCCACTGACCGTATCGCCCCGAACTGCCGGAGCGCACTCAACCACTTCGAGCACCACACTATTTGGAATATCAATATTGACCGGCTTGCCCATATAAAACAGCAAAGACGCCGCCATCCCATCGATTAAAAAGTTCGCTGCATCCCCCAACACTTTTACAGGTACTTCGAATTGATCGAACGAAACTGGATCCATAAAGTGAAACACACCCTCTGCATTGTACAGAAACTGAACTTCACGCTCTTGGATATCCGGGGCCTCGACTTTATCGCCTGATCTAAAAGTCGGATCGATCGTCAGACCTGTAATCAAATTCTTTAGTCGTGTCCGAACAATCGCAGCACCTTTACCAGGTTTGTGGTGTTCGAAATCCACAATTTCGTAGGGCACATTTTGAAAGAGGATTTTTAAACCCCGGCGAAAATCAGATGTCGTATACATGGGCTCAAGGCGTAACCTGGTTCAGAATAATTTTCAAGAGCTTGGCCCAACTGACATTTTCAAGTCTGACGCTCAGTTCGACAGTTGGAATTTTAAATGATGGGCCCTCGATCCCACCTTCCGCTTCAATCAATGCCAATACGTTGGCAAGTTTTGCATCGCGAAACTCGACATAAGAGATACTACCCATCGTTTTTTTACTGACTGGCTGTTCAGAGGGCTGTTGCAGGGGTTGGTCTGCTTTGACATTGCCCAAAGAAATAGACTGTGCCCAAACAAACTGACTGAAGATAAGCCCACATAATAATATTTTCATTAGTTACTCCACGTGAGCTGCTCGGTTTCTGTGTCTTTTTCAAGCGAAACAGCTTTTTTGGTAATCTGCTTCACCACAAACCCATCTACCACGGTGTCTCCCACTTTTACGACCCGACCCACACCACGATCGTCCTCTAGCAAGGCCATCCATTGTTCTCCCTCCTCTAGCACTCCGGTCAAATGCAAGTCTTGAAGGGCAATAGGCGCTTCAGGAACAATAAACGGATCGCGATCTAATTTTTGAACCACCGTTTGAGTCGTTGGAATCGTCAAAATAGAATCCAAGTTCGCCGGAACTACATATTCGCCACAGCGATAGGGCCCGGTAAGTACCAGCGAGGCCTCTGGGCGCCAATTGCCGTAATAGGCCAACAGATGGATTTCCACCGAGCCAGGCCCGTATTTTAAATCTTGGACCACCATAAGGCGCTCTTCTCCTGTCACTCGCCTTAAAAAATCAACCAGCTCGGGAAATGAAGCCGACAGGGTGAGTGTGATGGGTAGTTCAAACCAAAACTCTTTGGCTTGGGCTTTTCCCGCTTGGAAATCATGTAACCCCACTTTAGATTCTTCAGCAATCCAAGACAACTGCCCCAACAGTCCCGACGTCTCGGCAGTCGCTGGAATTTTCTTTTCAAGAGCCACCAATTCAGCATTTAAAATGGCGTCATATTTTTTTTGATAATCACCCTGCTGAGCAATCAGATCCAGTTCGTTATTGATACAGGCTTGTTCAGAAATTTTCTGAAGCAGCACAGCATGTTCGCTTCTTTGCTGCTCAAATAAATATAAATTCGCTGCGGTCCAGCTGCCTACAATGGTCAGGATAAGAATCATGCTTACAACGAATACTTTCATAGATTCCCCGACACTTCGAATCGCAATCTGGTTGATTTCAGTAATTTCAAATGACCCAAATTGACAAAAGTATTCAGCGCCTCAGTGGTATCAGCTTTGCCGGATGCAACAAAACCGCCGTCCAATTTGGTAAGCTCGATCAAAGAAATTCCTTCCGGCAACCCATTCACTAGATTCACAGCGAAATTTAAAGTCTGATATTTTTGAGGCTCTAACTTACCCACTGTTTTGTTTCGAAGCAATATTTGCTGCTGCTGAAACTTAAAATTCTGGATCGCCAGCTGCAAGTTCTGCTTCGATTTAATATTGTTTTCTATACTGTTAAGTTCGCGCACTAAATCTTTATTTTTTTGCTGCGCAAACAGAAAAAAAACCAAGATAAAAACAAGGTTAAACGCTATAACAAAAAATAGTTTCATCTACTATTTATCATATCAAATTCCACAGGCTAATTTCAATGGCAGCCAGGGCTAAAAAAGGCCCAAATGGCATGGATTTTTGCGGGGGCACCCAATCATCGTCTGGCAGCGGCTTCCGGGTCCACGAAAAGAAGAAATACAGAAGAATACCCTGTAAACTAGCCAACAGTATCATCCAAGAGAGCCAGAACCAGCCCAAATTAGCCCCGATGGCTCCGATTAAAACAGGGTCGCCCCAGCCCATCGCATTCTCATCAGGCTGCAGGCGCTTGACAGCCCTCAAAACCCAGGTTGAGCCTAGTAAAAACAAAGCAAAAAAAGCAAAACCCGCCACAAAACCGATTAAACGGCTATAAAACACGTCCATGCCTTGCGCATAACCAAATCCAAGGCCTGTAAGCGTCACCAAGATGGGCAGTTGGAGGGGGATCATCCAAGTATCTAAATCAATCAGCCCAACCGCGACTAACACGGTACAGAAAATAAAAATCTCTAGGCCCTGTACAGGAGACTCCGCAAAAACAGCACACAAGAGCGCCAACGTCGCAATAAACAACTCTACCAAAGGATATCGAAACGAAATCCGATGGTGGCAAAAGCGACACTTGCCTTTTAGGATAAACCACGAAAAAATGGGCACCATGTCGCGCCAATAGAGCGTTTGATGACAGTTGTAACAGTAGGAGCGCTTGGTGAAAAAGCTGTGCTCATCGCTTGGCAGGCGCAAGATAACCACGTTTAGGAAGCTGCCGACACACGCACCCATGAGAAAAGCCCAGGCAAAGATTAAAAAAACCATAAAGCTCCATACCACAAAAAAAGCACGGTTGCCCGTGCTTAAAAGCCTATGATAGGCGAACCGAAAGGTTAAGCTGCTTTCTTGTGAGCTTTTCTCTTACCGGTGTTTTTTCGAGCCTTGGCTTTTTTATGAGCTGGCTTCTTGTGGTGCTTCTTGGCTGCTGGCTTCTTGTGATGCTTCTTAGCCGGCTTTCTGTGTGCTTTCTTCCTAGAAGCTTTCTTATGCGCTTTTGCCTTGGCTTTTTTGGCTTTGGCAGCAGCTTTTCTGGCTTTAGCGGCAGCTCTCTTGGCAGCGGCCTTCTTCTTGGCAGCAGCCTTCTTCTTGGCACGAGCTTCAGCCTTCTTCTTCTTGGCAGCTAATTTTTTCTTTTTTAATGCGAGTTTTTTCTGTAACATAGCC
Source organism: Myxococcales bacterium (assembly GCA_023248545.1). Lineage (GTDB taxonomy): Bacteria > Myxococcota > UBA727 > UBA727 > JABDBI01 > AER2-1. The sequence continues at coordinate 18,699 of JAHFEF010000019.1, read as the reverse complement.
TTCCTTTGTGCAGCAGTTCTACGACGTTTCTTGCCTTTTCGGGCCGTGCCACCGCGGCTTGCTTTGACACGTGAAATGTCACCTGCTTTATCTACATAATAAAGATAGTTGTGATCACGTCTCATATCGGTCTTCAAGACCAATTCAGGACGATCACCATGCTTCTTCTTCTCACCACCGCGCACCATTTTGGCGCGATAGACGTTCAAATTACGGTCTAGATAATAGAGCCAGCCCTTCTTACGCTCAATCCCTGCGCGTACTACTTTTTCTGCCATTTGAGTCCTCCTTTTAGCGGGTTTCATAAACCCTTCAACCTAATATTATCTTCTCTTAAAAGAGAGACATTCGTCGAGTCCTCTATCTGTTTTTCTTAGTCTACTACGATATTTCTACAATAATATAAAATCGAAATATTTTCACACACTTACAGATTTTTCTGTTAGAGACAGAGGTTGCTTAATTGCGCTGAGCCTCCCCTTTGCCTTCTTCTATTTATGCAACTATGTCACCATCGATGGATTTGAAAAAACGATTTACCAACGCCATGAACAAAAATCGTCTGGCACATGCCTTGCTGTTTTTGGGAGACAATCAAGCGCAAAAAGAACAAACGGCACTCGATCTTGCGTCGGGTCTCTTATGCGAAAACAAAATAATCCCATTTGGTTGCGGGCACTGTGTCAGCTGCCGCCAAATATCAAAGCAGCAGCACCCAAGCATTCGCATTTTGCGCACAGAATCAGAAATTCGCATCGATGCCATTCGAGACATCACCAGCGCACCGGGAAATCCGTCTTGGGTGATTCCCGAGGCGCACCTCATGAATAAGCAAGCCAGCAATGCGTTGCTTAAAACTTTGGAAGAACCCAGAAATAATCAATTTTTTATTTTGATAGCACCCAATACACGATCCCTCTTGCCCACTCTGGTGTCTAGATGCCAGCGTATTTTTTTTAAATCAGCGCCGATCCAAATCGAGAATGGTTCAGCCCCAAGCATCCCTGAAAATTTAAGCGACCGTTTAGAGCTGATTGAACGCTTCAGCAAAGACAAATCGGACTTGAATCAAATTTTGATTGCTTGGCAACACCATGCTTCCAGCGAATTTAAAAATGCACTCTTAAAAGCGCAAGAAGACCTCAAAAAACACGTCAATGCACAACTAATTTTAGAAGCTTTGTTGCTTTCAAAAAACGCTTAGCTCTACTGTAGGTGCTATGAAGCACTTACTTTTACTCTTGACCCTTCTTACAATGACAACTTGCGGCGGCAGCACTTCCATCAGACCCACGTGCGGCACAAAAGGCGTTGGGCTCAAACACCGAAGGACATTTAACTCCGGCGCTTCATTCCGGACAGCAGAATACTATATCCCCATTACGGTAGACGGGATTCCCCTAGAAGCCGTCGCTGACACTGGCAGTTCGAACTTAATTATTGCTAACAACACTGGGTTTACGCCCTCTGGAGCGCCCGGCGCCAATTTTACGATTGGTTACGGTTCTGGCCCCACACCCTCCACAAGCATTAACTCGATAAGTTACAGCGGCGATGTGGATTTATACTGCGGACCCGGCGTTAATCCCTATACCTATGGCTATATTCAGACATACTATAGCAACAATGGTAATTACCAAGAAACCCTCTTAGGTCTCGCTTACAGGGATCTTGAACAGCCTTGTCTAGCTACTCCGATACCGACATTTTTTTCACAGCTCACGACAGGTCCCCAAGCACTCAGCAACGAATTCGGCATGCTGCTCTGTGGCTTTGGTCGAGATAACTTTAGCAGAATTACTTTCGGTGGGGTCTTGGGCTCCGTCACTGGGCTTCAATATGTACCGATTTTGCCAACGACGAATGGTTGTCCCAGTCCAACACCCGTCAATGGATATTATAACGTTGCCGCCGGAAAGATCCGCATCGGAACTGGCTCCAGTGCCGTGCCGGCCGGCGATCTCAGCATGCCACTGGCACAGACCTTTGTAGACAGTGGAACCACGGTCAATATCATCCCACAAGCCATGTTTAAGAACATCGTCGACACGCTGACGCTGAACTCACAATCGCTAAAAAGTGCCATCCTGGCCAGCAACGGCAACTCGATTCAGTGCCCCGATATCACAGGCATGCCCGACATTACCATCGACCTCACCCAGGGCATTGTCCTGACAATTCCGGCGAATAAGTATTTTAAAAATATTGGCGGTGGCCAATGTTTCTTCGGGTTTGCACCCGGCACCGATACATTTGTGATTCTCGGCCAAGTGACCATGGAGAACTACTATGTTCACTTTGACCGCAAGAACAACCTAATTGGATTTGCACCCAACACTGGCTTGTGCGGAAACTAAAACGCTTCTTCAGGGAGCTTCATCAAGCTTAAATCGCTCTTTTCGATCACCTGTTTGGTCACCGTGAGATCTGAGAGCGCTTCGGAGCAGAAAAACTTCACAGAAGCCATCTTGCCTTCATAGAATGCCTTATCTTCTTTGGAGGCTGCCCCGATTTTCGCAGCAGCCACTTCGCCCTGTCGAAGCAAGAGCCAGCCGATCACAAGTTCAGCAATCCCCGTCAGAATACGATTACCAAACAAACCCACATAATAAAGCGACTCGCCCATCTTGGTCATCATCAAGACCAAGATACTTTCGGCATCTGACAAAGCCTGCGCGAGAGCATCATATTCAGCACTTAAAACAGAATTGGCTTTTCGAGCAGCGAGCATTTCGCGCATTTGTTCCAGCAAAATTTGCAACGTGGCTGCGCCATTCTTAGCAATTTTTCTGAAAATCAAATCTAATGCTTGAATATGCGTAGTCCCTTCATAGAGCGAATCTATTTTTTGATCGCGAATATACTGCTCGATGGGGTAATCATGCAAATAACCCGAGCCACCATAGCATTGCAGCGAGTCTGACAAAAGCTGATACGCTTTTTCAGAATTATAGCCCTTCACCAACGGCAACAATAAATCAACCAAAAGCTCGTCTGTTTTGGAGTGCGAGATTTTTGCCTGGTCCTGCATAAACGCACAATACATACAAAGCGCCCGCATCCCCTCGGCATAGCTTTTTTGAAGCATCAGCATGCGGCGCACATCGGGGTGCCTAATGATCCGAACTCGGGGTGCATGTTTGTCCATGGCTTGTAGCAAATCCGCACCCTGAACCCGATTTTTGCAGTAATCCAGCGCGTTGAGATAGGCCGTAGACAGCGTCGCCATCGATTTGACACCCACGGCCATGCGCGCGCGCTCGATAATTTTAAACATCTGGCGAATGCCATCGTGGACGTCACCTACCAACAAGCCTTTGGCTTGGCTTTTTTCACCGAACGTCAGCTCACAAGTCGCCGAGCCCTTAATGCCCATCTTTTTTTCGATGTTGGTGCAGTAGACACCATTGCGTTCGCCCAAAGAACCGTCTTCGTTCACCCAAAATTTGGGGATAATAAACAGCGATAAGCCTTTGGTTCCAATGTCAGCGCCTTCTGGCCTCGCGAGCACCAAGTGAACAATATTTTCGGCTGCATCGTACTCACCGTTCGTGATAAAGCGCTTCACACCTTCGATTTCCCAGACGTCGTCTTGAAGATGCCGTGCTTTGGCTCGACCGGATCCCACATCGCTTCCAGCATCGGCTTCTGTGAGCACCATGCTGGCTCCCCAGCGATGATCCAAAATCCCCTGGCGATAGCGTTTGGTTTGTGCCGGAGTACCCAGTTGGCCAATTAATTCGCCCCCAAAAGCACCAAAAGTATAGAGTGCAACGGGTGGATTGGCTCCGACGAGCATTTCAAAGCCGGCCCAGTAAACAGATTTAGGGGCATTAAAACCACCCAGTTCTTCGGGTGCATCAAAGCGCTGCCAATCTCCGTCATAGAAAGCTTTGAGAGATTTTTTGAGGCCCTCTGGCAAGTAAACATTGCCCTCTGAATCTAATCTCAGTGGAACCTGATCTCCTTCAGCAAAACTCGAAGCGATCTTGTCTACACAGAGCGTCTCAAAAGCTTTGAGGGCTTCGCGGATCATGGATTCATCCAAATTGGTATAGGGCGGGTGGCTCAAAACCGTGTGGTTGATATCCAACACTTCAAAGAGGTTAAAGAAGATATCTCGCAAATTGCTTTTGTAGTGATTCGCCATTGACGAAGCCTGTAAAACTGTTAGGGATGTTTTGTCAAGGAGAGATGGCCGAGAGGCTGAAGGCGCGCCCCTGCTAAGGGCGTATACGGGAAACTGTATCGAGGGTTCGAATCCCTCTCTCTCCGCCACCCTACGCTGAAGCTTCAGCGAAGGCAGGCTGCCTTAATCCGTTCTAAAAATATATTATTCTCCGGTCCCAGATCAGCCGCTGAACTAAACTGCTCCAGCGCATTTTTGAGCACTTGCTTCGCTTCATCTCCACGACCCAATGTTTTAAGAACATGTGCCTTAAGCAAATACACATCCGCACGCTGCGGCCCCAACTCCACGGCTCTATTCGCATACTCAAGCGCCAACCGAGGATTATACAAACCGTAAATCTCAAGAACAACGCTCTGCACGTACAACGCCGCCAGCAGTCTAAAGATCCCACCATCGTCGGTGTGCACGTCTTCTACCAACGCGCGCTTAAAAGCAGCTTTGAAGTCGTCCAAATACCACCAACCGGCAACCATACCTGCTGATTGCGACCACAGGGCCAAACCGAGTGCCTTCCAATAAGCCGATCCAACCGCCTCCGCATACTCTTGGGTTTTTGTAAAAATAGCCATGCGTGTTTTTTTGTCTTCCATCGGGGTCAGCAACTCACCCTCGTAATAGGCCAGCCTACCCAGCTGATCCATCGCATTGAGTTGTTCCACTCGGTCCCCTGTGTGATACAAGATATTTTCATACAGCGCCCGCGCCTGGTGAATCACACTGAGATTATTTTCGCGCTGTGCGAACAAGGCGTCTGCCTTTGAAAAATCAGCTGCATGAGCGACACAGACCAAAAGCAAACTAGACAAAATCAAACGCATTCTTTTTTTCTCCCGTGTGATATAGCTTAGAACTATGGATTTTGGTCTTTTGGGATTTGCCTGCGATGAGGGGATTCTGCGCAATAACGGTCGCGCCGGTGCTAAAGAAGGCCCCAAAGCTTTTCGAGAAGCGCTCAAAAAAATTAACTGGCACACACGCGACAAGCCACCGTTCACAGATTTTGGCGATGTAAGCTGTTATTCAGGCGATCTGGAAGCAGCCCAGAAAGAGCTGGGCAAAAGGGTATTAACTACGCTTGAAAATCATCAAATGCCTGTGATTATCGGCGGCGGCCATGAAACTGCCTATGGGCACTTTTTAGGCATCTCGCAATTTTTAGGCCACCAAAATTGCGGTATTATTAATTTCGACGCCCATTTTGATTTGAGACCCCTACAAGAAAACAGGCTGGGAACTTCTGGAACACCTTTTTTACAAATCGCCCACGAGCGTCAGAGTAAAAATTTGGCATTTGACTACTTGGTCTTGGGCATTCAGCCATTTTCCAACTCAGAGGCTTTATTTAAAACAGCACACGATCTCAAAGTCTCTTATGTCTTGGCAGAGAATCTCGAACAAGAGGCGGCTCCTGCAATCAACAAAATATTAGAGCGCCACGAGTCTATTTATTTGAGCATTTGCCTGGACGTCTTTGCGGAATCGGCCGCACCAGGTGTGAGTGCCCCTCAAGCTTTAGGCCTATTCCCGGGGCAAATATTACCTCTGCTTCGGCAAATCAAAAAAAGCAACAAAGTCATCGCGCTGGATATTGTCGAACTGGCTCCAGCCTATGACCGGCAGGACATCACAGCCAAATTGGCTACGAACTTATTGGCTTATTGGCTTCACGCTCGATAAATCACGAGCTTCGACAAATCTAATTGCCTTTTAGGCTTTGGTTGTTGCTGCTCTTCAAAAATCTCAATCAAGCGCTCGATCATGGCAAATAAAGCCGGTTCTAGATAAGCCATTGCTTTGTGATCTTGAAAAAAAACTCGAAACACGGGCAAAAAACACCAAGCGGCTTTTAAAATCGCACTCAAACGAAAAGACTGGGAAATTCGTGAACGCACCATATAAGTCAACGTAATCGACAGCTTAGACTTATTTTTAGAAACCAAAAAGTCTACATAGGCGTCGTACAAAGCCGATATAGATTCTTTGAGTTCAAGCCGTGAGAGCCTATGATAAACGCGATCTTCGCTGCGCACTTGATTCACGAGCTCTGCAATCAACCGATCGCGATTTTCTTCCAAGAGGCTATAGACCAAGATCATAGACCCCTCTATAGCCTAAACCGTGATGAATCGCGCTTCTAAAATACTAGCCGGAATTTTGCTCGGTATTCCGCTTCTACACGCACAAATGGGAATGCAGGGGCGCCCGCCCGTACCCAAAAGTAAAAAACAAAAAGAGCAACGCGATCCCATTGTTTCGCGCTCCATGCCCTTGGCCAAATTCGACGCCGAATCGGAGGCGGCATTAAAACGCTCGGGCAAACCGGGTGTTTTGCAAGCTGAATCCCCCCTGCCTAATAGAATTTATGAAATTCGAGTCGTCGGCGCGCACAAAACAGAACCAGAAGCCGTATTAGTCCTGCTCAAAACCCACATTGGACAGCTTCTGGATAAAGAAGACATTGCAGAAGACATTCGGCGCATTTTTAAAATGGGCCTTTTTACAGATATCCAAGCAGAAAAAGATCCTGGCCCCAATAACAGCATTATTTTAACTTTTAGGCTGATCGAAAAAGCGACTATTTTTAAAATTAAATTTACCGGCAACGAAGATGTCTCCGAAGACGATTTACAAGAAGCCATTGACCTAAAACCCTACCAAGTCGCCGATATGAGTCGCATCAAAGAAAATGCTGAAAAACTCAGAAAACTCTACACAGACAAAGGCTTTTTGCTCGCGCACATTGCCTACGAAGTTAAACCGACAGAAAAAACTGATATTCAAAGCGACGAAAAAATCAAAGCCCCTGATTTTATCGACGTTATTTTTCACATTGAAGAAGACTCTAAAATCCGAATCGATCAAATCACAATTCTTGGCAACCATGCTCTTTCAACCGACCAAATTAAAGAGCATATGCGCAGCAAAGAAAAGCATCCCTTAAGTTTTGTCACGCAATGGGGTGTTTTTAACGAAGACATGCTGGAGATAGACGGCCTGATTATTGAACAGCTCTATCAAGAACACGGCTTTTTGAATGTTCAAGTGGCCAAACCCCGTGCAACACTCTCACCGGATAAAACGCGTATTTCGATTCATATTTCGCTCACTGAGGGCCAGTCTTATAATCTAGGCACCCTAGAAATCCAGGGCAACCTATTAGACCATTCTGAAGAATCTCTGCGCAAAAAAATATCGCTTCAAACCGGAGATATTTTCAACAAAACCAAACTCATGCAAGATGTCTTGTCGATTCAAGAAATTTATCGAGACCAGGGCTATGCGTATGTCAATATTGTCCCGGAAACTCAAATCGATGATCACAATCTGGTGATTGATTTAAGACTGCAGATCGATCCTGGGCCTCTAGTTCATTTTGGTCGCTTCGAAATTAAAGGCAACGCCAGCACCATGGACGATGTCGTTCGCCGAGAGCTGCGCGTCTACGAGGGAGACCTGTACTCGTCTTCTCTCCTGAGGCTCAGCGAACAGCGTTTAAACCAGCTGGGTTATTTTGAAACCGTTAAGCTCAACACCAAGCCCAGCGCCTCGAATCCAGACCAAGTGGACATTGAAATCGAAGTCAAAGAAAAACGCCTGGGGTCTATTCAGGTGGGTGGTGGCTACGGCACAGGCGGAGAAGGCCTGTTATTTCAAGCAACATTCACGCAAAACAATCTCTTTGGGCGTGGTCAAAGTGTCATGGGACAAGTTCAGTGGTCTGCCTATCGGCGGATTTTCGAACTGTCATTTATGGACCCTTATTTGACTTATTTGGGCAATGAACCACTTTCTTTTTCGATACGAGCCTATGATACACAACGCTATTTTGTCGATTATTACCGGGCCAGTGCGGGTGGAGAAATCAGCCTAGGGTATCCGATTGGCCATTTTTTGAGCAACGCGTCTTTGAACTGGTACAAAGACGCTTCGCCGGCTCTCAAACCCTATATCCCTGATTTCGAGAATTTCCGATTTTTTCTCTCATACATGGCCGAACGCGTTGAAATCCAAGACAGCTTAGAAGGCGTGAATTATTGGGGTTGGCATTTGCACGAGCCGCGTTACACCTCTTTGATCCGGCCTGTTCTTCAAATGGATCAGCGCAACAATCGCTTGATGCCATCAGCTGGTTATTTTTTAGAATTGAGGACCGAGTTTGCGAGTTCTTATTTAGGTTCTGTCTTGCTTGAGAAACTCGAATCTGGCTCCAACACCAATAATTTTATTCGCTACGGCTGCAATACAAGATTCTACTATAATTTCGACGAGTGGTTTTTCTTGAAAAATTGGGTTTTAAAATTAAACGTCGATTTGGGGCTCTTAAATAGTTTCGGAGTCCAGCTGGTCTCAGAAAATTTCAGATTGGGAGGCGTTCAACTGGGCGCTGCAACCGGCCTTAGAGGGTACTATTTTCAATCTATTGGGCCGGTCTTAAACGTCGGGCAACAATATAGTTCACAGCCCGTGAGACAAATTAACGTCGGTGGCAACAAGCAATTCTTGCTCAATTTAGAACTCGAATTCCCACTGGTAAAGCCCGTCAATCTATCGGCTGTTTTATTTTTTGACATGGGCAACGTGTATTCGCCCGACGAAAGCTTGTTTTATATCGGCGATAAAAACCTGCGTGATCGGCACCCAGGCTACTCAGATCCACTCGGTACGTTCTATGGTTTGGGCCTGTACAGTGCGACTGGATTCGGGGTGCGCTGGTTGAGTCCATTTGGAGCGTTGCGTTTTGAATGGGGATTCCCATTGGTAAAACGCCCACATGGAACACCGGGAATGCCCGCAGGCGACTCCTCCATGCAGTTCTTGTTTACGATTGGGCAGAGTTTTTAAAGCTCTCAGCGATTTTACAACAAGTTCGCCGCAATCTCAGCCAACTCTGAACGTTCACCCTTCTCCAATGTTACGTGCCCAGCGATTTTCTCCGACTTAAAGCGGTTAACGACGTGAATCAGGCCGTTATTGGTCACGTCTACATACGGATGATCAATCTGATAAGGATCACCAGTGAGAATTATTTTAGTGCCTTCACCCACACGAGAAACAATCGTCTTAACTTCATGCGGTGTTAAGTTTTGTGCCTCGTCGACAATCATATATTGCGCGGCAATCGAACGCCCTCGAATATACGTCAGCGGCTCGATCTGCATGATATTCATGTCGATCAGCTCACGGTAACTTCGGTTGGTTTTGCCTGAGTTCTTATTGCTCATCCCCATCAGATACTCAACGTTATCAAATATCGGCTGCATCCAGGGGTTTAATTTTTCTTCGACGTCACCCGGCAAAAATCCGATATCACGCCCCAAGGGGAAAATGGGCCGACTGACCAATAGGCGCTGAAACGCCTGATCCTCGGCAACTTTTTGCAAACCGGCTGCGATCGCCAAGAGCGTCTTACCGGTCCCTGCCTTGCCAGCCAGCGTCACCAACTTAATCGAATCATCCAAAAGCAAATCCAATGCAAATGCTTGCTCTTTGTTTTTAGGCCGAATTCCCCAAGCACCTGTTCTGGGCACGGTTGACAGTGGCGTGACTTGCTTGTCTTGCAGATTAAACCGGCCCAACGCTGTATGAGACGGATTATGCTTGTCTTTGAGAATCAAATATTGGTTGGGTGCATAATAGGGGTCAGGCAGTGTCAGGCTGTTCTTGGCATAAAACTCATCGATGAGCTCCCCATCGACTTCCAAGGTCGTATAACCCCTGTAAAGCTCTTCCACTTCTGTGCGCTCGGGCTCAAAATTTTCAGTGTCAATCCCAATGGCATCGGCACGAATGCGAAGATTTGTGTCTTTCGTAATAAAAATCAGTTTTTCATGGCCCACCAACTGACTTTGCAAATCGAGAGCAACCGCTAATATTTTTGAATCCTGGCCCCGATCGGTGGTAATTTCCGGCGGCAAAACCCTCGACGTGATGGCCACCCGAAGGGTACCACCAGAGTCTAATTTGACGCCTTTGGAAAGTGATCCGTCTGATCTCAACTCATCCAAATACCGACTCACTTGACGCGCGTTGCGGCCTAACTCTGAAAGTTCTTTCTTAAAATTATCGATCTCTTCAACCACGTAGATGGGTATGACCACATGGTTGTCTTCGAAGCTAAACATCGCCCTGGGTTCATGCAGCAAAACATTGGTATCTAGGATGAAAGTCTTCTTCATTCCTAATGAAGTATCAGTAAAGACTCGCCATTTCCAATAAAACCGTATTCACGGCGCGCAATTTGTTCTAGGTAAGCACGAGATTCTGGCGTACCACCTGACAAAAGCCTGATTTTTTCTTTTTGCTCAAACACCCGTTCTTGTAACGCAGTCACCCGGGTTTCTAAATTCTGTTTTTTTTGGCGCAACAACCAAAACTTAGGCAGGCCTGACGGAGCAAGCGTCGTATAACCTACGATCAGAAGAGTGACCGCTACTAAAAGAGCCACCCCATGTTGAAGTCTCATTCTACCTAATATTCTACGTTAACGTACGGCAAAATACCAATGATACGCGCTCTTTTAATCGCCTTCATCACTTTGCGCTGGTTGGCGGAAGTGAGCCCCGAGCGTCTGCCTGGCAAAATTTTGCCTTCTGGGGACATAAAACGGCGCAAAACGTCTGTGTTGTGATAATCCACAGGCATCTTATTTTGCATGAAAAAATCAGCCAAACGTCGTTTATTACGGCCGCCCCCAACCGCATTCTTAGGGTTGTTCAGTGGATCGTCGGTTACAACAAAATTAGTCATACGCTCGGTTCTGTCAGATTTTTAGTTAATTGACAAGCGGGAAGGTTTTCGCTTAAAAATCTAGCCATGAAACTGATCGCGTTACTCGTATTTGTACTTGTAGGGGCCTGCCAAAAGGACAACAACGCAGCACCAGCTTCTCTGGCCGGCAAAACACTCAGGGGCACGGTGACTTCCGGCTCAGGCTCGTTTGCTGGCCTGGAAGGCTACCAGTTTACCACCCAGTTCTCCTCCAAGAGCCAATTTGAAACCAAAAACTCCACTGGGGCTTTAGAAAGCGCCGGACAGTATGATCTCAGAAAAAATCGCCTCATCCTCCAATCCAACACGGGCTTGCACGCCCAAGAAAGCCTCGAGGTCATCTTAAAATTCACCGATTCTAAAAGCGGCGTCTATGAAGTACACTCTCTCTCGGGTGCACCAGGCGAACAAACAGGGATATTTACCCTCCAATGAAAGAGCTGATCTATGACTGGAACCCACCCGCCAATTTAAAAATGCCGGAGTTGTGCGATGAGACGCTCAGAGATGGGCTTCAATCGCCCTCAGTTCAAGAACCGGATTTAGAAACACAAATCCAAATTTTGGGCCTCATGAGCCAACTCGGCATCACCATCGCCGACATTGGGTTGCCGGGCGCCGGTGCACGAGCCGCTGAGAATACGCTCCAATTGGCAAAATATCTGGCAACCCAAAAGCCGGCACTTCAGGCTTACTGCGCCGCGAGAACCGTCGAAGCCGATATTCGACCCATCGCGGATATCCAACAACAAGCAGGCATTCCGATCGCCGCTTATTGCTTTTTGGGTACCAGTCCCATTAGACAAGCCGTCGAAGATTGGAACTTAGACAGGCTGCTTCATACCTGTGAAACCGCGCTTAATTTTGCCCACCAACAAAATCTTGAAGTGGCTTTTGTGACCGAAGACACCACGCGATCACACCCTGACACCCTCAGCGTTTTATTCAAACGCGCGGTCGATATGGGAGTTCGCCGATTGGTCTTGTGCGACACGTGTGGTCACTCGACCCCTGAGGGCGTTTCAAACTTGGTGACTTGGACGCGCAACCGGGTGGACGACAAAATAGCGCTCGATTGGCATGGTCATAACGACCGAGGCCTGGGATTAATTAACGCGTTGGCAGCAGCCAAAGCAGGCTGTAGGCGCATCCATGGAACCTGCCTGGGCATCGGTGAACGCGTCGGCAATACATCGATGGACCAGCTGATTATCAATTTCAAATTACTGGGACTTTATACCGGCGATACTCATGCGTTGAGTGCGTATACCCGTTTGGTGTCCAAAGCTTGTGGGGTTCCGATTCCCTATAACTACCCCGTATTTGGGCAAGATGCGTTTCGAACAGCAACGGGCGTGCACGCAGCTGCCGTGATCAAAGCGGAGCAAAAAGGCGAACCGGGCTGGGCCGATCTGGTATACTCTTCGGTGTCGGCCAGCGACTTTGGCCAAGAACAAATCATAGAGATCGGCCCCATGAGCGGGCTCTCCAATATTCGCTATTGGCTGTCTCACCGCCAAATTGCAGCCACCGAAAAACAAGTTGCACAAATTTTCCAGACCGCTAAAGATTCGAAGCATATTTTAAGCGATGCCCAAATCCGAGGTTGTCTACTATGAATAAAAATTTAATTGAGCAAGCCAAACAAGCCCGTGAAAATGCTTATGCGCCCTACTCAAACTATGCCGTCGGAGCGGCGTTGTTGCTTGATAATGGTGAAATTATTCAAGGCGCCAATGTCGAAAATGCCAGCTTTGGTGGCACGGTTTGTGCCGAACGCTCGGCTGTTTTTACTGCCATATCCAAAGGCTTTCGAAAATTTAAAGCGATTGCTGTGGTCACAGAGTCCAGCCCACCCGCGTCACCTTGCGGGTTCTGCCGACAAGTATTGGCAGAGTTTGCACCGGATTTGCCGATTGTTTTGTCAAACCCCCAGGGTGAAATCACCGAAACCAATCTGGCCACGCTGTTGCCCATGCAGTTTCGGTTGAAATGAAGAAAGAGGGAGGCAAAACGGGGAGAATACTCGCGGTGGATCTAGGCTTAAAACGGACGGGCCTGGCGGTCAGCGATGAACTACGCATTACCACCCGTGCTCTGCCCATTTTAACCCCTAAAAGCCGAGCTGAAGACATTGCCTATTTGCTGGCCCTGGCTCACGAACTCGAAGTTGGTTGTATTCTGATTGGATACCCCCTGTTGCCTCAATCAGGCCAAGAAGGCCCCATGGCCAAGCGCGCCAGAGGCTTTTACGAAGCCCTCAAACAAAAAGCCCCTCCCGATCTTGAAATTTTTCTCGTCGACGAGTCTTACACTTCTCATGAAGCCTCAATTCGAACCGGAAAAAATAAACAATTGGACAGTGAATCTGCTAGAATTCTAATAGAGAATTTTGTTCATGCGCAGAATCATTAAACTTGGGTTTATTTTTTTCTTGGTGCTCTCGCTGGGCGTTTTTGGCCTCTACAGTGCCTTACTGCATTGGTCGCATACAGGAGGGCCTAATTTTCAAGAAGTCGAGATCATTATCGAGCGAGGCAGCAGTGCACACCAAATTGCCCGTGATCTCAAAAAATCAGGCGTTATTTCGAGCTCTTTTTTATTTTTCACCTATTTAAGATTGCTCACCCCTGACGCCAATAAACTCAAAAGCGGCGATTATTTAATCCCTGCCCACACAACGCCCGAGAGAATTATTTACATGCTGGCCCATGGTCTCCAACGTGAGTTCAAGTTCACCATTCCAGAAGGCTCGAATCAGCAACAAATCGTCGAAATCATCGCCAAAACCCGTTTGGCCTCGAAAGAAGCACTTGAACAAGCCATAGCGAACCCTCTGTTGCACGAAGAACTTAATATTCCGACGACAGTTAAGGGCGGCATTGAAGGCTATTTGTTTCCAGACACCTATATTTTTCAAGCCGGTACCCTGCCCCTCAGCATTTTCAAGCACATGTACGCCGAACTCTTAAAACACATTACGCCCCCCATGCAGCAACGCATGCAACAAATCGGCTATAGCTTGAACGAAGTTCTGACTTTTGCGTCTCTCATCGAAAAAGAAACTGGCAACGCTCACGAACGACCCATCATTGCCAGCGTATTTTATAATCGACTCAGGCGCGGCATGAAGCTTCAAACAGACCCCACGGTTATTTATGGGATCAAGCGCCCCAAGGGTAAGATTCGTAAAAAAGACTTAAAACACCGTCACGAGTATAATACTTATTTGCATGCCGGCTTACCACCAGGACCCATCGCTTCGCCTGGGTTGGCTGCCATCAACGCCGTGTTATGGCCTGCTAAAACCAATTATTTGTACTTTGTCAGCAAAGGCAACGGTACACATGAATTTTGCCCAAACTATGCCTGCCATGAACGAGCCATCAGGACCTGGTTGACCAAAGGCCAGCAGTCTACTAAGACAGCTCCACACGCTTTGCCCACAGAATAGCTCATCCTAAGCGGTAAAGCGAACTAGGAGAAAAAAATGGCACGTTATAGAGGACCTCGTTTAAAAATCATTCGCCGTCTCGGCACTCCATTGCCCGGGCTCATGCGCACCGACCCAGATCTTCGCAGACCGTATGGTCCCGGTCAGCATGGCCCTACCAAAAGAGCCAAGCTTTCAGACTACGCTTTGCGTCTTCGGGAAAAACAGAAGCTGCGCTTTCATTATGGCTTGAGTGAAGCCCAACTCAAGCGCTACGTCGCCAAAGCTTTTGGATCTAAGGGAAACCCAGGGCTCACCCTGCTGACTTCTTTAGAGCGACGCCTAGACAGCGTGCTATTTAGAGCTGGTTTCGCGCCAACGATCAATGCCGCCAGACAAATGGCCCGACATGGACATATTAGCATCAATGGGCGCCGCGTCGATATCCCATCTTACTCCGTTCAGGTAGGCGATTTGCTCGTCACACACGAAAAGTCTAAGATGAAAGAAGCGATCGCTCAGAATCGCCAAGACCCCAATAATTTGGCCTTGCCAGGTTATTTGACACCGGTCGATGGCTCTGATCAATTCAAGATGGCCATGGTCCCTGCCCGAGAAGATATCCCCGTCATTGTGAACGAACAGTTGATTGTGGAATACTACTCCGGTAAGTAGGTGACTATGAGTTTTTCGTGGATTTCGCAGGCGAGCCCCATCGCCTTGAGTGTGTTGGCCATCTTGTTGACTTTTTCGGTGATCAGCTGGTCAATTATTTTGCTCAAGCTGTTTACGCTGAGAAGAGCAAGCAATAGCTCGGCGGAATTCTCGGATCTCTTTTGGAAAATTAGACGCCTTGATCAAGTATTCGAAGAATCAAGGCGTTTTGATAAAAGCCCCATCGCTCAAGTATTTCGCAAAGGCTATCAAGAGCTTAGAGCAGATGACCTAAGTTTAGAACACACGTTGCGAAAAGCCAGCATGGCCGAAATG
Source organism: Myxococcales bacterium (assembly GCA_023248545.1). Taxonomy (GTDB): domain Bacteria; phylum Myxococcota; class UBA727; order UBA727; family JABDBI01; genus AER2-1. Next base: position 3,316 of record JAHFEF010000019.1, on the reverse strand, counting down.
AAAGAACTTGAGTCTCAAGTTTCTTTTTTGGCAACCGTAGGCTCTACTTCGCCATTTATTGGCCTATTCGGAACAGTTGTGGGAATTATGAGTTCATTCGAACAGATCGGCGCCCGAGGCTCAGCCAGTTTGGCGACTGTTGCGCCCGGTATTGCAGAAGCACTCGTGGCGACGGCAGCAGGCCTATTGGCAGCGATACCCGCTGTGATCGCCTACAACTATTTTTCGAACCGCATTCGCTTGATGGCTGTGGAAATCGAAACTTTTTCCAGTGACTTTCTGAATATTGCTCGGCGCAATGCACACACTCCCTGAGCATATTGCTATTATCATGGACGGCAACGGTCGCTGGGCCCAAAGACAAGGCCTGAGCCGACTGGAAGGCCATCGTGCAGGTGTTGATTCAGCGACTGAGATTGTCCGATACTGCGGCGAATTGGGAATCCCCTATTTAACACTCTATGCTTTCTCGTCAGAAAATTGGAAACGCCCCAAAGACGAAGTGCTTGGATTGATGGGAATCTTACGCGACTATTTAAGCAGAGACAGCAGCGAATTAATCGAAAAGGGCGTTCGGGTAAAAACAATTGGTTCATTGGAGCGTCTCCCCAAAGCGCTTCAGACAGCAATCTTGAAAATCTGCGATAAAACGCAGCATGGAAAAAAGCTCACGCTCACCCTGGCCATTTCTTACGGTTCCAGGGCCGAAATCACCCGAGCCACTCAAAATTTAGCCCGCGATGTTTTAAATCACAAAGTCGCCATCGAAAATATCACTGAAAACTTATTTGCCCAATATTTAGAAACAAGAAACTTGCCTGATCCAGACCTGTGGATCCGAACCAGCGGTGAATTTCGGCTTTCTAATTTTTTATTGTGGCAACTCTCCTATGCAGAGTTATACATGACGCCTGTCTTCTGGCCTGATTTTAAACGCGCTGATTTTGACGCTGCGCTTAAAGAATTTGCGGGCAGGCAACGACGATTTGGAAAATCCTCATGAATCTATTATTGCGTGTTTTGAGCGCTGTTATCTTACTGCCCGGTGTTTTGTGGGTGATTTATTTGGGTGGCTGGCCCTTGGGTTTGTTGGTGGGCGTTGTCGGGGTATTATGCTTTCACGAATACAGAGCATTCCCCTCTCCACTGGGTGGAGAGGAGTCAGGGGTGAGGTTTCTTGGCTATCTATACATCTCAATTGGTTTAGCTTCCCTCTTCTTCCTCAGACAGCTTGCTGGCTTTGACTGGGTGCTCTTGGTGCTGATGGCCACTTGGTGCAATGATACTTTTGCGTATTTTGCGGGCAGAGCATTTGGTAAGCATAAAATGGCACCCAAAATCAGCGAGAAAAAAACCTGGGAAGGCTTTGCCGGTGGCGCCTTCGGAACACTCTTGATGCCATTTGTCCTACGAAGTTTTCTCGGCGATATTTCGACGGCTGATGTTCTCTGGGTTTGTATACCCTGTATTTTTCTGGCGCCCGCAGGGGATTTGATAGAAAGCAAAGTCAAACGCCTCTATGGCGTCAAGGACTCGGGTAACTTATTGCCAGGACACGGTGGATTTTTAGACCGAATCGATGCTTTGTTGCTGACTGTCCCCTGGGCCTTGGTGTACTTTATGATCGCTCGATGAAAACAAACACTTCGAAAACCGTCAGCAGTGCTCGCCAAGAAAGACGCCAGGCGGCAGCAGAAATTGCCCAGGGGCTGGTCGGTTCGAAGATCGAACCCAATTTTGATCCGATTTTATCACCGCTGTGTGCTGTTGACGTGGTCATGATTGCCGGCGCCCCATGGCTTCGGGAAGCACTTGAAAAAGATTTCTGGCGAGATGAAAGTGGCTATCGCAAAATTGGCGGCGGTTCCAATACGCCTGAAATGCCTTATTTTTTCAGAAGCACGGCTAATTTAATTTATTTTTTGAAACGTCAGAATTTTTATATTCCTCGGGGATCTCTTGAGCCCGCTGTAGGGATGGCCTGCTTTTTTGACTGGGAAGATCGAGGGCGGTTTAATTTTGTCCCTGATCGCAGTGGTATCATTGTTGACGTTCAAAAATCTCGCGTCCGGGAAGTCATCATGGCGCTGGATGGACGCGAAGTTAAAAGGATACCGATTATTTCAGGCGACGTGGCCGAACAAGCCTTAATTGGGTATTCCGATCTTCCCTAAAATAATTGCCACTGAAATGAGGAAAAGTGCAAACACTAAAATCAATGATTTTGTAGAGCTCACGGGTCTTGGCATCAATTCCATCATGTCAAGTTGATTTATCGTTTGCTTTTCACTTTGGCTTTCCTTTATCCATGTCTTATGAATCAGCGGATAGAGAAATTCACGTTAAAGGCGATCCAGCAGTACCATCATGCCAGTCTGGTCCGTTTTGATGATCAGGAAACTTTGGTCGAAGCCTTAGCCAATCGGATTGGCTTCGTGGGTGCCAATCCCGTCGCTTTTCTATCGATCTTAGCCAGGCGCCCAGAAATCAGACTAAATGATCTAGACGAAGCTATCTTGACCGATCGAACTTTGGTTCGTGCCAATGCGTTTAGAAATTCGCTCTTCTTGCTCGCCAGTGTAGATTATCCTATTTATTTCAGAGCGCTGAATCAACTCCTCAAAAACAGCAATCAACACAAGCTCGGTGAAGCCGGAATTTCAGAAAACGATCTGGCTCGAATGCAATTCCGTCTAGAAGAAAGCAACTCAACCATTTCTCAAACCCATGAACAAATTTTTGACATCTTGTACCCTCGAAATTGCCACATGCCCGTGCTTGATACTCAGCGGCTGATTATACGAAAGCTCTGCGAACTAGGAATTTTAGTACGAACCTACCACAAGGGCTGGAAGGGCAATGACTTCTTATATGCGCTGACCAAGAATTGGTTTCCCGATTTCAGGCTGAGTTCCGAAAACCAAGAAGGCGCCCGAACCCACATGGTGCGTCGTTATATTTCTTCCTATGGGCCTGTGTCCAAAGACGATATCCTCTGGTGGACCGGCTTAAACGAAAATCAAATTGCACGCAGTCTCGCGAATCTGAGACGTGAAACAACTCTGGTCAGCCTAGAAAGTCACAAAGATGAGTTGTATGTACTGAAAGAAAAAGTCCCACTGATTAAACAAGCGCTGGCGCTAGAACACAGCATCGTCTTTCTGCCCCCTTGGGATCCGTTTACTGCGGGTTGGCTTAATCGCAAGCGAACCACAAAAAAGAGCGACTTTGGCTTTGTCTATGACATGCTCGGCAATGCCACTGGCACCATCGTCCAACTGGGCCGCGTCATCGGCATCTGGCAATTTAGAGACAG
>JAHFEF010000003.1 GCA_023248545.1 Myxococcales bacterium | reverse complement strand
AATCGCCTGATAGATTCGAGCCACTCGATGTGCCCAATAGGTTGGGTAGCCACCCCATAGCTCGTCTCCACCGTCGCCACCCAACACAACTTTCACCTCTTGGGCTGCCAGGCGGGATAAAAAATACGTGGGCAAAAACGACGGGTCGGCCAAGGGCTCATCGAGGGCATCTAAAATTTTATCCAACTCTTGGAGTAAATCTTGCTCTCGAAAAATATGTTCAATAGACTCAACACCAATTTGCTGGGCCACCTGACGTGCATACTTGATTTCATCGAACTCAGGGTCTTCAAAGCCGATGGAGAAGGCTTTCATCCGAATCTTACTTTGTTGGGCGGCAAACGTCGCCACCGATGAAGAGTCCAGGCCGCCACTCAAAAATATACCAACTGGCACATCAGCAATCAGCTGGCGCCTGACAGCAGTCTCGAGGTGGTTCACAAATGAGTCGCAGAGTTCGCGCTCGGACTGCGTATTGGATGAGAGATTTGAGAGGCTCCAATAACGCTTGGGGGCCTCGAGCTTGCCACTGGTCCATCTGAGCGAGTGCGCAGGTTCTAATTTCGAAACACCTTCTATCAAGCTGCCCGGCGCAGCCACGTAGTCTAAGAAGAAATATGAAGCGATGCCAGATAAGTTGGGACTCCGCGAAACAGCCGGGTGCGCCAGAACAGCCGTTAATTCAGAGCCAAATACAAGGCCGCCATCCGGCAGGGGAGCATAGTACAGGGGCTTGATGCCCGCGCGGTCACGGGCCAATAACAGCGAGCCAGCTTGTTGGTCCCAGAGGGCAAACGCAAACATGCCGTTTAAGTCCACCAGGCCAGGTTCTTTACGGGTGTGAATATGATGGAGTAGTACGGCGGTGTCTGACCTCACCCTAAATCCCTCTCCACCAAGTGGAGAGGGACTTGAAAACAAATTTTCCCCCTCTCCACTTGGTGGAGAGGGGGTTAGGGGGTGAGGTTTGGATAGGTCACGAAAATTATAAATCTCGCCGTTGAATACAATATGGGCATTCCCTTCGTGCATCGGCTGCGCACCGCCGGCAACGTCGATAATCGATAACCGGCGATGCCCCAAGGCAATCAACCAATCTTGGTGCGTATAAAAAGCTTGCCCCTCACCATCCGGGCCACGATGCTCTATGCGGGCCAGCATGCGGGCCAGAGAGGCTCGGTCCTCTTGACGCGTGATATAGCCAACGAAACCACACATACTTAGAAACCCAAACGGGACTGAATAGAGTAGGCCGTTTTGCCTTCAGATTCGTAATAACTACGCACGATCATTTCTGCGACGATGCCTAAACCCACCAATTGAACCCCCGTCAAGAAAAATACCACGGCAATCATAAACAAGGGGTTTCTATGCACAAAAATATCCAGCGCCAGCTTTTCCCATAGGACATAGGCTGAAGTCAGCGCACTCAGCAGAATCGTCATAAAGCCCACTCCACCAAACACATAAATCGGCTTGGTTTGGTAGCGCTGCATGAAGCTAATCACTGTCAAATCCAACAAGACCTTGATGGTCCTTTTGGATAGACCATACTTGGACTTGCCAGCCTGTCTGGCTCGGTGGTTGACTGCAACTTCACACACGCGTGCCCCCATCGAGTTCGCAATCACGGAAATAAAGCGATGTTTTTCACCATACAAATGCATTTCTTCCGTAATCGACCGTCGGTAGGCTTTGAGAGAACAACCCAGGTCATGCACCGTCGTGCCGGTCATTTTTCTAATCAACCAGTTGGCAATCTTTGAGGGCAATCGCCTCAGAAAAAAGCCATCTTGGCGCTCTTTGCGCCAACCCGTCACGAAGTCATAGCCGGCATTTAATTGTTCAATCATTTTGGGGATATCATGGGGGTCATTTTGCAAGTCAGAATCCATCGTGATGATAACATCCCCCGAGGCAGCGCTAAAACCAGCATCAAATGCCGCTGTCTGGCCGTAATTTTTGCGAAAGAAAATGACTTTCAGAATGTCATGCTGACGAACCAGATTTTTGAGAATTTCTCTGGAGCCATCTGTACTTCCATCGTCGACAGCGATGATTTCGAATGGCTTGCCCAACGACACCAAAACTTCTTTCAACTCGTCAATCACAAGGCCAATATTTTGGCGCTCATTGTAGACAGGCAAAATAACACTGATATCCATTAAGCACCTCGCCCGATTGAATGGTATTCGAAATCTTTTGTTTGGCTTGGGTCATAAATATTTCTTAGGTCAATCAAGAGGGGTTTGAAGCCTTTGGGCGTTCGTAAAGTCTTTGCCATCTGCGGCAAATCTAAATGCTTAAACTCGTCCCACTCAGTCAGGATTAAGACTCCATCTGCGTTTTCAATGGTGCTATAAACATCGGCCGTGCCCGCGGAAGCACGTAGTGCATAGGCGGGATCGTAAACAACCAGGCTCAAACCCGCCTTCTGCAAAGCTGGCAAAATCACCTGGCTGGGGGCTTCTCGCATGTCGTCCGTATGAGGCTTAAATGTGATGCCCAACACAGCCAGCGTCTTTCCAGAAGCACCCCCGCGCTTTTCAAAAATACTCAACACACGCTGAGCCATTTGTTTCACACGGGCTTTATTGGCCTCTATCACGGCATCTAAAATAGTGACCGGGCTCCCGACATCCTGCGCCATCTTACTTAAAGCCACGGTGTCTTTGGGGAAGCAAGAGCCGCCATAACCGGGACCGGGGTTCAAAAACTGAGTGCCAATTCTAGGATCTAGCCCCATGCCTTTAGCCAGTTCTTGAATATCAGCGCCTGTCTTTTCACACACATCCGCCATTTGGTTAATATAGGCTATTTTCGTGGCCAAGAATGCGTTGGATGCGTACTTGATCAGCTCCGCGGTCTCACAGTTTGTGAACAACACAGGGGTTTGCTTCAACAAGGGCCGATAGAGTTCTGACATGACCGCTCGCGCCTGCTCATTGTTTGAGCCAATCACAATCCGATCCGGGTGCATGAAATCTTCAATCGCTGAGCCCTCACGCAAGAACTCCGGATTCGAAACAACCTGGCATTTTTTGCCAGCAACTAATTCACTCACTTGCCTAGCCGTTCCGACGGGCACGGTCGATTTCATGACGAACCTCACCCCTAACCCCTCTCCACCCTGTGGAGAGGGGATGGGTTTCAAAAGAAGTGCAATCTGTTTGACAGCGTCAAACACGTAGGTCAAATCAGCGTGACCATCGCCGGGGCGCTCAGGGGTCCCAACTGCTAACATAATCACTTCGGCCTCTCGAATACCGTCTGCAAGATTCGACGAAAATTTGAGCTTGCCCGATTGCTGACCCTTTTTGACCAGATCTTCTAAGCCGGGTTCATAAATTGGAAACCTCACCCCTAACCCCGGATTTTGAAGTGCCGCAATTTTAGCGCTATCTTGGTCTACATTGGTCACATCATGGCCCAGCTCGGCCAAGCAAGCACCTGTCACCAGCCCCACATAGCCTGACCCGACTATCGTGACTCGCATAGCTCTCTCCATGTTTTTTTCAAAGCAGCCCGCAATTCAGGGTTGGCATAGGCAAAAGCAAGATTCGCGGCCAGCCAGCCGCCTTTCATCCCGCAATCAAATCGCTGGCCTTCACATAAATAGCCTGTCAAACCAAAGGGCGGTATCATCGCTGAAAGAGCATCCGTCAGTTGAATTTCGCCATTGGTTCCTGGCTGCACGGTTTCTAGGAAATCAAACACGCTGTGTTTCAAGATATAACGACCGATCACGGCCATTCTCGACGGAGCTTGGCCGGGCGCAGGCTTTTCGACGATGCTCTTCACCGCCATTTTGCGGCCGCTCACTTGTTCAGGCGACAAAATACCATAATGATGCGTCTGATCGAGCGGCACTTCCATCGCAGCCACCATGTTTCCATCGGTGGGCTTATAAATTCGCGTCATTTGAACCAAACAAGGCGTTTGAGATAAAACCAAATCGTCTGCTAAAATTACCGCAAACTCTTCATCATCCACCATTTGCTTGGCGCACAGTACCGCATGGCCTAGCCCCAAGGGCTGTGACTGGCGCACGTAAATCGCCTGGCCGGGTTCCAAACACATGCTCTCGACTTTTTGGATCTCGGCCAAAGCCCCGCGGCGGCGCAGCTCATCCACCAAACGCGCGTTTGAATCAAAGTGGTCTTCAATGGCCGCCTTGCCCTGGCTGGTCACGAAAATAAACCGCTCCACCCCAGCCGCCTTGGCCTCTTCGACTGCATATTGAATCAGTGGCTTGTCCACCACCACCAGCATTTCCTTGGGGATGGACTTGGTCGCAGGCAAAAACCGCTTACCCAACCCTGCAACAGGAAAGACACAGGTCTTAATCTTCATAATTATATTATAAATTAAATCAGCTATAAATAGCTATTAATCCATAAAATAATATTAATCAGGTGTCCACAACCGACAAATATCTGGATATTTGAGGGATGGCAACCGTCTAATTCAAAGCCCCCACACTTTAACAGAGAATTTGCCTACCTGACGAATTTCCTGAAAAATTTTCTTGTCCCAGGTCTTTTTGCTCTTCGTATCGAACAGCATAAGGTGGCCTTCCATCGAGTTATTTTTATCCATATAATCGGCTGTTTGTAGCAAACCATCTGCCAAAGTTTTTGGACCATATTTAATTTTGGTTTCAATCACAAAACGTTGACCTTTAAACTCAACCAACACATCCACGCGCCTACGGCCCAACGCATATTCCCGATGAATCTTGCCACCACCATTGATGACCCGTTGCAAAAAAGCCATCAATAATAGGTGAGGCCCAGCTTCCTGATAACCCATACTCGGAACCAGCACTTCTGAGTTCTCTCGGTAAAATTGAACAAATTTTTCAAGCAGCTTCTGTATATCCAGGTTGCCATCTGATTTGACATACCAAGCTGGCTGCTCGGTCATTGTCGCCTGAATCACATGGGTTAGTTCTCGAGGAATCACTTCCTGGTAAATGGGATTCGCAATCACCAAGTTTTTATACTCGTCTTTACGAATTAAACCTAAATCCAGAGAATAAGACAAATCATCCTGAGGCAAATCAAACACAGCGCTGCCGAGCAAAATAGCACTTATCACTCGGTGTACCCGAGGCTCTTTCAGGCGGTCAATCAACACGTCTAGGTGCGTATCGCGTCTCGCAATCAGAATTTCTCTGGCTTGCTCTAAAATATCTTGAGTAATTGGCTGCGTGCGATCTTTAACTTGCTCAAAACAAGCCTGATAGGCCAAGGCGTTTACCAACCAAGGCTGTCCTTGTGTTTGGTCAAACGCGTATTGAATGGCCTCCGGCGTAAAAACTTGACCCGTCTCGCGGGTATGCTGGGCATATAAATCGACTACTTGATCAAAATTAAACGTGCTCAAAGACAAGCTTTTCGCACTGATATTAAAAGCACTTCCACCTTGGATAACAGCCTGAGTCGCTTCAGACCAAATTGGGTAATCCCGAATATCGCGAACCCCCACCAAGCAGACAGATGAAGGAAACTTGTGAGGCCTCTTGGCATAACCCGCTCGAAGCTGTCTTAAAACGGATATGAGCGTATCTCCCACCAAAGAATCAATTTCATCAATAAACAGAACGATTGGCTTTGGGTTTTGAATCGCCCAGGTTGACAAATAATCTTGCAAAGCTGTTATTGGAGAAACTGTTGAAAATGGAATCTCCTGATTCAAATCCTGTTTCTGAGCTTGTCGAATCAAATCTACAGCTCCTAGATTGCCGCTGGCATAATCGTTCCGGACCGCTTGGATAGGCTCAAAGTTGACATAGAGCGCTGTATATTGGCCTTCTTGATTAATTTGCTCTGACAGGCTTAAAATCCCAGATGTCTTACCTGTTTGCCGGGGCGCATGGAGCACAAAATATTTTTCCTGCTCGATCAGTATTCTGATTTCAGACTCGTTCGATCGATTGGGAACAAAATAATGTCTTGCAGGAACAATGGGGCCCGCTGTATTAAAAAAACGCATAGCCGCAATATCTCATAGTTTAAGACTTCAATCAAGGTGAGCTCATTTGCAATGCAGTCTGGCTTTGGGTTAGGATTGTCTTATTGGGGAGGCTACTTTCAAGTCCCTGCCCTTCGGGCCCTGATGATAGGATGGACAAAATGATTCGGGATTACCTGGTTTGGGATGCTTCCGTAGAGAATATGTGTGCGAAAAATATCAGCCGAGATGATTATCAAAAGAAGCAGCTAGCCATTCTTGATGCGATGAGCAAGAAAGTTGAGGAAACAAAGCAGGCGTTGGATAATATGACTGGTTACTGATGATTGTTTGGGGTGTAAAGTGCAAATTCCAGAAGAACAAAAGGCATGGATTTCAGAAGAGTTAAAACTTTTGCGAGATGCTATCTCCCCGCCCAAAACAATGTGGCATCAATTTTGGGGATGGTTTTTCGACAAAACACTCCCTTTGCTGATTTCTGTCATGATTGCTTTTTCGGGTTACTATTTTACGAAACTGGAAGATAGAAGAAACGATGCCAGCAGGGCAAAACAGGCTGGGATTGAGGCAACATTGAAAAACAAAATCGCAGTCTCGAGTGAAGTAGCGACGGCGATAACCCAGATCCGTTCCATCTTCAAATCGATTGTAATAAAATGCCAATATAAATCAAAAAAGGAAATGAGTCTGCCATTAAGCGAGCAAGACCAAGAACTCCGAAATACGGTTCGATTTGAAGCGATAGAAGCTGGTTTTAGAACGAAATTTGTATTTCAACCACAGGTGATCAATGAGATACATGCTCTTGCTGAGTTTGACGAAAAAGTCCAGAATATATGCTTAAACAGCAAACAACTCAGCCAGGACTATTTGGACAGAGAACTCAAAATCACTGACCTAATGGCAAAAAGCATTGAGCAGACTCAGATGCTTCTTGTCGATTAAGGTAATATCCCTGTACTATTAGACTCTGGGTGGAAATTGACCACAGCAATCGATTGCTGTTGCAATTTTTTTAGCAAAAAACTTCATAAATATTTTTTTCATCGTATTCTCCTTTGTTTATCAGTAAGCCCCAAAGATCGACCAGCGATCTTTAAAAGCAGTTTCAAAGAGGAGGCCAATTTTTTGCGCCAGCCCCTAATCTCGTATATGTAATCTCCGAACTCCAAATGGTGGAAGCGCTGAACATCAGAAAACGCGTCTCCAAGGTCTGTTTGATTGGTTTTTTCATCAATCCCAAAGTAAGGGTAATGATGAAAAAACCTGCCAAAGATGGCATCACAATCTTGCGCGTATTTTTCAGTATCTAAAATATGGTTGTGCCAAAATTCATCAATATCACCAGATGGTGGCAATCTTTTGTCGGAATATTTTGCGGATAAGAACAAGAAATTTCTGTACAACTGACTAACTTCTTCAGCGTCTTTTCGACTCCAGCCCTGATGGCTGACCATCTTACTGATAATCATGGAAAAATCCAGATTTCCGATGGTTTGTTTCAATTGTTCTTCAGATTTAGTCATAGTTTAAAATATAAATCGATAACTTAGGCATTCTAATGCAGTAGTCAGAAAATTCAAGGGGGATGAAATTTGGCTCTAATACCGGCATGGTGTCTGACTATTTCCAAATATTCGTTTCGACAAGCAGGGTTTAAAGCAGCAGCGCGCTCCTGAAGAACTCGACAGGGTATAAGCCTTAGGTAACTGCATTTCTTCAAAAAAGGCGCCTGAAGTAAACCTCCCAATCGGCCTCATGTTGCTGTGTTTGTAAATGGTTCGCACAATCAGCCTGGCTCAGAATCAGGATCGAAATAAATATGTTCAGCAGCAACCGATTCACTTTGATGAGTTAAGCATCTGGCAACTCTAAATGCAAGCCTGCGTCTCTTCCAATATGAAATATGAGTCTTTTAGTTTTTAGGAGTTAGCCAAATAGTTATGAAAACGACAGATATAGTGAAGCCGCCAGGCGACTGTGGTCCAAATAGGCCCGGTATTTAATTGGAAATCCAGATGTGATTAAAGCCAGCACGCTATTTAAGTGGTGGCCATCAATGGAGATGAATTAAAGGCCCTTTGGTATGCGTGAACTGTTCCTGTTGATTGACGCATAGATGAAGCTTGTCGTGATTTACCTGCTGTTTGGTCTTCTGAGGATTCTAATACATGATTTGGTGTTGTCCTGCAGTAACGTATACAGCGCCTCACACAGTTATTGTGCCAGGCGTTGCATATGCAGCGTGTGAAACTATTCAAATGGATTTATCTCTTGGTTGGGTTCCCAATCACCCACGCTTGACCCACTGAAGTCACCATGTTGCTGGAAGGTTGCTAGGACGCCGTCTTTGTTGTAATCACATAACACAAAGAGTGTCATGTCGTTAGCTGTAGCGCTATTGATTGATGCGGTGCAGCGGTTGGCTTTCCCCCCGAGCGCAGTTTCTGTCAGCCAGTTAGTTGCATTATCTTGTGCGCAGCCTGCCCAGGAGGCATCAGGCGTATTGTCCCCGGCTGTCCCAGTGTTGAAAGTGCAAGCTGCAAAAAAAGACGCGTTCACTAGCACTACGGAGGCACTTGTTGTCGAGTATATGACCTCCCTCAAGTGCGCGTCAACGGCGTCTCGCATTCCCGTTAGTATTCGCGTTGCCTCAGTTCTATTCGCGACCCCCGCTCGGATATGGTACGCAGAGCGCGTCCCCACGATTGCGATGAGCGCGATGAGCGACACTGCGACAAGCACTTCTACCAGCAAAGAGCCTCTATATAGATACCCCCGTTTTAACGCTCTAGGCGTCAGGGATTTAGATCTAAATAACATAATGACCTCCTTTTGGTCAAGCTTAATCACGCACACCCTAGGCGCACTTCTAAGCTTCAGAAGGGTGTACTAACCTCAGAGCGCCGCCACCAAAGTAGCCCGTTATGTCAAGGAATTATTATGTAAAATTGGATAGTTAATGTGATCATGGAAATGGGCCTGGGAAATGGAGATTTTCGGATACCAAGTCTTGAAGCCCGCCGCGGGCCCAGGCTTCAAAGTGCTTCAAATAACGCTTCAGGTGCTCATGGCTAAGCTGAGCCCTAAAGGGTTAATAATCTCATAAAACAGGGCCTTAGCGCGCTTTAAAGCCAGCTGAGTTTGGCATAAAATCAAAATGTCATCCATATAGCGCTCATAATGAGACCCTGAGTTGTAAACAGGCAATCGTGGGTTATGTTTGGTCCTGGGTACCCTACGATTTTGGAATCAGACACATGGGTGGTTCCTTGGGTTCCTGACATACGCCGTATAACCATATAATCTTATTTTTAAGATGTCGATGTTTCGGATCTTTGATGGAAAGAGCGCCGGTGGCCTTAGGGCTTAAGGCATAGACATGGCCACAGGGTGCGTAAGAATATTCATACACGGCAGCTCCATTTTTTTTGCCTTTCAAAGTGCCTTTCGCACCCAGAAAAATTAGGCCCTCGGCGTATAAATCGGTTCCAAAATCGAGTTCTGGAGCTTCAGGTTTTGAATAGCTTCGACTCTTTAAGGTCACGCTACAAGGTTCAAAATGTTGCAAGCTGACATCTCCTTGCCGTTTGTCTTCGACAAATCCCATTTGTTGAAATATTTCTGAGTCGCCATTTTTGAGGCCTGTGATCAAAATATGATTGTATTCTGCCCCGAGACCTCTGGAGGCCGCTCGTCCGATGAATTTCTCGCGTTTTTTATATTTAAGTTCAAGTAGTTTCATGATGCCAGAGGGGATGAATTGAGCCCCTAATTTTTTGTAAGGTCTTTCAGGAGTGATGCCAGGGGGTTCTCGAGGTTTGATAGCAGCTCCTGCCATGGAGCCTGAGAAAAAGGAAGCAGGTAAAGAATCGCTTTGAATTGCATAGAGCATGGCTCCATGAAATTCTGGGCTTAAATGGGGTATTTCCATCTGGGGTGGATTATCAGTTTGACCACAAGTTCTTGTCAGAGCGATATGAAGAATGCGAGGATTTTCACGAAGATTTGAGTGTGTGGGTTGGACAGGAAATTCAATCCAGTCTTTGCAATGAGCATAGAGATCTTGGTTCATCGAAGCGAAAGTTTTTAGAAAAGTGAATGCAATGAGGAAGAATAGGACACCTGAAAGTATCTTGGCTTTTGTGGTGATTAATTGTTCAAAGGGTAGCAGAATCAATAAAGAAGAGACGGCGATTGGAATAAAACGCATCGAAAATCCTTGCCAATTGGAAATGTCTCTGGGAAGGAAAAATGCCATCAGCAAACTTAAAGTTCCAAAAATAAATAAAATCACTTCGTCTGAAGACATGGCTCGTTTTTTGAGTTGATAAAACCCAAACCCAATCGCTACAACGATCAACAATAGCCAGGCTAAAGTTTGAGACCATGGGCCTGGCATCACAGTTCGGGGAAAAATGAAGAGATGATCCATCCAGCGTTCCCGAAATGGTGGAGTGCCCGATGTAATTCCCCAAGTTAAAAATGTGAGAAGACCAATGAGGCTTGCTGGTATTCCCAATAAACCTATTTTAAGGGCTCGCTTGATGCGATTCCACCAACCTTGCTCTCGAAATACGAATAAGCAGAGTACCAAAGTCCCGGTCAGCACAGCTGTAAAGACATGGAACGTGGCTTGGAGAAATAAGGCCCCAGACAAGCTGGCCCAGCGTAGCCAGTTCCATTGTTTGATGCCAAGCACACAGGCAGTAATCCATAGCCCAAGCCCTGTTCCGATGGCAAAAGCAAAAAAACCCATATAGATAAAAAACGACCAAGCGAAGGGAAAGGCCAACAGAGACAACCATTTGCGCTTTTGGTTTAAGGCTAGAACCATGGCAATAAAGCCCCAAGCATTCAGGAGAAGAATGAATGCAATCGCTAATTGAGACCCAAGCCTCCAACCAAAGAGCTTTTCCATGGGGATCATGATCATTGAAAAGCCGCTGTAGGCAAATTGCGGCGAAAGTGTCACATAAATCGGATAGATAGATTTGGGGTCATCGTAGTGATTTTCAACATGGGCTGAAAAAATATGCTGCGGACCGTCGTTGGTGGGTAAGTAGGGCACCACAAAAAGACTCCAAAGGGTCATGGCAGACAGAAAAAGGATTGTGGCCCAAAAGAGAACCCATGATTTGTCCAAGGTTTTATTCATCATGGGTTCATTTTACCTGAAAAAGTTTCAATTATGGTAGCATCCAACAAAGGAGGTTTTGATTAGATGTCGATTTGGGTAACAACCATCTTTTTGTCCATGTTTTTGGCTGTTTACTTTATCACCAGTTTTCATCGCCCACACCTGATTTCGGACCAAGAAACCTGTGTGTCTAACCTCCAAACCATCGAATGGGCAAAAAATAAGTGGGCAGCTGTTAACAACAAAAACAGCAACGATGTCCCACAAGATTCAGATCTTTTTGGTATCAATAGCTGGTGGAACACCAAACCCGTCTGTCCTTCAGGCGGATCCTATACACTTGGCAACGTAGCAACCCTTCCAACTTGTAGCATCCCAGGGCATAATCTATGAAAAAACATGGCTTTAGTTTGGTAGAGCTGATTGTCACCATGAGCATCATGGGGGTTTTGGCCATGATGGCCATTCCCAGTTTTCAAAGCAGCAATCAAGATTTGAGCAATAAACTCACGTGCATTGACCAACTGAAACAAATTCAATGGGCTAAGCGCAAATGGTTGGACCAACATACCAGTGTTGGTCCACCTTTTAGTAACCCGCCGCCAGACAGCGAAATCATGGGAGCCAACGGCTGGCTCCCAACTTTAAGCTGCCCCAGCGGAGGAACTTACAGCGTCAATAACATCAATGTTTACCCAACTTGCTCAACCCCAGGACATGTAATTCCGTGAAAACTTACATTTACAGAGCACGCCTGAAAGATGGCCAAAGCATTGAGTCTCGCCTGAATGCTGAATCCCCCGAGCAACTCCAGCAAATTCTCATCTCAGGCGGCCGCACCCCTGTGTGGATTCGAGAACCCAACCTGTGGGACCGCATCAAATATGCCGGAATTTTAAAATCACGCCCCAAACTCAGCGACAAAATTTTATTCGCCAGAGAACTTCAAGCCATGGTTTCAGCAGGCGCTTCTTTGGAACATGCTTTGCGTTCTTTGGCGAAGCATCGAAAACATAAAGGTTTTAAAGATGCAATTCTCAAAACCTTGGGGATGCTTCAATCTGGCTCTAGCCTCTCGGGAGCCATGCAAGAATTCCCGTGGATTTTTGATAGCCAGTTTACAGCTTTCATCAAAATTGGTGAAAGCGGCGGAAACTTAGAAGAAACCTTAGAATACGCATGCACCTTAATGGAAAAATCACATAAAAGAAAAGAACAAACTAAAACCGTCTGGTTTTATTTTGGCGGTATTTCCCTCTTAATGGCCGGCATAATCATTTTTTTCAGCTTTTATCTTTTACCTCAATTTATCGATGTTATTAAACGCTTCCAAGCAGAAAAAAAAGAAATTGTTTTCCCGTTTTTCACCCGTTTTTATTTGGAACTTAGTCAATATCTTGTTCAATATTGGTATTTGGCGCTTCTCTTATTGGCATTGATTTTTATTGGGTTTCGAATCTTGCGTCTTTCCGAAAATGCTCGAATGATTTTTGGAAAAATATCTTTTCATATGCCCTTATTTGGAAAATTAAATATTTTATATGAAAATGTTTATTTTGCTTATTTGTTTGCCTCGCTCTATCGCTTAGGCGTGTTGGTGCAGACAGGTCTTGAACTGTCGCGGCAATCTGCGGAAAATCCAGTTTTTAGCAAAGAAATTGAGCAGCTAAGACAGCTTTTAATCGAAGGGAATTCTTTTGGACAGGCCATGGAAAAATCTCGTTATTTTATGCCTTCCATACAAGAAGCTCTCATTGTTGGTTCTGACACAGGCCAAATGCATAAAAGTCTCACCGCCGTTGCGAGGGTTTATGAAATTTTAGGCGAT
Source organism: Myxococcales bacterium (assembly GCA_023248545.1). Taxonomy (GTDB): domain Bacteria; phylum Myxococcota; class UBA727; order UBA727; family JABDBI01; genus AER2-1. Next base: position 97,968 of record JAHFEF010000003.1, on the reverse strand, counting down.
CAGCAATCTGCGAGAATACAGCAAATGCTTCAGCCCATCATGACAGTTTTCTTTGGAGCCATTACCTTGACGATTCTACTGGCTTTGTTCTTACCAATCTTTACTTTGTATGAGGCAATCAAATGAACAACATATCTCGAGGCATGACCTTGGTTGAAATTATGGTCACCGTGTCTCTTTTAGGCGTTCTAGCCATGATAGCAGATTTCACTTTTCAAGGCTTTAGGCAGCAAGCTTACATCAGCGAAGCGTTGATGGTGGTTCAACCCTGCAAGCAATTGGTCACAGATAAACTGCAAACGGGGACCAGCACGCCAACTTGCACCACAACCTCTTCTCAATTCGTCGCCAGCGTGACCGAAAACAATGCCACCATCACCGTGACCTTAAGCAGTAGTGTTGGCCAAGAATCTGGTAAACAACTGATATTTCGTCCCAAAGATAGCAGTAACACCACCTTGGTTTATTCCACCACCAAACAAACAGTTCACCATTGGGACTGCACGGCTCAAAGTTTTAGCAGTTCTTATGATATCCCTTCAGGGTGTCATTAAACTGTAGGCATACCCGACTGTAATCCGCTGGGGATCTCGCCTCACACCAAGGACTCCCGAACCTCAAAAATCCCCTGGGGAGGCCTTACAATGGGATCATCCGCAAGAGCACCTGCCAATGTCTCGATTTCAATGCGTTTCGTATGCGCCGAAACTTCCGAATCCAAACCTACCTCTCGCTTCGAAGCTTGCCTTCTTTTTAAAAATTCAATAAAATCGAGCACTTCTGCCTGTCTCTCAACAGGCAACCCCTCCATCTCACGCTCAATATCAGCTAAACGCCTTCCCATTAGGGATAGAAACGTACCTCTCTATTTTGAGCTCCACCGACCAAACCAAGAAATATTTCTTTTACATAGGGACTGGCTATCAATAGCCTCTGGTTTGTGTTCAATTTTCCAGAAAAAGGACTTTCAATTTCATCATTGACCAATTTTGCCAGGATTACCCCATCATCAAAACAATCTCCGTATGGCTCAACTTCATTAAAGAATTCTGTCTGGGGCACATGATGATAGAAAATGCTCATAACAGCCAACAAGAAGGAATCCTCTGCTGGGCTCCTTTTTCCAAAATCATATTCTAACTGCTCGCACCCCTGAGCGCCATCTTTCCGAATAGTGACGTATTTTTCTGTTTCGATGGTGATCGAGGTATTATCAAATTTTAGCCACGTTTCTCCTCCTGCATTAAGGTATCGTTTCACATCGATATTTTCCGACGTGCATATCTTCTTTGTTAACGCATGGATATCACGAAATGAATTCAGAAAAAGATCCTCGAAATTGTCGGACGTTTTGTTTAATCTCACTTTAAATAAATTTGCCATATTCCTGGGCAATAGCATTGGAATTTACATCATTCAAGCGGACATTCGCTTCTTCTCTATCAAACCGATAGTCACTGACATCTATTGCAACACTGCGCAGAAACGTCTCAATCTCTTCAGGCGTCTGAAAAAGCTTTTTAGGGCTCTGCGACAATCTCTTTTTTTTAAGAAACGCAATAAAATCAAGCACCTCCGCCTGCTCCTCCGCAGGAAGTGCCTCCGCCTCACGCTCAATATCAGCTAAACGCCTCATTATCTCGCTCCTGTGCCCTTATTCTGGTCTTTTATTCAGATTTTTTCAAGAACAGTTTTTCGACAGTAACCAATTCTTGTTCAGGAATTTGCCTAAGCAGCCATTCTCTTTCTAAGAGCAAGATTTTGTGGGACTGGTAGGAACATGCCATCTTTAATAATCTGTATGACTCGGTGATGGACTCCCATATTTTGTTCCATCCACAAATCATATTTTTGCTGTAGATTGAGCCATAATTGGGGTGTTGTATCAAATGCCTTCGCTAAAGAAAGCGCTAGGTGCGGAGTCACAGAAGCCTTTCCTGTTCGAATTTTGAATAGAGTATTACGAGCTATTCCTAAACGTTGAGCAAGCTCATCGAGATTCAACTCGAGCGGTTTAATATAATGTTCATCCAGCACAGTGCCCGGATGGGTTGGTTTTCTAATATGATGTTTGTTCATCTGCTCTCTTCCTCTAGTGGTAGTCCACCAAATCGACATCTACCGCTTCGCCTTTTTCAAAACGAAAAATCACCGTCCAATTTCCGTTAACGTGCACCGAATAGAAACCATGGAGGTCTCCTCTTAAGGGGTGAAAATCAGATCCTGGAAAATTCATATCCTTTGGCTCTGCAGCAGCATCAAGTCGATCTAAAAGCAGGTCTAGCTTTTTTGAAAAAGACGCCTGGATGCCTGCTTTACTACCAGTTTCAAAAAAATTTCTAAGCCCCTTACTTCTAAATGTTTTGATGGCCACGACACAATCTGTAACCCAAAAGATTACACGGTGTCAAGGAAAAACTAGGGCCTGTCATCAATTCGATTCAAACCTGAACCTCTAGCAGAGTGTTTGTTTGACGATCCTCTTTTTGCCTACTGGTTAAGGATGAATTTTTAAACAGCCAAACGCCTTCCCACTGTGGGGCTAAAACCTGAAATTTTGATATTTTTTTAGAAAAAAGCTTTGTAAATCAACCATAAACAGCATTATTGTTCGAAGTAGTACTTCGGATTTGTCCGACAAATTCGAAGTTTCGATTCGGATATGCCTATGTTGACGTCCTCTCTGAAATTACCCTTAGAAAAGCGTGGAGTAGCTATAAAATCGTCTACACACTCTTCAACCGTTCCACAATCTGGTTGTACGAAGTCGCCTTGACCAACGTAGACATCTGGATTTGATATTTATCGATTAAATCCGACCGCGAGCGTTTTTTGGCATCTTCCAAGGCCATGTAGAGCTGTGTAAATGCCCGTTCGCTGTTCACAAAAAACTGCAAAACATCTTGCACAGCCCCCACGCTGGACTGGCTGATCGACGCACTCTTGTGTGAAAATGTATATTCATGTTTGTCAGCGTTTTTGACCCGAAGCACCGCAATGGCCATGGCGTCCGTATGGCTGCCTTTGATGCCAACCATTTTGCTGCTGATGTTAAAATCCACAATCGTGATTTTGGCCAGCGAGACATATTCTGCCGAAAAAGTGCTGAGCAGGCCTTCGAAATACGCATCGACCAACCCCACACCGGTACCCGATACAGAAAACGGCTTTTCTTCGTCGCCGATTCTTTGACGCATCTTGGCTTCAATCCTGGCTTTGTTCGCCACAAAATCTTCTTTGAGTTCCAAAGAATCCGTGGTGAGTCTGACAAAATGAGACCCTAAAATTTCCTGTGAAAGCGCGTTAACTTGCTCAGATTCGTGATCCATGGTTTTCCTATTTCTTAGACAGCTTTTTTTCGATCTCTCGATCCGCCTCGGCCGTAAAATTTCGAACCAGGTGGATCTTATAGTGCCGTTTCAACGCAGCCCTCACCGGGCCCTCGCGCAGAGGCAATGCTTGTGGTTTGGGGGCCTGTTTCGCCCAAAGCGGCACCGCAACCAAAAATACCCACAACAATCTCATGCCCATGAAACCCCTCTCGCAGTCATTTTATTCGCAGCGACTACAAATTCCGTAGAGCTCCATGCGGTGACGTGTCAATCGAAAGCCATGCTCCTTGGCAATGGCCTCCTGCAGAGCTTCGATCTCGTGATTCGTAAACTCAACAATTTGGTGACAACCCTCACAAATCAAATGGTCATGGTGTTCTTCAGGCTCATGATTGATCTCAAACACAGCCTCGTTGTCGTTAAAATAATGCGCTTTCACGCGCCCAGAATCCTGTAAGAGCTTCAGCGTTCTATAAATAGTCGCTTGGCTCACCTGAGGATCTTTTTTGCGCACCAAAGCCAATAGTTTTTCGGCACTGATATGGGCACGCTGTTTATCGAGCTCGGCAATAATCAGTTCGCGGGGCCGCGTCATTTTGAATTTTTTGATACCACGCCCACATAACGCTAACTTAGGATCCACGCCGATTTTCTCCAGCAGCTTCATTTCAGCATCGGCCTGTTTTCTGGCCTCAGCAGGACCCCGTTCGTGATCATGGCCCATGAGATGCATGACGCCATGCACAAACAGAACCAGTATCTCGTCGGCAAACGCATGACCGAATTCGGCCGCCTGAGCCTTGGCTCGGTCGACGGAAATCACGATATCTCCCAGCGTGTTCTCCAAGCCCGGCATGGATTCGCCCTCTTGGGCCGAAAAAGACAGCACGTCGGTGGGTTTGTTTTTGCCGCGCCAGCGCTTGTTCAGCGCTTTGATTTCAGCGTCCGTAGTGAAGATGAGTGAAACCTCACTTGCCTGCCGTAGCTTTAGCGTAGGCAGGCCCCGAATCTTGCGCAAGATATCTGCGCGCTTGGCTTTGGGTAACAAATCTTGACCCGTGATATGAACTTCAAGACTCACAGCGCCCACTCACGCAATTCTTTGGCCAACCGATAACCAGCCAGCGCCAGGCGTTTCTTGACCCGTTTTTTGCCCTGCTCGACGTAAGATTTGCTCACTTCTTGGTCCTCGGGCGTCTTGTAGACCTCTGATTGAGCCAAATAATAACTCTCTTTGGACCAGTCTTCGAAGCTGCCGGTGATCGCCTCTTGGGGGACTTCTGCTTCGATGGCCTTGGCCAATGCCGCGACTTCGTTCAATGTCAGGTGATCTAAACTGCCAAAGCCGATATCCCACAAAACATGCAGGCTTATTTTCCTGTTCTCAAACTTGACGAAATATAAATTGCCGCCTTTATCGCCTTTGGGATTTTTTTCCGTCACGCGTGAGATACAGTGCAACGGCTGGTGAATATCGCCCATGAAATGCACGAAGTTGGCTTTGAAAATATGTGCAAACTCGGGGTGTCGATTGTCTTTCAAGCTTTTTTGAATCACCTTTTTGGCTTCTTTGAGTGCCCAAACAATATTGTCTTTCTTGCGCACCAACTTAATGGGCTCGGCAACAGGCTCCTCGACCCATGGGTAGTCGATATAGTGCCAGCCGGCTAAACTTGTCGAAATTTCGCGGTAGCCATCCGGCTCGGCGGCCATCTTGACGATGTCCCCCATGACCGCCTGGATTTTTGTTTGCTCAGCAGGCGAAAACTGGTTGAGCGCAATCTGGGCAACCACCTGGTGACCGGACTCACTCCAGGCCCCGAGGGGGATGGATATTAACCAGGAAAACAACAAAATGGCGATGTGCATCCGCCACTCATAGCCAAATCTGGGGCAAGAGGAAAGTCCAAATTCTTTCCCTCGAAAATAACATGAGGAATGAAAACACAAGCGCTATTTTTGGTTCTCCTGCTCAGTGGATGTGGGCCCCATGAAACTGTCATCTCTAGCCATGAGGCTATTATTAACGGAGAGAGTTGCACAGAGCAGCAATTCCCTGCTTCATTGGAATTAATCAGACGCGTGGGCGAAAGCGTGGCGAGTCTCTGTGGAGCCACGCTCATTGCACCCGATGTGGCACTGACCGCTGCGCATTGCGTCGCAGAATTCATGATGCCAACCAGCACGCTGCCAGATGATTTTCGTTATTATGTCACCCCCCGGGCAGACATGCAGACCTACTCATCCGAAGAATTCGATTCCGACTCAACGACGATGATTGCTGTTCATGCCATCCTCATGCATGGCGGATACAGCCAAATAAGAAGCCCCGGGCCTCATCACGATATGGCGCTGCTTTTTCTATCGCGCCGCTCGTCTATTCCTCCTGCCCAGCTCATCACGCCGCAAGAGGCCAATCACCTCATACCCGGTCTCACGGCTTATATCGTAGGGTGGGGACAGCAAGCCATTGGCCTCAAAGGCACGGTCAACACGCCCCCTACCAAGCACTGCGCCAGCACATTCGTCAACGCGTTAACGCAATTGGAAATGCAGCTGGGTTCTTCAGAATACAGTGCGCACAAGTGTTTCGGAGATTCCGGTGGGGCAACCTACGTTCAGTTTGAGCCCACGGTCCTCGGAGCAGCGCCTCCCCTGCGATTTGCAGGCGTCACGTCCTATGGAAAAGACAACGATTGCCGCAAAGGCGGATTCGATACACGGGTAGACGCCTACTATGATTGGATTCAACAAACCATGCAGGAAGGGTGCGAGAAAGGCTACCGGGTGTCTTGCGACTAAAGCATTTTGGCGTAATCCGTCTTTTCCCACGTGAAATTCGGCTCGTTGCGCCCAAAATGTCCATAGGACGCCGTCGGCTCATAGATCGGCCGCAACAAATCGAGGTGTTTGATCAACGCAGCCGGCGTTAACGGAAACACCGAGCGTACTTTTTCGGCCAACTTCTCGTCTGAAATTTTCCCCGTCCCAAACGTTTCCACCATGATGCTCACCGGCTCGGCCACCCCAATGGCATAGGCCAGCTGCACCTCGCAACGCTTGGCCAACCCGGCTGCCACGATGTTCTTGGCGACGTAGCGGGCCATATACGCCGCTGAACGATCCACTTTCGAGGGGTCTTTGCCTGAAAATGCCCCGCCCCCATGACGGCCCATGCCACCATACGTGTCGACGATGATTTTGCGGCCGGTGACACCCGTGTCACCCATCGGACCGCCAATAATAAACTGCCCCGTCGGATTAATGTGGTATTTGATGCCCGGCATTCTGAGAGACTCAGGAATTTCTTTTTTGATCACTTCTTCAATCACGGCTTCTCGTAACGTCGCAATGGGGACATCCGGCGTATGCTGCGTAGAAATCACGACCGTGTTAATTCCCACAGGCTTGCCATTTTCATAGGCCACGGTCACTTGGCTTTTGCCATCGGGTCTCAGCCACTTTAAACGACCTTCATGACGCACTTTGGCCAGGCGGCGTGTTAAGTGATGCGCGTAGGCAATCGGCATGGGCATCAGCTCAGGTGTTTCATCACAGGCATAGCCAAACATCATGCCCTGATCACCCGCGCCCTGTTCTTTGTCATTGCCCGAATCCACCCCCATGGCAATGTCGCTGGACTGACCTTCAATCGCCACCAGGACACCGCAAGTAAACCCATCAAAGCCGGTATCGGAAGACGTGTAGCCTATTTTGCTGATGGTCCTACGAACCACCTGGGGGATGTCCACCCAAGACTTCGTCCGAACTTCGCCAGCGACAATGCAAACGCCTGTTTTAAACAAAGTTTCTACCGCACAGCGTGAATGAGAGTCACCCTGGATCATGGCATCCAAAATCGCATCAGACACCTGATCGGCCATTTTATCCGGATGCCCCTCTGTCACAGACTCGCTGGTAAACAAAAAAGAAGTGGTGCTCATCCCCCACTCATAACCAAAACCTTGGTAATATGAAAGAGGGGAGAAGCTTTTCCATGAATACGTCACTCACAACCATTAGCCCACAGATCAAAACCCTCTTGTCTCAAACACCTATTATCATGTGGACCACAGACACAAACTTGTATGTCACAGCTTCCAGCAAATCGGATGAGTTTATTGGCAAAACCCTCTTTGATTATTTTCAAACCAAGGATGAACACTTCATGCCAATTGCAGCGCATCGAAAGGCCTTGGCAGGGGAAACCCAGCACTATAACCTAGAGTGGTCTGGCCTCTCTTATGAATCCACCGTTTCTCCCTGTAAAGACTCCACGGGAAACATCGTCGGTGTCTTGGGCATTACCATCAACGTCACTGAGCGCAAGTTGCTCGAAGCTCAATTTCAGGCTTCGCAAAAAATGGAGTCTCTGGGGCGCCTGGCTGGTGGCATCGCACATGATTTCAATAACCTTCTGACAGTTATATTAAACTACACGGAACTTTTGGAAGACGATCTGAAAGACGACAAAAAAGCCAAACCCAGACTGGAAGCCATCGCCAACTGCGCCAATAAGGCTGCCAGCCTCACCAATCAACTTTTGGCCTTTAGTCGCCAACAAGTCATGAAAGAGCAAACCATTGACGTCAACGTCGTTCTCACCAGCTTGGCACACATGCTCACGCGCGTGATCGGCGAAGACATTGAGTTCAAGCTGCAGCTCAAAGAGAACTTGGCCAAGATTTCGGCAGACCCCAGCCAAATCGTGCACATCATCATGACCCTTGCGCACTACGCACGCGAGGCCATGAAACAAGGCGGCCAGTTGACCATCTCGACGGACTTTGTTCAAGATCAAGTCATTATTTTAGTCCACGATACGGGAGTGGGCATGGATGCCGAGACTCAAAAAAATATTTTTGAGCCCTTTTTTGGAGAAGGCGCTGGGCTCAGCCTGGCTGCCATATTTGGCACGGTGAAACAAAGCCACGGCAACATCACCGTAGACAGCGCACCTTCCAAAGGAACCACGTTTCGAATCTCATTCCCAGTTGCTCTGACAGCCACAGAATCTACCCAGGAACAACCTATGACCCATAACACCAAGACCATTTTGGTCGTCGAGGATGAAGACATTGTACGCCAAGTCGCCTGCGATATTATTCGTGGCAGTGGCTTTAACGTTCTGGAAGCCAGAAGCGCGCTCTCAGCTTTGGAACTGTGCGACAAGTCGAAAGAGCAAGTTGATTTGGTTCTCACCGACTTGGTCATGCCGAAAATGAACGGACCCGAGTTGGTGAAGAAGCTTTCGCTGAAATTCCCTAACTTAAGCGTTGTTTATATGTCGGGTTACTCCAGTGATGCGGCCATGGGCAATGGAATCCTGAAAGAAAAGGCCTCCTTTGTTCAGAAGCCGTTCATGCCCAAAACGCTGATTAAAGCGCTACAGGACACGTTGGACGGGCAGACGGTTGCGGTGGCGTGATTTTGTTGGCGGGGAACAAGCCCAGCCTGTCGAAATTAGACTGATTCTGTCTGTAATTTAATCCCGGTTTTTGGTGCCCCATATTTTGGCGAATTTTTCCCTCTTCTCCCAGGCCTGCCCGTGCGCTTTGCGCCCGCGTATGCCTGGGCTACCGCCAATCGTCGCCGCTTACAGCGGCTTCCCTGTTTGCCTTCCGATTCCGGTTTGGAGCCTGCAAGGCGCTGACTTGCCAGTAGCCCAGGCAAAAATCAGCGAGCCTGCGAGCTGATTGCAGGCCTGGGTATGCACAATAAATTTTTAGTTAAGTCAACTTGGTCGAGCTGCCATGATCGCAAAAGCGCCCACAGAGAGCCGCATTTTTTCATTTAATAACCGGCACCATTTCAGCCAGCAACGTTTCTGGGGCAATATCTTGTTCATGAGGCCAAGTTACTGCACCGTAAGAAATCCCGACCTGGTTAAAATAACGAATATCTTTAAGTTCTTGGAAAACACCAAAGTCAAGATAGGGCTTCAAATCGAAAATACCTTTTCGTCCATCCTTGACTTCAACTTCTATGCGATAATCAACCAGGGGCTTAACAGCTACCACATCCCAATACATATCCCACGGAGTATTCAACATTTCGAACATATTCTCAAGTGGCAAAACCGTTCATGTGATGGTGCGGGTCCTCCCCCTTCGCCGAGGCGGGGGACAAGCCAAATTGCCGGACCAGATCAAATTTTTCACGGTGGTAACTCTCGCTCCAAAATCTGGACATATTCTTCAGTGAAACTTCATGGGCCTCTTGGGACGGATCTTAGTTTTGGTTGACCAAATGGCCCCGAGCCATTAGAAGATTTTTGTGCAACCTGAAACAAAACAAGTCATTGTCGATTTCTTCTTGGCAATCCCAGGTACTGCAGCAGTCTACCTATTTGGCTCACAACTAACCCCTGATCGCCTCCACCCAGGCAGCGATATCGATCTGGCCGTATTGTTTGAGCATGAAAAACTTCCAAATCCCCTAGAGTTACTCGAAATAAGAGAACGGCTTTCAGAACTCTTAAAAATAGATTTGGACCTGGTCAGCCTCAATGAAAACAACCCAATTGTTGGAATGCAAATTTTAGAAAAAGGTCAACTCATTCTAAATATTAACCCCAGGGCGAACCATGAATGGGCCATGAGACTCATCACGGATTATGCAGATCTCAAACACCTTCGAAAGCCCACTGAAGAAGGTCTGTTGCGGAGTCTTAGACAATGATTGATCGAGATCTAATCCTGGCAAAAATTGATTCAATCCAACGATGCCTGACCCGAATTGAAAGCAAAACCAAAGGCCAACCAAAATCCCTTAAAGATTTGGATGTTCAAGATATCTTCGTGTTAAATCTCCAACGAGGGATCCAAACTGCCATTGATTTAGCCAATCATATCCTTGCTGCGAAAAATTTGGGAATACCCAAGACACTCAAAGAATCGTTTGAGTTGCTCAGAACCCATGGCATTATCTCTGACACGCTTGAGAAACGACTCGGCAAGATGGTGGGGTTTAGAAATATCGCCATCCATGAATATCAGGTCATCAAGGAAGAGATTTTAGAATCAATCCTAAAAGATCACCTGCAAGATCTGAGGGACTTTGCTCGTGACGTCAGTAAAATTTTGTAGTTGACCGAAACAAAAACTAGCTACGGGGACAAGCCAAATTGCCGGACCAGGTCAAATTTTTCACGGTGGTAACTCTCGCTCCAAAATCTGGACATATTCTTCAGTGAAACTTCGATGTAACCTCGAGCATCTTTCGTCTTTGTCTGCTCGGCCTCCTGCACCGCTTGTTGGACAACTTGAATCAGCGTGGGCCTCCCCGAGAGACCATCCAGACACGGAAAGCGTTTGTTCCAGTTGTCGAGAACTTCGGGTGTTAAATCAGAGGTAGGTTTATCCGCCAACTTGTCCGCCGTAGCCTTGGCGTAGGCGGAAGCCTTGGCGACGGAAGTCCAAACCAAATCATACGTCTTTTGGCGTTTTTGAATATACCCGTGGTGCGTGAGCAACCCCGCCTTCACCAGCTCGCCGACCAAACGACGAATGGTTCGAACAGAGAGCCGCATTTTTTCGGCGAAAATTTCTGGATTCGGCCACACCGTTGGCCTCTTCGGGCTCGACACGCGCGCTAACTCGATCCACAGCAGCTTCGCCGAGGCAGAGATTTTAGATTCAAGAACGTGAACAGGAATTTTAACAAAACGGCTCATATTGACACCTATGGCCGTCGACACTAAGGTGTCCCGGCCGTATTGACACGGTTGCCGTTCTCTCCAAAACTGTCCGGTCCTGGAGAGGCGGCGTTTTTTGATCGCACCATGCGATCAAGCTATGAGCGTAAGGCCGGGTTAATTTGAAAAGCTATCCGGCGTTCGACGTATCTTAGAGTTGGTTGGCGAGACAGAGGATGGGTTTTTGCTGGCCGCCATTGGCGTTGTATAAGGTGCCAATGCCACCATTATATTGGTTGTTGACCTGATTACAATCGTCGGCAAAATCAAACCCATATTGGCAGCCAGAAGGATTCAGAATAAACACCGCCCCTTGATCTGAACCCTGGTACGAATTCCAAGAATTCCCCGAGACAACCGTGTTCCCATCATTAATACTACAAAGAGGACCTATTTCTACTGTGCCAACACCGAGGGTGTATGAATTAAGACCCCCACAGCTGTAATTAAATGAAGCTCCATAATCTTGACAAGTCAGAGCCACACTAAAGCCTCCACACGAAGGATCCACCAAAGCCTGGCAAAATGTCCTATTGATCCCTGACCAAGAATTCCCTGCCGCCGAGCTAGGTTGTTTATTTTTGTCATCTATAACGTTATTCGAAGCAGAAAACGGCGAATTACCACCAGGAAACACATAGCTTGGCGGTGCTGGAAGTGTCAGGCCAAGAAGCGCATTAAATCGATATGTGCCTGACAGAGAAAGGCCACTATAACCGCCGACTCCGTTGTCCGGCTGCGCAATGATTAAGGCCGTCCACGAGCCAATTTTTCTCATCGAGGGCAGTGTCGACTGCTGCGCCTGACTCATACACCAGTCATCCAGCGATGCGTATCCCTTGGCCATGATGTTGTAGATGTAGCCATTTGAGTTGGAACAGTTGGAATCGTTGCAATCGGCTACCACACCCGGCCGAATCGGATCCGTCGCGAACCAAATTTGTGAAACAGGAGTACTTCCTGGAGCGAGCGTACAAAAGCCTTTTGTGCACTTATAGGTCAATGATCCAGTTAGGCAATCAGCGTCGCTGATGCATGACCCCGCAACTTTCTGTATGGCACAATGATTATTCGAATCGCAATAATTATACGGCGGTGGGCAATCTGTTGGATTTGACGTACTTGGAGAAAAACAGGTGCCGGCGGTTAAAGCATGCAAGCAGCCATTCTTGTTACAAAATAACCCCTCAGACACCGACAAGCACTTGATACATGGGTTCTCAGTTCCAGCATCTGATTGGGTCTCGGAGCCACCACCGCAACTTACACCCAATAAAAACCAGCCAAACAATAAGATTTGCTTCATACACACATCATAACATAGGTCGGCCTCAGCTTTGGTTGGCTAAGCAAATTATAGGGTTAGAGGAGGAGAGGCCAATCTGGTAATCGTAATTAGTTTTTAAACACTGACCTTGATCATTGTTAATAACACAGTAACCTGATGACGAATCGTTATTCACGAAAAAACCAATCACGTTTGACGTTGACAACCCCCCAATCCCAGCTGGAATATATGCGGCAGCACAATTACCCACCGATGTTGTCCCCCATGCATTATTATTGGGGCCCGCGCAAAATGGACCGGGTTGAGGCAGTTGAAAATTATCTGCCGCGCTCTCCCCGTTTGGGGAAGTCCATACGGATGGAGAACCTGGCTGCCCCCCCATTGCTGTCCAAAATTGCGTTAGCGTTGAACTACCATTTTTGTCATAAATATTATAACTACCTGAAAAAGCCTGAGTGTTCGGGTTTGTATAAGGCAAAATGGACTGACCACTGGAATTAATCGTTGGCGTCATCAAATTCAATCGATTCAAGCCTGCGGAAAAACTGCCACTGTTATCAGGCTGCGCTAGAATCAGCGCCGTCCATGAAGCTTTCTTTCTCATCGAGGGCAGTGTCGATTGCTGCGCTTGACTCATGCACCAGTCATCCAGCGACGCGTATCCCTTGGCCATGATGTTGTAGATGTAACCAGAGCCAGAGGGCGCACTGGGCGGATCTCCCGCGTTCACACCCGGCCGAATCGGATCCGTCGCGAACCAGATGCGCTTGTCTGAACTAGCTGCTGGTTGCACCGCACAAATATTCGCCGAGGCACAATAGGACAGCTTCCCTACATCGGTCGCTAAACAACAGTAGTTATAGGGCGGTGGGCATTGCTGCGCTATTGGGGTAGTAGTAGCAGAGGAATCACACCGTCCGGCTGTGAGAGCTTGTGGACAATTGCAGCTATCGCAAAAAATCCCAGTACTCGGTGTACAGGTAGTGCAAACGGGACAACTAGCTGCTACTCCCCCGCCTGAGCCACCAGATCCGCCACAACTTAAGCCTATAAGAAGGCAGATGGACAAAATCAGCAACAGTATGAGCAACAGGATCTGTTTCATGATTCTATTGTACCTAAAAATGACGAAGACTTCCTGCTTAACCTAATTAGTAGTTCCAGTGCCAGTATTAGTAGCCCATACGTTCTGGTCCGAGCTGTTGTACAGCACCAAATTTCCATCGTCCTGAACAGCCAAGTAATCTTTTGAATCAGCCTGGGTACCACTCAGATTCAGCACGTTTCCACCTCCTGTTAGCGTTAATGTGCCTGTGGCATCCAATAACATCGTGTTATAAGACGTGCCACTCGTGTTCGAACTCCACTGCACGCTACAGCTGGGGGGGCAAGTTGACGGTTGAAAGCAGTTTGCTATCGTACAGCCGCCAATAGTTTTATAGAGGACGAGATTCCCATCGTATTGCATGATCAGGGTATAGTGGCCACTAGGCGAAACAAGCGTACTGCCCTGATAGAGATAATTATTACTATGTAAAATACTCCCACATACATTTCCTAAAACACACATCCCTGAGGGGCAAAGCTTGTTGCTGCTAACCAAATTGGTACAAACACAGTTATTCTGAACACAAGTAGAACCAACCCCCCAATTAGCGTAACAACCCGATTTACTAAGACACTGCGTATCCTTGACACAATGTTGCTTACTGTCACAACGATACCCCGTGGAACAGGGGTTGTTTGAGTCGCAGGCAACACATAATCCTGCCTTGTTACAAGCTAGCCCGGGACAATCCGAACTGCTGTGACATCCTCCGCCCCCACCCGTAGTCGATTGGTAGGCTCCTCGTGTGATATTACTAGTTGGAATGTTATTGGGTGGATTTGCTAAATCGAAACTGTATGGTGGTGAATACTTCGTATTCGTACCAATGCTTGAATCCACAATCGCTTTCCCTGTTTTCGGCGAACAGTTGTCATAGAGCGGAGCAGTACAACTTTCGAATTCACTTGCAACACCACATGTATTCGTCAGAGTCCCATTTTGATTAAAGGTTATTGAGGATGTTGAGGCATTAATCTTCGTTGTCACAGGCCCACAGGTTTGACTCCCATCACAGACCCCAGCCTGAGTAGTTCCGCTCGGACTAATGCCATAGCCATAGGCCATGATTGGGCACATATCGACGTAGCTATAATTCAAGCTCCCAGAAGAAAATGACATGCTTGAGGGAAGGGTGAGAGTCGTATTCGAAATTGAGTTAATTTGGTTTTGCGGGAAGTTCGAGTCGTCCCGATTTCCACCCCATTCTGCCAGGTTGTTGCTATTCACTGGATACAGCCCTTTGTTATCTCTAAATAAACTGCTGTAAATTGTTGAACCGGTCCCATTGTTATAAATTCCACCGCCCCCTTGGTTGTAAGCTGCGTTATCAACGAAGGTCAGATTATAGAGGTTTCCAGCGACGGTCCCCGCCAAATAGATTCCTCCACCCGCATTGCTCGCCCAGTTACCTGCAAATAGGGAGCTTACTATCTTTAAGGTGCTGTTCGAGTAGATCCCGCCGCCATTGGTATAGGCATAGTTGCCGTTAAATTTGGAGGCATAAACATTGAGACTCCCCCCCACGGAGGCAATCCCACCGCCGCTGGTCGGCGTCGTTGCCGTTCCTGTGCAAGTACCACCCCCATTTGGACAGGTCATGCTCGCCGGGCAGGAAGGAGACGCATTCCCGGAGCCACAAGTTGCTACAGTAGTACAAAAGCCGCCTGCCGTTGGACAAACCATGCTTGCTGGGCAGGGATTTGCAGTCGTGCAGGGAGGCTGACAAAGACCACCTGCCGGCGGGCAAACCGACCCAATAGGACACCCGTTAGTGTTGGAGCTACTTGCAGCTGTCACACCATCGCTTCCAGCGGCACAAAGCGATGGTATGTTGGAGTTCCAAAACCCATTTCCAAAAAACGTACTCCGTACGACAGTTGCGGTGCCTCCCTCATTGCTGATTCCGCCGCCTTGGGCTTGAGCTTTGTTCAGTGAAACCATGGAGTCACTCAACGTCATGGTCCCCAAATTTCGAATACCACCGCCATTGGCTATTGTTTGATTTCCTGAGATTCGCAAGTTTTGAAGCGTCGCTGTGGCACCAGGGCAAACGGTAATGCCACCTGCCAACAACGAAGGTGACGGCGTACAAAAATCACTTGAAAAACTCTTATTAGTTCCACCTGAGCCGCCCAAAATTTGGAAACCATCCAAAATAACTGTCGGACTCGGACTCGGAGCCGCGAGACCCCCACCGATTTCAATAATAGGTGTACTGCTGCTGCCATTTAAAACGGTTCCACTCGGTGCATCTTGACCTAAGGCGGTATTGAGGTTCTGGGCAACGCGATCGTAAATCGATTTTTCGTTTCCGACGAATCCACCGAAGATATTAATACCCTGAGTAATATTGATGGTGGCGCTAACTGCGTCGGGCCCATTCGATTCCCAAATCCCATATCCACAAGGACACTGAGTTTGGTTGTCAGCAGTCCCCAACCAATAACCCCCAGCAGTACCTGGTGAACCATCTGAATTGACACATGTGCCCGAGCCTAAGGATTTATTAGTGTTTAATGTGGTCATTAATGCAGCACTCAAATTGGAGGCGTTCGCAGCCGATAAGAATTGACTTTTATTTGTCAGAAGACCTGGGTTCCCAACCCAGACTGCACACTCAAATTGACAGTTATTGCTGCAATGTCCATTGAGACCATTGCCCAGTTGCTTCACACAAAATTGATGAGTGCCACAAAAATAGTTACTGGGACAATCTGTGGAGGAGTTACAAGTTCTCTGCGTCGATCCTATTGGAAGACAGGTGCCAGGAGATGAAATGTAAGTAAAATCTTGTGGGCATGATGACTGTGTGCTGAAACCACCTGTCAATGCTCCTTCATCGCACTGCTCACCGGGGTCCACAATACCATTCCCGCAAAGACTGGCACCTGCCGGCAGAATTTGGCATTGATTATTCACACAATCTACCCCTGTCGCACAAAAGTTACCGGGTGAACCACAAGGCAACTGACATTGTGAAGGCGTTGCCGGCGTTGCCGTTGTACACTTCCCGTTTTTACTCGCACAGGAACTCGCAGAGGAGGACGTGTCGCAAACACACCCAAAACCAGAACTCTCTGGAGTACACGTTTCCCCTGGCGGGCACGAACTTGGACAGATACATGCGGTACCGGTACTGTTACAGGTTGCGCCATTAAGACATGAGGTGGGTGCAGTGGTACAGCCACATGTATTTGTCTTAATACAGGTTGGTGCACTGCTGCCCAGAATACATTGTCCGCCGCAGCTATATGGAATACAAAAGCCACCGCTATTGTTTGAACCCGAGGGACAGCTGCCACCCGGCGGAGGGAAAGGTACAATCTGACAAGAATAGTTCTTGGTGTTGCCATTCTGATAACAAACTTGATTTGCATCTGAGCACATCGATCCGGCTGCACAACCTATTTGGCAAATACCACCTAAACACGTTGTTCCAGGTATCTGGACAGAACCACTCATGCATGGATTCCCGGTAGGAACACTGCAGACTGTTTCACAAAGAGGCAGTGTCGTCGTAGAAGTGATCTGTTCTGTGGTGGAAACCGCCAATGTGCTAAACCAACAACTCCCAGAAGAAGGACCCTGCGGCACACAAGTTGCGCTGTAGATACTACATCCTGTGGTCATCAATGCATTGGTTGAGGGATTGACGGGTGGCAGCGGTGGGCACGTGCTACTTCCTCCCGGCGCACAGCTTATTCCACAACCGCCAGTCGTTTGGTCACAGGTTTGAGGCGCCGTGGAGCAGTCCCCACAAGGCGGAACGCAAACACCTCGAGAGCACACGGTGTTAGATGGCAAGCCACTTGCACTACATAAATTCGTACTGCTACAGGCAACGTAACAATAGCCAGAGACACTTGTACTGTTGCTGCTACAGCCAACCTGTGCGTTGTTAAGATTGATATTGGAGCAACTATTTTTACCAGCACCCAGCGTTCCCGTACAAGAAGGTTGACAGGTCCCGGTGATGGGATTGCAAATACCAGTGACACAGGGGTTGTTGGCATTACAGGATAATGCGCATGTCCCCATTGTTACGCCACCGACATTCTGTGGCTGATAATAGTCACAAACATAATTGTTCCCCAGGCTAGAACAACCGCTATTATGGGTACATGTTTGGGATTGGGTCTGAGCGTGGATGCCACCAATCATTTTTTTTGACATATCGCTACGTGGGCTTTGACTGAAGTTGGAACTGCAACTTCCCAAGAAAACCAACAATAGACTTACCAAACAATTTCGCCACATACTCTCCCCCTACTTCAGCACACAATAACTAAAATGTGTCGTTGAACAGTTATCCGTTGGACACTGATCATTCCCAGTACACGCAAGTCCACAAACGGTATTTGTAGAATCCGCAACAAAAAATGGGGATGAACAGGGAACTGGCAACTCACAAACAGCTGTGCCTGAATAAGGCGTAAAGCCCATGTTTCTCTTAGAGTCAGCACATATATAGGTAGTGGACGATTGCGGCACACAGGTTGCGCTCAGCTCACTGCAAGCCAGTCCACTGGGACAGCTCGCTGACAAACTCTTGCATCCTACTCGGCAGACATTACTAATCAAGTCGCAAATGGTCTTTCCAGTTGCAGTGTTATTCTTTGTTGTACAATCGCCGTTTTGTGTACAATGCTGCTGGCAAATTGACTCGGCACATTGAAGCCCAGTCGTACAAGCAGATGGAGACTTGGAACAATCTTTTTCGCACGTCCCCGTTCCTGTAGCGGGATTGCCAGGCACATAGCACGCGCCGCGTGTCCCCCCCGTACAGCCCCCGGAGCCCAGTGGTTGGCCGGGGGTCCACGAGCCACTCAATGTACATTTTTGCACACACGTCGACGTCACCGGGCTACAGCTAAAAGCAATTGGCGTGGGCGTAGAACCCGACGTGGTGTTGGTGTAATTGAAAACACTGCATTGTTGCGAGCCTTGAGTACAAGATAGCTCACACGTCCCGGTGACAGGGTCTGGTGTTAGGCTGTACGAACAACCCTTCGAAGCATCAAACTTGCACAAGCCCCCAGAAGCCATTAAACCACTCGGGCAACTCGTACCACTCGTACCACTCGTACCACCGGATTGAAAAGCACAGTAACTGCTGCCACTGGTGGTTATGCAAACAGGAGACGCCGCACCTGCCTGTGGAAGCTGCAGTGCACAAGCATGATTCGCATTGGACTGGTTAGCACACCCTCCCTGTTCACACGCACCCGAAATCGGATTACAAACTTCACCTGTAACGCCACAGCCTACCGATGGATCGCATTTCTGCCTGCACGTTGCATCGGTGCCTTGTGGCGCAGATGGAACCAAGTAATCACAGATTTCGTTACTATCACTGCAAGGAACACTGGCTGAACAAGATGCGCCCGTGGAACCACCGGGTGGGTTATTACCGCCGCCACCCCCAGGGCCCGGCGTCGCACTGTGACTACAGGACACGGCCAATAATGCCAGAAGCGATATTTGCAAAACGCGCTTGTTCATACACTTTAAGCGTACTGCAAGCCGGTTCCAAATCGCAAGCAACTGTTAAATCAATTCAAAGCGCTCCAGCGCCTGCTGTTGGAGCCGTGGGTCCAAAGTTGAGATGATCTGACGAGGTGCCATTTAATAAGACATTTCCACCGTCTGCAGGATAGGTGCTTGCGCTATACGTATCCGGTCCCGTGGTGCCTTGCGGTGTGACAGCCAGGCCGCTGCTTTTCGCCGATTTTCGACCGAGCGCGTTCAAGCCAAATTTCTTGAGCTCACTGCCACACGTCGCAGGGGTTATCGCGTCGCTGGCTGCCACACAGAGCGAGTTGGTGGGTTGACACCCAGCCGCATCGAGTGAACCTGAAACATAAATGTTGGTTCCATCGGATTTCAGCGACGCGCCACAAAATCCAAAACCCATCCCCGCTACCGTGAGTTCAAACGTCTTGGTCACTGTGTTCGCGATGAGATGCAGTATGCCATAAGAACATCCATCCCATGCTTTGACATTGTTACATCCTACACTGCCATTGAGATACCCAACTCCTCCCCAAAGTTCCACTTGATAGCTGCTTGCGATCTTCGCCAGCGTGGGTTTAGGGGTGTAATCAGAGTTGGGAGCCCGAACTGGATTGACGACGGGAACTGCAACCGGCTTCCCATTCGCATCCAACGGAGAAATGATCATGGCAGTTCGTCCTTGACCCCCCATGGAAGAGATATAAATCAGATTATCTTTGACGCCAAACTGAAAGAATCCGGCATTGGATTCCGTCGAGGCAGGATACAGGTGGTAACACTGAGCATAAAGCGTCACGGTTTCCCCAAACGGATTGATGGGATAGGCCACCGGCGTTTGTGTGATACAATCTCCACTTTGTATGTTGATATCGGCAATCGTTCTGTCAACCGCTTTAAGAAGAGAATAAACGCTGGTTGGACCGTCTGAAAAGAATCGGTCTTTAATGTCTTGTACAGAAAAACCGACGCTGCTGGGTGCGGCACCAACCGACTGCCGAACACGTTGGGACAAAACCCTAGAAGTGCCACCCAATCCTGTAGGCGTTGCAGACTTAATGATGGGTGTCACCAGAGGAAGATTCGGCGAATTTCCTGTGCAACTTTGACAAACCACCATCCACAATAATGATGCCATCCATCCAAAATGTATTCCACGCATTGATGCCCCCTCCAAACATGTAGTTTTTTATAGCACACTTTAAAAAACAGCTAAGATCAAAACCACAAAAACCCCAGCCAAAACATCGTCCAGCATGACCCCTAAAGCGGTCTTAATCTTGCGGTCGATGAAAGAAATTGGCCACGGTTTTAAAATATCAAACAATCTAAATAAAATAAAGCCCGCCAGCAAAGCCACCCAAGATGCTGGGCAAAAAATCAAGGCCACACCCTGGCCCGCCACTTCATCGATCACTATTTCTTTGGGGTCTAAGCTTTTAAATCCAGGCAAGGCTCTGAGTGTTGCCCACCAGCCCAGCACAAAAATAGCCAAAACCAACGCCAACCGAATCCAAGGCGAAACTCCAAACAAAACACAGGGCGCCCAGATAATCAGCGATGCCAGCGAACCCAAGGTACCCGGCGCCGGCTTAAAACAGCCGACGCCAAAGCAAGTGGCGATGGTTTTGTAAGAGGTCTCAGGTTTCAGCATTGTTGCGGCGCAAAAAAGCCGGAATGTCATACTCTTCTTCTTTGGGCTTGCTACCATGCAGCGTCAAAGAAGCGTCCTCTTCCACCGGAGCCAATACAGGGATCTTCATCTCCGTCACCGGCCGAATTCCCAAAGGCATCTTCGCAGCCGGCGTAAACACCGGTGCCGGATAGCTCATCGGAGCAGCAGCCACAGGCTCCGACCTCTCCCAGCTGTTGCGAATATACGTCGGGATATCATGCGAGGGTTGAGCCGGAGGCGCATAGCTCGGGACGTGACTCACGTGACTCACATGACTGGGCGCATAACTCGGCGCATAACTCGGCGCAAAGCTTGGCACTGGCATCTGCGGCACCTGCGATACAGAGGCCTGCTTGACCGCTTGGCGCTTGGCACTCTCAAACCCGGTTGCAATCACGGTAATCGTCACCTCGTCTTCGAGTTTTTCATCGACGACATAACCAAAAATAATATTGGCATCTTCATGCGCTGCTTTGGTAATCAGCTCGATGGCATCGTTCACTTCATGCAACGTCAAAGACTTGCCACCCGTGACATTCACCAAAATGCCCATCGCACCATCTACAGAAATGTCTTCCAGTAAGGGGCTCGAAATGGCTTTTTCTGCCGCTTGAACCGCACGGTTTTCGCCCTTGCCCGTTCCAATGCCCATCAAAGCCATGCCCTGGTCACTCATGACCGAGATGGCATCGGCAAAGTCAACGTTCACAATACCTTGCTGCGTAATAATATCGCTGATGCCCTTCACAGCATTGAGCAACACCTGGTCGGCCATCTTAAACGCATCGAGCATCGAAGTTCCGGCATCAGCCAATTGCAACAGTCTATTATTAGGCACGACAATTAAAGTATCGACCGATTGCTTGAGTGCTTCTGCGCCCGCTTCAGCCGACTTACGGCGGCGATTGCCTTCAAACAAAAACGGCTTCGTGACCACACCCACTGTTAAAGCGCCTAAACGCTGAGCGACATTGGCAATGATCGGAGCAGCTCCAGTCCCCGTTCCACCCCCCATGCCCGCTGCGATAAAGACCATGTCGGCCCCGAGCAACAGCTCTTCGATGCGATCAATGCTTTCTTTGGCAGCGTTCTCTCCGACTTCCGGTTTTGCACCCGCGCCCAGGCCTTTGGTGCAACCTTGGCCCAACTGGAGTCTCACTTCGGCCAGGCTCATATCGAGCGCTTGGCAGTCTGTGTTAGCGACAATAAATTCAACGCCAGCAATGCCATGCTTAATCATATTATTGACAGCGTTACCGCCACCACCGCCGACACCGATGACTTTTATTCGAGGACCTCTTTGCTGCATTTCATCAAATTCAATCATTTTCTTGCCTCCCTCCCCTAAATCATATCCTGAATCCAAGCGCCGATTCTATTTTTTACTTTCGAATAGAAATTTTGTTGCCTGTTTAAATTCCGCGCTCCATACAAAACCAACCCTACTCCAGTCGCATACAAGGGGCTGTTGACCACATCTAAGAGGCCTCCCACACCTTGCGGGGAACCTCTTCTGACCGGCAGCCCAATCACGTGTTCTGCCACTTCTACCATTCCCGGCAACAAAGCAGACCCGCCAGTGATCACAACCCCTGAAGCCAGCAATTCCCGAAGGCCCACTTTGTTAATTTCCTGAGCAATCAGCTCGAAGATTTCTTCAACTCTGGGCTCTAAAATATCACCCAATATTTGCCTGCGTAAAATTCTTTCTGGCCGAGCACCTATACTAGGTACTTCTATGACTTCGTCTTTCCCTATCATCTTTGCACTGGCCGAGCCATAAGATTTTTTAATTTCTTCGGCGTTCTCTTGCGGAGTTCTTAAGCCGACTGCAATATCATTGGTCAAATGCTGTCCGCCAATTGGTATCACCGACGTGTGTTGGATAGAACCGTTACAAAATAGGGCGATATCTGTCGTTCCGCCACCAATGTCCACCAAAGCGACACCGAGTTCTCGCTCGTCTTCGCTGAGCACCGCGTGAGCCGACGCCAGTTGTTCCAGCACAATGTCAGCCACTTCGAGTGAACATCGCTGCGCGCATTTAATAATATTTTGAGCCGAACTAATGGCCCCGGTCACAATATGAATCTTGGCTTCTAGCCGGTGCCCGGACATCCCCAACGGCTCTCGAATTCCATCTTGTCCGTCGACCAGAAATTCTTGCGGCAAAATGTGCAAAACTTCACGGTCGCTGGGTATTGAGACGGCCTTGGCGGCTTCAATGGCCCGGTCAATGTCTGACTGTTTAACCTCGCCGCCTTTGATGGCGACCACCGCGTGGCTGTTGACACCCTGAATATGAGCGCCAGCGATTCCAGCGGAAACTTTGTGAATCTTGCAGCCTGCCATTCTTTGAGCTTCTTCAATGGCCTTGTGAATCGCGTGAACTGTGGCTTCGATGTTGATCACAACGCCTTTGCGAAGGCCTTTGGAGGGGCTTGAGCCAATACCGACAATATGGACGCCGTGGGGCGTAATTTCACCCACCACCGCCACAATTTTAGTCGTTCCAATGTCTAGCCCAACGATCAAAATATCACCCTTTTTTAAAACGCACTGCAATTTGATTGAGTTTCGGAGTATCGTCAAGGTAGACAAAAGCTAAAGTATTTTGTTTTTCGCCCAGAGATTTCAGCACCCGAGTCAGTTTTTGCCACTGCACTAAACTATTTTTGTCACCCACAATCGCCTCAAGTCCGCCGACAAAAACCACTTTGTGCTGATTCACGCCATGGGGCTGGACTTCAAGAACCATCCCGCCGGGTTGATTGGCCTGCCGGTGTGTATTTAAAATTTCGACATCTCCTGTGTGAGAAACCAGCGGCAAGGCAAGCTCCGCCTCGCTTTCAGCGGTCTTAAAAGCCACGCCTTCGGAGTCCACGACCCATATTTTATCTCGTTTAATCAAGGCCACGGGCTGGCGTTCAGTAATCTCAACTTCGAGCTCATTCGGCGGTTGTCTTCGAACCGTCGCCGCGGCCACCCAGGGGTGCCGTCCTGCCACCTGTTGAACACGCTTTAAGTCCACCCCATAGAGCGGCTGACCCACAAACTCGCGCAAATAAAGCTGCAGCTCTTCAGGCTTCGCCTGGTGGCCCGTTTTAACGTGAAGGGTTCGAATGGTCAGGACAGAGCCGTTGGAAATCCAAGTGTACACAACTGGAATCAAAACGCCGCTGATGGCAAATACCGTACACAAAATAATTGTTTTCATATTAAAATCCCCAACGCCTCACTTCGTATTCCAATTCGATTCCAAATTGATCATAAACTCTTTTTTGTGCAAATTCAGAAAGCGCGAGCATTTCTTTGGCGGTTGCTTGGCCCTGATTCACAATAAAATTCGCATGCACTTGTGAAATACAGGCTCCGCCAATTTGGGTGCCTTTGAGACCGCAAGCCTCGATCAAACGACCCGCATAGTCGCCCGGTGGATTTTTGAACATAGAACCAGCAGACCGCTGCTTGGGTTGCGTGGCTTTTCGAGTCTTGGCGAGTTGTGAGGCTTTGGCTAATAACTCGGCTTTTTTTTGAGGATTTGCCTGGGGGTAATAGAGCTCAGCTCGGCACAAAATAGCGTCTTTGGGAAATGCCGTGTGGCGATAGGCAAAGCCCATTTGGTCGTGGCTCAGAATCAACTTGCCAGCCGGTGTCACAGCCTCAACTTGGCAGACCACTTCGCCAATTTCACCGAGCCTAGTCCCAGCGTTCATCTTGAGGGCTCCACCCACCAGGCCGGGCACGCCGCTCCACCCTAAAGCTATTTCCCAGCCAAGTTCGAGACAGAGCCGCGTCAGTTTCGGAAACGAGAACGCCGTACCCACCCAAATGTGATCTTTCGAGTCTGAAATCTCAACCTGGGCAAAATCACCGGCCAAATAAATCACGAGGCCCTGAACGCCGTCGTCGTTCACCAATAGATTACTGCCGCCACCAAGTAAGTATATGGGCAGGTGATGCGCGTTGGCTTCTTGCAATAAACTCAATAACTCGTCTTGATTTTTAGGAAATGCCAAATACTGAGCGGGCCCGCCAATATGAAGGGTGGTATAGGGCGCAAGCAGCGCCTGTTCTTGAACTTCGATGCCCTCAAACACAACTTACAGCAACTCCAAAATTTGAGGCGCGCTCTTCGTGATCGCACCTGCTCCCAATGTAATCAAAATGTCGCCCGGCTGGGCTGCTTTGGCAATTAAATGCGTCGCATCTTGCAGTTTGCCGCCGTAAAACACCTGCGGATGGCCGCTGTCTTTGATGGCTTTAGTCAATACCTGTGAACTCACACCCGGAATCGGTTTTTCACTGGCTGCATAGATATCACTCAATACCAAGTAATCTGCGTCTTTAAAAGCCGTGGCAAACTCGGCCATTAAATCATAGGTTCTTGTAAATCGGTGCGGCTCAAACAAGACAACGATTCGGTGCCCCGGAAAAGTTTTTTTGGCCGCTTTCAAAACCATTTCGATTTCAGCGGGGTGGTGCCCGTAATCATCGATCACCAACACGCCATTTTTCTCGCCAATCTGCGTAAATCGGCGTTGCACGCCCGCGAAAGACTCTAAAGCTTCGCGCATGACATCCAGTGCAATCCCCAGTTCATCGCCGACGGCAATGGCTGCCAGGGCGTTTAGGACATTGTGTTCGCCCAGCAATCTGAGGCGCACCAGGCCGAGGTCTTCACCGTGCTTCAACAGCCTAAACTCCGTATGAAAACGCTCATGCGAAATATTTTTCGCTTGATAATCGGCTTCGTTGACAATCCCGTAGGTCACGACGCGACGCTTAATCTGAGGCAGCAGTTCTTGCAGGGAGCCAGCGTCCATGCACATGACGGCCAACCCAAAGAAAGGCAGCGTGTTTAAAAATTTGACAAAGGCTTCTTTCAGTTCGGGCAAACCGCCTTTCCAATAATCTAAGTGGTCGGCGTCTAGGTTGGTGACGACGGCTATATTGGGCAAGAGCAACAAGAAAGAACCGTCGGATTCGTCCGCTTCAGCCACCAAGAACTTGCCCTTGCCGTGTTTGGCATTGGAGCCGAGCTGATTCACTTTGCCGCCAATCACCACGGTGGGATCCAAATTCGCTTGTTCTAAAATGGCAGCCACTAGACTCGTTGTGGTTGTTTTTCCGTGCGAGCCAGCAATGGCAATGCCCTGCTGCAAGCGCATGAGCTCAGCCAACATGCGCGCTCTGGAAATCACCGGAATCCCCTGTTTTTCGGCTTCAACGACCTCTGGATTATCGGCTTTGATGGCCGACGAGACCACCAAGATATCGGCCTGGTCAATTTGATCGGCTCGGTGGTGGTGAAATATCTTCGCGCCCAGATTTTCGAGCCGCTGGGTATTGTCGTTTTGACCGACGTCAGAGCCTTGGACTTCAATGCCCAAACTCATCAAGACCTCGGCAATCCCACTCATTCCGATGCCGCCGATGCCTACAAAGTGAACTTTTTTTAACATAATTCAACCACTTTCCTGGCAACAATATCTGCTGCGTTAGGCTTACCCATTTGACGAGCTTTATTTGCCATGTTTTCGAGAGTTTTCAAGTCTAAAAGCAAATGTTGGATACGCCCAGCCAGGCTTTCGGGTGTCATGTCGGCTTGCTTCACCCACATGGCCGCGCCGGCATCAACGAGCTCTTTGGCATTCTCAGTCTGGTGATCGTCGATGGCTTGGGGAAACGGAATTAAAATCGACGGAACCCCCAAGGCGGTGAGCTCCGAACAGGTGGTTGCGCCAGCGCGCGCGATCACCAATTTGGCCTCCAAATAGGCCTTGGGCATGTCTTCGATAAAAGCCGTCACATCGGCTTCAAGACCCAAACCAGCATAAGCTGCTTTGACGGATTCTAATTCAGCCAGGCCCGTTTGGTGTGTGATTTTGATTTTGTCGACCCGGGCAAGCGCCTTGGGCAAAATGTTATTGAGCGGCCTTGCCCCTAAGCTGCCGCCTAGAATTAGCACCCCATCGGGCTTGCCTGCCATAGTTTCAGCAAAGTCAGAACGAAGCGGGTTGCCCGTTAGAACAAAGCGCCCAGGGGGAAAATAATTCGCGCATTTTGAAAACGCACCGAAAATATGCTTCACAAAATACTTACCCAGCACGCGATTCGTAAACCCGGGAATACTATTTTGCTCGCAAATCACACGGGGGATTCGCGAGAACCAAGCAGCCAATAAAACCGGCCCGGAAGCATACCCTCCTACACCAATCACACAATCAGGCTCCAATTTTCTGATGATTTGCACTGATCTCAAAATCGCAACAGGCAGCTGCAGCAGGGCCTTGAGTGTTTTTGCCAACGACCGGCCTTTTAGCCCGGATATTTCGATCGTTTCGAGTTGAAAGCCCGCTTTGGGGACGGCGCGTGTTTCTATCCCTGCCGGCGTGCCAACAAATATTATCTCGTGTTTGGAACTTAAGCGCTTCAAGCCCTGGGCGAGCGCTATCCCAGGAAATACATGACCGCCCGTACCGCCACCGGCAATTAAAAATCTCATTGTTTCAGCCCTCGAGCCAACCGAAATAATACTCCGATCATGAGGCAGGCTACCATTAAACTGCTTCCGCCGTAACTGACCAAGGGCAGCGTCAGGCCTTTGGTTGGCACCAAACCCATGACCACGAACGTATTGAGAACCGCCTGGATCGCAATCACTGAGGTCAACCCACTGGCCAAATAGGTATTAAAATTGTCTTTGCTTTTCAGCGCTACCCAAAAGCCACAAAACAACAAGCAGGCAAAGCACGCAATGACAAATAGGATTCCCACGAAACCTAACTCTTCACCGATCACAGCCAGAATAAAATCCGTATGCGCTGCCGGTAAAAAATAAAGCTTGCTCGGCCCCTGCCCCAGGCCCAACCCAAACCAACCACCAGAGCCCAAGCTCATGAGACTTTGCACCACTTGATAACCGCTGTCTTGACGGTGCGTCCACGGGTCTAAAAAAGCCATGACCCGGGCCATTCTGTAAGGGCTCGACGAGATGACTTGGATGGCCACGGGAATCGCCAACAAGACAGCACCGAGCAAATAAGCCACTCGGGCACCCCCAATAAACAACATGACAAACGTCACCAGGGCGACAATTACCGTCGTTCCAAAATCGGGTTCTAGCAATAACAAGACCATGGCCACTCCTGGAAGCAACAGGTGTGGAACAATTCCGACCCGAAACAGCGTCATGCGTTCGGCCTTTTTTGCCAATGACATGGCGAGGTAAACCACGAGGGCAAACTTGAATATCTCCCCTGCTTGGATGCGAATCACTCCCAGCGAAATCCAGCGTGCAGCACCACCAGCGGATTTACCAATGCCCGGGACTAAAACCAAAACCAACAAGGCAATCGCGAGAACATACAAGTAATACGCATATTTTCGATAATATGCCGGGTCTACATATTGCGCTCCGACAAAAACACCCACTCCCACCAGTGCATAAAAAAGCTGGCGCTTTAGAAAAAAAATCGAGTCGTGATAGCCTAAGTGAGCCACTATAGCCGAACTGGAGTACACAATCACGATGCCCAACAAGAGAAGACTCAAGCTCGAAATCAAAATCAACCTAGAGATCATGAAATAATCTCCTAAATACTTCGCCCCGATGCTCGAAGTTCTGAAATTGGTCATAGCTGGCACAGGCTGGTGAAAGTAAGATTATCTCGCCGGATATTGCATTTTGATGGGCCAGTTTAACAGCACGATCGAGGGTCCCGGCTTGTATCGCTTCGCTTCCGAATGCTTTAACAATATTCGGCGTGTCTTCGCCAATCACGTAGATTTTTTTCACGCATTTTTGGGCTGCCTGAACCAAAGGCTCGTAGCTGGCGCCTTTGCCATGGCCGCCTAAAATCAAATGCACGCCCGATTTAAAACAAGCCAGCGCGGCCAAGGCAGATTCGACGTTGGTGGCTTTGGAATCATTGATCCAAGTGACGCCATTTTTAAACCCTAAGATTTCAAGCCGGTGGGCAATGCCAGGGAAAGTATCGAGGCCTTTTTGAATCACAGCGTCGGGGATGCCGAGTGCTTGGGCGGCTAAAATCGCCGCACGCGTATTTTGGGCATTATGTTCCCCAAGTAAATTCTTGGGGAATATAAATCCCCCCTTTGAAAAAGGGGGGTCAGGGGGGATTTTGACCCCGTTCGCTTTCACCCAATCAAAAATCTTCTTCTTGGTCGCATAATAGGCCTCAACATTGGGATATCGATCCAAATGATCCGGCGTTAGATTCAGCAACACAGCGACATCTAATCTGAGTTTCGAAAGCGTCTCCAGCTGAAAGCTAGACAGCTCTAATATGGCGTATTTCGGGTGTTCACCGGCACGAACGGCCTCACACAAAGGCCTCCCCAGATTACCACCGACAAACGTATTCGGCTCAAAAACGGTCACAATATGGCCCAGCAAAGCCGTCGTGGTCGACTTGCCATTGGTACCGGTAATGCCCACAAATCGGCACTCTGGCCAATTGGGCACGGCGATGTCTATCTCGTTATAAACAGGCACGCCTGCTGACAATGCAGCTTGAATGGCCGGGTGCGCTCTGGGTATCCCAGGCGATAATACCACGGCCTCAAATCCCAATATTTTATCGGCCGTTAAGTTACCATCGGCATCGTCCAAAAACTCGGCTTCATCGCCACGTTGGCGCAAGAAATCATACGCTGCTTTGCCTGACCGCCCTTTGCCTGCAATCGCGAATCTCATAGTTTATCTCAGCTTCAACGAAGTGACTGCCAGCAAGGCTAAAAGCGCACTAAAAATCCAAAATCTCACAATAATTCGAGGCTCCGGCCAGCCGAGCAACTCAAAATGGTGGTGTATCGGCGCCATCCTAAAAATTCTCTTTTTGCGCAGTTTAAAAGAACCTACTTGCACAATAACACTCAACGCTTCGATTAAAAATCCCCCATGCAACAACGCGGAGAGCAACTCGTTTTTGGTCAAAATCGCTAAGAGCCCCAACATACCTCCAAGAGCGAGAGAACCCACGTCACCCATAAAAATCAGCGCTGGGTAAGCATTGTACCAAAGAAATCCAACCCCCGCGCCGATCACCGCGGCGCAAAAAACAGACAGCTCGGCAGCGCCTTCTACCGGTGCAATGCGCAAATATTTCGCGATATTAAAGTCAGCCAGCGTTGTCCCTGCTGCATACGCGAGCAACAAAAACACCGAGCAGCTAATCAAAACAGGCCCAATCGCCAAGCCGTCCAAGCCATCGGTCAAATTCACAGCGTTTGAAGTCCCCAACAGCAAAAACAAGGCAAAGCTCAAATAGAGCCACACAGGTAACTCGGGGTGAAACCGCTCGAACGCCACGAACGGAATATTAATTTCCGACGAGAAGGGCATCGAACTAAAATTGCAGGCATAAAATGCCAGTGCGATCGCTCCAACAACCAATTGCCAAAATAGTTTCCAGCGAGCGGACAAGCCCCTGGTATTTTTATGTTTGATTTTTTGAGTGTCATCGTAAAACCCGATGGCCCCATAGCCCAGTGTCACAAACAGCAACAACCAAATACCCGCGTGACTCAAATCGGCCCATAGCAGCGTCGATACAACAATGGCAAGCAACATGAGCAACCCACCCATGGTTGGGGTGCCTTGTTTTTTATAATGGTCCTGAGGACCCTCTTTGCGTATTTCCTGGCCGAATTTAAACATCTGCATGCGCCGAATAAACCAGGGAAACAAAAATAAACTCACCAGCAGGGCCGTAAACGCTGCCATGATGATTCGAAACGACGGATACCGAAGTACGTTGAGCAGCTTAAAAAGCCCGTGGTACTGGTAAATAAAGTTTAAGAACATGAGTAGCAGCGTAGCATTATCCTCCCCATTTGAAAAAGGGAGATTAATGTGCGTTGTTTCAAAACCCAGATGAAATCTCTCACGCTTCTCATTGGTTTTCTATTGCCAGCGATTGCGTTCGCTGAGATTCCGAATTGCACTGAAGGCAGGTATCGCTACATACGGATCTATATTTTCAGGACACAATATAATATCATATCAAAATTGCATCATCTAAAATATTTACATCTGGTTAATATACGCGGGATCCTTCAAGATTATGAATTTTACCTCGAAGCAAGCTTATGTGATGAACACGACAAGATACTGAGCGAACTTGGACCTCTTGTGAAAAAATACCAAGCAACGGTTCGTTGCCCAAAGCTAGAAAATCAGTGGCGCTAAATCTAATGAATCACCAACTCACCTTGAGCTGTAAAGCTGGCCCTGACCACCTCACAATTCTTGAAATAAACCCCCAGAAGCTCTTCCAGAAATCCCCCGTGTGAAACCACGGCCATGCGTTTGGCATCCTGGCGATATAACCAGGATTTAAAACGATCTACCCGACTATGAAAGTGTCTACTTGATTCGTCTATGTAACTCTCATGCCATTGCTCTGACAACTCGCCCAACTGGACATTCGGAAATCTCTCTTCCAAAATACTGCGATCACTGCCCCGACAGCTCAAATCGTGGCAATATTCGATAAGATCCGACATCACAACCATCGGAGCAGCGTGCCCCGAAAATATGATCGATGCCGTATTCATCGTCCGGGCCAGTGGTGATACAACAACCCTATCCACCGGGTAGTCCGACAACACATATTGAACCTGTTTGGCTTGTTCCACCCCCGTAGGCGTTAGCTCCGGGTCACGGGTATTCCTAGCTTCATCGTATTTCTTTTCATGAATCAGAACATTATGCACAGCCTGCCCATGCCGAATAAATAGAATCTCGACCGGCGTGGCAATCGCTGAAAAACAGACCCAAACAAGAGTTAAGAGTTTAAACATGCAATAAACTACCCACTCTCGGACAATTTTGGCTCAATTAATGCGAAAGGGCAGCCCTGATTCCCAAAAACATGGTTCCCCCACCGATCAATGCACTGAAAATGGTCACCAACGGTGTCGCCCAACCTGAGCCAATATTGAAGACCTGTGCTGCTGCCATGGCAAAGACCACCGCGGTCCCCACAAAGGCTACTGTAGGAGGGAATCCGGACTTCTCAGCAAACGAAGGGGCACAGATCAGCATCAATAAAAGCAGGCACAATGCGGATAATCTCACGATCTTAACCTCCAAGGAGGTTATCGGTTCTCACTGGGTATCGTTGCGAGCACTTCATGTACCATTTTTTCTGAAAAAAATATATAATCGTGTTAGATGGGGGTAGTATGATTCGGTGGATGATTGTTTTTTCGGTATCTGTTATATTCAGCGGCTGTGGAGCCACGAAGGGAACAACCTACAGCGATAATGCTGCTGTAGCAACTTCCAACAACAGCAGCAACAGTAGTGATGGCTCAAAAGCAAGTTCTGGCTGTTCTCAAGATGGCAGTGAAACGCTCGTTCCTGGAACTTATATTTTTGCACTTTCATCATCAGTTAGCTCTAAACAGAAGACCCAAGTTAAGATCTTGAAATCAGATTGCAAGTACTGCTTTGAAACTGTGACCGAAGGGGATACAACTGCACTCAGCTTAGATGGCACATGGGCTTCCAAGCTGGGCACCAAAAACGCCAGCGGGCAACAGATCGATGTTACAGCAGGGGGCGTTGTTTATACTCTTTCTGGGGATGGCCAGATTCTGAGTCAGTCATCCTCAGTTTGGTCAAAGAGCGTGAATAGTACCTACACCTGCAATTAGCTCTTGAAAATAAGAAATTTAAAAAAAATATATTAGTTCCGTTTTACTATAAATATCCAAAGCTGTATTATTAAATAATGAACAGCAAAACAATAAAATCAGGTTCCAACATTTTAGTGGTGGATGATCAGGATGCCCTACGAGGGATGTTTTCAGAATTTCTTGTTTCCAAAGGGATGGCGACGAAACAGGCGGAGAATGGCTTAAAATGTCTCGAACAGGTTGCTTTGCAAACGTTCGAAGCAATCTTTTTGGATGTTCGAATGCCTACCATGGACGGTCTGGAAACACTGAGTATCCTGAGGGAACAAGGTGTGAACGCAGTGATCATTCTGATGAGCGGATTTGACACCATTTCTTCAATGGAAGAAGCGAAACAGAATGGTGCGGATGGATTTCTGGCAAAGCCATTTAAACCAGAGTCTGCATTCCAGCTACTGGGCAATATTCAAATGGCCAAAGCAGAGCAGCTTGGCCTGTCTTAATCAGATATCTAATCCCAAAGCAATCGGCAATCTCTATGGAGACGATGTTGGCTTGAAACGGCGTCAGATTCTGTCTTGAAGTCAAGCGATTGCTTGGAGCGATTTTTCGCTAGCTTAGGGTACTGCGGACCAAGCCCAGTGATCTGGGCTCCAGTGTCTCTCTTCGTCACTGGACTCGCCAAGAATTGGGTTTAGAAAGCCTGATGCTGCTTCATACAGCATATCCAAGGTTTTCCACGGCAATGAATCTTGCTCAGCCATGCGTGCGTATACTGGCGTCCAGGCCGCTGAGGGTGCTGGCACTGAAGTCGGAACTGGATGAGTCTGTCGATGCTTAAAAGTCTGTTCGATGGCTGAGCGGAGAGTTTTAGATGAAATAGTCCGTATGCTTGCCAACAGAGCAATATCTGGCAAGTCTTTTACTCTTGAATTAGGAAACCCGGCTCTTGGCACGGTGTAGGCATGGATCTTTTCGGCAATATGCGTCTCAAGTGGATAGATTCTCAACGAGACTGGCTCAATTCCAGCAAACTTAAGAAAGGTGCTTCCCAAAATTGTGTCCGGGGTACCTATGATGGGTTCAGCGAATGCAACGTCGATACCAAATGAAGCTGCATAGATCTTGCCAGCCATAAAGGCTTGAGCCCAAAAGCGCTCGCCGCCGTAAATCGTACCTGGGCCTTCGATGTCAGGTTGATCAGCATGAGCTTGAATTTCAAAGGTTAGGTAATCGCCAAGATCCATTTGGCCAGCTTCTTGTAGACGAAGCAGCGTTTGATTGAGATTGCCAACAATTCTTAAGTCGATATCTTTTGTGGTTCTGGCCTGTTCTAAGCGCAGTTCTAATGCAAGACCACCCTTAAGGATAATGGCGTCTTTAAAGACAGCCGAGAGCCTCGCCAAGCAGCGATCGAATACCAATAACTGCCGCAGGCGCCCCATATCAGTTCCAGTCTTGGAAGCTTCTGTGCGGAGTCGTTCTTCAAGAGCCGTTTTAAATGCCTGAGGCGTGCTATATCGATTGGTCATTGGACGTCCTTATCTTCGAAATAGCGTTTTGAGTAAACAGCCCTCGGCGAAGTCCGTCCTGAATGGCTTTATCGACTATTTCGGGGGATATGCTGGCATCAACACAGTCTTTGATGGTTTGAACAGGCGAAGTCACTGGTACTGGGCCAATCCATTTTTTGCTTTGGGCGGTTAGATCTTCATAGTGCATCATGACACCTGCTGGTACACGAAGACGCCTTTGTTTCCATGAAGCGGGTACTGTTAGGTGAATCTTTTTTGGCAGCACATCAGAAAGCTGGTGCAGTGAGAGGGCCGTTTCATGGCTAAAAATGCCTTTTTGTTCTGACCAAAGCCAAATCACGACAAGATCCTCATGTTCACCAGGCGGGAAGTGAACCAGGCGGTAAATTCCGTGGCGTATATGGCTGATGCGTCCGTTGGATAGATACTTTGCGAGCAGGGGACCAGAGTAACCTGCTTCGGCGGCTTGAGCTGTGGTAAAGTAGCCCTCATCGGCCGCAGCTATGCCATAGAGATGATCCCAGTTTGGCTTTTTCTGCTCTTGTGAGGCTTGGTGACCCATGACACAAATATTAACCCAAAGTTAACTTTTGTGCAATAGTCGGTTGTAATCGGCTGATCTTAAGGCTTTCTTAGAGCTAAAGCTGCTGACACTAATGCGTTTTGCTCGCTTCATTACCTATGGGAACCTCAGCCTTCTTAATTAACGTAAACGGTAAAAAACGTTTTCGTTTTCCGTTTCGCCGTTTTCGCCGTTTCTGCCTCAGCAGATCAG
The DNA here is from genome assembly GCA_023248545.1 of Myxococcales bacterium. GTDB lineage: Bacteria > Myxococcota > UBA727 > UBA727 > JABDBI01 > AER2-1. The sequence goes on along the minus strand of JAHFEF010000003.1, from coordinate 63,378 downwards.
CTTGGATAACGGTTCGGTCCGCGCAATATTCGTGCTGGTAAAGCGATGATGGCGCCTAACAGCTCGAATACACCGCCCACGGCAACTCCTACCAAGCGAAATGGCAACAGAAGGAGCCAAACGAAAGGATAAAGCACCAGTCCTAGCAGAAAAAAGGTGAAAAAAAAGGAAAAAGGTGTCAGGCCTTACAAAAAAGGTGTCAAAAAAGGAAAAGGTGTCAGAAAAGGAGAAAAGGTGTCAGGCCTTACAAGTTACAGGTTGACAAAACTTCGTCGTCACACTCATCGCTTTGCAAGGGGTTGGTGGCCTGCAGGTATCTGGGGGCTGAGCTCGGTCTAGCTTGCAACTTGTAAGGCCTGACACCTTTTCTCTTTTCTGACACCTTTTCCTTATGGAAGAGGAAACCGCTCCAACTTGCCTCGCGAGTACCGGATTATTGCTATTAAATAGCACCTTTCAAGATCGAATTCAGAAAGACCCTGTCAGGACCACGTCGAAATTTCCGTGCAGGGTCATCTTGAAGTTTTCAATAGGTGTTTCAGTGATTATCTTGCAGGATTTGCTGCATGAAATCGTCCCATAAAACTTAGAAATATCTCTTGCTGCAATGGTTCCTGTAGATCCAGACATCGACCCATGTCCATACAAAACACCAGCAGTCACATGTAGAACATTAGACGAGATGCTGCCATTTTGTTCGATGGAGTTTGTAATTGCTTCCCAATTAATGCGCTCATGGGTCACAGATTTGACTCCTGGGTAAGTTGGCTCTTCGTGTTCCTTATGGCCTTTCCCGGCTTTCTGAAAAGCTTCTTGAGGGCAATGCAGCTTAGACATTTCTTTTCGACACAAATGGCCGTTGACAGAGATAGAACCAGGTCCAAAATATTTGCATCCCTCCAATAACGTGCAATCCCTGCACGTGATTTCAAGTTGGCCTGTCTCGGCAACAAAGTATGTCAGCCCAGAAACATTACCAGAACTCGTCCAGTGACCCTTTACTTCACTGGGCATAATGCCTGCAGTTTTACATGACTCTGGTTGTGAAAATTGGGTCAATTTGTCTAAATCAGCGTAACACTTGGCTAGAGTTTGCTGGTGTTGAGGACTGCCAGAAGTGTGGTCAAAATTGTGAACATCGTTACAGGCAACTACAAAGCAAAATAGCAAGCAAGTGTATACGTATTTCATAAGAAGAGTGTACGTTGGATTCTGGAATTCTGTCAAGCCAGCTCCCAGATTGTTGCCAAGAAAAGAAAAAAAGGTGTCAAAAGGTGTCTACAAAAGGTGTCAGGCCTTACAAGTTACAAAAAGGTGTCAGGCCTTACAAGTTACAAGTCAACCCGAGCTCGACCTCCAGATACCTACAAGCCACCGACCCCTTTCCATCTACTTCCAACAGATTCCGATTCCGGGTCAGAAGCGTTGAAATACCGCTCTTGCTTGCTTGAAAGTGAGTGGCCATCTCCTCAATCGTTAAATTCGTATACTTCTTAACCAGGTACATCGCCACAGACCGTGCCAAATTGCCTTTGCCTTGCCTGCTCTGCAGCAGCTCATCGATATCACACTGAAAGAAACTCGCGGTTTTTGCACAGATATCACTTGCACCAATTCCATGTTCATCGGCACGTGATTTTCGTGTTTCGCTAAAACCAAGCGCTGATACATAATGCTTAAACTCCTTGCTACCAAGAACACCTGGAAGGCGCGAGGAACAATAAAACTTGGCCATTGAAATCTGCCGAGGTTGTTCAACAAACGCCCGATAGTCATCCACCCTTTTCAAAATTTCACCCGTGTGAAGCCACGGCTCCACCTTTCCTGTTCCATAAATGTATGCACTGTAGCTCGACCAGCGATAATCCTGTGGCAAAACAACGATTTTTGCTTCAACCGGATTATTATGGATATATCGGCTTACCTCAAGAAGATAGGCATCAGCATCGATCACAATGCTTTTGAAACGGCTTCGAAATAGTGGGCCATCCCGTTTCTCAGAACGATTAAATTTCTTTGTATAAGTTCCGATAAGATGCTTCATAGCTGCGCTGAGACCCTCAGTCGGTGTTCGAACGAGTAAGTGAAAATGATTATTCATGAGACAATAGGCATGAACTTCGACTGAAAATCTATCGCCAAGTTCGGCCAATTTTTCTAGAAATAGCTGCCTATTTTCGTCCGTTTTAAAGATAGGCTGACGACCTGCGCCACGATTTATAATGTGGTACCAAGCGTTTTCGAACAGAATACGGGGTGCGCGTGTCATGCGAAGCGATTAATGTGACGACGAAGTTTTGTCAACCTGTAACTTGTAAGGCCTGACACCTTTTCTTTTCTTTTTCTAATTCGGATAGCCGTGCGTCAAGAAAAGCGATGCGCAAATTGACAAAGTGTTGCAAAATTGTTTAACAAGCCGGTTTTGCAAATAGATTATAATTCTGGATTGGAAAAATTACTATCAGACATTCTAAACTTGAATTTGCGACCTTTATTCGTGGTCAGCGTAATGCCATCACCGTAAGGGGTGTTTCTAAGAACAGACCCTGCAAAGTAAACCACCATAGCGGTATCAGAAGATGAATCTTTTTCACACTCTACTCTGTGAACCAAATCGCCAACAGATACAGGGAAAGGGCGTCTTTGAATCTGATCTATATTTTCTTCGGTGACTTCGAGTTCTGCCGAAATATTTATCATGTCACAAAATATCTCAGTATCAGAATATGCCGCAGCAGAAATTATACAAAAAGCTAATACTAGTTTCTTAATTGTTCAACAGTATCTTTCTAAGCGGAAATGTCAAGGGGGAAAGGGCGCACTCCAGTTCAAACGCCTACCCCTGAGTAATTACGATTTTTTAGCAATCGCCCAATGCATCAAAAATGTTACACCAGCTAAAAATATCACAATCAACAATTGAATCAAAGAGCGCAAAGCATCACGCCGCTCTAAGCTAATTTTAAGAGCGAACTCACGTTCACGCTGCTCTGTCAGTTCTTCTTCTGCGGGGCGCACTTTCTTCATATCGAGCTCAGAACAAGCAGTGCTATATTCAGACAATCTACTCTTGCCACAGGCACCCCAAAAAAGATCATTTGATTGATAACTGGCATAGGTCTCAGATTCCATTGTCACGGTAGGAGCAATGATTTGAACGGCACGATACATCGTCATTGCCAACACAATCATCAGGACAAACAACGTCACAAAGCAAACAGCAAGTGCATAGACTTCAAGTAATTTTTTCTTCATAATATAAACCGGGGTTCGAAATATGTTATTTATCCTTCAGCGATTCTTTCAAGACAAATCCAACTTTATCTATTTGGCAGCCGAGTTTGTACTTTCTGGCATTTGCTCCATGCTGTCAACCCTCGGGTGGTCAATCTAATCGCTTAGTATAGCCTCTGCACACTCTATTGCACTAACCTGTAACTTGTAAGGCCTGACACCTTTTTCTGACACCTTTTTCACCTTTTCTTTTTTTCTTTTTACTGCTTTCTGCACAATGGACATAAGTGTCGGGGTAAGGTTTGAGCCCACTGAATTAGGCAGCCTGTGTGGAAGCCGTGCCCACAAGCAAGATGAGAAATCGCTACATCCAGCACATAGTCATCTCTGCAAATTGAACATGCCGTTTCCATTAAAGTACCCGGACCCTCTAGGATTCTCGCGGTCAGGACTGCTAGCATTTTGGCGCGCTCCTCGGTCGATAACATCCAAACCGGCAAGGGTAGCCTTGCTCTAATTGATGTCCACATTGCATGAGCGCTTGCAGTTCCAGAAGTGAACATCAAAGCGCTACTCGCATAACAAAAATAACTAAAATATTCTCTGGCGCCGGTGAAATACGAAGCAAGTCGCCCCAGCGTGAGTGAAAGCATTAAAGCGTTTGCATAAGGTCGCACACCGATAAATTTGTCATGAGTAAGTTGAAATCTGTTATGTGTTACAAGCAGCGTGAGTGCATTAAATAGTTCGAGACCTATGTCGATTCTGGAATGCTGATATAGCCACGAATTCTCCTCAATTGGCAACGGACACGTTTCAATTGAACAAATCGGTTTTGAGGTTTCAATGTATGGAGCGCACGAACGACTTTCGCCTATCGAGACTTTAGGCGCTGACGAAAAGTCGGGGGCGATTTCAGGCATCACGCCATTCTGAGCATTGACTATATGTTCATTTAGCGCCTGATGCAGTTTGTTCGCTTCATCTACCTTTTGAGCAAATTCAGCCTTCTTAGCCTTACGTTCATCATCAGAAAGATCCTGATTTTGTAGAACCGATTGTAAATCTCTGAGTTGGTTCACCTTCGTATCTAGCTGTTTGATTAAGGGATTCAAAAGAGACTCTCGCGGGCAAGTTTCAGGGGCCTGCTCGTTTGAAAATTGCGAATTGGCCTGACCAATAAAGGACAGATTCAGTGTCAGCAGAATAAATATTGCTTTCATTGGTTCTTTCTAGCAAATTTTAGCCGAATTACAATAACATCTGCGATAGACCAGAATATAAGATCAGTTCGTTGATTTCTGCTCTGGAGAAGGGAGAAGGGAGAAAGAAAAAGAAGGTGTCAGGCCTTACATGTTTACATGTTGCAAGCTCTGGTATCTAGGGTGGTCAATCTAATCGCTTAGTATAGCCCCCCTGCACACTCTATTGCACGAACCTGTAACTTGTAAGGCCTGACACCTTTTACCTTTTATAGAACCTGTAACTTGTAAGGCCTGACACCTTTTACACCTTTTATGACACCTTTTAAGGGAACTCAACCCGCCTGAGTAGTTACGAACAACTGAGCTATTTTAGGATTCCAGTTGCTAGAAGAGTAGCTGTTCCCGCAAGTAAAACTATACTACCACCAAACGTAACTACGAAAACACCAACAACAACCTTAGCAGGGAGCATGGTAGCCAGCATGCCGCATCCGACCATAGTGCCCATAGCTACAACATCTGTTAGGGTTGTCGGGCCTCTATGGCGATGTTCTCCTACCATCGATCCGCCGCCCCCACCACCAAAACCTCCGCCGCAGCCCCCAGCACCACAACCACCGACCGCCAATACTGGTTCAAGTGCAACAATTGAAAACAAGACAAAAAATAAAAACTTTTTCATAATTTTCTCCGTATACCCCACCAAATCCTGAGCAGATAAAATCATGTAAACACGCTTTTGTGAAGACGTATCCATCCTATTGTGGCCATCTATAATTTCGTTAGCGTCGGTGCCATGTATGAAAAGGTGCGAAAAGGTGTCTGACACAACAACTAACAACTTAACTTGCAGAGGCACAGAAAATACTGGTTAAATGCATTCTAACAGGTTGCGTCAATGCAATTGTGACGGGGCGGATTACCCAGGCTTTGGTGAGCATAGCTCGCCAGATTTGCCTGGGCGAATTTGGAGCCGACAGCCAGAATCGAACTGGCGACCTACTGTTTACGAAACAGTTGCTCTACCAACTGAGCTATGTCGGCGCGTAGGAGGCGCAAAAACTAATGTTTTCTGAGGCAGACGTCAAGAGTTTTATACCTGCCTAGCCAATCCACCCAAAGCGTGATAGCCCCAAGAAATGTTTAAAAACAGTGTATTATTTCTATTGGGCGTATTTCTATTTTCAGAATTAGATGCTTTCGAAGGGAAGATTAGTTTATTACCACACCAAGAAGCGCCAATTAACTATTTAGTTGAGCACCCCGAGGTGAAGGGATTGTTGATTAACCATTACATGGGCACAGGTAAGACTTTTTTGGCCATTGGTTTTGCTGAACGTTTCCCTGAAAAACCAGTCATCGTTTTAGCGCCTCGGTTTATTGAAGGCCATTGGCTCCAGCAGATGAAGCAGTTTGGGGTCAAAAACACCCAACGTTTCGAGTTTGTGTCTTATCATGATGCTCCCCAAAAGCTCATTGGCAGAGATTTATCTAAGACAATTTTAATCATGGACGAGGCGCATAACTTGGTGCGTTTGATTAAATCTTCAAATCAAGAACAGAACAAAAGGTACAGTGATTTATATTTAAACCTCCAAAAATCCAATCGAATTTTAGCACTCACCGGAACACCGCTTTATAGCAATGAGCATGACATTGCTCCGTTGGTGAATCTGGTTTCTGGCAAAGACTTGTTTCCATATAATGAAGAAGAATTTCGCTTAAAATACACCGAAGTGATTCCTGCTGCTTCTTTTTGGCGTGGCTATTTCACGGAAAGCATGATTATTCGAAATGTGAGTCCTATCGTTGTTGGGTTCGGTGCAGCTGGTCTATTAGGACCCGTAGCAATTGCGCCCGTCATGGCGCTTGGAATGATTAGCTTCCCAGTCATCAACGCGCTCTGCTTTCCTGTCGAAAAATTTCACTTACGTCGCTTAAACGCCGATCAATTGAAAGCAACCACCTCTGAATATGTTTCTTATTACGAAATACCAAACTTAGACAAAAGTGAATTTCCTGCTCAAAAAAGGCACATTGAAGAAGTCAGCTACAACGGCGAACAGTTTCAGTTCTTTCTCAACTTTGCTGAAATGAGTTTAGATGATGAGCACCTGCTCTTGCTCTTGAAAGAAGAATCTCCCCATATTGATCTGGCTTATCTGAAGTTAAACAGCACCGGGCTTCAAAAACATTTGAGAAATAGCCCTGGAGCTGGGCGTGATATTGGTAACCTAGGTGTCGCTCCTCCAAAGTTTGATGCCTTGTTTAAAAAAATTACATCCAAAGGACTTCAAAAAACAGTCATCTATTCTAACTATTTTGAAAATGGGATTTTGAGTTTTGCCAGGTATTTAGATGACAAGGGATTAAGTGGCCAATATGCCATCTTAAAACCAAATGCCAAAGCAGACGAGCAATCTCAAATCGTCTCTGATTACAACTTAGGCAAAGTCAAAATCTTGCTTTTGCACCCTGAAATTACGGAAGGCATTTCTTTAAAAGGTACCAGGCAGTTTCACGTGATGGAACCTGTTTTAAACTCAACCATCCTGGAACAAGTAATTGCTCGTGCTGTGCGTTACCAATCTCACAGTGACTTGCCAGCCAGCGATCGAAGCGTCGATGTTTATTTGTGGAAAGCTGTTGTCGGTGGCTTTAACCTCAAAAACTTTGAGCTCAAAAAGAAAGACTGGTTAAAGCGTTACCGAGAGTTAAGTGATTGGAGTGACTTTGGACGCGGTCTTGTTCAAATTGATAAAAATTACTACTTCAAAATGTACTCTCCAGACGAGTTCACTTACTTAAGACTTGGTGACTTGAACGACAATATTGTGGTTTTGAAATCAGTCTTGAAGCGCAACTCAATTGAAGCCGGTAAAGGTTTGGAGCATGTTGAAGAAGAACCCAAGGCATTGCCCTACCCAACGACCAACTTTTCGTTAGGTTACTTCTTTTCACCTCAAATCCAATGGCTCGGCAATGACAAACTTTCGAAAATGCCCAATTTGAAATCGGATTTCTCCTATCGTTTAAGCATTGAAGTTCCACTCTATCGCTATTTAAGTGCTGGAGCCTATGTGAGCTATGCGGGTTACAGTTTCCCTGGGCAACCATCAGGTGGTTTGGGTAATGTCGGGACAGGCCTCGACCTCAAAACCCAAATCCCGATCGAGTTTGGCAAACAACGCCTGGCGCCATATTTAACGGGCTCTTTAGGACTCGCTGCTTTGATTGATATCAATACGATTCATCCCTATTCACGATTTGAAGAAAGTAATTTGAGGTCAGAGTCTTCGAACTTCGGGTTTGGACCAGCAGGTCAAATCATGGCAGGGCTCGAATATTACCCAATCCCTTTGGTTGGTTTCTTCGTAGAAGGCGGTATGCACGCGTTGATTGGATTGCATCGGGTGGATGAGCAGAGAAAAGAAACACACACTTATTCTGATGGCAACAGCACTTCTTCATACGAGTCTTATGGCACAACAGAAACCACTTGGGGATTCAACGCTTATCTCTTGAACGCTTGGCAATTGCAGTTTGGGCTGAAATTAGGATTTTAAAACTCACTCAATCGTCAACAATAAAGCCCCGCCTTCCACAGGAGCTCCTGGTTTCGCCAGAAGCTCTTTGATCACGCCTTTTTTAGCGGCTTTCAGTTCGTTCTCCATTTTCATGGCTTCGACGACTAAGAGGCCTTGGCCTTCTTCTACAACTTCGCCTTCTTTGACCATGACACGCAATACTTTGCCTGGCATCGGCGAGCAAACTCGAATTAAACCCTGTTCTGAAAAACGAACGGCTTGAGCATCTTTCATTTTTTTATGACGCTCATCGAGCATCTCTAAATAAACCACTCGACCACGAACCCGAACCCCCAGCCGACCATCGAGCGAATCAGCCAGATTCTGTTGTTCAATATCGATATCATAACTTTTGCCATCGATAATCGTCGTGACAATTTCAGAGAGCATACTATGGGCATCGACCCGATACGCGTGGCCATCCAGTGTAATCACATATTGGTTATCTTGGTCTTCGACCGGCTCTAGGTTAACCTGATGCTCGACGCCATCCAAATTTGCTATGAATTTCATCGCGTTTGACGCCCTTTCAGTTGCCAAGCTGATAGAGTTTGCTGAGCCTTCATCGGACTCGTATCAATGTGCGCCTGCATCTTTTTCTCGCGCTCACAGTTAAACAACGCAGCCCCCAGCATCGCAACAATCTGATGCTCATGCTCGATCCAGCGGGGTGGTTGCTTTTGAAATTGGTTGATCAGGCCCGTGTCATAGTGACCCGATAGAAAGGGCTCAAAATTGAGAAGTTGTCGAAGAAACATCGCGTTCGTGGTACAGCCTTTGATCGTCAGCTCGGACAAAGCACGATCGAGGCGTTTGATGGCCAACGGACGCGTCGGCGCCCAGGCAATGATTTTGCCAATCATCGGATCATAATCGACTGTCACTTGGCACCCGGTATAAATCGCGGCGTCCGTACGAACATACGGGCCGCCGGGTTGTCTAAAATGTCTGATTTCACCCGGCGTTGGCATAAAATTGCGCTGGGGATCTTCAGCGCAGAGTCTGGCCTCGACGGCCCAACCGTTTGCCGGAATATAATTTTCGCGAATTTCCAATGGCTCTTCTTGAGCCACCCGAATTTGCATTTCTACAAGATCTAACCCAGTCACCATTTCGGTAATAGGATGCTCCACTTGAAGACGCGTGTTCATCTCCATGAAATAGAAGTTCTTGTGCGCATCAACCAGAAATTCGATGGTCCCAGCACCCACATAATCAACAGCCAATGCGGCTTGACGAGCAACAACACCCATTTTTTGGCGCATGTCTTCATTGATCAAACAACTGGGAGATTCTTCGATGACTTTTTGGTGACGGCGCTGCACAGAGCACTCGCGTTCAGCAAAAGAAATCACATGCCCCTTTGTATCAGCGAAAATCTGGACTTCAATATGTCTGGGCTGCTCAAGAAATTTCTCGATATAAACAGAGCCGTCTGAAAAAGAGTTTTTGGCTTCGCTTCGCGCGGCTTCAAAGGCTGCTTGAAATGCCTCCGGCGTCTCGACTTTGCGCATGCCCTTGCCACCGCCACCAGCAGCCGCTTTGAGCATCACCGGAAAACCAATTTGCTGAGCGATTTGAAGTGCCTGCTGGGGGTCTGCAATTGACTCTGTAATACCAGGAACCACCGGAACACCAGCAGCTTGCATAATTTGCCGAGCTCGGGTTTTAGAGCCCATGGCATGCATGGAACTCGGCTTGGGGCCAATGAAAGTCAGACCCGCGTCTAAAACGGCTTGCGCAAATTCGGCGTTCTCAGACAAAAATCCATAGCCTGGATGGATCGCATCTGCCCCAGATTTCTTGGCTGTGTCGATTATCTTAGTAATATTTAAATAGCTCTCTTTGGCCAAAGCAGGACCAATGAGATAAGCCTCGGTCGCATAACGCACGTGCAAAGCTTTTCGATCGGGTTCTGAGTAGACAGCCACCGTCGGGATACTCATATCGCGGCAAGTTCGCATCACACGAACGGCAATCTCGCCGCGATTGGCTACTAAAATCTTGCGGATTTTCTTCATAGCGGAATATTCCCATGCTTCTTATACGGATTTAAATCGCGTTTATTTTGAAGCATGAGCAAGGCCTGACAAAATCGAGGTCTTAAATCTTCTGGTAAAATCACTTCGTCAATATAACCTCGTTCAGCAGCGCGATAAGGGTTTTGAAATTTCTCGGTATAGTCCGCCACAAGCTCTTTCAAACGCTCTGTTTTGTCTTTGGCCTTGGAGATTTCTTCGCGCATGGTGATTTTCACAGCGCCTTCTGCACCCATGACGGCAATCTCAGCCGTCGGCAAGGCTAAATTCAAATCAGCACGCAGGTGTTTAGGACCCATCACGCAATAAGCACCCCCGTAGGCTTTGCGTAATATCACCGTGATTTTTGGAACCGTTGCCTCGGCATAGGCATATAAAAGCTTCGCACCATGTCGAATCACACCGCCAAATTCTTGTTCTGTGCCTGGCAAGAAACCTGGAACATCGACGAAAGTTAAAATTGGAATATTAAAACAATCGCAAAACCGCACAAACCGGGCTGCCTTGTCTGAAGCGTTGATATCAATCGCGCCTGCCATCACTTGAGGCTGATTGGCGACAATACCCACGCTTTTGCCGAGCATTCGGGCAAACCCAACGACCATGTTTTGCGCATAGTGACTCTGGACCTCAAAAAAGTGCCGATCGTCTACCACACAGGCAATCACTTCACGGACATCGTAGGGTTTATTGGATTTGGTCGGGATAATATTCTTGAGTTTGTCATCGCGGCGCTCCGGACTGTCTTTGGTTGTAACCACAGGTGGATTGTCGGAATTATTTTGTGGCAAGTAAGACAAAAGCGTTCGAATGCCCGCGATGGCTTGGGTATCATCGGGGTAAGCAAAATGCGCCACGCCGCTTTTGGAATTATGTGTGTTGGCCCCACCAAGTTGCTCCATGGTCACTTCTTCATGCGTCACGGTCTTAATGACATCAGGCCCTGTCAGAAACATATAACTCGTATCTTGCACCATCAGCACAAAGTCTGTGAGAGCCGGTGAATAGACAGCGCCTCCTGCAGAAGGCCCCATAATCGCTGATATTTGTGGAATAACGCCCGAAGCCAACGTATTGCGACAAAAAATATCGGCGTAGCCTGCCAATGAAGAAACGCCTTCTTGGATACGGGCCCCGCCAGAATCACTCAACCCAATCACCGGCGCACCCGTTTTGAGCGCCAAATCATAGATTTTGCATATTTTTTGAGCAACTGCCTCAGAAAGAGAACCCCCAAAAACCGTGAAATCTTGGGCATATAAAAACACCTGGCGGCGCTCTATCTGGCCAAATCCAACCATCACCCCATTGTCTTTGAAGCGATCCATCTCGACAAAGCTGCCAGGGTCTACCAGCAACTCAATGCGTTCCCGAGCCGTGAGCTTGCCAGCCTGGTGCTGCTTTTCAATGCGTTCTTGGCCACCACCCAAAAGCGTTTGGGCGTTTTTCTGGGTCAGGATTTCTCGATGCATGGTTTCCATTTTTTGTGTTATAAGATGGTTTCTATTTATGAACAATCTCCAATTGGTTCGTCGTCTTCCCGCTCAAGACGCGTTAATCCAAATCAAAGAGCGCGGCCTCCAAGACAGCCTCGAAATCCTCGAGCTTTTATCTCCCGAACAAGTTCAAAACATGTTTGACTTAGATGTCTGGGACGATGATCATATTCAATCTGAGAACGTCGAGACCTGGCTGGAAGCACTCTTTCAGGCTAATCCTATGCGGGCTGTTCAAGTATTTCACGAACTGGACCCCGAATTTTTAGCGTACTTGATCAAAGTGAACACGGAAGTTTACGAATTAGACGACGGCCAAGAACCCGATGGCCTCACGGCAGAACGCATTCGAACACCTGATAATCAATATGTGGTTTGCTTTTCTAAGCCTATCTGGCGTCAATTTTTTGAGCAATTCATGTCGAGAGATTTAGAATTTGCCACGCAGATTATTCAGTCTGTCCGATTTGAAACGGCATCTGGCCTCGAAGAAGAGGCTCTGAGATGGCGAGACAGCCGGATGCAAGATTTAGGCTTTGCGCCATTTGCCGAAAGCAAGGCGATCTTAGCCTATGTAAACCCCGACGCCCCACTGCCCCCAGCAAACGAAGGCTTTGACGAACAAGATGCTGTTGGGTCTAGTTCGGCATTGTTACGCTTGATGAAGCCTAAAAGCGTATTTCAAGAGGCACTCAGCCAGCTATCTGAACCTGCAAAAGCGCGTGTGCTACGTGAATTAGTGTCAACCTGTAATCGTGTTCATCTCGCTTTGAAGCGCAACCCAGGCGAAATCGCGGCCCTCAAAGAGACCGTAACTTATGTGATTCTGATGGTCGAAAAGGCATTAGAATATCTATCGGTCGACAAACTGGCCAAGGCACCTTTGGCCAGGTTATTTCAAGTAGGGCTCCAAATTTCAAAAAAATAGTCTATAAGCTAAGACATGCAACAGATTGATACTCCAGACGAAACCCCCAAGCAGGAGAACTTGTTCGAACTGGCTGACCGTCAGCTTGAAAAGGCTTTCCAGTTTACCAAAATCGATGAATCGCTCAAGACGATCTTAAAGCAACCCAAAAATGAGATCATCATTCACTTTCCGGTCAAATTAAGCACCGGCAAAGTCGAGATGTTCAAGGGCTATCGGGTCCAGCATAATAACGTCTTAGGACCCTTCAAAGGCGGCATTCGATTTCACCAGAATGTCTATTTGAATGAGTGCAAAGCATTGGCAGCGTGGATGACTTGGAAATGCGCGCTCCAAAATATTCCGTTTGGCGGCGGCAAAGGCGGTATCAAGTTTGATCCCAGAGATTACAACGCCGAAGACATCGAACATATCACGCGTCGATTTACGCATGCCTTAGGCACCAATATTGGACCTGAATGGGACGTGCCAGCACCCGACGTCGGTACCAATGCCCAAATCATGGACTGGATGATGGACACGTATAGCAATATCGTGAACATGTCCGACAAACAGGCCGTCAAACGCGTCGTGACAGGAAAATCACTCGTCTGCGGTGGCAGCCCCGGTCGAGAAGAAGCCACAGGCCGCGGCATCGTGCACTGCATCACCCAATGGGCCAATGAAAATCGATTTTCACTTCCCGGTGCAACGCTGGCTGTTCAAGGCTTTGGCAACGTCGGCTCGAACACGGCACAAATTTTATCCCGCATGGGAGTGAGTTTGATCGCCGTCGGTGATCACACCGGTTACTGGCACCACCCAGAAGGCTTTAATCCTTATAAGCTCTCTGAATACATGAAAGAACGCCGCAGCTTAGATGGCTACCCCGGCGGACAAGCGATTAGCCGCGATGAGTTCTTTGCAACGCAATGCGATATTTTTATCCCCGCAGCTCTAGAACTTCAGATTTGCGAGCATGAAGCCAAGCTCATGAACTGCAAAGTCTTAGTCGAAGGCGCCAACGGGCCGACGAATCTAGAAGCCGAGAAGATTTTATTGGATAAAGACATCCCAGTGATTCCAGATATCTTGGCCAACTCTGGCGGCGTCGTGGTGAGCTATTACGAATGGCTGCAAAACAAACGCAGCGAAACTTGGGACATCGAGGATGTTCGTACGCGCCTCGAAACACGCATGAAGCACACGTATCAAGAAGTGTCTGACAAAGCCAGACAGCTTCATGTCGATATGCGAACGGCGTGTTATTTGATTGCGTTAGAGCGTCTGCAAGAAGTATATGCAAGACGAGGCATTTGGCCTTAACCCCCCCGAGGTCTTACCAGCTGTAACCCAGCGAGAACTCTGCATCCGGCAACAGACCATTGAACGTCACGGTCGAATTGCTGGATTTGACCGTATGGTTGACGTAAATATACTGCATTCCGAGACCAATATTCAGGCTAAACCCAGAATTCCATACCCAGCCGTATCCCAGTATCGCCGATCCAGACAAGGTTAAGAAATTGGCGCCACCAATACCCAACCAGCCAATTTCAGCTACCGGCTGGATATACAAGCTATCCTCAAATACATCGCCAGTAATAAAAAATTTGGCACCTACACCGCCGCCAATTCCAAACGCACTATTTGAAGAACTGGTACCGTCGACCGATGAACTCCCAGTAAATAATTGCACATGAAACGGAAACACCAATGCAATTTTATTGCTCACGGCCAATTGAAAACTCGCACTCGGCCTCAAAAAAACCATGGATATCGGATTCGCTAAGATTGCCATTTTTCGAGCAGGTTTTTTGGCCTCCTCCGCTAAAACACTTCCTGAAACCAATAAACTCACCAATAATATAGAACACCATTTTTTCATACTTCGACTCCTTTTTCGGTCACTGCCACTAAATCTTCGGCTTGATTACGAACCTCTTCGTCCGTTGCTGCCAGCGCTTGGCCGGAAGCAAGCGCCAACTCGCGACACACCCCAAAATAACGCTTCTGCATTTCAGAAAAGCGTTCTTGGGACATTTGCAATTTGCCGCGTGTAGCCGCCAATAATTTTTCGGCATGTTCTGACTTACGAAGCAACCGACCCATTTCTAGGACAGCGTCCTCGGGGAGTGATTCGATATTCGTTAATACATTGCCTTCTAAACTCTTTTTGCTCTTCTCCGCATTTTGTTTGCGTTGACCGATTTGGGCCTCGAGCTTCACGATGCGTTCTTGATAATGTGTTTTCAGCTTTGCCAACTCTTCTTGATGCGCTTCTTCGGCTTGTTGTTGCACGGTTTTAAGGGCCAAATCAAACGAAGGAGCAGTGCTAGTCTGTGTCATAGGTTCTATCTCGGTACCATCTTGCTTTTGGGCGTCTTTGCGCAGACGGCGTTTTGAAATGTCGCGCATTTCCTCAAGCTGTCTATTTTTTCTGGCATTGTCTTCTTTGAGCGCGCTCAATTCCTGACGAAAGCCGGCCAATTTCTCTTCAGCGATTTGCTTGGCAGACTTCGCGCCATCTAACTCCGATTTGAAATTCTTAGACGCTTGGCTGGATACTCTAAAAATCAAAGCCAAAAAGGCGACATTTAAAACCAAAATAATCATCAATGTCATGGGGATACCTCGTTTTTTGGGCGCCTGGAGCGCGAAAATCTGCGACGACGTTTTTTGGCAGGACCCGGTATGGGTTCAGATATGCCCTCTGGCAATACAGGTTGAATATCTGGCGCCTTTCCAAAAAAAGCCTCTGTCAATGGGTCATCAAAGTGTTCTTCAGCAACTGGCTGGCTAGCCGCCACCAATGGCTCGTCTGACTCTGGCAACGTCTCATCAAAATCAATCAAAGTCGGCGCTGGGCCAATATTGGGAGGCGGCAACTTCAGGTGGTGGTGCGTCTGCTTCGGGATATTTTTGGGAGCTGGCGCTGCGGCATCCAAGCCGGCTTGGCCACGACGTTCTTCTAAGAAATCGACTTGGGCTTCGTGCAGCCTTGCATCACCCAAGATTTGCAGCTGCAATTGGTGCTGTTCTGAGAGATCTAAGAGCTCACGGCGTTTTTGATTGTTCAGCTGATTGGCAACGTCGACTGGCAATTTGACCGTCAAGCTGCTCAAATAATTGCGCCGCTTGGCCAAATGACCGTAAATATTTCTTAAAGCCAAAATGGCGAGGCCACTGGTGTCGCGCACCCGACCCGTGCCTTCACAGACAGAGCAAGTCACATGGCTAATTAACTGGTGCGACTGGCGCAGACGCTGACGGGTCAGCTCTAAAGTCCCATTTTCGCTGATGCGGCCGATTTTAATTCGGGCCTTATCATTCTTCATGGCGTCTTTTAGAGCCCGTTCGACATCGCGGCTGTGCTTTCCTGAAACCATGTCGATCAAGTCGATGACAATAATGCCACCCAAATCGCGCAATCTCAATTGGCGGGCAACTTCATGAACGGCTTCCAAATTTGTTTTGTAAACCGTCGCCTCGTGGTCTTCCTCTTTGGTCGAACGACCCGAGTTGACATCGACAGACACCAAAGCCTCTGTCTGCTCAATGATAATATAGCCACCGGAAGGCAACTTCACCTGGCGTTCAAATAACTCTTCGATGGCCTTTTCGATGCCAAAGTGGAAGAAAATAGGCTCTTTCTTTTTATGCTGTTCTAAGATTTGAACCAAGCCAGGCATTTGCTCGGTGAAATATCTTAAGGCTTCTTCGTATTCTTCTTCGTCGTCAATAACTATTTTTTTCACGTCTGCTGAAAAATAGTCTCTGATCGTCCGGACAACGATATCGGGTTCACGGTATAGCAGGGTTGGGGCGCGGCCTAGCTCGGCGCCTTTGTTGATTTGCTGCCAAACATCGCAGAGGCTTTTGAAATCTCGATATAAATCTTGGCGGTTGGCGGTCATTCCAGCTGTGCGGATAATCACAGCCATCCCCTCAGGAACGCTCAGCCTAGATAACATGTCTCGGGCAGCTTGACGGGCAGACTCGTTGTCAATCTTGCGCGAAATTCCACCGCCACCTTCATCAGAGTGCATCAAGACCACATAACGGCCTGGCAATGACAGGTAGGTAGAAACCGCAGCGCCTTTGGTGCCGATCTCGTCTTTGGTCACTTGGATCACAATTTCCTGACCACGCGTCAAAATCTCAGAGGGTCTCGGTTTCTTTTTGGAATTTCTGAGGTCTTCAGGGTATAAATCGGGCCTAATTTCGGACAAGGGTAAAAAACCCTGTTTTTCTTCCCCAAAATCGACAAAGACAGCCTCGAGGCTGTCTTCGATGTTGGAAATGATCCCTTTGTAGATATTGCCTTTGTGCTTGGCACGGCTCTGTGTTTCGATATCGAGATCGACTAAGCGACCCTTTTCCACGATCGCTATTCGAACTTCTTCCGCCATATCGGCGTTGATGATAATCTCTTTGGACATTGGCCCAGAGCCATAGCATGCGGGCCATCAGTAAGCAAGGAGACTCAGGATGGCCGCCCGTATTTCGGCTGCCTGCGGCAAGACCTGTTCTTCTAAGTTAGGAGCATACGGAATAGGCGCTTCTGCGCCTGCCAATCGCGTCACAGGAGCATCTAAATCTGAGAAGCATTTTTCAGAAATTTCAGCGGCCAGCTCTGCCCCAAAGCCCATGAATCGAGAGTCTTCATGGAGCACCAAAACCCGGCCGGTCTTTTTGACACTCTGAGCCACCAACTCAAAGTCATAGGGTCTAATGGTTCGAAGGTCGATGATTTCTGGATCACACTCAGACTCTAAATCTCGGGCAACTTCCAAAGCGCGTTGGACCATGGCTCCGTAGGTGATAATACTTAAATCTTTGCCTGGCCGCCTCACAGCCCCAAGACCCAAAGGCAAACACCAATCTGTGTTATCTGGCAAAATGCTCTTAGCGAAATTTTGCCGATACAGCGATTTATGTTCCAAGAATAAAACCGGATCATCGCCCCGAATAGCTGCTTTGAGCAACCCATAGGCATCCAGCGCCGTGCTAGGCAAAGCGATTTTGAGGCCTGGAAAATGCGAAAACGTCGCCTCGATATTTTGGGAGTGGCACAAGCCACCGTGAATATAGCCCCCAACCGGCACACGAATCACCATCGGTGCTGACCAAGTGTTATTGGAGCGATATCGCATGACAGAGAGCTCATTGCGAATCTGCATCATGGCAGTCCAAATATAATCGCCAAACTGGATTTCGGGCACGGGCTTAAATCCCCGCAGGGCAAACCCTATGGCCACGCCAATAATGCTCGACTCGGCGAGCGGGGCATTAAAACACCGGTCATCCCCAAACTGTTTGGTTAACCCGCGCGTCGCTGTAAACACCCCACCCTTGCCCCCAGCAACATCCTGGCCGAACACGAGCACCTTCGGTTCCCTCTCCAACTCTTCTGCCAGTGCTCTGTTAATCGCATCCACCAGCACCGTCTCAGTCCCCCCTTCCCTCTCCACTGGGTGGAGAGGGACCGAGGGTGAGGTTTTTGGGTCTGCATACACATACCTAAGCGCTTCTTCACGCTTTGGCAGCGGTGCTGCGAGTGCCAAATCAGCTGCTTGATCGACTTCGTCAAAAACTTCTTGTTCCAATGCTTTTAGTTTTTTGGCCGATACCAAGTGTTTGTTGATAACTAACGGGTCCCGTTTTTTGTCTCTCTCAAGCTCCTTGCTGTCTCGATATTTTTTATCATCGTCTGAGCTGCTATGCGGCAAGAGTCTAACCACGCTGGCGTCGATAAGCGTGGGCCCTTTTCCAGTGCGTGCACGTGCGACTGCCTTTTCAAATACGGCATGGCTTTTTTCAAAATCGCAGCCATCAACCTGTTCAAAATGCAGGCCCTGATACGCGTTCGACATGTCGCAAATTTTAGCCCCAGGCCGTTGGTCTTCGATCGGGACACTAATTGCGTAACCGTTGTTTTCAATTAAAAAAATCACCGGCGCTTTTTCACGCGAAGCCCAGCTTAATGCTTCGTGAAAATCACCTTGGCTGGTGGTCCCATCACCTGCACAAACAACGGTTACGGATAAATTTTTAGGTTGTTCCAATCGCATCGACGCAAATGCGCAGCCGACAGCTTGTAAAAATTGTGTGCCTGTTGACGAAGAACTGCTTGGAATGTTCCAATCTTTATGGCCATAGTGCTGGGGCATCTGACGACCGTTTGAACTTGGATCTCCCTCCCGGCCTAAAAAACCCAGCAGGCAATCTAACGCCGTCATGCCCATGCCCAGGACCAATGCCTGATCTCGATAATAGGGAAAAATATAGTCGCGTTTGGGTTCTAAACATAAAGCCGCAGCAGCCTGAACGGCCTCATGGCCCATACAGCCAATATGAAAAAAGCTCTTGCCCTGACGCAGCAAGATCAGCATTTTTTTGTCAAGCTCCCGAGAGAGCAGCATCAATCGATAGGCTTTTTCATTCACAGGGAGCAGCCTATAACAAAGTCCCGCTCAAAACCAAACTGGCAATCGAGAAATAAATTACCAAACCGGTCACGTCGACCATCGTGGCCACAAATGGCGCCGACGATGCCGCAGGGTCGAACCCAAGACGTCGTAAAATAAACGGCAGCATTGAGCCCATCACAGCTCCCCATAATACAACCCCAACGAGACTAAACCCAACCGTCCAAGCAACGAGCCAGTAATGTGGGCCATAGATATGGGTTTGAGTGGACCAAAGTAAAATACGCATGATACCAATAGAGCCCAAAATTGCACCCAGCATGAATCCACATTGCAATTCACGCCCAAGAACACGCCACCAGTCTTTGAGCTTCACTTCTCCCAGTGCCATCGAGCGAATAATCAACGTCGTTGCCTGAGAACCTGCGTTGCCACCGCTGCTAATAATCAAGGGGATAAATAAAGCAAGCACCACTGCTTTTTCAATTTCTTTTTCAAAAAAACCCATGGCTGTGGCTGTAAATAATTCACCTAAAAATAAGATCGTCAGCCAACCTGCCCGCTTTTTGATCATTTGAATCAAAGCCGTCCTCAGATAGGGGGCATCCAATGCCGAAATACCTCCTAATTTCTGGATATCTTCCGTCGCTTCTTCCTGAACAACATGAACGATATCATCAAAGGTTACGATCCCTTTCATGTGATTTTGCTCATCGACGACAGGCATCGCCAGCAAATCACGATTCGAAAACAATCGGCCTACAGCTTCCTGATCAGCATGTTCTGGAACTGTGATCATTTGAGTTCGCATGATGTCTTTGATCAGCTTTTGGGGTGGAGCCACCAGTAATTCTCTAAAAGACAGTACACCCAACAAATGCTGTTCTGGATCGAGCACATAAGCATAGTAAATCGTCTCGACCTCCGTACGTGCCTGAATACGCAAATAGCGCACGGCTTCGTCCACAGACATTTCTGGGCGTAAACGCGCATAGCGGGAACTCATGAGGCCGCCGGCTTTGTCTTCGGCGTAGGCCATCAGCGCGATAATTTCTAACCGGGTGACATCATCGATCAGGGCCAAATAGGCATCATGATCTTCTGGGGATAAAACTTGAATTAAATCTGCCGCGTCATCCGGAGGCAATAAGCGCAGCCACGAGCGTTTTTGCACAGCCGGCAGGTCGTGCAAGTAGTCACGCTGCTCCTCTGCGCTCATCGCCAGGAACTGGTCTTCAAACGATTGGAATTCCATACGATCGATTGTTTCAGGTTGGTGGGTGATTTGGGCGAACTTTTAATTGAGGGAAAGTCTCTGCAGCCATCCAATAGGTCAATCCAAGCGTAGCCAAACAGGCAGCAAGTGTCTGCCAAATAGTTCCAATACACAGTGAATAAGCAGCAAAACAAAAAATAATCTGAACACTCATCAATAGAAACATGACCTGTGGAACACTAAAATCACGACGCAATAACCGATGATGAATATGGCCCTCGTCCGCAGAAAAAATTGGACGTTCATTGACCCATCTTCGAACAACAGCCAGAAACATATCCAAAAATGGAAGGCCCAGAATCAAAACAGCTGGCAATATTTTAAATTCGCCCTCAGTCGTTTGAAGAATTCGAATCGAAAAAAAAGAAAGTAAAAACCCAAGGGAATAACTACCACTATCCCCCATAAATATCGAGGCTGGGTGATAATTATAGACCCAAAAACCTACCAAAGACGCCAGCAAAGCACAAAGCAGGACATTGCCTGACAAACCAATCAGACAAATAATACTCACTGAAGCAATACCAACGCAAAGACCATCCAAGCCATCCACTAAATTTATCGCATTCATGCAAGCCACAAACCAAAAGACAGTCAACGGCAAAGAAAACATACCCAGTTGGACATCACCCAGCACACCTATGTCCAGTTTCAAGATGCGACAACCTAGCACATAAGCACTAATTCCAATCACAATTTGAAAACAAAACTTTTGCTTAAAGTGAACTCCCCAAATATCATCACAAAGCCCCAACAGTAATGCACCTAAGAGGCCAACCCACAACCCAAGCGACCCCAATTCGCCAATAGGCACAATAAAGACGGCCGATATCAGTCCCAAAGTAATTGCCAAACCACCCAAACGAGGCGTCGGAATTTGATGAATTTTACGCCAAGAGGGGTCATCCAAAATTTTTAAGCGATGTGCCGCCACCCTCAAAATTTCGACAGCAAACGAACAAATCAGAAAACTGGTAATGGGAACATAGAAATAATTTCTTAGAAAATGAGGTCCCATTACAGAGTCGTTATCTTGTCATGATAGAACGAGTCAATCAGCTCTTTACCCGAGTGGCACTCTTATGTGCCTTTCCCCACACAGCCAAAATACTGATTAAAAACAAAATTGGGATCCTCTGCCTCACGATGAGACCTATATTGCTAAACGAAATCGCATAGGCTCCGATAATTGGAAGCAAGGCCACCACAAATAGCATTGCAACAATCCTATCTTTGCCAAGGAGCTGTTTAAAGCCCGTGGCCGCTTGAAAATAGAGATAGTACCAAATGAAAACATCCAACTTACCAACTTGGAGACCCAACCCGCCGGATTGCCAAGGAAGTGGCGAGAACAAGGTATAAAATGCTTTAACTGGAAACGAAAACTCAGAAGAATCGACTCCGGAGCCTCCTCCTTGAAGTTCTCTATGCCAACTTTCGCTTTGAATAATGCCCCATGTTTTTTCCATGTTCTCCCCGAAATCATGAAAAAAGAACAGATATACGATATATGCAACAAGCAGCGCAAAGCACATGAAAACAGCACGACGACCACTCAAAAGCTCATTCCGCCCTAAAAAACCCCATAGAAACACAGGGACCATCGGATATACAAGATAGTGTCGAACGTGCCACAGACCTAAAAAACAGCACAACTCAAGGGCTAAAATCCACAGGGAACTCTTCTGCTCTAATTTGAACGACGACCAGAAAATGGCCACGACAAAAAAAACGACATACCCGTCTTTATAGGTATCTGAAGTGTAATACAAAAATGTCAAATTAAATAAAGTAAAAAACGCCACCCAAATAGAAACCACTCCCTCTTCGTCATGAAATCGATAGAGTTGGTATAGCAAAAAGACACTCAAGCAGGCGAAAAAAGCTGGAATCGAAGCTGAACCGATTCGAGAATATCCTCCACTTACGTATGAAACAAATGCAATCATATTAGACGGCAAATCGGTTTGTTGAAGCCAAGGAAGAGATTCTGACGTCACATAATGCAAACCATTCTGCTTCCAAAAAACAAGAATATCTTCAGCAAGAGATTCATACAGAATATAATCTCCACCAATTCCATGAGAAAAAAATGAAACTTCTCGAATAAACGTCGATAGAATAATCCTGAACCAATATCCAACGGAGAACAGTAAAATAATTTTAAGTCTATTACACGATTCCGAATTTCGAATGACCGCTAATAATCCAGCATATAGCAGTATTGCTATCAGCAAAGAACCACCCCCGACTCATACAGGGCTAGCGTCTGTTGGTTCACGCTTCGATAGGATAACTTTTCAGTTACAAGCTGCCGTCCACATCGACCCATCCGTATTCTTAATTGAGGATCTAGCACCAGCATCCGTATTCTATCCGCCAATTGAATAACATCCCTCGATGGAACCAAAAACCCATTTTTTCCATCTTGTATAACTTCCCGGCAACCAGGCACGTCGAATGCTACAAGCGGCAATGCACAAGATGCTGCTTCCAGTAAAGATTTAGGCAACCCTTCACGATAGCTCGGCAGCACAGCAATATGTGAGGCATTCCAAATTGCCAAAATGTCTTTTTGATAACCCATCCATTCAATCAGGTCTTCTTGCTGCCAGGCTTGTAACTGTTCTTGGGAAATAGAACTTGGGTTCAATCGATCTAAGCCGCCCACCAATAAAAATTTTGCCTGTATGTTCTGTGCTTTGAAGATTCGACTGACCTCAATAAATTCCAAAATACCTTTTTGAGAGATCATTCGTGCCACGAGAGAAACAACCGTCTGACTTGTCACACTTGATCGTGGCAAAAAATAATCTATATCAACGCCTGAGCCACGAATTAGGCTTACTTTCGCTTGGGGAGCCAATAATCTGACAAAGTTAAAATCATCTTGATTTTGGACAATCACGCGCGATTCAGGGCGCTGGAAAATCAATCTCATGCACCTCCAAACCAATAAAGCCCACATTCGATAATGAACTTTTCTTTCGATCGACAATGTTCCAAGACCCATTAAAGCATAGATACGTCGTGGAACACGCAATAAAATTGTTGCAAATCCGGCAAATATGACCGACTTTACACCCACCATGTGCATAACATCAGGCCGAATTTCTTTGACAATCTTTCGAATCTGCCAAAGGCTTTGAAGCTGTTTGAAAATACCTCGGTTACTTCTTGAAAAATTGGTCTCACAAACGATAAACCCTTCAACATCAAAGCGTTCTTTTGAATCTTGAATATGGGTCGCTACGTAGACTCGAAAACCTGCATCTCTCGCAGCCCGAGCGAGATACAGACGATGAGACCAAAAATAAGACTCTTCGGCAACTAGGTATAAGAGCTTTTTAGCCATCGTTCCCGCCAAGTTTGGAACATGAGCACACCCCAAATTGAGTGCTGCCTATTCGCTCTTCGTTGTAGATGCTCCTGCCATTGTATGCGAATTGCCTTCGGGTCTAAACCAGAGTCCGTCAGTTTTTGTTCTGTCAGCAGATTTTCTGCCCAGTCTCGCAAGCGACCTCGAAGCCAAACATCGATGGGAACTTCAAAACCCTGCTTTTTTTGACCAGTCAAAGCCTGGGGAACATATTTTTCAAGTACCTGTCTTAAAACCCACTTGGTTTGACCGTTGCGAATCTTGGTGTTTAGAGGCAAACTCATCGCAAACTCAACCACTCGATGATCCAAATACGGCACCCGTGCTTCTAAACTGACAGCCATGCTAGCCCGGTCTACTTTGGCCAAAATATCATCTGGTAAATAGCCTAGCAAATCTGCTTGTTGCATTGAATACACAAAGTTATCAGAACTCATCTCATCACCAGAAGAACCGGAAGAACGCCGATAGAACTCTTTTTCGTCATGAGCCGATAACCAATGACCCAATTTATAAAGTCGTTCACCCAATCTACTTACCGGAAACTGCCTTAAGCCAAATGCTCCCAGCTTTCTGATGCCAATGGGTATTTTCTTGGCGATGGGCCAATATTGGTGTCCAATCCAATAGCGATTATAACCTCCAAACAGTTCGTCCCCGCCATCACCTGAAAGAGATACGATTACCTGTTGACGTGCCAGCTGCGAGACTAAGTAGGTCGGAATTTGAGATGAATCCGCGAATGGCTCATCGTAATATTCAGCCAGTTTCGGAATTAGTTTATGCGCATCGCTATCACTCACGCGCCACGCGGTATGTTCAGTTCCCAAATGCTCTGCAATTTTGCTTGCTTGCTCAGACTCATCATAAGCGTGTTCATAAGACCCTATCGAAAAAGTCTTAATTGGTTTATTGCTTTGTGACTGCATTAAGGCCACAATCGTTGAACTATCTATGCCTCCCGATAAAAATGCTCCCAGAGGCACATCTGCCATCATGCGGCGTTTCACTGCATCTTTGAGTAAGATATGAAGCTGCTCGACGGGGTTTTCAATAATTGCCCGATTGAGCTTCTTGAGGTCCCAGAAACATATCTCCTCAATCTGCTGTTTTGCATTTATCTTCAAAATATAGCCTGGTCTAAGCTTCTGGATGCCTTTGTAGATAGACCTCGGTGCTGGAATATAGTTGGTTTGAAAATAAGAATCCTGGGCTTCATGATCTATTTCGGGTTTCCATCGTGGGTGTTTGGCAAAACTTTTGAGCTCGGACCCAAAAAATAGGATGCCATGATGAAAGCCCCAATATAAAGGCTTAATACCTAAGCGATCTCGAACCAAATAGAGTTCATGAGATTTTCTATCCCAAAGCGCAAAAGCAAACATCCCTATCAAACACTTGCAAGTCGCCTCAACACCCCAAGCTTCACAAGCTTCTAGAATTATTTCGGTATCTGATGTCCCCTTCATGACACCTAATCGCCCCCTCAACTCGGCAGCATTAAAAATTTCGCCATTATAAATAATTACGAAACGACTTGACCATGAAATCATCGGTTGATGTCCAGCCGAACTCAAATCAACGATCGCTAAACGTCGGTGCGCAAACACGATTCCTGCTGATTCATCATACCAAACTCCCTCCGAATCAGGGCCCCGATGTGAAATTTCCGAGGCCATTTCAAGACCTATTCGATGGCTCTCTGCACCAGACAGCGTAGCTCTAAAATCCAAAAATCCAGTTAGACCACACATAGGCTTTGATATATCCTGTCATAGACATCGACTGCATCATCAAGATTAAACCATTTTTCGGCCAAAGCACGTGCGTCAGCTCTAACTTCACCATCCAGCGAACGTCGGAACAGTTCTTTAGCAGCCCACTCAATAGAGCTGTCACTAAAATCATGTAGCACAACTCCAGCTGAACTAGCATGAAGAACCTGAGCCATATCTCCAATAATATTGGCAGCGACGGGCACTCCACAGGCCAAATATTCTCCCAATTTTGTAGGCATAGAGCCTCTTTTTGAAAAAGTGGGTCTAATAAAGCATACTGCAGCCTGTGCTTGTTGAATTAACGTCGGCACTTCATCGTGTTCTGCAATTTTGTGGACCAGCTCATCTTCAGCACAAATATCCAACAACGCTCTTCGAATCTGATCAACTGGAGATTTGGTTACCACGATGAACCGAGAACTCGGTGCGAGTTTACGCCAAGCAGAATAGAACCGGACCATCTCATCAGCCATATACCAGCCACCGAGAGAACCAACATAGATTAAATCTCCCATAGACACCGCCGTTTCCATCGATGGGGGACAGAAGCGTTTCAAATCAGTACATACTGTCACAACAAAAATTGGCGCCACAATACTTTTTCGATTTTCATACTCGAGCTCCAAATATTGCTTTGCAGAGTAAGTCAGAACGCTGATCGCATCCGCCCTTCTGTACAGTACTTTTTCGAGCTGCTTACCCACTTTAAATAAGTAGCCATTTTGAGGCCATGAGCCGAAATCTACTTTTTCATCAAACCAAAAACCCTCCGTATGAAACAGACAAGGAGTCCGAGAAAACATTAACCAAGGTAGCGCCATTGAGAATGGCACATAAGATCGGACATGAACCAGATCAACCTGGCCAAAGAGTTTCATAAAAACAGATACTAAAAATCCTCCTGTCATATCAAAAAATGTCGCGGGAAGTGTTGGATATTTATGGTATCTGAGCGAAGTCCAGAAAACTCTAGGAAAAACTTCTTTCCGATAAGACAAAGGTATGCCAGGTTTTTCAAAACCAACCAGCTCTATCTGATGTCCTTTCTCGGCGAGTCTTTTTACATAGGGAGCTATTTGGCTCTGCCCAAGCTGCTCAGTAAGACCCTCATAGGTTAGATAGAGAATTCTAATAGTTTTTTAACTCCTTCATCAAGCGATACCGCAGGTGCATAACCCAGAATGGTCTGAATCTTCTCGATATTGGCTGATGAGTGCAAGATATCGCCAATTCGGGATTCTTCATACTCAGCTTCGATGAGTGCAGCCGAAGGCAATTTTTCCGCAACATATTTTCTTATCAGTAGAAATAACTCATTCAAACTGACAAAATTACCCGAGGCCACATTCAATACGGTCCCAGTTTCAAATCGGGTATTTTGCAAACAAGCCAGCACATTTGCTTGAACAATATTATCAACGTGGCAAAAGTCTCTGGTTGCTGTACCATTGCCATAAATAACGGGTCGTCTACCGATGCGCAGCAATTCAATCCATTTTGGGATTACAGCAGCATCGGGGCTACTTGGATCTTGTCGATTTCCGAATACATTAAAATATCTCAATCCAACTGCTTCCGGCAAAAAACGAAAACAAAGCTCGTTGATATATTTTGTGGATGCGTATGGATGTATCAAGTCAATGGCTCCATCCCCCTGATTTCCATAAACGGCACTGGAAGACGCATATACAAAGCGCTTCATCCTTGAGTTGTTTGAAGCCAGCATCAAATTCAATGTGCCAATTGCATTGACGTCGAAGGTCTCGATAGGATTTCGGATTGAATACTGCACCGAAGAGATCGCCGCATGATGAAGAATAAAATCAACTTCCGAACACAACATTTTGCATAATTTTTTCTCTCTTATATCCCCTTGAAAAAAAACAAATAAGTTATCAAGCCTATCCGGAAACAACCGGCGAACCGCTTCAATATTTTCCAGTTTTCCAGTACAGAGGTTATCCACTCCCAATACTTTTTGGTCGTGACCGATCAAAAACTCGAGCAAGTTCGATCCGATAAAACCAGCGACGCCTGTAATTAGCCAAACATATTGATTTGACATTAAATGATTTTTAATTTGTTGATAGGTCACTTTAAAGAACCGATTCGATAACTTTGAACCACTTTTGAGACAGAGTCTCTAAAGAAACGTTTTGTTTAGAATATTCTAAACCTCGACGCGCGCTCTCACGTCTGATTGCCTCCGAGCTCAGTAAACTCTCCAATTGCTGTTTCCAGTCATTCTGTGTCAGGCAAACCTGCTGATTGCCAGCGGCCCGCATACAGCGCGCATACGCGGGTGTGGCAGAAGCGATTACCGGCAGCCCCATCTGCCATAG
The DNA here is from genome assembly GCA_023248545.1 of Myxococcales bacterium. Lineage (GTDB taxonomy): Bacteria > Myxococcota > UBA727 > UBA727 > JABDBI01 > AER2-1. The sequence continues at coordinate 35,704 of JAHFEF010000003.1, read as the reverse complement.
CATTAATAATCGGTTTTCTGGTTTAGCCCAATAAATTGGCGGTTCTCGTGGAATTGGTAATACAGCAATGTCACAATTTATGCAAATCGTTGATAACATCTGGGCATTCCACTCATATAGAAAAACTGGAATTTCACTTAAAATATTTTGCAAATAGGGCTTCGCTTCTCGATGCCAAGCAAATGGCCCACCGTGGCTTCTGTATTTTAGGTCCGTCACTAGGTGCAGAGCAATACGGCGACGGGCATGTATCTCCTTCAACACAGGCGCAATCTCTTGAAATGCCCAGGCATTTGCCCCCATCCCCTCCCAAGCCAAATGTACTGTGTCGGTGATTTTGTAGTTGCTCTTACAGCACCTAACCTGATCGCTGTTTAAATCTAGAATATCGTGTGTATTCGAATTAAACTTCAAACAGTCATCTTTTTGTTCCGGTGTACTGCATACAACAGCGTCAGCTCGCACCAGCATTCTTTCAAGGGAACAACGGTAATTAAGTTCGAGATACCGATGTTGGCCCCCAGCAAACTTAGCCAAACCCCTCAAAGCACCCCGCAAATCGAAACGACCCACCTGCAAATAAGAGTCCACAAAATCGAATATGAGTTTCGGCCCGGATCGAGGGATTCTGCTCCAAGCTGTTAAATCAGAATTTTGTGTAACAACAACGACATCGTAAAACCTGTCTGGATTATATGGCTCAGCCAAAAGACCAGCCAGATGCGATATTTTTGCAAACCGCCGATGATTGCAGGGACTATTGCCCCAGCCGAGGTAGCCAATACGCATGACTTTTATCCCTCTCCGAAATCACTTTAGGTTCTAAGGGCCACTTGATTCCAATGGCTGGATCATCCCATCGGACCCCTCGTTCAGCCTTAGGTTCGAAATAATTCGAAACTTGGTAATGAACAACCGCATTGTCTGTTAACGTCATGAAACCATGGGCAAAGCCCCTTGGGATAAATAGTGACCGATGGTTCTCTGCAGAAAGTTCAATCCCGAACCAATCTAAATAGGTCTTAGACTCTAAGCGCAAATCAACCGCTACGTCGAAGATCTGGCCAGCGAGGCAACGTACCAACTTGTCTTCGCCATAGGGAGCCAGTTGATAGTGCAACCCACGCAGAGTAGCCCGCACGTAATTGCTTGCAAAATAAGTATTGCTGAAATGAACATCCGCACCAGATGCGGCAAATTCACGAGCGCAATAGGTCTTCACAAAAGACCCCCGCTCATCATTAAAGGGCTCTGACTCAATTATCCAAAGGCCAGCTAATTGAGTTTCACTAAACTTCATAGAGTTGTGGCAATGGAACAATAAACCGACCTCCACGTGTTCGATATTCAGACTGTTGAGCTAGAATTTCTGCCGCAAAGTTCCAAGTAAGTAACAGAACATAATCTGGCTGTCTTTCTGAAAGAGCCGATGGTGGCAAAATTGGGATGAGCACCCCAGGCATGTATTTTCCTTGTTTATAGATACTTCGATCGACAACATATTCAATTATTTCACGGCCGATTCCAAAATAATTCAGAAGCGTGCTTCCCTTCGCAGAAGCCCCATAGGCAGCGATTGTCTTTCCAGCTTTTTTTAAGTCTCTCAGTTTTGATACTAATTCTACTTGAAGCTGTTTGACTTTCAAATCAAGTTGCCATTGTTGTCGCATCTGTTTTTCTGAATCCAGCAAATTCAACACCGAGTCTTCTTGTTGAGCCGCTGAAGTGATTGGTGTAACAAATAGACGCAGTGACCCACCATGTATCGATATTCTTTCAACCTGTTTGATAATTAAGTCATGTTTCTTAAACAATTTATCGAGCGCAGTGACAGAAAAATAATACACATGCTCGTGATAGATCGTATCAAATTCTCCTCTCTCGATCATATCAACGGCATAGGGAACCTCAATCACAGCCATCCCCTCTGGCTTTAGTATCAACCTAATACCCTGAACAAAACCATTGATATCAGGCACGTGTGCCATCACATTATTGGCATGAATTATGTCCGCTTGTTTGCCTTCCCGGTTCAACTTTTGAGCCAAATCCACCCCAAAAAATTCGACCCTCGTGGGGATATTTTTCTCATCTTGAGCCACTTTCGCGATATTTTGAGCAGGCTCAATCCCTAGAACAGGAATATCTGACTTCTGATACCACTGAAGCAAATAGCCATCATTGCTCGCGATCTCAACAATAAGGCTATCGCTCGTCAGATTTCTCTCTATAACTAATCTATTCGCAATTGCACAAGCATGATGGACCATGTCGGTCGAAAAAGAAGAAAAATAGAGATACTCGCTAAAAAGCTTTTCTGGGGCAACAATTTGGTCGAGCTGGATCAGATAGCATTCTTGGCAAAAAGACAGATCCAGAGGATATCTAGGCTCTTCCATGTCAAGCTGAGGATGTGCTAATAGCGCATTCGCCAATGGCATATTGCCCAGCGAGAAAAACGAATTCACCTGGGCACTCCCACACGCACGACATGCTTTCATGAATGGCAACTCATCGGCAATCCTTCGCTCATCCAGGCATCCAGCTGCAAATCCACAGCATCAATCGCTTGTCTCGCCCCAATTCGTGACATATGCGTGCCATCCGTGAAATCATATTCTGGACCATTCAGATCAATAATTGGCTCCCAAGGCTTAAAAAGACGACGCATCCGTGCATAATAGCGCCTGTAAGCTTCCCTATTTTTTTTGAATAGAGGACCTGCTATTGGAGAAATTAATCCCACCACCCTGGCACCCGAATAGCGCGCGTGTTCGACGAGCAGACGATACTCATCAAAAGTGCCTTCACTGATATCTACATTAGTTTCATTCCATTTTTTCCGAATCTCTGGAAAGTCATACTGGCCAAATGAGTTAAATTCCTGTGGAGCAAAACCTAATTCAAATTGCAACTTCAAATAATAAGCCCTGAAAAGCTCTAACGATCCCAATGCGGCCCAAATTCCTTTTTCTAAAACCCCAAATGACGACGGCTGAGTCATAATCGGATGAATAACAAAAATTATTAGCATGTTCGGCCTATACTTAAGAACAACATCAACAATTTGTTTAGCATCTGCAATCCTTCCCCCATTCAACGAAGCATTATACACTTTGACATTGTTCAAACGTGACGTGTCCCAGTTATCTGTAATTGAAGATCCAATCATCAGTCCATCAAAATTTCTTGGAATATAGTTGTAACTAAAAAGATATTTAAACACATATTCTGTGGTTCCTCCTCCCAAAGGCGAATAGCTTTTCCCAGAGACATCTCCGAAAACGCCGTAGATATTAACCCAGTAGTTAAAACAAAGAAACGCCCCACCAAGAACAAGCACAATTAGAATCACATGCAAATTAAAAGCGCGATACGTCATTCATACCTCAAAAAGCGAAATAAATAAAATCGTGGCCTTTGGTTGAGTTCATAAATAGAAATGAGACGAGCAAGAGAGACGCATAAGCAAGTGCCGACCGACGACTTAGAGTTAGTCCCTGGGCCAGCTGGCTCGACGTTGGACCCAAGAAGCTTGCGAGAACCCCCACAGCTGACAAAACAGTCAACTGAGCGATTTCGTATCGACCAACAACTTTATCCAGTTCTGTGCCAAACCAATTACCATGGGGTAAAAGTGCCCCACAGGTCTCGAATGCAACCATCATGTCGGGCGAACGAAAAAAGACAAACGCGATACTGACAAACAAGAACGTAACCAACCAAGATAAAATAGTCGGCATTTTTATCTTAATTTTCTTTCTCCAAACTTGATTAACGCTCAATGCTAACCCATGCAAAAAACCGAATGTTACGAACGTCCACGATGGACCATGCCATAAACCTGCAATCAACATCGCCAAGACAGTAACAATGCAGGCCTTTACCAGTGAAACCTGCTTGAAACATCGAATCATCGGCGTATATAAATAGACCGTAATAAATTTAGACAACGTGATATGCCAACGTTGCCAAAACTCAATAATCGAACAGGAACGATAGGGTGCATCGAAATTCATCGGCACCACCAAACCGAACATTAGACCTATTCCAATGGCCATGTCGGAATATCCACTAAAATCTAAATAGATCTGAAAAGTATAGGCAAACGTCGCCAGCCAGGCTTGTATCCCTGAAAGCGTCTTGGTGTGGTTAAATATAAGATCAACAATCTGTGCAAACGAATCCGCCAATACAACTTTCTTGAACAACCCGATCGCGAACAGAACGAGTCCACCTGTGATTGTCTGAGCAGATGGACCCTGTGTTCGCTGGATTTGTGTCAATAACTGTCTGACTCGAGAGATCGGCCCCGAACTAACACAGGGAAAAAAGGAAACAAACGTTGCGTGATCAAACAATCTGGATGCAGGTACAAGCCCTTCATAACAATCAACCAGAAACATCACCTGTTGTATGGTAAAGAAACTGATCCCAAGTGGAAGCCAAACCTCAGGGAGAACCACTGGCACGGGGAAGATATAACTCAGATTGGTCAGAATAAATTTCGCATATTTGAGAGTACCCAATAAACAAATGTTCAGCCCAATCCCCAGAACCAGCCATTGCTTTCGCGTCGATACATCCGATGTTCGGGCAATTATTTTGGCAATAGCCCAGTTGAGCAGAATCGATACGACCAGCCAAACAAGGTGTTCTAATCGACCCCAGGCATAGAATACAATTGACGCCAGGAGCATCCACACCTGCGCCAATAAACCTTGTTTTGCGCGACATAAACCATAATAGCCAGCGACGACCACAGGTAGAAAGGCAAACACAAAAATAAATGAGTTAAAATTCAAGCAGTTCAATCAGCCCGATGCCTTGACCCCAAAGAAAAACCACCCGACGCCCCGAAAATGCAATGGCTGGACTCAATTCTGATACCGGAACGAAGCCAAACTCTCTCAGTGCATCCACAGCTGGTTCAATTGCCAAAACTTCATAGCAAGTATGATAGGGACCTGACTTTATTCGTTTGAGCCATCCATAGGCAGGGCTCTCATGACAGCTTGGCATCACAAGCTCGATCAAAGGTTCACCCAAACGATCCATTAACACGATTTCCACTTTTTGGATTGAATCGGCAAAGACCTGGGACTGATGATAACCAATCGCCCCATAAAATCTAACCACAGGCTCTAATTCTGAAACAACAATTCCAATATGATGGAATTTCACTGCGCCTTCTTTCGCTCAATGAGATCTAACATGTCCCCGACATTTTTCAGTTCCTCAAGCTCACCCAATGCAAATCGAATACCAAATTCTCTTTCAACTGAACTCACCAGGTGAATATGAGTGAGTGAGTCCCAACCTTCAATACTAGAAGCGCTAGACTCGCGAACAATTCTCAAATCGGTGGAGTCAAAGACATCGTGAAAAATCGGCTGTAAGCGTACCAGTAAATCAGTCATATGAGATCTCTTTAATCGTATGGTTTCTAGGTTTGTAACCACCCGCGAGGTTGAGCTGCCACAACGATGGCTGCTCACTACCGGATATTAATTCGAACCCAAGCTTTGCATAGTGCTCAGCCACCAAATTGTTTTTTTCCGTCGGAATATAATAGCCATAGATGCGCTCGATACCAGTTCGAAGACATGACGCGACAAGAGCATCCAGCATCGCATGCTCAAAATCCCGCTTCAGTACACGGCAACTCATTAACCAGGTTTCGATATGCAGAACACAACTTTTCCGTCGCCCAATCACAACACTCGTAAGACCATTGTCTCCAAATTTGTCCAGCAGTTTACCCCACAACGTGACATAATTTGGATCATTCGATATGTGTTCAATTTCAGCCATCGTATAGCGCTTGGTCGTCAGGTTATATTGATTTGTCTTGTTGATAAGCTGTGTAATCCGTTCCAGATACAGAGGGTAGAAGGGCTTAATCTGTGCCCGCATTTCCAACGAGAGAAGATACTCCTTATAATTGCCCAAACTATTCTGCGCCAGTAAGCGTTTCTCATTGGCAGAGTATGATTCTGCTCGATGCAAATCCTCTTTCAACAGCGAAATTGGTTCGAAATAACGCGCTCGATTTAAAATTCTAGAATATTCGGTTACATCGGATCCAACATCAGGGACTGCTACCATCGGCAATTGCGCCGACACCCATGACCGTTCAACCGGATTGTCATCCACAAAAACGAGGCCATCTAACCCAAGGTTAAGCTGATGTGCTATCGCGCGAATGTTTTGGTCCTTGGGCTCCCAGTTTGCCTTGATACAAGAAAAGTGGGATGGCTTGAGCAGTGAATCTGGGTGGTTGAGACCTTCCAGTGCGGTCAATTCATTGTTTTTTGAACAGACTGCAAGCAAAATCCCGCGCTGACGAAGAGCTAAGCAGTACTCTTGAAAAGCGGTATAGGCTTCGGCCTCTGCCGTCTCACGACCAATCCTAATTTTTCCTACGCCGTCATCTCCGATCACACCACCCCAAAGCGTATTGTCTAAATCAAGCACAAGACACTTATACATCGAGCCATAAATCGCTTTCACGATCGCCCCGATCGACCGCGCCATTTCCAGACTTCCTTCGGGTGTTGTAATAATTTTATAGCTAAAATATCGGCGTGCATCATGAAATCCATCCACCCCCATACGAGCCGAAATCGTTGAAATATCATTCATCATGAGACGAGACCGGACCAGAACTTCTCGTGCAAATTCCAAGTTGAGAGTATTGATAAAACGAACACGGCCAGCTGGGCTGACGGCATCCAAATTACCCAGGAGCTGATACTCCGGCAGTTCAAAATTATTCTGGATGATAAGAGCATCTGTCTGGTTCGAGAGAGCATCCCAAATTGCCCGATAATGTTTCATTTCTTTTTCAATACATTCAAAAAAATCCGCTTCCAATGAGTCGATAGGTGGAAAATTACGTATGCAAATTGAGGATGTGTGGAGATAAATAATATCTGGGCGAAAATCAATTATCGCCGATGGGTCAACCACAGCGTCTTCAAAATATTTCCTGTACCCAGATTGATAAATGATTGGCCGGATGCCATCATGAAGCAATATAAGCTCAAGAAGATTGGCAATCTCTTCTGTTGTAGAACCTCCGAGTATTGCAATTCTCTTTTCCAGGAGGCCAGGTTGCTGTACCAACTTGCGCTTCAAACTCTTTTGTTTTCTGAGCAAATACCCTGCATCAAAATACATTTTTTTGGTACCACCCGATGGTCCGACTCAACCCTAACTCTAAGTCAAACAAAGGCCGCCAATCTAATAATCGATGCGCCTTTTCAGCGCTCAAGCACTGACGCTCTATTTCATGGGTTGCCTCGTTGCGAATATCTAGTTTTAAACTCGAATTCATAAGTTTCAAAACTTGCATAGCCATATCTATCACAGTGATTTCAAGCTCGTTTGAAAAATTAAACGCGTGACCTATTAAGGCTCTGTCCTGCGCCAATTTTTCTGCCAGCAACATATAAGCAGCAGCCCCATCTTCGACATAAAAATAGTCCCGAATATTCTGGCCATTGGACCGAATAACAGGCTGTTGATTGCGAATGACAGACCGAATAACCCCAGGGACAATGCGATTCCAATTTAAATCACCGCCGCCATAAAAATTACCACAACGCGTGTTCACAACGGGAAGTTCGTAGGTTTTTGCATAGCTTTGCGCAATTAAATCCGCACAAGATTTGCTCACATCATACGGATATTTGCCTGCCAAAGGCGTATCTTCTCGATAAGGCAGCCTATCAACCTCACCATAGGCTTTGTCCGAAGACGCCAGAACAATTTGCTGAACCAGAGGACTTCGTCGACAGGCCTCCAGCAATGCCCAGGTTCCCTGGATATTTGATTCAAACGTCGATATGGGATTTCGATTGGCGATGGGCACGATGGTTTGAGCCGCCAAATGAAACACCGTGTCAATTTCATATTCACCCAGCAATCTTTCTAAACAAGCTTGGTCGCAAATATCGCCACGAACAACTGTGATTTGTTGAATCAGTCCCGAACGCACCAACTCGGATTGGGGCATCCAATCTCTCACCAAAGCGACGATATGGGCATTGGATTCAATTAAACGCCGAGTCAGCCAAGACCCTACCAGACCCGTTGCGCCAGTGACTAAAACAGGTCTATCTAACCAAAAAGTGCTCATGGCCAAATCTTCCAAGGCGCTTTTCCAGAGTCCCAAAGTGCTTCCAGGTGTCGCTTGTCTCGAAGCGTATCCATGCACTGCCAAAATCCATCGTGTCGATACGCCGATAATTCTCCACGAGCCGCCAATACTTCTAATATGTCCGATTCTAAGATATCTTGATCACCTGTCATATAATCAAATACTTGAGGTTCGAAAACAATAAAACCTCCATTAATCCAACCTGTGCCCGTCTGCGGTTTCTCGGAAAATTGGACGACGCGTTCACCCTCAAAAATTAATTCACCAAATCGAGCCGGTGGCCTCACAGCCGTCACTGTTGCTAAGCATTTGTTTTGCCGATGCTGTTTAATCAATGCTCGCAGATCAATATTCGACAAACCATCGCCATAGGTCACAATAAATAATCCATCGTTCAAAAATCGTTCTAGCCGTTTGATGCGTCCACCCGTCAACGTTGTCATCCCGGTATCCATCAAATGCACTTCCCAGTTTTCAGACTGCTTCTCGTAGTGTGAAACAGAGCCATCGGACAAATTAACACGCAGGCTGCCATTGAGTGTATAACGATCTAAAAAGTAGCGTTTGATGATTTCACCCCTATATCCAAGTGCGACATAGAAGTTAGAAAAATCCTGCTGAGAAAAAATTTTCATCAAATGCCACAAAATCGGCTGCCCACCAATCTCAACCATTGGTTTTGGACGAAGATCCGTTTCTTCGGCCAACCGTGTCCCCAACCCTCCTGCTAGAATCACGACTTTCACAGCTTGCTGCGCCAATAATCAATCGTTCGCTCAATGCCGTCTTGAAATTTTGTCTTGGGTTGCCACTTTAGTTTACTCTGAGGCACAATCATTTTGGGTTCGCCCACTCTCTCGGATCTTGCTCCGAACTGAATCAGGTCAGGACGTCCCAGTGCATGCCCGAATGCCAATATCAGCTCTTTGAGTTGAATGGCCTGCCCTGATGCAATCTCAAAAACACCTTGTTCACTCGAGTTGACCAAGTCGACAAAGCAGTCCGCGCAGTCTTCAATATACAAATAATCCCGAATGATCTCGGCTGTGGAGCAAGAAGCCACCTCGGCACGTAAAAGTTTATTTACAACGGTTGGAATCAATCTTTCAGGTCGTTCATGGGGGCCATATAGAAAAAACACGCGTCCCCAAGCAAATTCAATACCGGCTTTCTGGCAATATCGCTCCAGAAGCAGCTGTGTTTCGTGCTTACAAAATCCGTAATAAGTCGACAGCTGTTCAAAACAGGTGCCTGCTCCCACAAAGCGCTTGCCTCCGGATTCGGCAAAAACATGCATCAGAGACAGACTCGCCTCGACCCAGCGCAGATTCTCAAGCGATTCGAAAAAAATACCTGGCGTTGTCAGCCAAGCCAAGTGCAATAAATGTGTGGGTCTGATTTCAAATACATAGTCGTGCACTTGCTGGGCATCAAACAAATCGATCCGATCTGTATAGATTTCATAACCTAACTCATGCAATGGCTTCACAACATGATGACCAATAAAACCTGATGCACCCGTGACGAATATGCGAATCATGTCTGCGTCTCAGTTGGAATAGTCCTCATAACAGCCTCTATATAATCCGTAACCCTAAGAGCCCCAGTAATACTCAGATGGTTTGCATCAGCATAAAATGAAACTGTTTCTGTTCCGAAAGGACACATGGTTTGATCACAAAAAAGTTCTTCTAAACTAACAAACGTCACCCTTGGATCAGCCCGAAATTTTTCAAACACAGAAGATATGAAAAACTGATATTCCTGATGAGATTTTCTGGAAACTGAAAACCGTTTTATAAAATCTCTTTCATTGATTTTTCTAAAATATATCTCAAGTGCACAATTTTTCTGTTCAGGAACCTGCTCAACGATGTAAATATGAGCTCCTATCTTACCATATTCATTAACCGTGTTTTCAAAGTCTTCGCGAAAATACCGGCGCATTTTAGTTCCAATTTTTGCATATTTGCTCCATCTGGAAACTAAAAATACATTCTTAATTTTATTGATTTTCGAAAATTTTAGTGCTTGAATTTGAAATTCCGAACACTTCATTGCTTGATGCTCGCCCAGCAGGGGCGCACAACTATGAGCGGCAGCATATCCATTGATTCCTAGGCGTCGAGATGCAAGTTCAAAGGCTGGCTCCAATGCAGGAACATGACTGTCGCCAAGAAGGAAAAAAATATGTTCTTTATTATTTGATTTAATAAGAACACATGGACTAAAATTTCCATCCAAATCAAAACAACTATCTTGATGCATTTTCAGTGAGTTTACCAGCCCTGCTGGCAAATCAAAACGATTTTCAAAACCATGACACATAAACCCAATTATTCCAGCACTCAAAAAGAACAAAGAAAAAGCAAATGAAAAGCTAGCAAATTGGAAAAACGACACAAAACTAATATTTCGGAACGGCATTTCCACGTAACGCCAAGTCAAAAATGACAAGACAGAAATTAATACAAGCAAGACTATAGTAAACTCTGGCGATATAGGCGCAAGAAGATAAATCCGCGCAAAAGCAAATACAGGCTGATGCCACAAATATGCACTATATGAAACAAGCCCAATATTCACAAAAAATTTCTGAGAAAGCAATTTCCCAACCAACGTATCTTTCATCGCAAAACCTAGGATCAATACAGCCCCAAAAACAGGGACAAATGTATACAAGCTAGGTGTTGGTATGTACTCGTCATAAAAAGCAATAGAAATAATAATTAGGACAAATCCCAGAAGACTTAAAATCTGGGCTACATACCGGCTTACATAGTCATTAACTGGTTTTTCAAAGGCAATTAAGGCAAGAATTGAGCCCAGCAATAATTCCCATGCCCTTGTTGGAGCAAGAAAAAAGGTGAAATCAGGATGATAGATGGAGCCCCACTGACTAAAAACCAGTGAGGCCAAAACAATAGCAATAGTTGCACAAAGTAACCTTCGTCTGCCTCTTTCCCATAGAACCAGTAGAAACACTGGAAATAGCAGATAATACTGTTCTTCAACCCCTAGACTCCAAGTATGGAGCAATGGAGTGGTCTCTATGGCTGGACCAAAATAACCAGCTGTTCGCCAAAACAATACATTCGATGCAAATAAAGGCACTGCTAATAGGGTCTTTGAAAACTCCACCAATTGTTCGGGAACCATCCACAACCAGCTAAATGGCAAACAAACTAACAAGACCATAAACAACGCCGGTAAGATCCGCCTTGCACGTCTTGTATAGAAATCACTCAAAGAAAAAGTACCCGCGTGTTTTTCTGCAAGAATAACAGCCGTAATCAAATAGCCACTAATCGCAAAAAATATATCTACCCCCAAGTAACCACCACTAAAGCCATAAATACCAGCGTGGAAGCCAATAACTGATAAAACAGCTAAGGCACGCAGTCCATCGATTTCGGGACGATATTTTATCTTAGCCATTCCAAAAATTGCTACAACTCAATCATTTTTAGTTTTTCAGGATCGCAGCGATCATCTGTATAGCCCAACGAGGTTGCATAATAAAGCTGCAATAAAAGTCTGTTTTTTCTAGCTGGCGCAGCCCCTTTATGAATAGCAAATGTATCTTCAACAAAGCCATCCCCTGCTTTTCCCGTCAAAGTCAGAATATCGCTCTTAGGGTAGGATGACTCGACTTCGAAATCCTGAAGACGTCGCATAGGATAGAGATGAGAGAGGGGTTTTTTCTTATGTGAGCCTCGCACATAGACATGAGGACCCGACTCTTCATCAACATCCGTTAAATAGAAAAAAAACTTGATAAATTTGTAATCATCCAAGTCATAGTGAAACAATTGTGCAAATTCATTGCGTTCCTTAAAACCTAGAGAATCATTGGCATAGCTCCACCAGATATTTGTTCCCAAATGTCTTGCACGTGGGCCTATATAGCGCCGCGCCACTTCGTTTAATACGAGATCTTGAGCAACTTGTTGAATGGCTGAGCATTGGCCAAGAGTATTAAAATAGCTCGCTAACGTAAAATTGAGACCTGTTTTTTTTTGAACAGCATCAATGTCTTTCACATAGAATCCTAAGTTCGGATCACGATTTCCATAGGTCGGCATCCGCCTCGTATAATCCAAGATTTCATCTAAAATAATCTGGGGTAATTTAAACCCTTGCCAGATCCCATCTTGGTTCAAGCTTCGCAATATTTCAGTCGGGTCAGCATTTGGAAACAGTTCTGATTGAACATTGTGTCTCGGCCTATATCCAATACTAGAAAGAGTGCGAACCCATCCAATACGGGCTAATTTATTCTTGGCCCGAACTTTAAGGCTGTTTTTGATTCGAGCGACTGTGATCTCTTGCAACATAGGCATCCCCAATTCTTTACAGTAACCAACGGGCAGGCTCTTGGCTCGCTGGGCTTAACTCAATCAGCCATGGACTGTAATATCTCATTCTCACAGGACGGTCCGTAATTTTTGTAATTGAATCAAGCCGAGTTCGGATATAATTTCGATCAAAACCTGGAAATAAAACTCGCATTACCTGTGATGATCTATACCGTTTCTTGAACAAGAGTCGCCTAGCTAACTGCTTAGCATGATTGACAAACATCATTTTCGTCTCTTCGAATAACAAATCAGGAGTCAATCCAACATTCGTTCTCGACGTGTTGTTTTCTGCTTCTTCCAACAGAGCCAAAAACATCCCCATTGAGTCCTGGCTAAAATTCGTAAAAACCTGGTGCGCCATCTTGGGCAATTCTTTTTCCAAAAAATGAGTATTCATGGCCTCATGAATCGCTTCAATAGCTTCCTGTTGGTTCCTCGCGCGAATTCCTAACAGGTTAGGTAAAAATGCCTCGTGTTCATCCTTCACCGGCGTAAAATTAACGACTTGCTTTCGCATCATAAAGGCTTCGATCGCTGTCGTACAGCCATCATTCAACATGACACTGCTGGCCAAAATCCAGGGAACCACACCACCTTCCCGAATCACATGAATGTTAGACGCACCCGAAAAAATAGCCTGCATTTGGAAAATATCTTCTGATGGATGAGGACGAACAATAATATTAATCTTCGGGAATTGAATCGCAAGCCGATGAATCAGCTCAACAAACTGTGGGTAAACACTATTTTGCCTTGCCCAGCGCTGAACGAATCTCAAGCGAGCTACTTCGTCTTCCGGATAATAGCCCTGCCATCTTGAAAACGTATCTTCGACACCTAATGGATTAACGGCCCAACCAAAATTACTGTTAAATAAAATAAACTCACCAAATCTAGATTTCAGGCCATCAGTTTCTTGGCGATAAATCTCTTTCAAGCCAGTTTTATAAATATCAAATCGAGGATGACCTGTGGTTCTTACGTTTTTTGGACAAGGCGCGCCTTTTTCGACGTAATATTTTCTTTGCCAATCACCCCAAGTGGCCACATAATCGTCTTTTGAAAGCAACGACGGAACCAACTGCCAATCTAAATCAAAGCTCCAGTCTTGGGGACCCCCCATAAAGACAGCACCTTCCTCTGCCAGATGGACTACTGTGAATCCATTTTCTTTGGCCCGATAATATGCGACAGGTACATCCCCTCCCGAGGCGAAGATGTGTTTTCCAACATATAATCCGCCACCAGATAACTTGGCCGCAAGCCGATTCGCATGGGGCGTATGGGCCAATAAAATCCGGTGGTGCTTTTGACCATAAATAGATGCCAAGACAAGCCTTGCATCCAATTCACGAGCAATGGTCTCAATTGGAAAAATAAGGGTTAGCATAACAATAGTACAGATGATCTTCTCTTCCTAGATCTCTCTTCAGCTTCTTTTTGAACACTGCTTCTTTCTGGTATCCAGCTTTTATTAAAGCTCTGCAACTCGACAAATTCGACTGGTAAACCCCCGCCTGAAGCCGATCTAGATTTAGCTTCTCAATCGCTATTCTCGTCACAATCCGAATAGAATCGGTAGCCAAACCCAACCCCCACCGAGAGCGTTCCCCAATAAAATAGCTTAACTCGGAATAGGCATGGTATAGATTAATGGGTCCTAACTTAATATTTCCAACATGCATTCCATCTGTTCGATCGAGAATCGCAAAAAGGTAGTTGGTGTCAGACAACAGAGTTGATGCAGCAAAGTCTCTAATTTTTTCTAGCGTTTGAATCTCCCAACGAGTCTCCAAAAATTGGTTCACCAGAGGATCTTGGAGCCAAGAAAGATACTGCTCAGTACAATCATCCATATTGAGCAGTCTGAGTCGAACCTTCTCTCCTTCGAACACCTCCTCAGTTGAAATGAGCCGTGCACCCACGTCTATACAACCTTAAAAGGAATCCCATGATTAGAAAGATATGCTTTTGCACGAAGCGGATTATTGTCGCCGAAATTAAAGATGCTTCCACAGGCAAGAGCATCAACGCCTGTATTCATGAAAGCATCCCTCATGTGTTCGTAGGTTCCAGCTCCCCCACAACCAATCACTGGAACCGAAACTCGCGAAACAACGTAAGCAAGAAGTGGGATGTCATATCCTGACATGGTTCCATCCCGATCAATTGAGTTGATCATAATCTCGCCAACACCAGCGCCACTCAAACAGTTTAGATGATCATTAAGAGTTACCAGTTCTTTGACTCGACCACAGTCCGACCATAAACTCCATGCGCCGTTTTCATATCTAACATCAACTGCTGCGATGACCGCTTGGGAGCCCAAATTTTCGCAAATTCTACTGACTGTCTTAATGTCACTATAACTAACTGAATTGACGACTACTTTATCAGCCCCGTTCTGAATCAGCTGACGGGCCATTTCGAATTCAGAGATGCCTCCGCCGACAGCAAGCGGCATAAAACATTCTTCCGAGACTGCTTCCAAAATCTCAAGCAGTGGCTGAATGCCTTGTTTCTGTCGATTGATATTTAAGAAAATTAATTCGTCTGCACACTGATCATTGTAAATTTTTGAGCTTTTAATTGGATCTCCAACGTCTCGATGGGAATTAAATTGAATGGTCTTTGTCAATCTTTCTCCTAGTAGGAGCTGAACTGGTATAATTCTTTTTTTCAGCACCGACCATCCCATAAACAAAAATTTTCTAGCAACTTAAGACCATTTGCTTGGCTCTTCTCTGGGTGAAACTGTACTCCAAGCACATTTGAGCGTGCGGTAGCTGACACAAATTGGGTTCCATATTCAGTCTTTCCAAGAATACTTTCAGGCTTACAACCCATTATATGAAAGGAATGAACAAAATAGAAATCCCTAGCTTGTTTCAATCCTTCTGTAATCGGATGTCGATATTGAAATTCAATAGAATTCCATCCAACATGAGGCACCCTCATTTTATTTCCTGGTTCTAAACGTCGAACTGACCCACCGATAAGGCCAAGCCCTTTCGAACCGCCACCCTCATCACCATTATCTGCAAGCAGTTGCATCCCAAGGCAGACCCCTAACAAGGGCCTTTTACTCGCAATAAAATTAGAAATCGCAATATCAAGTTTGGATAATACAAGTCGTTCGAAACCGACTTTAAAAGAACCTACCCCAGGCAGAATACAATGCGTCACTAAGTCAAATTGATCCGGTGATGTGATAAGTTGAAAATCGAACCCACAAGCATCAATCGCTTTACTGATTGACCTCAAGTTGCACAAACCGATGTCGATGATTCCGATCATATTAACGAATTTCTCGATACCATCTGTCGGAATCTGCCGGTTTCTTTCCAAACGGTATGGATTTAAAATCCGGCTCATGCGGAGGTATTACCGTCTTTAAAACAATTTGATTAAATTCCTGCTCGGAAATACCAAGATATTCTAAGAATATATCCAGAGACCAAGGTCTTCGCCCTTCAAATTTTTCCACAATCTCAGAAGCCTTCTCTTTCGAAAAATACCCTGAGCGCAAGTCTAAAGCGGACATCTGGGTAACTCGACCATAGCCTCGTTTCAGAAACTTAATATAATCACGAACGCCCTGCAGATAACATTCTATCTTTTCATAGTTCCACATATCTTCCGGCATTCCTTCGACCTGGTCTCCCTTCCAACCCAATTCTTTAGAAATCAGTGCCGATTGTTGACGCGTATTCCACGGTATAAAAGAGCCCAGGCATACACTTCGATACCCCAACTTTTTCAGATCCCGCACTGGAGGGTAGGTATAGGGCTTCAGATCTCGAGGATCAAGCTCAAAATCATGTTCGATCATACCCTGCATGTCTTCAGCCGTAATGCCCAGGTTAACAAACCGATTAAATCGAACTTCATCTACATTTTCTATATCGTCATCTTGATAGTCATAATAGGCGGTGTACTCGGCCGATGGCTCGCCCCAAAATAAAAGTGGAACCTGATATTTGATAGCGACTTGCATGGGATAAGCAAATATTCCTGTATGACAATGCCAGCAAAAATCCCCCTTTCTCACCAACGCTTCCATCATCAAGCGCTTCACCACTTTCCAATTCGGGGTAAAAGAAATAGAATCAACGCCTAGTTTCTTCAGCGTCCGTTCATTATTTTCTAATAAATTAGGTCTCATAAACCCATGGTTGAACTGAACAACCAATGGTTTTAATCGATATTTAGTTACCAGATGATAGAGAGTAAATGTCGAATCCTTTCCGCCTGAAAAGGGTATTAAACAGTCATAGTCAAATTTTCCGCGATACCTTTCGATCAACTCAGCAAGATCTCTTTCTCGCTCATTCCAGTTGATCTTCTCATCTCGAAACTGCCTCTGACGGCAAATATTACAAACTCCAACAGCATCGAACTCGATGGTCTCATAGGTCTCCGGGAGACCACATTTGATGCATTTTTTTAGCACTACTTTACAAGTCATATTCGGGTCCAATTCCTCGGGTCAGCTTCGATATGTCCACCCAGATCGAGTGTTTCAATTTTGGGTTTTTTCCCTGTTGTACAAATGGCCATCTGAATTTGCTGAATAGATTCAAAACCAATAACGACATAATCAATATCCGGGTGCCCAAGAACACTCTCCAAGATAAGTGCATTCAAAGACACACCGAATTCTGCCGCAAGCTTTCGAGCCCGTTCTACACCTGCTTTTAATACAGGAAGCCCCAACAAATCACGACCCTCGTCAGTCAGAGCACCTTGGAGGAAAATACTACGTACCGCAATTCGAACTCTGTGTCGCTTTGCGATGGGTGCCACTTCCTTCAAAACTCCCTGGTTCAGGAGATTCCATTCTATTTGAACAACATCGAAGAGGTCCGATTCAACAGCAGCAACTGCGTCCATTTTCCCATAGGTACTTGCACCCAACCAAGTACAATGGCCACTGGATTTCAATGCACGCCATGCGCCTAAAAACCAT
Organism: Myxococcales bacterium; assembly: GCA_023248545.1. Lineage (GTDB taxonomy): Bacteria > Myxococcota > UBA727 > UBA727 > JABDBI01 > AER2-1. The sequence goes on along the minus strand of JAHFEF010000003.1, from coordinate 18,210 downwards.
TGTTCATAAAGAAGTTTATGACTCCAATTATGGTACTGCAGTAGGTTGACTTGGGTTCTAGATAGTCGATTCAAAGATTGTTCCAGAGATGCCTTCCAATTAGCTCCCGTTACTTTTGTCCAAACTTTCCCACGACCTCTAAGTGACTTTCCTAGAATTGCTTCCGCATTTCCATAAACTGGCGCTGTATCGAAAGTATCCACTCCATAAGCCAGGGCTTCCCGAACAAGGGCTTCGGGTTCGAATCTATTGATATTTGAAAAACCATATAAAGGATCAAATCCAGCCGTTCCAAATATAATTGTAGTTCTTTTCGAATCACCCACGACGAAAAATCAACTCTATTGGCTCACCCAGTGTCAACTCTTTCACGGCATGTGAATCTAAAGCGAATCTCAGTACTTTCATGGCTTCCTGATAAGCCCTTAAAGTTTTATCTATATCTTCGTCAGAGTGACTCAGAGAAATCATCTGGCTACCCGCAAACAAGATCCCATGCCGAATCATCTCCTGTTGAAACAGCGTTTTGAGTTCAAGATTGGCAAAATTCACAATCGTCCATGGAGCTAGTCCAACGCAATCAGCTTTATCCGACAATCGATAATCTCGAGCGAGAGTTTTAAAGCCCTCTTGGAGTTTTGAGCCTTGTTTAAACGCATGCGCCCAATAATTTTCGCGCTCCATAATTTCAAGCGTTTTAAGTGCCGCCCTTAAAGCCGAGACTTCGCCCCCGAACGTAAAACTAAAAAAAATAGTTTCGAACTCGGACATAAACTCACGTTTGCCAGCCACCACTGATATAGGAAACCCATTGGCCATGCCCTTTCCCATGGCACACAAGTCCGGCGTGACCCCAAAATATTGTTGTGCTCCGCCCGGTCCATAACGAAATCCTGTGACTATCTCGTCGAATATCAGCACTGCGCCATATTTCGTGGCCAACTGGCGTACCCCCTCAAGATAGCCTTCTTGGGGCAGGATCGTGTTCATAGGTTCGAGTATGACTGCAGCATATTGCTGCATCTTGAGCAAATCCTCTAACGCTTCCAGGTTATTATAGGGAAACGCCGTTGTCATCGCCATGATTTCTTCAGGGATTCCTCGAGATCGAATTCCGTAACTTGGGTCGATGGCCCAGTCTTGCCAGCCATGATAGCCACAACGCGCAACATATTTTTTACCCGTCTTCGCCCTCGCTGCCCGAATACAGGCAGAAGTCGCATCGCTGCCATTTTTTCCAAAACGAACCTGCTCAGCACAAGGCACTAATTTTATAATTTTCTCAGCGAGCTCAATTTCTAACGGATGCATCAGCGTAAAGCTATTCCCGTCTCGAAGCTGCTGATAAACCGCCTCGACAACTTCTGAATAAGCATGTCCGAGCGTCACCGCTCCGAGAGCCATTGGATAGTCAATATATTCGTTGCCATCGACATCCCATACGTGACTGCCGAAACCACGCACCAAATACTTCGGCGCAAAGCCGTTTATAAACTGCGTTGGGCCTTTTGATAAAGTTTGAGTACCCGCCGGAATTAGGTTTTTTGCACACTCCCAGAGCTGATGAGAGTGGTTAATCTTCGGTCGAGGCGCTTGGTTCTCAAGTTCACTGAGAAGCGTCTTAACAGCACCACTGTTTCTAGAATTCTGCAACACTGGTTTGAGTTCTGCCCTATTGAGTTTTGAGATGCGTTCCAAATCTTCTGGTGTGTCTACTGACCACAGATGGCCCGACCAATCTCCGTCAGGATTAACCCAATTTCCAATATTAAATAAAGCCGGATTTTCTCGTATATAGGGCGTCACATGTTCCCGGGCATGCTTACCAACTGCATTCACATGAGCCTTCTGAAGCGTCTTAAAAGTCATGATCTCAATATCTAAGCCATCTGGATAAGTAGGTGGCGATATGTTCGACAAATAATCAAACTTATTTTCAAGAAAATACTCAACCATCGAGTTAATTAAATTGGGATCCATCCATGGACAATCAGCTGTTAAACGAACCACGACATCGGCTTTGACCTGAAAAGCGGCTTCAAACATTCTACCCAGTACATCGTTTAAATCCCCTCGATAGACCTGGACTCCAGTCTGCTGACACTGCTCTACCAAGATATCATCCGATTGGCATGAACTCGTGGCTAAGAGAACCTGATTCACTCGTTTTGCTTGTCTCGCTCGGTCAAGAATATGCAAAACCAATGGCTTTCCGTGAAGCTCAGCCAGAACCTTTCCAGGAAACCTCGAAGATGACATGCGGGCTTGAATAATCGCAACGACGTTCATAACAGTTTGCGTCCCAATACAAATGCCTCTGCCGCCATAAAACCGGCTGTCGCACCGCGCCATTCTGCCAGCGCACTGACAGCTCTCAAAGACCTGGGATGGGGAAATTCACGTAGCTCTGCTTCATAAGCCCGAAGAGCTCTAAGCTTTATCTCTAACGTCTGCGAAATATCTGTAAACCAATTGGGATTAAAAGACTCGGCCGAACCATATGGCCGCCATTCGGTTGAGGATGGAACCTCAAAAAATAAAAGCTCCTCAATGGATTTGCCAGGCATCGGCCTACAGGCTGTCACAACTGCGTGATGCAAAATTTGATGATCAATATTTACGTCGCCAACATGGTGAGTAAAAACAATCGATGGATGATACCGATCTAAAAAATTTTCGACCATCTTGATAATATCTAATCTTTCTAAACGATCCAAACGATTATCAGGCAAAGTGAGTAGTTCCACCGAGGAACAACCCAAAATTTCACCAGCCTTCTGCGCTGCACACCGACGATGTTCCAAATCGACAATATTGCCTTCATTACTCCTTGATGTCTCTCCATCTGCAACCAACAGTATATGCACTGGACACCCTTGTACCGCCATACGCGCGATTGTCCCACCACAACCAAGCACTTCATCATCAGGATGTGCAGCAATGACAGCAATAGATTTAGACATTAGACATTAGACTCTTTGAGCAATTCGCACTTTCGCTTCAACACAGTCGCCGTTCAAGAATGCCTGTGTAAATTCGAATTTTAGTGCTGCTGTTTCTAAGAAAGCTTTTGGATATCCATCGGCGTCTAACATACGTATTGTATCATAGGCAGATAGCAAAGTGTTCAGCTCTTTCAAATTGCTTTTTTCAGGACCTCTGCGCTTGAAACTAACAATTGTACCCTGCTGAGGCGTTGGATCTCGTGGGTGTTTTACAATTTCAATCATCATTTCTAACATTAGTTGACTGGAATTTTGAAGGATTTCTTCCGCTGTGCCCATTAATTTCAATGGCTTTTTAAGATAAACTGGCCCAGCGTCCATCTCCGAAACACAACGAATTGCAGACAGAATAGTGTTTTGATGGCCTCGGACAATCAAGTTCTGCAGCGGACTCCCACCACGGCCATAAGGCAAGTCCGTCATATGGAATAAGATACACTCGATTTGGTTAAAAATATGATCAGGTATTTTCCAGGACCAATGAGGAAAAAACACATATCTTGCTCTCAAATCAATCAAACGTTCAATCAGCAATTCGTCCTGCTGAAATATGCGAACGATTTCACCAATCCCACTATCTCGCAGTTTCTTCTCAAGCAAATCATAGCGTCCGTGTGGCGTCGCCAAAACCACTACCGGGAGGCCCTCAGATTTCTTTTCGATAGGAAATCGCATCCGATCCATTTGCAGCCCTAAATCCTAGAGATTCGAACACCCTTTGGGACGCCCGGTTAGAAATTTTGACTTTACCTACTACTGACGCTGAGCCCTGCTGAGTCTGAAAACGAGTTAAGGCCGTTTGCAACAACCTGTCTCCCAACAGATGACCTCTAAAAGCGGACGCGAGCGAATAATCAATTTCCCAAGTTTGCTCTTCCATCCGGTCAAACCGAACCTGTCCAACCGGAATACCGTCGTGCGTCTCCAAAATATATAAACAACATGAATCAAATTCTCGCAGCTTTTGATAAAACCAAGCTCTATGCTCTTCGGCTGTAATATTTTCTGGCGAATAAGAATTTTTTCGAGTGACAGGATCATTGGCAAGTTCAAGCAACCAGACTTCGTCTTTTAGATTTGCATGACGTATTTGAAGCGGCATATTTTTGTCGGCCGTCAATACTGCCAACGCTCGATGAAGCCCCCGACCATCGACTACTTCAGTGCAGCGTTTGGACCAGCCGGGTTCGATTTCGCTCGGCAACTCACCTTCATACTGACGAACCAACTCGCGACGAATTAATTCTCTGGAAATTTCAACCTGATTATCTGCCAGCACCACCACATAGCTCGGCAACCCCAAACACAAACGCTCCCAAGTACTGATTCCGCAAGCTCCGATCGCTAAGTCTGCTTTGGCCATCAGGGGAACGAGACTTGAATATTTGCCTGGCGTTGCGATGTCATAATCAATTCCAGGTTGCTGTAATATCTGTTCATATAAATCTTGATGCTCGCCACCCCCAAACGAAACCAAAATTCTCTTCACGGGTCCTTCCCGTGGAGGGATGCGATCATGCAACTCGGCATAGACGGGTGCTAGCAAAGCATATTTTGGGCCCAGTAACAGCTTGCAGTTTTCTGAGACTTTTCCTGTGTAACGCGTTTGCCAATTGGCAACTAGATTTTGGTCCAGCAAAATATCACAATCGTGTGCCCTGGCCAGATCATCGATAACTAGAATTTTTTTAAAATGGGGACGCTGAGTTCGTTCCCAGGCGATATCCAGGCCATAGTGGTCGACGATAAGTAAATCAGACCTCACCCCCAACCCCTCTCCACCCTGTGGAGAGGGGAGAAATACTTCATAGCCGCGTTCTGAAATTAAGTTGGCTGCATTGGAGCAAAAGCGAACTTGCGCACCCCGCAAACGCAGCCCATCAGCCAGCGTGAGGCAACGCATCACGTGGCCTGTGCCAATTTGAGACGAAGCGTCTGTTCTAATTAAAACATTCATGGCTTAATGGCGTGCCCATTTGAAGATCTCGTCTGGCCACTCGACCTAGTATTTGGGGTAAATCTGCCGGGCTTAGACCACCCGCCGGCCGAATACTGCGTATGTGCTCATGTGTAATCTCGTCGCCTGCTTTCACATCTTTCACGACAAATAGCGATCTTCGAAATACCATACTGCCCTGCTCACTGGGCGACGGCCCAAATTTTGGCTGTCCCAAAGCTCGCTCGACCGCTCGAATTTGTATCACCGTGTCCCGAAACTCAGCAGGTTCGAGCGAGAAAAAACTATCCGGACCACCTAACTTTCTATCCAAAATAAAATGCTTCTCTACTACCTTGGCCCCCAAAGCAACGGCTGTGACAGCAGCTGTTGAATCGAGGGTGTGATCCGACAAGCCTATCACTGTCCCAAATTCTTTGAGCTTCTCAAGGCTGCTCAGATTCATTTCTTCCAAGGGCGCAGGATAGGCAGACACACAGCGCAACAATGCTATCTCAAAATTATTTTCAGCATGGCAGGCATCAACAGCTGCTTGAATCTCTTCGATGGATGCCATTCCTGTCGATATAATTAGGGGCCTTCCAGTCTGAGCGACGCGTCTAATCAACGGCGTGTCTACGATTTCAAATGAGGCAATTTTATAAATTGGGGTATTGAGACTTTCTAAAAAATCTACCGCCGTAAAATCAAACGGCGTTGAGAAAAATACCAACCCGCAAGCCTCGGCAGCCTCTTTGAGTTCCGCATGCCATTCCCAAGGTGTCATGGCTTCCCGATATAACTCATACAAACTCTTGCCAGCCCAGGAATTATTCGTTTCGACAATAAATGGCGCTTTTTTAATATTCAGCGTCATCGTATCGGGCGTATAAGTTTGAACCTTAATTGCATCAGCACCCGCTTTGGCTGCTGCTTCGATGGTCTTGAGTGCTACCGCCTTGTCTTGACCATGGTTGGCCGAGAGCTCAGCGACGCAGAATACTTTGGAGAGTTTCGATAACACGATTAGTATCTAAATCTGTCATGGCTGGAAACATGGGAAGCGATAGGCAATTTGCATAATATTTTTCAGCACCCGGAAGCTCACCCAAATTAAACCTGGCAAAATCGGGTTGCTTATAAATAGGGATATAATGTACCTGAGTTCCGATATTATTTTTAGCGAGTTCTTCATAGACACACCGACGCCGAGGAACTTGGATCACATACAGGTGATAAGCCGATTTAACCCCTTCTGGAACTCTGAGACGCATATGGGGAAAAGCCCGGTCATATAAAGCAGCAATTTCTCGCCGGCGCTGAACAAATCGATCTAACTTTCTGATCTGACTGAGTCCTAGAGCACACTGAATATCCGTGAGTCTATAATTAAAGCCAAGTGCTTGCTGTTCATGCCACCAGCCCTCTTGAGTGCTCAACTTCGCCGCGTTCTTCGTAATCCCATGCGTACGCAACTCCAACAAACACTCATAAAGCTTGGCATCTCGCGTACAAATCGCACCGCCCTCACCCGTCGTAATCTGCTTCGCCGGATGAAAAGACAAAATTGCCATATCGCTGTGCACACAAGAAGCAGCCCGATAAATACAGCCTTCATGTTGATAAGTCGCCCCCAAAGCATGTGCGGCGTCTTCAATCACCGTCGCCCCAACGGCCGTCGCCCACTTTTGAATCGCCGGCAAATCAGGCACAGACCCCGTCAGATCAACCGGAATAATCACTTTTGGACGTGTCGCTGCTCTTTGAAGAGTCTCCAGCGTCATCAGGCCGGTTTCGGGGTTTATATCTGCCAAACACGGCGTCGCTCCGGCATATCTTATCGCGTTGGCTGAAGCCACAAAACCAATGGCCGAAGTTACCCCGATATCACTGGGTTTTAATCCTGCTGCTAAGCAAGCTAAATGCAACGCCGCTGTTCCGTTGGAAACGACAACCACGTAGGGTGCGCCTGTTGCTTCAGATAGTGCTGCTTCAAACTCAGCAACTTTAGGTCCCTGAGTCAGCCAATCACTTTGAAGCACTTGTGTAACAGCCTCAATATCGGCGCTATCGATACTTTGCTTGGCGTAGGGAATAAAAGTCATATCCTATGGCTAAGCTCGTAAATTTCGTTAACCCCTAGAAATCTATCGTTGGTCCCACTGTGGTAGCTAAACCCTTGGGGCACAGGTCTTGCATCGGTCTTATTGCAATAGGCTTCCAAGCTATAGGAACCACCCACTGGCAAGATTGCGTAATAGCGCCCCAAATCAACCGTGTTATAGCTGTCACTCGCTGTGATCAGCTCTTCATGAATTTTCTCACCAGGCCGTAAGCCTACCACCGGGTGCTCACACTCGGGGCCAATCGCTTTCGCAACATCGGTGACACGATAAGACGGAATTTTTGGAACGAATATTTCGCCCCCCCAAGCGTTCTCCAACGCCCACAGGACCATATCCACACCGTCTTCTAAGCTAATACTAAACCGTGTCATATTGGGATCTGTGATTGGAAGAACGCCGGTGTGTTTGCGTTGCTTAAAAAACGGGACCACCGAACCGCGACTCCCCATGACGTTGCCATACCGAACCACGCTGAATCTAATATCTCGATGACCTCGAATATTATTTGCAGCGATAAAAAGCTTATCCGAGCAGAGCTTGGTCGCCCCATATAGATTAATCGGGGCCGCAGCTTTGTCTGTTGAGAGCGCGATCACACGTTCAACCTGGCTATCCAAACAGGCTTCAATCACATTCTGGGCACCCAGCACATTGGTTTTGATACATTCAAACGGATTATATTCGGCTGTTGGAACTTGCTTCATGGCCGCTGCATGAACCACCGTGTCTACGCCTTCCATGGCCCGTCTCAAACGCTGCGGATCTCGGACGTCGCCAATAAAATAACGCAGGCTAGGATATTCATGGTCAGAGAATTCTTGGGACATTTCAAACTGCTTGAGTTCGTCACGCGAGTAGATCACCAAGCGTTTGATATTCGGACACTGGGCCAGCACCGCTTTGACAAATGCTTTGCCAAACGAACCAGTGCCACCGGTAATTAAGATTGATCTATCTTTCAGAGTAGGCTCCGCCCATTTCAGTCCCAGGTTTTGGACATCCACCCTGTTCTATGAGAGTCACAATTGATTTGGCGCAGCGAGTTCACAAACTGTTCTGGATAGACATCATGGTTTGAAATATTTTGTTGCCATGGTAGAGCTCTGCGTAGGTTCCAGAATCTCTGACCAAACCATTTTCCATAAAATAAATTCGATCACAAATTTGCAGTGATGCCGGCCGGTGACCAATCAGCAAAATCGGCTTTTCCAGGGCTAATTGCTTCATGCACATGAGAACTTGGTGTTCAAGCAACCCATCCAGAGCACTGGTCGCTTCGTCAAAAAGCAAAAATTTGGGATCTCGATAGATTGCCCGCGCAAATCCCAAACGCTGCTTTTGACCACCACTCAATAAATTCTGACCGTGACCCAATGCGGTTTCATACCCTTGTGGCAACTGAGACACGATAAATTCGTGCAGACCTAGCATTTTTGAAATCTCAGTGACGCGCTTTTGATCAATCTGCGCATCTCGTCCCCAGCAGCCGATATTTTTTAAGACCGTGTCTGAAAATAAGTGGATCTGCTGGGGCACATAGCCTATTTGCGTCATCCATCCTGCTGCATCTAATTCGCCAAGCTCACGACCGTCTATTTCAAGCTTGCCATCGGTCGGAGACAAGAGGCCACAAGCGATTTCAGCCACTGTGCTTTTGCCAACGCCTGTCGCGCCCGCTAAACCAATAATTGATTTTTTGGGTATCTCAATATTAATCTGATGAATCGCCAAATCGCTTCGGGATGGATACCTAAAAGAAATATGATTTAAACGAATAGACTCTTTGAGCGAAACGACTTCTGGCTGCTCATCAAATGCCTTGGCATAATCTACTGGGTAGAACTGAACCTCGTTGATAAACGAATCAAAATAGGGCTTCGAGCTGTGGATCTGCGCAAGACCCTGAAAGACTTGATTCGCGATGGGCAGCAATCTAAAGCCAGCCATGCCATAGGCTGCCAATATCGCCATTGAATTAGCCGGATTTTTTGAAAACAATTGAATGGCTAAGAACGCCGAAAAGACGGCTAAAAACCCAGACACTTCCAATAGGCTTCTGGGAATGGTCGATATGAAAACACCCCGAGCAATCGCATCGAATTCCTGCTTGGATTCGCGGGAGAACTCCGACATAAATGCGCGCTCCCCCTGATTGAGCTTTATCTCTTTAAATCCCGCCACAGCGTCTTGCACCAACTTAAATTTTGCGCTCTCACCCGTTGTACGCTGCTTTCCATAGTAGCTGGCCATTTTTCCAATGACGCTGGATACAACCCAATAGCTCGCCCAAAGAAAGGCAATCAGTGACACGCCCATGACAGGATCCAGATAAACCAGAAACAACACAACGCACGCTGTCACAAATAGCCGAGACGCAACATTGAAAACGGCCGTCAAGAATACAGATGAATACTGCTTGATGTCTACAAGCAATCGATTTCCAATGGCCGGACCCTTGTCAGACAAAAAAGATACAAATGGCTTTTTTAAATAATAAGCCAGTAACCGACACGACAACTCGAACGCATGTTGATTAATTACACGCTGAGAGTACCAATTAAACAAGAGCGTCAATGCATTAATCGCAAGAATCAACCCAAATGAGATGCCCACCAGTACTGGCATAGATAACCCTGTAGCCAGCACTCGGGCACTTAACTCGGAGTTCGGATTAATCACCAAGCTTGCAATTGGCATCACCGAAGCAACACCTGCAATTTCTAGAAAACCCATTAAAACCGAAAAAACCAGCAAGATGCTTATTTGCCTTCGTTCCTTGGGAACAAAGAGCTTTTGAAGTTTTTCCAGCATGGTTCAATTGGTCTATGCTCGAGAACAGATCGTTCACATCATCCATTTGTCCGATGGCACTCGGAGTCATCGCGGCTCTAACTTTTTTTTATGCGATTTTTGATTTTCACCATGCTCCTAAACGTGAGCGGCTGTGTCACGGTCAAACCCTACCAAAAAGAGCGCCTCAGCGATCGAATCATGATATTTGATCACGACGTCACCAGCACCATCCTTAGAAACGACATTTTGTCAGCCCGGGAAGGATCTATTGGCTGCTTATCGGGCAGCAGTGCCGGTGGATGTTCGTGCAAATAATTTTACTCTGCCTGCTGTTCGCCGGCACGCTCCTGGCTAACAAAGACCTTGACGACAGCATTTCTGGATCTTTTGGCTTCTATTGGCAAACCGATCAACCAGACCATTCCGGCGGCAACCCCAAATTAGATGAAGACGAATTTGTCTTCGAGGGCATTATTTTATTAGACAAGAGCCTCACCGAAAAAGACCGTATCCAAGCCAAATTCATCACCGATATTATTTCTTCGGCCTCTGAAACTCGAAACCAAAATGCCCAATTTCGCGCGCTTCAAGCCAACGCCAGCGGCAACAAAAGATTTGCGGGTGATATCGGCTACTCACACTATTTTGAAGACTTTGGGTTTCAGACCCATGCCGGCTATAGCGTCGAGATCAACTCCTATAATTCGTGGGTATACGGACTTCGTTTTTGGGTCTCAACGGCAAATAATAACACCACGTGGATATTCAAGCTAGATGGCGCCACAGATTATTTTCAAGTCAAACTCTACGATGGCACAGCGGATGGATTTTCTTATCGCCAAAGCATTCCGTTTGAAGTCACGCTGCAGCAAGTACTCACACCACTCGACTTAATCAGCCTGTGTGCGAATTACACACCCCAATTTGGAACGCTTCAAACCACCTACTACTCTGTTTTTCTGGGCGATACCGAGCAAGCTGAAACCATGCCAAATACCCGCCATCGAGGCGCTCTGGGCGCCCGTTGGAAGCATAGCCTCACTGAGAACAATGCCACCGAACTCGGCTACCGATTCTATCTAGACAGCTGGAACATCATGAGCCACACCGCAGAAGCCAAATATTCGCAATATCTAGGGCACCAACAATGGCTATTAGAACCCAGTGTGAGGTTTCATACTCAAAACGGTGCTCATTTTTTTGAACGCCAATTTTTCGGCGTTCTTCCGATCTTTCGAACTTCTGACACGGACCTCGGACCTTTTACGGGTGTCATATTAGGACTGAAAGCGTATGCTCTTGGATGGCCCTTGGCACCTTCGCTCGGGGTCAACTATTGGATCAGAAACGATGGTTTTCAGATAGGGTGGTTCGATGTTGGATTCGCGACTTTTTTCTAGTTTCGTTATTTTATTCACAGTTAGCCTTGCATGGGCCAAGCCAATGCCTGAATTCACGGCTCAAGACGCCACCGGGCAAAAAATCACTTACGCACCCCAAAAAATCAAAAAACAAACGTTGATAGTTTTTTGGGCCAGCTGGTGCAAAAGTTGCCGACGCGAAATAACCGCTATCAACAAATTCTACGAATCGCCTCAGCGTTCCGTCGATATTCTCGCAATCAATCTAGACAGCAATCCACAAAAGGCCCAGAAAGCACTTCAAGATGCTCACGTGGGTTACCCCAATCTCTTTGATCCCAAGGGCCAAGCGGCGGACCTGTTTAACATCGAATCCACTCCAAGTTTGTTCCTCGTTGATACCGGCGGCGAAATCCTCAAATCCGGAAACCAACTTTCTCAAGTTCTTCCCTATCTCAAAGCCCAAGTCACACGCGATACTGTCTTAATGGGTACCAATATTTCTTTTGTGGTCTTAGGAGACGATGTGACTCAGACCAACCAGGCAATCGACACAAGCCTGACTGAGATTAAGCGCATCGAAGATCTCATGACTGACTGGCGAGAAAGCCCGCTCATGCAACTCAATCACCAAGCTGGCATCAAGCCAGTCACACTTCCCGCCGAAATTATTTCGCTCTTAGCCAAAGCCAAAGAGCTTTCTAAACTCTCCGAAGGCACTTTTGATATCACTTGCTCACCGCTGGGTAAGCTCTGGGACTATTCAAAACCCAATGTAACTCCCCCCACAGATACCCAAATCAAACAGGCGCTCCAATTAGTGGGCTCCGAAAAACTACAGATCGATTTAAACAAAAACACCGCCTATTTGCCGCTCAAAAACATGCGTGTTGACCTAGGCGGCATCGCCAAAGGCTACGCCGTCATGAAAGCTGCCGAAAAGCTCAAATCTTCTGGCTATTCTAATTTTGCCGTGAAAGCAGGTGGCGATATTTTTGTTCATGGCCACAACCAAAATCATCAATTATGGAACGTCACGCTGCCCAACAAAGCCGTCCTGCCTGTTTCCAATGGCGCCGTGTCAACGTCAGCCAACACAGAACGCTTTTTTATTTATAAAAACAAGCGCTATGGGCATTTAATAGACCCGAGAACAGGTTACCCCTCCGAAGCTTCTCAAAGCGTGACCATCTTAGCGCCAGATTCTATTTTAGCCGAAGGTTTATCAAAGGCCGTATTTATTTTGGGTCCTCAAAAAGGCCTCGAACTACTTGCAAAACTCGGACCTGTTCAGGCTGTTATCGTCGATCAAAACGGAAAACTATGGGCAACACCAGGGCTACAATCACCCAAAACAGTTGCGCTAAGTGGGCCAGCAGTGCAATAGATAAAGCGTCTTCAGGCTGCAAGCTCAACACAATCCCTGCCTCGCTATACACCAATTCTGTCACGCCGAGCTGCCCTGGAATTAAATCGCCCAGCGTCGCACCCATCAAGTGCATGGCTTCTGAGCAAAACGCGGGGACTATCCCCAAAGCCCCACCCACGGCCAATACCAAAAAGCCATTTTGAATCACCTGGCTGGTTCTAGAGAGCCCTTCAAAAATCATCGGCCAGAGCGGCAAAACTCTTGTGTTAATAAAATACGCGTCAAATCGCTCGCCGAAAACTTGCACTTTAGGCAAAAACAGGCCTAATTTTCGACCGATCTTAAAATGCTTGGCAGCCAAGAGCGCGAGCGTTCCCAATGCGAGGGCAGCCAATGCATTTAGAAGCGCCAACCACGTAAAGAACAGCAATCCCAACTTAGCCATCAAAACAAATGCCGCGAGCAAGCCTACGAAGCTGGTCACCAACAAAGCCACAATTTGAACTTGCACCGCAACCAAAGCAGCCTGATGCTTGCCCACATATTTTGAAAAAATCACCGCCCGAGCTGACTCGGCGATCACCCGGCCCATCGGCATCAAACCCATGATCGCATAGGCCGTACAGCCTGCCTTCAGCACTGCCGGCCATGGGATCAAATTGCGCTGTTTTCCATAGAGTGCCCGCTGTGATAACGCCCCGAAAACCCAGAACCCTAACTCAAACAGTAATATCACTGGGAAATAAACTGACGCCGACCACAAAGCCTGGCCGACTCGATCAATGCCCGTATGCTGGAGCACCAAACAAACCAGCAAGAGGCCTATCAAGGCACCGAAAATTTGACGCAATTAACTCACTCCAAGTCCGGCGTAAATCCACGACGCAATGTGTTCTCAGTGACCACTCTTGGATCGACAAAATGAAGCAAATAACCAGGCCCACCTGCTTTGGTACCGATGCCGCTCATCCCAAAACCACCGAATGGCTGCCGATAAACCAGCGCCCCGGTACTACCCCGATTCAAATACAGATTGCCCACTCGAAAAGCTTTCCTGGCCTCCTCAAGGTGTTTTGGGCTTCTCGAGAAAACAGCGCCTGTCAAGGCAAACTCAGTCCCCGTCGCCACCTGCAACGCCTCAGCAAAGCTTTTGACTCTGAGCAAGCTGAGTACCGGTCCAAAAAATTCTTCCTGCATCAGCTTATTTTGTGCATTTTGAACTTCAAATAACGCGATGGGCACAAAAAAGCCTGTGCTTGGAACCTCCCCGAGAAATAACAGTTTATGCTCGAGCCTGGCTTGCTCAATCTCACGCAACAAGCGCTGCTGTGCTTTTTGATCCACCACCGGCGGCAGCGTACAGGCGGGTAAATACGCCGGACTCACGGTCAAACTTCGACAGGCTTCTATTAAACGCTTCGTGAAAATATCATACACGGCTTCATGGACCAAGATTCTCGACGCTGCGGAGCACTTTTGACCCGCGAATCCAAACGCGCTATGCACAACACTCAACGCCGCTTCGTCTAAGTCGGCATCATCGTCAATAATAATCGCATTCTTGCCGCCCATCTCACAAACAACGCGCTTGACCTGCGGCTGGCCTGAGCACACGCGCGAGGCCTTTTCAATAATTTGCAAACCGACTTCTTTGCTGCCCGTAAAAGCAATTTGGGCGATTTTTGCATGCTCGACCAAATAGGCTCCTACCTGCAAACCTTTGCCTGGCAAAAATTGGCAGACTTCTCTAGGAAAGCCCGCCTCCAGCATTCTATCAAATAGCATCTTGGCAATCAACGAAGAGCTTTCAGCAGGTTTTAGAATCACTGGGTTTCCTGAAACCAATGCCGCCGTAGTCATGCCACATAAAATTGCCAACGGAAAATTCCAAGGTGCAATAATTAAACTGGGGCCACGACCTTCATAACTCAAAAGATTATCTTCGCCAAAAATACTGCCCTGTTTTTTGGGTGCCAATTCTTGCAAAGCTTGCTGGGCATAATAACGGCAAAAATCAATCGCCTCTGCCACATCTGCGTCGGCTTCTAGCCAAGGCTTGCCCACTTCGTAGCATTGCAACGCGGCCAGTTCGAAGCGATCGCGTTCCAATAAATCGGCCAGTTTATTTAAAATCTCGACGCGCGCAGATAACGCTGTGTCGCGCCATTGTGGGTAGGCTCGATAGGCAGATTGAATCGCCTGCTCAGCCTGCGCAACACTCGCCAACTCGACCTGTGCAACCGCTTGTTCCCCATCATTCGGGCTCACACGTTCAAAATTACTCTCACCCGCTTGAGCCTCGCCGGATAAAACCACTGGGACTTTTACAGGGAATTTTTGCACCCAATTATCAAGTGCTTTTTGAAAGTGCTCTCTGTTTTCTGGAACTGTAAAATCCGTGAAAGCACAGTTCTCGAATTCTTTTGTCCTGGGCTTGCCTGCCATGGCTTGAGCGACGGCAGGTTCCGCAAGCAAGCTTTTGGCATCGACATTATCTTGGTGACTCATGCGTAAAAATCCTGAATTAGAAGTGTTCTCAAGCAACCGCCTGACCAGATAAGCCATCCCTGGCAGCAACTCGCCGATGGGTGCATACACACGGACCCGATGACCTCGAGCACGCAGAACTTTGCGTTCCGGTTCGGCCATGCCGTAGAGCATCTGAATCTCATAGGCACTCTTACGAATATTTTTGCTCTCGGCGTAGACAATCGCCTGCGAAATAGATCTTAAATTATGACTCCCAAAAGCCGGCTGAAAACAGTCTAAGTGATCCAATAAGAATCGACTGAGTCGCTCATAGTTCAAATCGGTCTCAGCCTTGTCTGTGAAAACAGGACACTCGAAACCTTTTTGTTGCGCATTCACGACTTCATAGTCCCAATACGCGCCCTTGACCAACCGAACGCCAACCGGCATTTTTCTAGCTCTTGCCAACTCTCGCAAGCGCTCTAAATCTTGCATCGCGTTTTTTAAATACGCCTGAACAACGATGCCAATATTGGGATAATTCGACAAAGATTCAAACAAATCATACGTCACCTCGTGCATTTCCCACTGCTCGAGATCGAGATTCAAGAATACGTTATTTTGTTGCGCCGCTACAAACAGAGGCAACAAACGCTTTCGAAGTCGCTCCACAGAACCCCTGGGGTCAACCGCTTTAATTTGTGGATCCAACGCGGTCATTTTAATCGATACATTCACTCTGGGCAGCTGGTCTATCACGGAGTCCGCTGGCCATTTTTGACTGGCATCGACCAAATTATGAATCAAATCTAGATAACGCTTCTGATATTGGTCAGCTTCGCCATCACCGAGCGTGTATTCGCCCAATAAGTCCACCGTAAAAGCAATGCCTTGTTTGTGCAAAACTTCGAGTTCTTTAATCGCACTTTTGGCATCTTGGCCCATGATAAAGCGCTCAGCCATGTCGCTGATATTCTTTCGAATGCTCTTGGCCGCAATTCCAGCCGTCAAACCACTGGCCGCTGCTTTCAAAGCTACACTGATCACACCCGGCAATACCCGGCCGTCTTTGAGCAAATACTCTCGAACATGTTTGGCAACTTGCTCAGAGCTTTCCAACTGGGGCAGAACGTCCACAAATCTAAACAAGTCAACTTTGAAGCTGGGATCTTTCATCACCCAGTCCATGAGTTTGCCTTGCCAATAATCGCTGTTAAAAACGCCGGGCTTTTCGCCGCGCATTTCTTCGAAGAGTTTGAGACCCAAAGCCTCGATTTGAGCTTGCATCATCTAGAACCGCATTCCGTTCTTGGCCCTAAACTGAAACCACTTCCAGCCAAAATAAGCCCCGAGACCTAATAAGGGGATTCCCAGAAAAGAACTCGAAAAAATAGCGAGTAACAACCCAATGCCACCAGTCCCGAAGAACAAATAGCGCTTTTGCAACTCAACTTTTCGCGTCTGCGTTAAAAACGTACTCATAGTTTAGCCCTTAAAGCATACGAAAGGGCTAAAAACAATATGAGCCCTGGGCTATTGCTCCGAGAGACTTCGCAAAATTTCGACCAGTTGCGCAGGAACTTGGTCCGGATTTTGGAGAGCCCGTGTAAAAAAACCCTGAATAGGTTCCGGCATTCCAGCCAAAAGACTGCTTACTTCGCTTTCCAATGGCGCCGTGGTACTTCCCGTCGAAGCACTGTGGTTTTGTGTGAGTTCCGATATCACTGTGGGGTTCATATTCGCCCCAGACAATACATTTGGAATCGTTCGTTCTAGAATCTTGCGCAACACAAAACGGTGCACTTTCCGTTCAATCGCAAAAGTGCCTTGTTCTGGCAATAAAAAATCGACCAGCTCACCCACAGCTTTCTCGTTGGCTGCTTTATCTTGAACCGACACCGAAGGCCCCAACAAAGCTTTCTTCAATATTTGAGCCGATCTAAACAGTCTGCCGAGCGAGAACAGATTATTTTTCTTTTTTTGATTCAACTCGTTTTGAACATCCAACGCTGCCTGTTTAAACGTCGTACGACGAGTATCCCGTAAAGCTGCTCGAGGTGCCAGTCCAACCACCGGCTCCTTCGATTTCTTTTTGGGTTTTAGAGTGGGCATCGCCAAACCCAGTGTCGTGTTCACCACCGCTTCCCCTGAACCTGTGGTTTCCAAAACTAATTTTAACATGGCCGGAAGTTTATTATACTGATTTTTCAGAACGTACGCCGCAAGATTTTCATAAAGCGGATCCAGTCCTAAAGGTTCCAATAAACTTTTGATCGGGGCGGGTAGAGACTCTTTTTGTGATAACAGCAAATCAGAACCGGTGCCCCCAACGCGAGCCAACATCCATTCCTTTTCTTTTTGGGTTGGCGGTCCCGAAACCTTCCCCTCGAGACGATCGAGAACAATCTTGGCACCCAGAGGCATTGGCATGGAACGAAGTTCAATGCCTTCATCTGATTCCCGGCCAGCTCTAGATTGATTTGCAACCCATTTGAGCGCGGCCTTTAAACCCGCCAGGGCAACTTCTTTGGGATCCACCCGCTCCTGCATCTCAACATCACCAGCAGGGTTAGCTTCAGCAGTTTTCGCCGCCAGCAGTTCAGATAAAAGCTTCGGATCAAAATCTGCTTCCTCAGGATTCTTTCGAATGAGGCGTTTAACAGCGGATTTCAAAAGCATTCTCTTCACAAAACCCATACCTGTCTTTTGACTCACAAAATCAACCAACGAAGAAATCGCTTCCTCTCGATCAGCCTTATACTCTTTGTGGCCTCGTTTCTTCACAGCTTCCACGTTTTCCGGGGTTGCCTGCAAAAAAAGCTGATGCAAAGCATGCAGGGTCTTCTGGCTGCCCACTTCTGGAATAATTCTGAGAACATCTTCAGACATGGAACGGACCGTGTCTAGCCGCCGGGATATCTCAGGAGGAACAACCTCTTGGAAATCCTTTGGACCAATTTTTCTAATCACCATATTGCTTAGTTTGCCACAAATTCTTTTGCCGCTGCCATAGAATCACTCATGCGCTTTTGGATCCTATGCTGCCTGGCAATACTTCACACCTCCCAAGCCTATGCATCCTGGACGCTCATGGTCTATATGGCTGGCGACAACGAACTCGAACCCGGAGTCAAAACCGATATCGAGAATG
>JAHFEF010000002.1 GCA_023248545.1 Myxococcales bacterium | reverse complement strand
AGTCGGTGTCATCGTTTAATCCTTCAACAGAGGTTGGTTTAGACGATGTGTACCGACTTTTTTGTTTGAATCAATTCCTAAGCTACCGATTTATCTTGTTTTTTTGTGGGGAGCCCTCAGTGTCTGGCGCCATTTCAATCTCCCAAAATCGCTGGTACTTTCCGAATGGCCTGGGTTAGCCGTTCAACGGTGTTATTCAGCCGCTTGTTTTCTTCTCTCAAGAAAAAGAAAGCTTCTTGGACCTCTTGCGGAACTGCAGTCGCGATACGTTGATAAATTTTTTCAGTGTTTAATTGTACGGCTTCAGCAATTGAATCCCTGCAGCTCGTGTTAAGCAACCTAGCCTGTTCCTCCATCATATACTGATGCTTGTAATTTAAAAGCAGTATTGAAAAAGAGGTCAAAGGCAGCGATATGATTAGCACGAATCCCGCTACACCGCAGCAATACAGACAGGACTCTAACACATCCCTCCCATTCCATGCCGACAATGATGTGGCGAACAGGAATACCATCACAATGCTCAGGACGAATCGTTTCAATCTTGTCATGCCGCAAGTCTATCAAGCAAAATTGCATTTGCAAATGCATGCGCATCTCCAGGCCAGCGTGCTGTGATAATGTTTTCATCTTGAACAACAAACCCTGCTCTCAGGTTATCTGGGCAATCCCTTGCGAAACTGTAAGGACCTGCGACGAATTCATGTGCTGCTGCCGCGACTTCCGCTTCGACGCTGATATTTGGGTATGTTTTGTAATACGAGCCCATCCAAATGCGTGTAAGATTGAAAGCCAAGGACTCCATCCATTCCGGTAGTGCGGTTACTTTACGCTGGTGAAGAACACCACTCCGTGCCGCTAGAATCACACCGTGGCAAATTGCAGCGATCGACTTTTTCTGTTCGTTGAACCCCGCCACAAGGGCGTGTAATAGGGTATTTTCCAGGTAAGGGCGTATGTCTGGGCAATGCCCTCCGGCCAGAAGTATGGCGCTGAAGTCATCCACATTTACTTTATCATATGCAATCGTTTGCGAGAGCGCTTCTGAATCAACCAGCCGCCGTCAGAATCGACCACGGCACTGCGACTTCGGTGGGATCAAATCCTTTTTCTGGCAACGGCGCCAATACACGTTTGCTGCTATTCATTGCGTTTCTATTCATAGAACTGAATTCTTAGGCCAGCAAGTGCTAGTGCGTGTGTCTGACGCCGTTTCCGTTTTATCTAACTGCAAAAGTGCGGATTCTTTGATGCCAAAAACCAACACGTCTTTGTATTTGCCGCTATCTCCAGAAATAATCCGGATTTGTTTTTTTGGAATTCCTAAACATTTAGCGAGGTAAGCAATGAGTGCTTCATTGGCCTTTCCATCGACCGGTGGAGCAGCCACTTTGATTTTAAGCCTTTGTGGAACACCATACAATCCAACAATTTGCGTTTTTGAGGATTTTGGTAAAATTATGCAATGCAGAAGGATACCTGCCTCTTGTTGTTTGAACCACGTCATTTTTTCTGCGACACCAGCGAGTTCATAGCGGCAACAACCTCAGGCGTTACTTCAAACAATGGCAGCCGTTTTTCTGGGTTTTAGCTTCCGTGTCAGGACTGAAATTATCTGCGGTGTCTTTTCTCGGTAGGTCATAAGGCACACGCTACCAACAGTAGACCACCCGAGTCAAATCTCCTACGAAACAGGCCAGTATTTCTATCTGAAATATTTCATGACTCCCGGGGCCTACTCACCCACGCACTAGCACTTGCTGGTCTGAGAATTTAGTTCTATGAATTGAACGCAACAAGTGCTAGTGCGTGTCGACGCCATTTCATTTTAACCTTACCTAAAGGATCGGTCATGAAAAAAATTCTCTGCATTTTACTCTTCCTATCCAGTTTTTCCGTTTTTGCAATTAAAGATTCTGTGGCGAGAGCAGCCTTTGGTAGCAGCTTTTTGGTGCAATATGTCCCGGCCTTACTTGCAGGCCTCTGCTTTGGCAAAGCTTTTACCGCTGAACCTGGAATGAGGGGACGATGCCTTGCTTTGGCCGGGGCTAGTGCTACGGTAAGCTTTATGGCGGGACTACCTTCAGGGGCTGCATATTCCCTATTTAAAACCGGGGCACTTGCCCTGGTAACTTTTATGTCCACCGCACCTATTTTCGCGGGGCCATGAATTTGCCGGACCCGTTCTAGCGGCTCAAAAACGGATGCTGCAACGCCAGCTTCCACGGAAATTTGTTTATTTGGATCTTGCTGCAACAGCTGGCTCAGCAAATCAAAAAATAAATGGCGAAATGGAAATGGCGTCACACGCACTAAATGGCGCCATTTTCCATTTTCTAGGACAAATGCCGGCCCTTTTTACCCAGCCATTGGCGCAATCCCGTTTCGTTGTTTCCGTTTGTCAGCCGATCGTCTGATGCGGACTAAAATTCATACGTTCTAAGATCAAAAAACATAAGGGCCGCGCCCCCCAGCCTTGAGAAGTTAGTGGGCACGGCAGTTCGTCAAGAACTGGGACAGATGTACTGTTCCTGATTACGAATTGTCAAGCGCGGCTCTCTGTAACGGAGAGCATCATGGAAAAAATCGAAATCTCAGCAAACGAAGTGAGCAAACGCATCTACACCCTGAGGGGGTGTCAGGTCATGCTGGATAGTGACTTGGCAGAAATTTACGAAGTTGAAACTAGAATCTTGAATGAGGCACTGAAAAGAAATATCAAGCGCTTTCCGGGTGATTTCATGTTTAAAATAACTAAGGAAGAACTCGAAGGTTTGAGATCGCAATCTGCGATCTCAAACTTGGAAAATCATTTTGAGGTAGGCACTAAGCCAGTTTTGAGATCGCAATTTGCGATCTCAAGTTTCAAGAAACCTCTCCGACAGCGCGGAGGCAATCGTTATTTGCCTTCAGCATTTACTGAATCAGGCGTTGGTATGTTATCTAGCGTACTCCACAGTCAGAAAGCTGTTCAGGTCAATATTGAGATCATCAGAGCTTTTGTTCAACTTCGAAAGCAAGCAAAAATCAATACTGGATCTCTAGAAAGCAAAGTGGATATGATTATACAGAGGCTTGATAGGTTCGAAAACCGATTGCATAGCCCTATAGAGCATGATCCAATAGACACTATTCAAAGCGCAGTTGCGCGACGTTGGGGGCTTGCAACGGAAGATCTAAAGTCTTCTGCACGCAAAAGAGGGATTTCACTGCCTAGGCAGATTGCGATTTATTTGGTGCGAAATCAGATGGGTATCAGCTTCAGTGAGATTGGTCAGCATTTCGGACGACGAGACCACTCGACCATCTTACACGCTTATCGTAAAATAGAAGCAGCGTTGGGCGTAAACGATATGATCCAGGAGAGCATCCATGCTCTTCAACACATAATAAAGCGAGAAACGGGGTTCGAACCCGCGACCTTAAGCTTGGGAAGCTTACGCTCTACCAACTGAGCTATTCTCGCATATCAGGATTACTAGAACGATTTTTGACAAATCTTGTCAATCCAGTAATAAGCTCCTACGCATGCAGCATATCCGGAATTTTTCCATCATTGCCCATATTGACCATGGTAAAAGTACCCTGGCCGATCGGATATTGGAATTTACCGGCGCGCTTCAAAGCCGCGAGATGAAAGAGCAGTTTTTGGACAAAATGGAGCTCGAACGCGAACGCGGCATTACGATCAAATCCCAAGCCGTTCGGCTCAACTACGAAGCCAAAGATGGCAAGACCTATTTGTTTAATCTCATAGACACTCCAGGACACGTGGATTTTGGGTATGAAGTCTCCAGATCCCTGTCGGCCTGCGAAGGGGCCTTGTTGGTTGTCGATGCCTCACAGGGCGTTCAAGCCCAGACGCTCGCCAATGTTTATTTAGCCCTGGATAATAATCTGGCCATTGTGCCGGTGATTAATAAAATAGATCTGCCCAGCGCCGAGCCAGAGCGCGTCAAAAAAGAAATCGAAGATGTTATTGGCATCGATGCTTCCCAAAGTGTGTTGGCCTCCGGTAAGACAGGGCTGGGCATTGAAGATGTATTGGAAGCCGTTGTTCACCAAATGCCACCCCCGAGCGGTGACCCGAACGCCCCGTTGCAAGCTCTGATTTTTGACAGCTGGTTTGATGCCTATCGCGGTGTGGTTGTCCTGGTGCGCATCATGCAAGGTCAAGTTGCCCCCGGGCAGGGCATTCGGCTCATGCACAATGGTAAAGATTTCTTGGTCCAAGAAGTCGGTGCCTTCTCGCCACATCCGATTAAGTTGCCCAGCTTAAGTGCCGGCGAAGTCGGGTTTATTATTGGCAATATTAAAGTCGTGACCGATGCCAAAGTTGGCGATACGGTTACGCGCGTGGATAATCCAGCACCAGAGCCGCTAAAAGGCTTCAAAGAAGTGAAGCCCATGGTGTTTGCAGGGATTTTTCCAACGGATGCCTCTGAATATGAAAATCTACGCGATGCCCTGCAAAAATTAGTTTTGAACGATGCGAGCTTGGTATTCGAGCCGGAAACCAGTCAGGCACTGGGCTTTGGCTATCGCTGCGGGTTTTTGGGCCTGTTGCACATGGAGATTGTCCAGGAGCGCCTCGAGCGAGAATTTGACTTAGATTTGATTACAACTGCTCCAACAGTAATTTTTAAAGCGCATTTAAAAACCGGCGAAGTGATTTTGATCGATAATCCGAGTAAAATGCCAGATACCACTCGGGTTGACTATTTGGAGGAGCCTTATGTCAGCGCACATATTCATGCGCCAACGGATTATGTCGGGTCCATTATCACGCTCTGCGAAGAACGCCGAGGAGAACAACAAGGAATTGACTACCCCAGCCCCACGCATGCGGTGGTCCGGTATTCGCTTCCGATGGGCGAAATTGTATTCGATTTTTTTGACAGGCTTAAGTCGCTTAGCCGGGGATATGCAAGCCTAGATTATGAACTCGAAGGCTATCAGCAGTCTAAGTTGGTCAAAGTCGATATTTTGTTAAACGGCGACCCCGTAGATGCGCTGTCTCTCCTCATACACAGCAGTTCAGCCCATAAACGGGGCAAGAGCATTTGTGAAAAAATGCGCGAGATTATTCCGAGACAGCAGTTTCAAGTGGCGATTCAGGCGGCCATTGGGGGAAAAATTATTGCCCGCGAAACCATTTCGGCTTTGAGAAAAGATGTGACCGCGAAGTGCTATGGCGGTGACGTGAGCCGTAAAAGAAAGCTTTTAGAAAAACAGAAAAAAGGTAAAAAGAGAATGCGCCAGATCGGGAAGATAGAAGTCCCGCAAGCTGCTTTCCTATCGGTCCTCAAAATTGATTAGCGAGTGAAAAACATGAATCAGTATTTAAAACCCGGACGCATTATTGCTTGTATCTTGAGCACCACCCTCGTTTTTATGGTATGGGGGATGGTGTTTGAACCTGGAGGTTTGGCTTCGAATGTGCTCTTAGGCCTCGTGATTGCCGGAATGACGATTTATTACGGCACTAAGAATTTGGGCGCTTTCTTGGACGATCTGTTTTTTGACGGCGGGTCGCGCGAAAAGGCTTTTTTGATGCGCGAAGCCCGTAATGAACTCAAGCTGTTTCGCGAGAAGTTGGCGAAAGCTTCCAAGAAAAAACGTGCGAGCAATCAAAAAGAGTTATCGGCGTTTGAAAAGGCACTCAACGAACTCGAAGAACATGTGTTAAGTCCCAAGCCTCATTTAAAAGCTGTGCGAGAAACCCTTGCGCATGTGGACCGAACAGCCAAAGCGTTTTTAGGCAGGCTGCCCCGTAAAGGTTTATTGGGTGGCTTTGAGTCTCTGGTCATGGCATTGCTCGGTGCATTGGCGCTGCGTGTTTTGATTGTGGAGCCGTATCAGATTCCGTCAGGCTCCATGATCCCGACGCTATTGGTAGGCGATCATTTGTTTGTGTCGAAATTAAGCTACGGCATCATGAATCCGTTTTCGAGGGAGCCTTCTTATTTGGTTCGATGGGCGACCCCAAAACCTGGCGACGTGATGATTTTCGAGGCGCCGGCATATGTGCCCAATAATGCGGGAGCCACTTGGATTAAACGTGTGATTGCTGGGCCTGGGCAGCGCGTGAAGATCGAAAAAAGCGTCGTGATCGTCGATGGAAAGCCTTACGCGCATGTGGCTGAGAATCAGCTGGTACACTATTACGACTACTATATGAGTTATAACTTATGGCGAGAAGATGCTGCATTGGCGACGCGCGAGCAAGTAACCCCTACTTTGACGCATGATATTTATATGAGCAACCCTGATGAAGATTGGCCGCGCGCAGGCCAGCCCAAGTTGACCGGCCTGACCTGCGACGATGATTCTTGTTTGGTTGAAGAAGGCCATGTCTTTGTGATGGGCGACAACCGGGGCGGTTCACTCGATGGCCGCTTTTGGGGCGCAGTTTCGGTCAACAATATCAAAGGCCGTGCGCTGTTTATTTGGATGAGCGTGAATGGTCGAAATCAGTCACTCAGGCTGGGTCGCTTTGCTTTGCCTGAGTTTAGATGGTCGAGGTGGTTTCGCGAGATTCGATAACTAATACAACGCTTCGATTTGCTCCTGGTAGCGAGAGTTAATCACTTTTCGTTTGATTTTCATCGTGGGTGTGAGCTCGCCGGTTTCAATCGAAAAGTCTTGGGGCAGTAAGCTAAAGCGTTTGATTTGTTCAACCGAAGCCAGAGT
Source organism: Myxococcales bacterium (assembly GCA_023248545.1). Taxonomy (GTDB): domain Bacteria; phylum Myxococcota; class UBA727; order UBA727; family JABDBI01; genus AER2-1. The sequence goes on along the minus strand of JAHFEF010000002.1, from coordinate 107,975 downwards.
TTGGTTGATTTTATCTAGATGGATCTGAATTTCACCCAGAACTTTGGGGTGTCGAACTAATTCGGGGAGATGGTCTGTCCCAAGTTTGTGTTCCCGCGCAAAAAGACCCAGCGTTTCTTGATTGGGGGTCAACAAAGCCGAAAGGTATTTTTTTTGATCGCCAATCACGACAGCCAAGTTCACCAACGGAATTTGCTTGAGCATGCCTTCTAAGTTCTGAGGCGAAATATTCTTGCCTCCAGCAGTAATCAATAAATCTTTCTTTCGATCGGTGATGCACAAATAACCCTCAGAGTCCAAGTGCCCAATGTCACCGGAGTGTAGCCAGCCGTCTTTGAGAGTCTCAGCCGTCGCAGCCTCGTCTTTCAAATAGCCTTTAAAAACATTGGGGCCTTTCACACAAATCTCGCCGTCTTTCTCGATCTTGATTTGTAAGCCTGGCAAGGGTTTGCCCACAGTGCCTAGTCGGGCTGCGCGCGGGATGTTGAAGGTCGTCGGACCGCAATCTTCAGATTGCCCGTAGACTTCATAAATAGGCAGATCCAGATTGGTAAAAAACGCGATAATATCCTTCGAAAGGGGCGCAGCGCCACTGACACAGGCACGCAGTTCACCAAAGCCCAGGAGATTTTTAAGTTTGTTGAAAACCAGTTTTCGGGCAAGGGCCATTTGAGCTTCAGTCAGCAGAGGCACTGGTAAATTGCGGTGCTCGTAATTCCAATAAATCTGAGCGCTGTTTCTTGAGAAGTTTAACAGCTTGGCCTTGAACCCCTGGGCAGATTCTAATTTAGGCAGAATCTTGGCATGGAATTTTTCATAGACTCGAGGAACACCAAAAAACAGAGTTGGCTTGACCTGTTTTAAATTGTCAGGCAGTTGGTCCAGCGATTCAGCAAAGTACAGCTGCATCCCGGAGCAAATTGGGGCGTAGAGCGAGAACATTTGTTCAGCAATATGCGCCAACGGCAAATAAGAAATCATACGGTCTTTGTCTGTGAGTTCAAACATTTTGACGCAAGTTGACACCGTCCAGTAAATCGAACGGTGCGATAACATGACGGCTTTGGCGGGGCCAGTCGTGCCCGATGTATAGATGAGTGTGGCCACACCTTCGGGCCGAATCCGACCCGTGCGCTCCGTCAGAACTTTCAAGGGTACTTGAGAGCCTTTATCAATGACTTGCGAGAAAGTCATGATCTGATCGTCGTTTTCGATGTCATCTGGCTCGATCAGGATAATTTTGCTCAAGGTGGGCAGTTGCTGCAAAATTGGTTTGATCTGTTCTCGAAAGCGCTTTCCGTTTTCCACCACCAAAAACGGCGCCTCAGAGTGACTCAGAATATGGGCGATTTCTTCGGGTGAACACGAGTTATAAATCCCCGCGCAAACACCGTGAGTCGCCTGGGCGGCAATGGCAGCGATGAGCCACTCGGGTCGATTATAGCTCAAGATGGCTACAGTTTGGCCTTCGTGAAATCCGAGCGAGATGAGGCCTCTGGCAAAAGATTCAACTTGTTTGCCGACTTCACCCCAGGTCATAGGCTGATAGCAACCATTTTTCTTGGTAAAATAGGCGTTGGCATTGGGCTGGGATTTGACGCGCTTTAAGAAGCGTTCAACGCAAGTCTCTTGGTTCATGGACTGCTTTATCGGGCACGAGCTAATTTTGGTGTTTTATGGACGATAAAGTGATTGTTTTTGAAGATAGGTCCGAACCTGAAGGTCAAGATTTCTAAAGTCTCCTGTCTTAACAGCCTTGCGGACTTCAGTGCTTTGCACGCCTGGCAACAGCGTTTTGCGATCAAATACGCTGAGCTTGCAAAGTTGCTTGATCTTTTCGGCACCTTCCCACGTGTCAAAATGCTCCATGAGATCACTGCCCATGATGACAGACAGCGATAGATCGGGACGCAGTTTTGAAATCGTCTCAATCGTGTTAATCGTATAGCTGGGCGTGGGTAATTGATTTTCGAGGGTGAGTATATGCGTGTTGCGTAGATGCGAAAACGCTAACTTGCACATGGCAAAGCGATGCTCAAATGCCGTCAGTGGTTTTTGAAAGGCATGGCTTGCACAAGGGATGACCCAAAGAGATTCGATTGGCGTCGTTGCAAACGCTGCCAAAGCCAATAACTGATGTCCTAGGTGTGGTGGATCAAAGCTGCCACCGAGGAGGCCTACATGGGCACCCGGTGGTGTATCAGGCAGCTCTCTGGGCATGGTCTCGGATCTCATGGATAGAAGGGTTTTCATACAAACACTGCCCAGATTTGAAAATGGGCAGTAATAAATTATTTTGCATGGGCAATAGGCCCGGCAGCGTGGATTTAAATTGATCGTCAGACGTTTTATGACAATTGCGCCAGGTTCCATCGACATCCTGAATCGCTGCTAGCTTATAGACCCCTGTGAGAGCAGGTTCTTCAAACGCCGTGACCATACGGGTTCCAACGCCCCATAAATCAATCGGCGCTTTTTTCTGTTTTAATTCGTGAATTTTATACTCGTCCAAATCGCCACTGGCAATAATAAGTGCGCCCTTTAAACCAGCCCGGTCGAGTAGCCGGCGAGCTTCTTGGCTCAACGATGCCAAATCGCCCGAGTCCAATCGAATGCCTTTGAGGCGATTACCCAACGCGATGGCATTTTTAATTCCATTGATCGTGTCGTAAGTATCGACGGCGACGATGCAAGAATGAGGAAATACTTGAGCATAGGCTTCAAAAGCTTCGCGCTCAGAAACAAATGACATGACCCAGGCGTGGGACATGGTGCCTCGAACAGGGATGTGAAATCTCGCTGCGGCTTCTAAATTAGAAGTCCCTTCACAGCCGCCAATATAGGCAGCTCTCGAGGCAGATAGGGCTCCATCAAAACCCTGTGCTCGGCGAAGCCCGAATTCAATGACCGGGTTATCGCCGGCGGCCCGGCAGATCCGAGCAGCTTTGGTTGCAATCAGGGTTTGAAAATTGAAAATATTTAATAACGGTGTCTCTAAAATTTGGCACTCGATCATGGGGGCCGTAATCTGCAAAATAGGTTCTTTAGGGTTTACCCAACTTCCTTCGTGAACTGCGTTCAGATCTCCCGTAAATTTCAGTTCCCCAAGATAGCCCAGAAAACCAGCATCAAATAGCTTGAGGCTTTCGAGATAGGCCAAGTCTTTGGGTTCAAACCGAAAAGCTTTCAAAAAATCAATCGCTGTGTCTAAGCCGCAGGCCAGCACGTTGGTGCCATCAAAAGGCGGTTTTCGATAAAACAGCTGAAACTGCGCTTGCTGTTGTTTGGCCCCGCGTTTCCAATGGGCATAGGCCATGGTAATTTGATAAAAATCTGTATTCATCGTGTTCAGGCTCACATGTTACGTCGGTAGGCACCGCCAATTTCGTTCAAGGCATTTGAAATATCCCCCAGCGTGCAATATTGGCAGTTGTCTAACAAAGCTCCAAAAATATTGCCCCCGGAAAGCGCGGTTGTTTTGAGAGACCCCAAAGCCTGTTCTCGCTCTTTTGAAAAATTTTTGTGGAACCACTGAATCTGTTCGACCTGAGAATTTTTTTCAAACTCGCTGGATCTAATCAGCTCTTGTTTTTTGGGAGCTGCTTCGCCCGGATTCAAAAAAGTATTCACACCAATAATTGGCAACTCACCCGAATGTTTTTTGTGCTCGTAATAGAGGCTTTCTTCCTGAATCTGACTGCGCTGGTACATGGTTTCCATGGCACCGAGCACACCGCCACGAGCATCTAACGCTTCAAAAGCTTTTAAAACAGCTTCTTCGACTTGGTGGGTGAGTTGCTCAATTATGTAACTGCCCTGAAGTGAGTTTTCGTTTTTGGCTAAACCTAATTCGCGATTGATGATTAGCTGAATGGCAAGCGCGCGCCGGACCGATTCTTCAGTAGGCGTTGTAATCGCTTCGTCATAGGCGTTGGTATGGAGCGAATTGCAATTATCGTTGATGGCGTAGAGCGCCTGCAAAGTGGTCCTGATATCATTGAAAGCAATCTCTTGAGCATGCAAAGATCTGCCGGAAGTTTGAATATGATATTTTAGTTTTTGACTCCGATCGTCAGCGCCGTAAAGATCTCGCAGGGCGATGGCCCAGATGCGTCGAGCCACCCGGCCGATCACAGCGTATTCAGGATCCAGGCCATTCGAAAAAAAGAAGCTTAAGTTGGGCGCAAAGGCATTGATATCCAAGCCTCTGGCTCGATAATACTCCACCAAGGTGAACCCATTGGCCAGCGTAAAAGCCAGTTGCGTGATCGGATTCGCCCCTGCTTCAGCAATATGATAGCCACTGATACTCACACTGTAAAAATTGCGAACGTGATTTTGTGTAAAATAGGCTTGGACGTCGCCCATCATGCGCAGTGCGAACTCGGTCGAAAAAATGCACGTATTTTGGGCCTGATCTTCTTTTAGAATGTCAGCCTGAACGGTGCCTCTAATTTGATGCAAAGTCTCTTTTTTGACTTGTGCATAAAAAGCCGGATCAACGATGTCACGAGCAGATAGCCCCAAAAATCCGAGGCCTATTTGGTCATGATTTTCTGGAAGTTGTTTGGCCCGATAGGTGGGCTGTTCGATGTGACGAGCCTTCAACCAAGCTTTGATTTTTTTCTCAATACCAGGCCATTGATTGTCTTGTTTTAAAGCACGTTCGCAAGCTGAATCGATGGCTGCGTTCATAAAGAAAGCCAAGATCGTCGGCGCGGGGCCGTTGATGGTCATTGATACTGAAGTACTGGGCGAGAGCAAATCAAAACCTGAGTAAAGCCTTTTGGCATCATCGACAGAGCACACAGAAACACCGGCATTGCCTATTTTGCCAAAAATATCGGGTCTAAAATCTGGATCAGCGCCATAGAGCGTTGGCGAATCAAACGCGGTAGATAATCTATGCGCATTTTGCCCCGCACATAAAAAATGAAAACGCTTGTTCGTGCGCTCTGCGAAGCCTTCACCCGCAAATAGTCGGGTGGGGTCTTCGTTTTGGCGCTTATAGGGGAAAACGCCGCCGGTATAGGGGAAATAGCCCGGGAAATTTTCGAGGCGCATGAATCGAAATTGATCCGCGGGGCTTTTTAAATTAGGAACGGCGACTTTGGGGATTTTAAGATGGCTCAGAGATTCTGTGTAGTTTGAGACGCGAATCGAACGTCCTCGAATTTCATAGCTGTGGCTTTCCTGGGTATAATCTTGCTGGCTTTGTTTAAAATCGCCGAGCAGTTTTTGAACGTCAGGATGCTCGGGGGTTTCGGCCAAACGCTCGGTCTGGGCATGATAGCCTCGAATATGAGTGGCGATTTCGCCCAGATAACGTGTTCTGTGAATAGGAATCAATGTGTGATTATCGGGCTCACCTTCTGGCAGCTGGGTATTAAATAAAGCGTTGAATAGTTTGTTGGTGCCGAGGTCATTAAAGTGGTGTGCACAGGTTGGGAACACGGGCATGCTGCTTGGGTCTTTATTAAACTGCGAGCGATTTCTCTGATAGGCTTTGCGAACTTCTCGTAAGGCATCTAGAGCACCGCGTTTGTCGAATTTATTAATCACGACAAAATCAGCAAAATCAAGCATGTCTATTTTTTCAAGCTGTGTTGCCGCGCCATATTCGGGTGTCATGACGTAGACAGAACGGTCGACTAAATTGGTTACTGCGCTGTCGCTTTGGCCGATGCCGGCGGTTTCTAAGATAACCAAATTAAAGCCACTATTGCAAAGATAATCTAAAACGGGTTTGACCGACTCATGGGTGCTTAAGTTGGCTCGGCGTGTCGCCATGGAGCGAACAAATATTCGTGAATTCGAGGCCGAGTTCATGCGAATGCGATCGCCTAATAGAGCACCGCCAGAGCGTTTTCTTGTAGGATCAATACTTAGTACGGCCACTTGGTGTTTTGGGAACTCGCGCAAGTAACGTAATAATAGCTCGTCGATGAGAGAGCTTTTTCCAGCGCCGCCGGTGCCAGTGAAGCCGAGGGTGGGGACTGGGGGCTTGCCTGCCGTAGCCTCGGCGAAGGCAGGTGAGGTTTCAATTTCCGTAATCGCCCGCGCGATCATCCCGGGTCGATACTTTGTGGGCTTAATTTTGACCGGCTTTGCGCAGGCCTTGAGCATGAACTGGATCATACCTACCAGGCCCATTTGCAGACCATCGTCCGGCGAAAATATTTTGGTGACGCCTCGTTTTTCAAGCAATGCGATTTCTTCCGGCGAGATGACCCCCCCGCCACCGCCGAAGACTTTGATATGAGCTGCGTCGTATTTTTTGAGTAATTCGAGCAAATATGTAAAATACTCAACATGACCGCCCTGGTAGCTTGAAATTGCAATTCCCTGGGCGTCTTCTTGAATTGCTGCGTCGACAATTTCTTGAACGCTTCGATTATGCCCTAAATGAATGACTTCAGCGCCTTCGCTTTGCAATATCCGGCGCATAATGTGAATCGCTGCATCATGACCATCAAATAAAGAAGTGGCAGTGATGAAGCGAATTTGACTCACAGGTTATCCAAATACTTGGCTCGTTTTTTTCGAATCGTGTTCACTAATTTTTGAACCGTGACGATATCACCTGAATAGACGCGGTCAACAATCTTAGAGTCTGCCAGTAGATGCAGCGCTTCGTCTAGGGCTCCGGCGGACCCGGCTGAATCTTTATTCGGAAAAAGAGCATCCCAAATTTCGTATTGATTCAGTGGCTCCATGTGAGAATCCATAAATCGATTAAAATCTGACCCTGGTCTTAGATCGATACGCTGACTGGATCCATATCGCTGCGTTCTGTATTGAGTGTAATAAAGCTCGCAAAGGCTGTAAGCAGCTTCCTGACGCCAGTCGAGCTCTGGCGCGGTGTGAGCGCTTCGTTGAGTTTTGCTTTCAGTTTCAATCAGTTGTTTCCAGTCGATCATTTGGAAAACCCTAACACGTCTTTCATGCTGTATAAACCAGGCTTTTGCTTTGATAGAAAGTGAGCAGCCAAAATGGCTCCTTGCGCGAACACTTTTCTGTCTAAGGCTTCGTGTTTCAATAACAGGGTCTCATATGGGCTCTGAAACAGAACTTCATGAACGCCCACGATTTCGCCTATTCGGGCGCTGGTTATCTGGCAATCCCGGCCGACTGCTTTTTGAAGACTTAAAGCCGTACCACTGGGTGAATCTTTTTTATGAACATGATGCGTATCGTGAATCGAAACTTTGAAGTCGGACAGGGCTTTCGCGGCCAGGTGAGTGAGCTCAAAGAGCAGATTAGCGCCCAACGAAGTATTCGAAGCCCATAAAACAGGAATATGCTTGCTTGCGCTGTGCAGCTGTTCGAATTGGTCTTCGCTTAGACCCGTAGTACCAATCAAATAAGCCGCTTGATATTGCAAAGCGATGGCCAGATTGGATTCCAGAGCAGCCGGTGCTGTAAAATCTACCAAGGTGCAGTTTTTTTCGGGTGCGCTGATCACCTGTGCCAGATCTCGAATGCTCTTGCTCATGCGTCCTTGTGTGCCAAAAACAAATAATTTCATTATAAGTCGGGTGTACGCTGGGGTGAGCTTGAAATCAAGGCTTGACTTCAGGCGTCAGCTCTGATTGATAAGAGACTGCATTCCGCGGTAGCTCAGTTGGTAGAGCAGGTGACTGTTAATCACCGGGTCAGCGGTTCGAGTCCGTTCCGCGGAGCCAAAACCCATAAAATCATTTTAAAACAAGTACCTAGCCCCTGTTTAGCGAAGATTGCGGGGGGTTGTTATATACCCTCAAGCTTTCAAAAAGCAGGGGGTATTTTGTGCGGGGATTGGCTTCATTCATACTGTTCTTATCTGTTGGCTATGCAGGTACCACCTTGGGTGCTGGCCTGCACTGGCAAAAAGAAGTTACCGCAAAAAGAACCTTTGGGGACTATGAGATTGTTTCAACGGCTCAATTTTACTGCGACAATTTGGCTTTAGAAGACCACAAACACTGGCGTTTACCTACCAGCAGCGAATTGACCCGTATTGCGAGCCCCAAAACGGAGCCCCAGGGTTTCTATTGGTCATCAACGGCCCTTAAATCCAGGCGCCATGAGGCGTTGACTGTCGATGCAACAACAGGCGTGACTCGCCCCGAAAGCGCTTTGATGCTTCATTGGGTACGCTGTGTACGCGCTGATTAGTTTGCGCTGTCACTGATTTTAATCGCCATCAGATCAGCTCCAGCACCCTTGGCCAATCCCATCCAACTGACTACTTCGCCATAAGGCAATTCGTTTTCTGCCGAAATAAAAATCTTTTTCTCGGAACGTGTTTCAAAAAGAGTTTTAAGCGTAGTTGAAAAATCCGCGTGCTTAATTTCTTTTTGGTTTAATTCCGCTCTGCCATCGGCAAATAGCTCCAAGACGATCTGATCATTGCTGATCACTTGGTTGTCCTCAAGCTGGGCGGTTTTAGGGATGGCGTTTGCGATATAAGTCGAATCCCCCGGACTAATTACCATAAAAATAATCAATAAGACCAATACGACGTCCACCAAAGGCGTGATATTAATCTCGGCTTTAGCGCCACCTTTGTTGCCACCGACTGCTGCTGCCATTGTTAGGGCTCCTCTGGATTGATGGTGCTCACCAAGCCAGCCTGTGAAACACCGGCTTCTCGTAATCCGGTCAAAATATGTCTAATTTTTGAAAACTGGAGTGACTTGTCAGCCGACAAATAGACCATTCGGTTGGGATTCCTAGATAACTCTTTGGACAAGGCTTCCCCCAGTTGGGCTTCTTGGATTATTTTGTCGCCGATCTTGAGCTCACCTGAGTGCTTAAGAATAATCTTCAGATCATCTGTATGGGCATCTACGCGTTCCGGGCTTTCGGCATAAGGAAGTGTCAGGCCGTCGTTGATCATGGGTGTAACCACCATGAAAATAATCAACAAAACTAAGACAACGTCGACCAATGGCGTAATATTAATACTGGCATCGGCTCCAGAACCCCGTTGGCCTTTGAGACGTGCTTGACGAGATGCCGTGTCGAGTAGCTCTAAACGTCGAAAAATCGAGGCGTTCATATTTAAGCCTTTTTGCTGTCCAAGACCACAGCTTCGACCATCTCAGATGCGACTTCGTCCATGTCGACGACCAGTTTGTCGACCAAGCCTGTAAAATAGTTGTACAGCGCGACAGATGGGATGGCCACCAAGAGCCCAAATGCCGTTACCACCAGGGCTTCTGAAATACCAGCACTGACGGTTGATAACCCCCCAGAGCCCGTTTGGGACATCGAATGAAAAGAATTAATAATTCCCAAAACAGTGCCGAATAGACCGACGAACGGCGCTGTCGATGCAATGGTCGCGAGGCCGCCTAAGCCTTTTTTCAAAACAGAAGTTTGGCGCTCAATCGCTCGTTCGACAGCCCTGTTGATCCCTACAACAAGATCGAGTGCATCCAAGTGGCTCGATTTTTTCATGAAAGCTTCAGAAGCTGCGTCGACCACGGGCGCCAATGGGCTATCGCTGTGTGATTTTGCCAACTCGCGTGTTTTCTGCAGCGAAGAACCACCTTCTTTTTGGAGCAAATCGCGCAGGGCTTTGACCAATAAATTGGCTGTTTTGTTGCCCTTGTTAAAAAAGCGCCAGCGCTCGATGGTCACGCCGACGACGTAAATGGACATGAAGAGCAATACGAACACCACGATTCGGGCCGAAAACCCCATGGCGTGCCACATTTCTATTAAGCTAAAATCCATTGACTTACTCCTTTAAGTTAAAGTTGAAATAAACCGGGAAGCAGGCAGGAATTGCAGTGCTTCCAGCGACATAAGGCTGATATTGCCAAGTGAGCAAAGCTTTTTCGACGGCCGCGTCAAACCCGGGCGAACCCCTGAGGATTTTAACACTGGTGACATCACCTTTGGCGGAGATACAAATGCGTGCAGCAATCGTAGCTGATAGACCTTGTGCTCGGGCGGCTGCAGGAAATACTGGCATATCGCCCGCTAATTTTTGCTGAGATTTTACCAAAAGCGTGGGTGGAATATCTGATAGCACGCCACCGACCACGCCGCCTTGAACTCCGCCCTCCACGCCGCCATCGACGCCGCCTTCGACTTTGGGTTTATCATCAGGCTTGGGCATTTCTTGGGGTTTGTCAGGTTCTTTGAGTGTGTCAGGCTCTTTGGGTTTGACTTCGTCTTTGGGCTTGGTAGCCGATCCACCGGCCGGGGGTGGCGGCGGTGGTGGAAGCGCCTCGAACACGGATAACGCCGACACAGGAGCCTGTATTTGTTTGATCACCAAATAGGGAGCAACCAATATGAGTGTGATCACGAGTACATGGACAAGAAAAGCAATTCCAAGGGGTTTGCGCGCAGTTTCAAGATAGGCTGTTTGGTGCAAAAAATAGGACTCAAACATTGTGGTCTATCAGGCTCCTTTGTTTCTGGCTTTGACACGTTCGAGTACTTTTTGGGCTTCGAGTAAGTCTTTCTGGGATTCCTTGGGGTCTTGTTGATGAGAAGCTCGCTGTCTGAGCAGAAGACCTGCGTAGACGAGAGCCGTCGGGTGTTTCGGATCTTGCTGGTCCGCTCTGAGCGCGGCTTCTAAGCCCAGCGTCGCGATTTGAACTGCTTTCTCATTAGACTCTAGGCCACCCGAGCGGAGCCATTCCCAACACAGGATGGCTTTGCCGGCGGTAATTTGAATGTCGTTTGGAACAAGCGCGAGGCGTTTTTCAAAAGTTTCTAGCGCCGCTGGGTAGTTGCCACGACGGACTTCAATTTGGCCGAGCACACGCCAAGCTTCTGGATCGTTAGGGAGGCGTGTGACGTATTCGTGGTAATAGAGCGCAGCTTCACCCAGTCGATCTGCTTGTGTCCAGGTGTCGACTAACAGTGCCGAAAGTTCTTTGTCTTCGGGGTACTCTTTGGCAAGCCGAAATAGATGTTGGATAGCCTCGTCGTTATGATGCTTTGTTTCTTCAGAGCTTTTGGCTTCACGGGCAGCACTTAAGTGAGCAAAACCCAGATTTCTGATGACTGTAAAATCATCGGGTGAGTCTTTGAGAGCGGCCTCATAGTGGGCGATCGCCGAGAGATAATCTTTCTTTTGGTAAGCTTGGAAACCGTCATTGGCTTCGATTCGAGCTTCGATGCGCCCACAGCTGCTCAGGAGAAAAAGTGAAAAGACACCCAGAATAACCTGCATTTATTTGTGTTAGCGCGAATGTAGGTCACTTGGATATCAGCCGTTTAACCGACCCAGGCTGTTTTCGATTCGAGCGCGCTTTTGAGATAGATCAGCTTGTTGAGCTCTATGCTGTTCTAGAACTTCAGGAGGTGCCTTCGACACGAAGCCTGGGTTGCCTAATCGCTGTTCCAGGCCTTGCAGTTCTTTCATGATTTTTTCGAGCTCTTTCGATAAGCGCTGTTTTTCTGAGTCGAGATCCAACAGGCCTTCCAACGGCAACACGGTGTCGTAACTAGAGTCTGAATTAACCGCAGAAAATTTGGGGATTTTGTAGTTTGCACGCAGCTTAAACTCGACGGATTCTAATAGCGCAAGGCGTGTTATGGCTTCTTGATAGGTTGCTATAAAATCAAGATCTGTCTGAGAGCGAGCGAGAACGACAGCCGGTAGTTTCTTCTGCGCGGGCAAGTTTGATTCCTGGCGTGCATTTCGAATCATGATGATCACTTGCTGGAGTTTTCTAAAATCTTGTTCGGCGCTGAGATCAATATACGATGCGTTTGACTTGGGGAACTCGGTAAAAGAACAATAGCCTGTGTGGCCAGGCAAATTCGCCCAGAGTTCTTCGGTGACAAACGGACAAAATGGGTGCAGGAGTCTTATGCTCGCAGACAGCAATTCAACCAAAACACTGCGCACTTCTTGAGATTCAATGCGCAGTTTGGCCAGTTCGATATACCAGTCGCAAAACTCGGTCCAAAAAAATTGATAGAGCGTTTCTGAAGCAGCTGAGAACTCATAGTTACTCAGATTTTTATCTATCTGGTTAATTACTTGGTTTAAGCGAGACAAAATATATTTGTCTTCGAGTTTTAAATTAGCTCGAACTTGTTGCAGGGGCAAAACGGGTTCTGTCCCAAGGCGCATGAGTGCAAATCGCGTCGCATTCCAGATTTTATTTAAAAATGCTCGATAGCCAGACACTCTTGGGATCGCTAATTTGACATCACGTCCTTGGCCAGACAACATGGCCAGACTTAAGCGCAAACCGTCGGCACCAGAAGCCGGAATGCCTTCGGGGTAATCTTTCTTGAGGCCTTCAAGTACTTGCGGGAGCATTTTTGCGGGTACCGGGTAGGTTTTTGTCTTGGCCAGCAAATTTTCCAATGAAATTCCGTCGATAACATCGACTGGATCGATGGCGTTTCCTAGCGATTTGGACATTTTTCGACCATGGGCATCACGAACCATTGCGTGGAGATAAATATCAGCGAACGGCGGTTTGCCCATGAAGTGGATCCCGAACATCATCATGCGGGCTACCCAGAAGAATAAAATATCGAAGCCGGTTTCTAGCACCGCCGACGGATAGAAAGTTTCTAAATCTTTTGTTTCTTGAGGCCATCCTAAAGTAGAAAATGGCCACAATGCCGAAGAAAACCAGGTGTCCAAGACGTCAGGTTCTTGGGCATATTGATCGACACCGTGTTTGGCGACGAGATCTTCCGTGCTGGCGACGGATAATTCGCGAACTTCAAGGTCTGTGAGATCGTTTAAATTGCGATTGCCCAGTTTTTTGAGATCATAATAAACAGGAATTCGATGACCCCACCAAAGCTGCCTCGATATGCACCAGTCTTGGATATTGAGCATGAAATGGTCATAGGTTTTTTTCCAAGCTGTTGGGATAATCCTTGTTTGGCCTGAATTCACAGCGTCGTAGGCTTTCTGGGCCATGTCTTTTGTGTTGACAAAATATTGCCGGCTTAAGAGCGGCTCAATGTCTTCACCGGATCTTGAAGATACGCTCACATTGTGTTCGATCGGATCGCTGTCGTGGGCCAGGCCGAGTGCTTCGAGGTCTTCTTTGATTTTACGACGTGCCTCAAAGCGCCCAAGACCCTGATAAGTGCCGCCATTTTCATTGATTTTGGCATCCAGCGTAAAAATAGTAATGCGTTCCAGTTTGTGTCGCTCGCCGAGTGCAAAGTCATTGTGATCGTGAGCAGGCGTAATTTTCACGGCTCCTGTGCCAAATTCTTGATCCACCATCGGGTCAGCAATAATTTGGATTGGGCGTTCCGGAAAAAAGGGATGTGTAACAAATTGACCCACTAAGTGTGCATAGCGATCGTCTTTGGGGTTTATGGCAATCGCTGTGTCTCCCAGCATGGTTTCGGGCCGGGTGGTTGCGACAATGATTTGTTCATCAGAATTTTTAAGTTTGTAGGCAAATTTAAACAACTCTCCCTTGCGAGTTACATGGTCAACTTCTTCGTCACTTAATGCCGTCTGGGTGCCCGGGTCCCAGTTCACGAGGCGCTCGCCACGGTAAATAAGACCATCGTTCCAGAGTCTCACAAAGGCTTCGTTCACAGCGTGTGACAAATCTGGATCCAGTGTAAATTTGTGCCGGCTCCAATCAGCAGAGGCGCCCAATTGTTTCATTTGGTTCACAATTGTTGTGCCATTTTGGCGAACCCAACTCCAAATGCGTTCGACAAAAGCTTCACGGCCTAATTCATGGCGTGTTTTATTATCTGTTTTTTTGACTTCTCGTTCGACAACCGTTTGGGTGGCGATCCCAGCATGATCTGTTCCCGGTAACCAGAGAGCTTTGCGGCCTTTCATGCGGTGAAAGCGAATTAAAATATCCTGGAGAGTCACAAATAATGCGTGGCCATTATGCAATACGCCTGTTACATTGGGTGGCGGCATCATAATGACATAGGGATTGCTTTTTGAGGCATCTGGTTCAAAAAACTTGACATGATCGAAGGTTTTTCGCCATTTTAGCTCTACGGATTTGGCATCGTATTTGGGATCCATCTTGTTAGGCAGGCTAACATACTGCGCGTAGGAGAAAAGGGATGTTTCGTTTGAACTTGGTTGGGTTGTTTTGTTTGCTGCTTTCAACCGGGCTATTGGCAGAAAGATTGGACTTGTCTCGAGGTGCAATGACGGCTGGCGGATCGGCTCTGGTGAAGTATTCAAGTCCCGATATTTCTAGTTGGAGCGCGGACTCCCTGACCTTTGGAATTTCAACCAACTGGGGTTTTTTCCTGATGAAAGACTTCGCGTTGCTGTTTGACCTCCAACTGGCTGGCAAGATTGGCACGGGATTCGACGCCTCGCGTCAGTATCAATTTGGTTCTGGTGTGCTGTATGCGTTGGATTTAGGCGGCAACTTGTACCCATACGTGCAAGCGATAGGTTATGGGGCTTATATTCAAAGCGGTTGGTCTGCTGGCGTGATGCCCTCTATTGGGTTACTGGTTGGAATGTCATCGCAAGTTGCTTTGGATTTTGGCGTGAATAGCAAGATTGATTTCCCAATTTCTAGGGGTGGCAGCGCGAGTCTAGATATCGGGACTGGCTACATTGGGGTGAGGGCCTTTTTCTAAACTTAATTTTGTGCCAGCGTTTGGGTATGAGCAAAAATCTAACGCTTCTGTTGTTGATGGCTTCGATGGCCTCCCATGCTACTTTGGAGCCCTATGGCGTCCCCCCCAAAGTTGAACTAACCCCAGAACAAAAAGCCAAAATGGAAAAAGGCGAGCTGGTTTTCTGGGAAAAGAAAGAAGATTGGCCTGAAAAAAAATATTATCGAGAAGGCACGGCTGCATTTCGTATCAATGCCAGCCCAGAAAAAGTTTGGAAAGTAGTCGGTGATTTTACCAAGTATCCGGAATGGGCTTATAAAGTCGCCGGCACTGAAAATTATAAGCCGAGCGAGGGTGATCACTATTACATTGAGTTCAAAGCAGAAAAAATGGCTGGCAAGTATTCGATCATCCATGATTTCCCCATGCTTAAGAAAGGCTATGGGACTTGGAAGACGGATCATAGTCGAACGAACAAGTGTGTTTTAGATACAGTTGGCTACTGGCGTGTTGACCCTGTCAAGGGAAACTCCAATGAAAGTGATGTCTATTATTCTGGCAAAGTAGTTTTGAACCGCTTGTGCGCCAATGGCATGTTGTTTTTCCCAGGATTTAACGGCAGCGACATGGCGCATCAAACCTATGACAAAATAAAACAGCGCGTCTAAGCCAAAAAGTGTCTGTGGGGACTACTCCTCTCTAGGAGGTCCCCTTGATACACACGAAGAAACTTTTTCTTATTCTGAATATTCTAAGCTTAGGCGCTCTTGCCAATTTCCAACCTTACGCTGGTGAGCCGCCCCAAATGACTCTGACGCCTGATCAACAAACGCAAGTTGCCCAAGGCAAACTGGTCTTTTTGCTAGACAACACCAAAGGAGAAACCAAAGAAGGATCCGTGGCGTTTCGTGTAAATGCTCGTCAAGATGCAATTTGGAAAATCTTGAGCGATTTTTCGAAGTATTCTGAGTGGTCTTACAAAGTCAACGACGCGAAGGCCGAGAGTCTTGGAGGCGACAGAATGCTGGTTGATTTTACAGCGTCGGTTGTCAAACAGCATTACTATGTGATCAATAATTTCCCCATGAAAGACTGGGCAACTTGGAACACAGATCATACCAAGGCGAACGATTGTGTTTTGGATACCGTTGGATTTTGGCGCATCAAGCCTGTAGATGGCAACCCCAATCAATCAGACGTGATTCAGTATGGCAAAATCAAGTTGACGAGTTTGTGTGCCAACGGATTTTTCGGCATCGGCGGATTTAATGCCCACGATATGGCTAACCAGATTTACACGAATCTGAAGGCTCGATCCGAAGCGCTCTGACTATCGTCCTGACGCACACAGGCCTTGTTGGACAAAATTCCAGACTGTCATAATAATGCCAACTATGGCCATTGCCCGGTCTATCAGTTCTTTCTCTGATAGGCCGGTTGATGTAGTTCCGGAACCGGCGTCTGTTGCCGATGGACCCATTGAATTTGCGGTTGTGGGGACATAACGCTGAAGAAAATTTTTCATTCCCACTAAAAAATTTTGCGTTCCTGGACTGATTGGGTCCGCAATAGGATCTGTGCTCTTCACGACTACCGTAGTCACTGGTAATACCACTGCCGGGAGAGGTGTCCCTAGCAACTTCGCTAGGATAATCGGTAATACGAAAGAACTTAATACGGGCATGACCACGTAGCCCATCACATAGTTGATAAACGTATAGATCACGAGCGGTTGCCCAAAATATTTAGAGGCAGCCGATGAAGCATCTGCAAGAGCACAATTAAGAGTCTGAAGAGTCTCATTCGTCGAGGAACAATTGCAGGGGCTTGTCATGTTGAACGAATTGTCACAGAGTGCCGACGTCGAAAAAAAAAGTATGAAAGCGCAAGAGGTTGTTCGCATGGTTACTTGGCAAAACAGAATTTGGGGTCTGTGCATTCCGATGCTTTTCGCAATCGCGTGTGGGCAAGGTCCGCTCCAACAACCTGATCTGATTTCAGGCAATTTTCAGTCCGGTTCAGACAATATGGCCTCTACAACCAAACTGGACGTGATTGATTATTTTGCGCAAAGCACGACTGGATTACCAACCGATACAAGTTCTTTGGCAACGATCGATTCTTCAACTGGAACCACTGGGAGCATTTATTTGGGTTTCTCCGAGTTTCTGAATGGCGATTTGATCGAAACCGTGACCAGAAAATCCAATGGCCAGGTCGACACAATCACACAGGTTGCCAATTCTGGTATTGTTGAAATATGGACTTGTCCAGCGACGAGCTCCTGCCAGTCCGCTGCCAACTTTAAGGCATTCACTGGTTTTACATTAGCTTATCGACCCGATGGCGGATACGTGCCTAAACCTGATACACCGATCAGCAATTTTCCACCTCCTGCTGTTGTGGTTGTTCTACCGAAAACGCCTCCGCAAACGCTTCCGCCGGCTTCTGTGATCGCAGTTCACGTGATCGCCAATAAACTGTCCAATACTAACAATATTTTTATGGACCAGGTGGTGAATTCAAATGGCGACAAAATCGTGACGCCGGGAAATAGTCCTGTGGCCGGTACCGTTTGGTTTCTAACTAAGTGAGAAAGAGGTTTAAGATGCGCGTATTATTTCTGGCATTTTTAGTATCGGCCTCGCTCAATGCCACCGGAACAACCGGCAATATTAAAGGCACTGTCAAGGACGAAAAAGGCGCTCCTTTGGGCGGGACCGTTGTTGTCGCAAGCTCCCCTGCTATGCCAGGAGTGATGTCGGTGCTGACGGATGAGGCGGGGCTATATGTTATTTCGAATTTAGCCGCCGGAATCTATACACTGACGGCTAGTTTTGGTGAAGCCATCAGTGAGCGAAAGGGAATCGAAGTTTACATGGATAAGACTGTTCATGCTGACATGACCATTAAGTTCGATCAGGCAAAAGGCGAGGTTTATGTCATCAATGAAAAAGCCACGCATATCGACGTTGCATCCAGCACTGTTGGCGTAACGCTCACAAAAGACTATATTCAGAATGTCCCGATGGGTCGAGACAGAAATTTCAGCAACGCGATGAATGCACTGCCGAGTGCAGGCAAAGATAGCTACGGTGAGTCGGTCGGTGGAGCCACTTCTCCCGAAAACGTCTATGTTGTTGACGGCGTTAACGCGACGGATCCGTCGAGTGGCCTCAGTGGAACTCGTATGGTTCTCGAGTTTGTGGACCAATTTGACGTGAAAGAAGGCGGTTATGGGCCTGAACTGGGTCGCGCCACCGGTGGCGTCGTTAATGCCGGGACCAAGAGCGGCAGCAATGATTTTCATGGCAGTGTATTCACGTATTATCGACCTGGGTTTCTGCAAGCCACTCCGCGTTTGGTAAACCGGGTAGCTGATTCTGTGAGTCGCCGAAATAAGCTTGATTTCTACTTGAACACGGGGTTTGAATTGGGCGGCCCCATTATTCGCGACAAACTGTGGTTTCACCTAGGCTACTCACCTGAATTCCAAAGGGATAATTGGGTCCGTGATATTCGGCCCATTAAAGACGACGGTAAGAATAACCCGGCCAAAGACGAAAACGGCCAGTATATTTTTGACAATACAATCTACACGGATCAATGGGCTGGCTTTGCACAGACACACCAATACACGTTTAAGCTGAGCCATGCGATTGACAACAATAACAGGCAAAGTCTTGGGATTCGAGGAGCCCCAACGCTGTTTAGTGGCTCTGCGGGAACGCCGTTTGAAAGCGATGCGCCGAGTTTAAGTTTGAATGGCGATCCAAGCACGTTCCAATATCAACAATGGGGCGGAAACTTGGTGACGGGTATTTATACCTACGCAGGAAAATATTTTAACGACAAGCTCAAGTTGGACGCAACGATTGGTGTTCACCACCAACAAAGCCACTATTGGCCAACGACCGTCGGTGGCAACAATCCTCGGATTACCTACATGCAGCCCAACCTGGGCCTTGATACCGTCTGGGATGGGGGATTATCGGTTTGTAATGGGACGTTTTTGGATAATAAAACTCCGAAATGCCTCGCCCGTAACTATACGAAGGGCGGCATAGGAGCCTTCAACGATTCTCAATTAACGAGACTTTCTGAGAAAGTCATGCTGACGAGTCTTTATGAGTTCGCTGGGCTACACCAATTAAAATACGGAGTCGACTTAGAACAACTTCGTGGCAGTGGTGAGCATGGCTATACCGGGGGATCTATCTATACGGTTTATGACAAACAAATCAAACAGAGCCAGTACTATATTCGAGGGTTTGGGACTCAGCCCAAAATACCGTCGCTGGCTCAAACGCTTAATTGGGGAGCTTTTGCGGGAGACAGCTGGAACCCGACGCCCAACGTGACGATTAATTACGGGCTCAGATGGGAAGCACAGGAATTTTACGGTGTTCAAAAACCTCAGGTAGAACAAAGCCAATTATCATTGGAACGCAAGTTTTCGATTTTAGACAACTGGGCGCCACGTGCCGGAATCGTGTGGGATTTCTTGGGCAATGGTAAAGGAGCGCTGCGCTTTAATTACGGCCGCTATTATGAGTCTGTTCCGATGGATATCAACCAACGAGCATTTGGTGGTGAGGGAAGTCGAATTCGGATTTGGAAGAAATCATGTCCCCCCGGAACCGATATTACCACTTGTACGACGGGCACTCCTGACGATGACAAAACGTTGGGAAGCCAGGACTCTATTGTTGCGCCCGGTATGAAGGGCCAATATTCTGACGAGTTGGTGCTCAGTGCCGACTACGAGCCGTTTCCTTCCTGGGTATTTGGTGTTGCCGGTGTGTACAGATATTTGGGCCGCGTGATCGAAGACATGTCGACAGATGGCGGAACTACCTATATGTTTGGCAATCCAGGGACTTTTGATATTAACAGTCTCGATGGAATCCGAAACCAAATTAATCACACGACTGATCCAGCAGAGCGAGCACGTCTGCAACAGACTGTCAGTAATTTGTCTCGAATTAACGAATATCCAAAACCAGTGCGTGATATCTGGCAGCTGCAATTTAGAGTCGACAAAAAAGTATCGGATCACTTCATGATTTTGGCGACGTATGTACTTTCCTGGGCCTATGGAAATTATCCGGGGCTGGTGACGGCGAATAACGGCCAATTGGATCCCAATTTGAGTAGCCAGTTCGACTTGCCTCAGCTGGTGGTCAATCGAACTGGACCGCTGCCCCAAGATCAACGCCATCGTATGAAGTTGAGCGGATTTTATAAAGCAGCCTTGAAAGACTATGGGATCAACTCGCCACTCTCTTTCACACTGGGTCTATCAGGTGGAGTTCAGAGTGGAACGCCTTATGAAACTTTGGGTGCTGATCAGTTCTATGGATCTAACGAGGTGTTTATTTTGCCCAGAGGTTCCGGCGGAAGAACGCCGTGGACGTGGTCTCTGGATGTAAATATTGGCGCTGGTTATGATATCACGAACGATATTACGGCTGAATTATTCGCTGCGTTTTACAATATCACCAACAACCAAGACCCGGTCGCGTATGACGACACGTACACCTACGACACGGTCAGGCCGATTGTGAATGGCGGTACAGACCAGTTGCCGCATGCGCGCAATATCAATGGGAATGCGATCACGAAGAATCCAAACTATGGCCAAGCATTGGCTTTTCAAGCACCGTTTAGCACGCAGGTTGGATTTAGGTTGAAGTTTTGATTTCCTGTGAGATCAAATCAGCGATGTCTGTCGCCATTTGGTTAATTTTGTCTTGCTGAGGGCCTTCGATCAAGACACGTAATTTTTGCTCTGTGCCGCTGTAGCGAACAAACAAGCGGCCTGAGTTGCCTAGTTCGCGTTCGATTTGGGCCATCAAGGCTCTTGAGGCCGATAGATTTTTGAAGGGAATCTTCTGGGTGACTAGACGATTTTGGATTGCCCTAGGGATAGGATTTAAAATATGTTTGAGTTCAGACAAGGGCCGTTCTTCTTCACGCAGGAGTTCTAGGGCGATGAGAGCTCCTGCTAAGCCATCTCCAGTTGTCCCATGATCCAAAAAGATCAAATGCCCGGATTCCTCACCGCCAAAGTTAAAATCTCCCTGGCGCATGCGTTCAACCACGTAGCGATCTCCAACTTGAGTGCGTTCAACCTGAATTCCTCGAGGCTGCAGACAAAGCTCGAGCGCTAAATTGCTCATGTCTGTACAGACGAGCGTATGTGATTTTAATTTGCCTTGGCGATTCAAATGGTCGGCCAACAGGGCCAAAAGAGAGTCGCCTGAAACTAAGTCACCGTGTTCATCAATGAGAACCACCCGGTCCGCATCGCCATCCAATACAATGCCCAGATGCGCGCCCGTATCGCGGACAATTTTTTGAGCATCTCCACCGGTATTAATATTGGTCCCGTTGGGGGTATTTCCCAAAATAATTAATTCAGCACCCAGATCGCCCAGTAACTGAGGGCCAACTTTGTAGGCCGCTCCATGGGCGCAGTCTAAGACAATCTTAAGGCCAGAAAGGTTAAACCCCGGCCCCACAAGAGATTTCAAATATTGGCTATATTTGGAAACAGCGTCATTGATGCGCTTGGCTTGGCCGATTTTGCCACAAGTTGGGTTGTCAAAATGGGGCTTTAGAATCAGCTGCTCAAGTTCGAGTTCTTTGTCATCTGGGAGTTTAAAGCCGTCCGGGCCAAAGATTTTTACGCCATTGTCTTCATAAGGGTTATGGCTGGCCGAGATCACAACCCCGAGATCGGCTCCGACGGATTGGGTAATAAAAGCAATGCCTGGGGTTGGCAAAGGCCCCAAAAATCGGACATCCACACCCATGGAACAAATACCTGCTGAGAGGGCTTGCTCCAAAGCATAGCCTGAGATTCGGGTGTCTTTGCCAATGACAATAGTGCCCTTAGGGGTGTTTTTATGTTGGTTTACCCAGTACCCTAAAGCTCGGCCCAAGGCCAACATGACCTCGACTGTTACGGGATAAACATTGGCCTTTCCCCGAATTCCGTCGGTTCCAAATAGTTGTCTTTGGGTCATGGGGGCTAAAATAGCAGAATTCGAGTATCTTGCAAAGCGGGGCAAGCTTTGCTACGGGTCTACTTCCTGAAATTGGAAGGAGGTGAGTAATTTGACGAAAGTAGCTGTTAGAGATGGTGAGTCCATCGATCGAGCTCTCAAGCGCTTCAAGCGTAAAGTAGAGCAGTCCGGCGTTTTGAAAGAAGTTCGCAAGCGCGAGCATTATGTCAAACCTTCCATTAAGAAAAAGCTGAAAGCCCGTGCTGCAGAGGCACGTGCTCGCAAGCGTGAAAAGCGCGTTTTTGTCCCGAAGGGCACTAATCCTTGAGTGTGATCGCAATAGGCAATTTTGATGGCCTGCATTTGGGCCATCAAGCCTTACTCCAAAAGACCCTAGAAATAGCGAAAAAGTCAGGCCAGCCTTCGATTGCCTATACTTTTACGCCGCACCCTAGAAAAGCACCGCGTTTGATGTCCGATGCTCAAAAAGCGCAGTCCTTGCAAGATTTTGGTGTTCAACAAGTTATTTTCCAAGAGTTTACCCCCCAATTTGCGGCTTTGAGTCCAGTTGATTTTATCGAGCAGGTTCTCATCGACCAGCTTCATGCCAGTCACGTCATCGTAGGCCCTAATTTCGCTTTTGGCGCGAATGCTTCTGGAAAGATCAATTTGCTCCAAAAAGACACGCGTTTTAAAACTCATGTTGTTGAACCCGTTTGGGTGTCTAAGCAGCTTTGCTCGTCGAGTTTAGTTCGAGAAGCAGTTTTAAAGGGCGATTTAGATCAAGCGAAGGCACTTTTAGGACGCCCGTATAGCTTGACGGGCAAGGTTGTGAGGGGTGCTGGGCGTGGGAAACAAATTGGATTCCCGACGGCTAATTTGGAAGTCGAACAGGAAGTGCTCCCCCCCCTCGGAGTTTATGCAACATATTCGAAAGAGCTTGGTAAAGGCGCTACCAATATTGGTCGACAACCGACATTTGGGTCTGCCAACCCTGTGCATGTCGAGACACATTTTTTAAATTTTAGCGGTTCACTCTATGGTCAAGAAATCGAAATTTTCTTCGAACGCAAGATTCGTGACGAGAAAAAATTCAACACGGTCGATGAGCTCAAAAAGCAAATCCAGAATGATTTGCAAAGTTTATGACCAAACACCTGTTTTCACTCAAACTCAAGAAGCCGCTGAATCTAAAGCGACGGAAACTAAGTTCCCAAGATCCCTATGTCTACCAAAGCGAACTAATTGCTGTCTCCAATCATTGCGGTCAAACCGGCTATGGCGAAGTAATTAGCTCTCGCGAGTTGGCCGAAGAGTTGGCTCGTTTGCACTTGGCTTTATTAGAACAGGGTTTTGAATTCAAATTGCCACGGGATCAAATCCCCATTGCTGCGATGATGGAATCCATAGATATCACTGAAGCTCAAGAGCTGGTTGCACACGGCTTCACGACGCTGAAATTCAAAGTCGGCAAAAATTGGGTGCTCGAAGCTGAGTGCTTAAATGAAGTTCGGTCAAAAATAGGCCCTGAAATAGATATTCGCCTTGATGCCAATCGGGCGTTTGAGTTTCAAGAAGCCGTGTCGTTTGGCAAACGCATCGCAGATATACAAATCGCCTATTTTGAAGAGCCTTTGCGGGAGTTCAAAAAAATACCCGAGTTTGTTCAGGCTACTGGCATTCCCGTGGCTCTTGACGAGACGCTGGTAGAGGGTGCGCCCGAATTGGAAGGGGTCAGTACGTATGCGCTGAAGCCATTTTTGATGCCGAGTCTGGCGCATGTTTTTGACTGTATCCAGCAAGCGAGAGAGCGTGAGATAGATATCGCCATCTGTTCGGCATTTGAAAGCCCCTATAGTTTAAACTGGCTGGTATTGTTGGCGGCGATAACGCCCGGCAAATTACTGCCTGCTGGATTATCAACTTATCGCTGGTTCGAGGGGCAAGTCACGAAGCCAGTCTTGTCGGTTCAAGCGGCTTTAAGCTTCCTTTCAGGGAGCTGACGGATCCGCAAAACAGAAATTTGACTTTTGCGGATCCGAATAAATATGTCATACTGGATCCTGAAATCCTGTTTTTACGTTTTGAGGATCCAAATATGTCGCAATTTCTGGGAAGAAAAGAAGAGCTAAGAAGACTCTCCGAGCTGACACAAAAAAAGACAGCTTCTTTTGTGGTGATACGGGGACGTAGACGTATTGGGAAAAGCAGATTGGTCGAGGAGTTTAGTCGCAATTTTGACCACTTTTATTCTTTCATTGGGATGGCACCTGAGAAGAATGTGACGAAACAAGATCAGCTCGAACTGTTTTCGCGCCAACTGGCACACGAATTCAAGACGCCCTATGCCAAATATGATGACTGGGGCGATGCATTTTGGGCTATTGGCGAGAAAATCAAATCTGGACGAACTCTGGTTTTATTTGATGAAATCTCATGGATGGGCTCAGAAGATCCCACGTTTTTAGGGCAAATTAAGAACTTTTGGGACCAACGCTTGAAGAAAAATGACAAGTTAATCTTTATTATCTGTGGATCTGCCTCCTCCTGGATCGAAAAGAATATTTTAAGCAATACTGGGTTTGTTGGCCGTATTTCATATACGCTGAGTTTGCATGAATTGGCACTTCCTGACTGCAGCCAGTTTTGGCCCAAAAATATCTCAGCCTATGAAAAACTAAAACTCCTAGCAGTAACAGGTGGAATCCCAAAATATTTGGAAGAAATTGACCCCAAGATTTCAGCCGAAGAGAATATTAGGAAATTATGTTTTACCAAAGGTGGGTTTTTGGTGGACGAATACCAGCGAATTTTTTCCTCATTATTTCTCAGAAAGAGTCCATTTTATGAGAAAATTATTGAGAGTCTTGCTTTGGGATCGAAAGAGCGAGCCGAATTGTGTGAAACGCTTGATGTTGACCCTGGTGGGCGTATCTCAGAATATCTCTCAGAGCTTGAACTGGCAGGGTTTATCGTTCGCGATTACGCCTGGAATCTTAATTCAGGAGTCGATTCAAAGCTACGAAAGTACCGTTTGGGTGACAATTATTTGCGCTTCTACTTAAAATACATCAAGAAAAATCTGACTAAAATCAATCGCGATAGCTTTCAGTTCAAATCTTTAACTTCGCTGCCTGAATGGGACACGCTGATGGGATTTCAGTTCGAGAACATGGTCCTCAATAATCGGCGGCTGATTCATCAGTCGCTTGGCCTAAAGCCCGAGGAGATTGTGTCTGAAAATCCATATTACCAACACAAAACTGAACAAGCTCCGGGTTGCCAGATCGACTACATGATCCAAACAAAATTCGGGACGCTGTATCTCTGCGAAATCAAGTTTTCTAAACATTCTATTGGTCCTTCTGTGATCGAAGAAGTGCAGAAAAAATTGGATTCCTTGATTCGCCCGAAGGGTTATTCTTGCAGACCTGTTTTGATCCATGTCAATGGTGTGAGCGAAGAAGTGCGCGACCGCGACTATTTTTCGGCCACGATTGATTTCTCAGATTTTCTCTCTAACACACAAGTCGCTTTGCCTTTTAAGACGACATCCTGATTTTGATTTTCGGTCCACAAATCGATATCTATTTTATGCTGGCCATGTTCTTCGTAGCGTTTTGAAATCAAGCCTTTGGTGGTCAATAAATCGCCTGGCCAAAGGAGCTTGTGAAACGTAACGGTCATGTTGAAAATATGCATATTGTCCGCATATTGTCGGAGCATTTGCTCCGAATAGCTGAGCGCGAGCTGTGCATGGGCGCAGATGCCACTGTAGCCTTTGGTACGCGCCATGGCTTCGTCTACGTGCATGGGATTAAAATCGTTCGCAGCCGCTGCAAACTGAGAAATTTGCACACGGGTAATAGCCGATTTTAGCAGTGGAGGGATTAAATCGCCAGTTTGAATGTTCTCATAGTAGATTTTTGCCATATTGATTACCTCGGAAATCCACCCGAAACAGCCCAGATGCGTTCGCAGACAAATACCGGTTTGCCTGATTGAGTGCCGGTGACCAATATAATGACGAAGCCCATGGGTTTGTCGCCAGCTTGTTGTTCATAGAGATCCTTGATTTTGGTTTCGACAGAGATCGCTTTTTCAAAAACAGGGTCTTGATAAACGGTAATAGATTCGCGTGTGTGCAAAATATGTTTTGGGTGTACATTCATGGCTTTGAGCACACCCTCAAAATCGCCCAACGAAGTCAGAGCTGCATAGCTGAGCGAGCCATCATCGTTCTGAAGCGTAGCCTTTGAAAATCGCTCAGAAAAATCTCGGTGCAAAACCTGCTCGGATGTTTTGATGACGGTTCCAGCTAACTCTTTGAGCTTGGGCATAAATAGGATCTTACCATGAGTTTTAGTTTGGCTTTGAATATTTATTTCACGAATATGCTTCTTTCGTATGCTCTCGGGGCCATGATTTTCCTGGCGCTGGCATACAGGGATGGCCGCAAATCTCAGGAAGCTTTGCGGGTATTGGGCGTGATTTTGGTTTCCGCCATATTTGGCTCTAAGCTGGCACACGTGTCATTTGAAGCCAAAGGTCACTGGTTAACTAACGGTCAGATTGCCCAAAATTTCTTGGAATTGCTGCAAGATGATCCCTGGCACTGGGCACGATTGACGGACCCCGGTTATGTGTTTTTAGGTGGATTGCTGGGGTGTCTGTTGGCTGCTTGGATTTGGCCTAGGATGCAGTTATATGCAGACTATGCCGTGCCAGGTTTATGTCTTGGGATATTTTTGGGGCGCTTGGGTTGTTTCTGGACTGGTTGTTGCTTTGGGAGATATGATTTACCGGTGCAATTAGTGGATGCCGGGTTCGGTTTATTTTTGCTGCTGAAAATTCGAAAATTTCAAGATTTCTTGATTTTTTATAGTCTTTGGCGCTTTGGTTTAGAGTTTTTGCGCGCAGATGAAAGTCGGGGGATTTGGGCTTTGGGGCTCTCTACTTCTCAATGGATTGCATTGGGACTCTTGACAAGTCGCATAAAATTGAGTCAACTGCGCCAAACAAGGATTAAAACATGACTTATGCCATTATTGAAGCTGCCGGAAAGCAGCATCGCGTCTCAGCCGGCGAAAAGCTGAAGCTTGACCTCAATAGAACGTCCCAGGCAGGAGACAAGATCACTTTTGATCGCGTTTTGATGGTCGGTGGCGAGTCGGTTAAAATCGGCACCCCTCATGTGACCAACGCTTCTGTAAAAGCAACAGTTCTTAGCACGGGCAAAGACAAAAAAGTCTTGGTGTTCAAGAAAAGACGTCGTCAGGGCTACCAGAAGTCCCAGGGACATCGCCAACACCATGTCGAAATTCTGATTAACGAGGTTCAAAGTGGCTCATAAAAAAGGACAAGGATCGACTCGTAACGGCCGTGATTCTAAACCCAAGTTCTTGGGCGTGAAGCGATCCGATGGCACAACAGTTTTGGCAGGCAATATTTTGGTCCGTCAGCGTGGGACACGCATCAAGCCAGGCAAAAACGTCGGTTGTGGCAGAGATCACACCTTGTTTGCTCTGACGCAGGGTGTTGTGAAGTTTGAACGCGGCAGCCACGAACGCATCCACGCCAACGTTTATCCAGCCGTATGAAACGGATAGCGATTAATGGTTTCGGCCGCATCGGACGTGCGGCTTTGCGTATTATTCAAAGTCGGACAGATCTTCACGTTGTCGCGATCAACGATCTTGCTGATGTCGACACGTTGGCATATTTATTAAAATACGATTCGGTTCACGGGCGCTTTCCTGGCAAAATCCAAGTTGAAAACGATGCTCTAATTGTCGATGGCAAAGCCATCAAGATTACTTCTGAAAAAGATCCAAGTATGTTGCCTTGGAAGGCTTTGGAAGTCGATGTTGTTTTGGAATCCACTGGTCATTTTTTAAGTCGCGATAAAGCCGCTAAACACTTGGATGCTGGTGCCAAAAAAGTTTTAATCAGCGCTCCCACCAGTGGTGAAGCGCCCGATGCAACGATTTGTTTTGGTGTGAACTCGGAAGCCTTTAAGCCGGACATGCAAGTTGTCTCGACGGCGTCGTGTACGACCAATTGCATTGCACCGATTGCCAAAATCTTGAATGACCAATTTGGCATCAAGAAAGCCTCTGTCACAACCGTGCATAGCTATACCAATGATCAGCATGTGCTCGACTTGGCCCACAAAGACAAGCGCCGTGCTCGGGCTGCTGCGCTGTCGATGATCCCGACGACCACTGGTGCTGCCAAAGCCGTCGCTTTAGTGTTGCCGGAGCTGGATGGGAAGTTTGATGGCATGGCCATTCGGGTACCTACCCCCAATGTGAGCTGCATTGATTTGGTGGCCGTGCTCGCCAAAGACACGACCTCTCAAGAGCTCAATGCAAAGTTTCTCGAGGCTTCCAAGGGCGTGTTTAAAGGCATCTTGGGTTATACGGAAGATCCTGTCGTGTCGATCGACATGAACGGCACCGATGAATCTTCGATCGTTGACGCTGGCTGTACCAAAGTGATGGGCGGCAATTTGGTGAAAATATTGGCCTGGTATGACAACGAGTGGGGTTTTGGAAACCGCGCCGTGGATCTCTTATCGCTGATGGCAAGAGCGTGCTAACTTTCATAGATGATCCTAAAATAGATTGGCTCGGCAAGCGCGTGTTTTGCCGGCTGGACTTTAATGTGCCGCTCAGTGAGTCGGGTGAAATCACCGATGATACTCGAATCCAAGCGGCTTTGCCCACAATCACGTATTTGCTTGAAAAGGGCGCACGGTTGGTGCTTGCAAGCCATTTGGGTCGGCCTAAGGGCAAGGCCCGCGCGGACTTGTCCCTCGAACCCGTTGCGACCAGACTACATGCTTTATTGGGACGCGAAATTATTTTCGCGCATGATTGCATAGGCGATGGCATCAAAAAGCTGATTTCGGAGTTGAAACCGGGCTCAGTCATGGTGCTCGAGAACTTGCGTTTTCACTCGAACGAAGAAAAAAACGACGAGTCTTTCGCGAGGCAATTAGCCCAAAGTATCGATGTTTATGTGAATGATGCTTTCGGAGCAGTGCATCGGCCGCATGCTTCTGTGCAAGCTATCACACGGTATATCTCGATTAAATGCGCCGGGTTTTTGATTCGCAAAGAGATCGAAAATTTAGGCCGATTGACTTCAAACCCTCAAAAGCCATTCGTGGCTATCTTAGGAGGTGCTAAAGTCGGCGACAAAATTGGGGTGATTGCGCAACTTTTAGGAAAAATAGATACGCTTATGATTGGCGGCGCCATGGCCTATACTTTTTTGAAGGCCAGGGGCGTGCAGATCGGCAAGAGTCGCTACGAAGAAGATCGCCTTCATTTGGCGAATATGATCTTGAAAAAAGCTTCCAGTTTGGGTGTGCAGATTTTGCTGCCGACTGATCATGTGGTGGTTTCGGAGTTTAGATCGGATGCTTTGGCTCAAACTGTCTCGATCATGGGCCCCGATGATATTGCTATTGATATCGGACCCAAATCGATCGGCGAATTTGAGCGCGCGATTCATTTTGCCAAAACTGTCTTTTGGAATGGACCGCTGGGCCTGTTCGAATGGGAGGCGGGTTTCAAAGGGACTTTTGGGATTGCTAAGGCTATTGCTGAGAGTGAGGCTTTCAGTGTGGTCGGAGGCGGAGATTCGATTGCGGCTTTGCACAAAGCAGGCGTGGCCGACAAAATTTCGCATATTTCTACCGGAGGTGGGGCCAGTCTGGAATATATTCAGGGATTAGAATTACCGGGGCTGGTTGCGTTGAGTTGATCTACGTGCTACGCAACACGGTCTATGTCTAGAACAATATCAGCCGGTATCGCGATGTTTGCCATGTTGTTTGGAGCAGGCAACGTGGTGTTTCCTTTGGCCTTGGGCAGAGAAGCTGGCAGTACGGTGGGTTGGGCTGTGACAGGCTTTTGTTTAACCGCTGTTTTAGTGCCCCTTTTGGGTCTCGTCTCTACCGTTCTTTATGATGGGGATTATCGAAAGTTTTTGGGTCGTGTCGGAGCCGTTCCCGGGGCAATCGTGGCGGCCGTTTGCATGATTTTGATTGGGCCCTTCGGAGCGATTCCTCGATGCATGAATACGGCCTATGCAGCCACCAAATGGTATTTCCCCGATTTCTCACTGTTTTATTTCAGTATCATGGCTGCTATGATTGTGTTTTTGTTTGCCCTGCGAAAAAATTCGGTGGTGGACTTGATTGGCAAATTCTTAGGGCCGCTGAAGCTCACGCTTTTGCTGAGCATTATTATCGTGGGTATCTTTTGGGTTCACGGTACCCCAGCGTACATAGACATGACTCCGAGCGATGCTTTGTTGAAAGGCGTCGTTGAAGGCTATGGGACCATGGATCTGCTGGCAACGATCTTTTTTGCTGGCTTGATCTTGAGCAGCCTCAAGAAGGGTCTTGGCGAACATGCGACCTATCAACAGCTTGCGATCGAAGGTTTGAAAGCAGGTTGCGTGGGTGCTGTTTTGTTAGGCATTGTTTATGCAGGCTTTTGTTTGGTCGCTGCGTTTCATGGTCCGAGCGTCGCGGATATCAATCGCTATGAATTGCTCAATGCTTTGGCGCCTTATATTTTAGGCCCTCATGGTGGCATGCTGACCAATGCGACCGTGGCAGTTTCTTGCTTGGTGACAGCGCTGGCGCTGACCACCGTGTTCGCCGAGTATTTGCAAAAAAGCATTTTTAGAGGCCAGATGAGCTACTTGTCTTGTTTAATCATGACGACGATTGCCAGTGGGGCCATGGCCAATCTTGGGTTTTCGACGTTGATGAGTCTCATCGTACCAGTGATTGTTGCCTGTTACCCTGCGCTGATTGTGCTCTCCATCGTCAATATTGCTCATAAGCTTTTTGGCTTTCGGTTTGTTAAGACGCCCGTGTTCGCGACGTTGTTGGTCACTGTGATCATGATGTCTGTGTAGAATCGAACAAAACGGGTGAGCTGTGACTATATAGGCTGATGGATCTTCTTCTGATGATTGCCGGGGCGGCGATGAGTGCGTTGCCTACCAACTTGGGCATAATTGGGGACAAGTGCTCAAGCTATCCCAACTCACTGGAACACGCGGCGTTGTTGCCACAAAATTTAGATACGATTCACACGTATCAAATTCGAATCGAAGATAAGTCTTGTGCTCACGATATTGTCTGGGAAGATTCGTTTCATGCCAGGATCCGTTTGGAGTCCGCTCCGCCAGGTTTGCAGTTGTGTGTGCTCATGCGGCCTTTCCAAAGCGAGCGCAACTGCGACAAAACCTATTATGAGCTGGTGGGTACGTCTGGCCTCAATGACACCCAGGACGTCACAATCTGGGTATTTTGGCACCCACAGGCGAAGCCAATTTCTGGAAGTTATAGGCTGGTGGTCAGCGGGATTTGATGGTAGCTTAATCGCCTATGTCAGATATCGTTTCCGTCAGTATTGCAGAAGAACTGCGTACGTCTTTCCGTGATTATTCGATGAGTGTGATTATCGGGCGCGCGCTGCCTGATGTACGAGACGGTTTGAAGCCAGTTCACCGCCGAATTTTGTACGCGATGTTTTCTGAAGGCCTGCTTTCTTCTAGAAAATTCAGCAAGTGCGCCGGTGTGGTGGGGGAAGTTCTTAAGAAATATCATCCCCACGGCGATATGCCCGTCTATGAAGCATTGGTTCGTATGGCCCAGCCCTGGAACATGCGCGAGTTGTTAATCGATGGTCAGGGTAATTTTGGCAGCGTCGACGGAGACCCGGCCGCTGCGTATCGTTATACAGAAGC
Organism: Myxococcales bacterium; assembly: GCA_023248545.1. GTDB lineage: Bacteria > Myxococcota > UBA727 > UBA727 > JABDBI01 > AER2-1. The sequence continues at coordinate 76,644 of JAHFEF010000002.1, read as the reverse complement.
GCGTTTGGCGAAGATTGCCGAAGAGCTCTTGCGTGATATTGAAAAGAATACGGTCGATTTTATTCCGAATTTCGACGGCACGGTTGAAGAGCCCCTGGTCCTGCCTTCTCGGATTCCTAATTTGTTGGTCAACGGGTCTGAGGGGATTGCCGTTGCCATGGCAACCCGATGCCCACCGCATAATCTGAGTGAAATTGTCACGGCCTGTTTGGCGATTATTGCCGAAAAATATGAAAATGGTCCCGTGGTCGATAAGGCCGCATTGTTTCATATGGTGCCAGGCCCCGATTTTCCAACGGGTGGCTTTATTTGTGGCACGGCGGGTTCTAGGTCAGCGATCGAAACGGGCCGCGGATCGATTATTATGCGCGGCAAAGCCGTTGTCGAGTTCAACGAGAAAGCCAAGCGCCAGCAGATTATTATCGATGAGATTCCCTTCCAAGTGAACAAAGCCAGACTGCTTGAACGGGTGGCTGAGTTGGTTCGCGAAAAGCGCATCGATGGCATTACAGACATTCGAGATGAGTCCGACCGAGATGGTATGCGCATTGCGATTGATCTACGCCGCGATGCCATGGGCGAAGTGATATTAAATCAGCTTTATACACTGACGCCGCTCCAGAGCTCGTACCCCGTCAACATGCTGGCAATTGTCCATGGCCAGCCCAAAACGATGGGCCTACGCGAAGTGTTGGAAGAGTTCATCGCGTTTAGACGGGAAGTCGTCACACGCAGAAGCCGTTTTGAGTTAGTCGAAGCCCAAAAGCGTTTCCACATCGTAGCCTCTCTTTTGGTGGCATTGGATGCCATCGATCGAGTGATTGAGATCATTCGAAGCTCGAGCAACACAGAAGAAGCCAAAGCACGGCTGTGCCAAGAAAAATTTGGCAGTGCCCATCAAATTGCTCTGTTTGCCTCGTCCCCCACCGAACAAATTGGTATTTGGCTCAAGCAGGGTTTTGCGCAATTGGATGACACGCAGGCTGCGGCCATTTTGGAAATGCGTTTATCTCGGTTGGTGGGCCTCGAACGCGAAAAATTGCTCATCGAAGGTCAAGAACTGCTTAACACGATTGTTCGGCTGCAAGAAATTTTGGCCGATTTGAAAGTCCTGATGCAGGTTATCAAAAACGAGTTGATCGAAGTCCGAACGCAGTTTTCGAATCCCCGAAGGAGTGTAATTATCGCGGGGGTTGGTGAGATGACCGACGAAGATTTGATTCCCGAAGAAGACATGCTGGTGACCATTTCGCACCATGGGTATATCAAACGGGCGCCGCTTTCAAACTATCGTTCTCAAAGACGTGGAGGCAAAGGCAAACAGGCCGTTGCAGCCAAGGAAGAAGATTTTATTGAAGACGCGTTTGCAGCGTCCACGCATGCTTACTTGCTTGCGTTTACAAACCTAGGTCGCGTATTTTGGGTCAAAGTGCATGAGCTTCCCATGGCCGGGCCGCAATCGAAGGGACGCCCGATTGTGAATCTGATCCAACTGGCCGAAAACGAAAAAGTCCGGGCGATTTTGCCCGTTCGAAACTTCCCTACCGAAGAAGAAAAATGCTTTGTGGTGACGGCCACAAAACGGGGAAAAATCAAGAAGACAGATTTAGTTGCCTACTCAAGTCCCCGCTCCACCGGCCTCATTGCCTGCGGTATCGAAGACGATGACGAGTTGGTGAGCGTCAAGATCACTGAAGGCGAACATGATCTAATCCTATCGACCAAAGATGGTATGGCCATTCGGTTCGAGGAATCCGATGTTCGGCCGATGGGACGTCAAGCAACGGGTGTTCGTGGAATTTCGCTTCGAGCTGGCGACGAAGTGGTCAGCATGGAGGTCTTGGGCGACAAGGCCAGTATTCTCACGGTGACGGAGTTTGGCTATGGCAAGCGTACAGATATTGCTGAATATCGCAAGCAAACCCGCGGTGGCATTGGGCTGATTACGATCAAGTGCGATGAGCGCAATGGCCGCGTTTGCGGAGCGATTCAAGTCAGCGAGCAAGATAACATGATGATTATCACGGATGCAGGCACGCTGATTCGTATGAAAGCCTCGGATGTTTCGGAGATTGGTCGCAATACCAAAGGTGTCCGATTAATTTCTGTGGATCGAAACAGTTCGGAGCGTGTGATTGCTGTGACTCGCATTGCCGAGAGTGAAGAAGGTGGAGAAGAGACGGGGTCCTCAGAGACCTAAAAACCGCCTCAATTCTTCACGTGCCAAATTGGCTCCGGTCAAGACGGGCTCGCGTTCTTTTGTGCAAGTATCTTGCAGATGCTTGAGTTCTTCAAGTTGTTGCTTGGGATCCAAATTTTTTTCTTCAGCGAAGATCTGCGAGGCTCGCCAAAGACAGTGAGCGCCCCCACAGGCGCCCTTGGCCAAGTGGCATCGGCCCCGGAGGTCACTCAACCGGCTGACGATCTCGTGCTGAATGCTGTAAGTGAGTTGTTCTTTGCTGATATGCTCACACAAGCAGACTTCTTCGGTGGCAGGATCGGGGTGAAATCCGGGCAATAATCGGGAATGGGTTTCACACGGGGCTCGAATACCTAGTTTTTCAGCCAGCAGATCAGTGACTTCTTCAGAAAGTTCTCGATACGAAGCTAATTTGCCTCCGGTCACGGAGAATAGGCCGTTGTCGTGATCAACAATCAGGTGTTCTCGGGTGAGGGCGTCTTCATTTTTGCCCCACTCGTAGAGTGTGGGCCTAATGCCGACGTAGCTGTGATCGGGTGTATATGGGTCGATCGACGGAAAAACTGAACGAGCAGATTCAATAATATAAGCGATTTCATCCTCTAAAATTGGTGGCGAATCCAAGTCGCCGTAATAGTCATCGTCGGTAGTTCCTATCCAGGTCGTGTGGCCGTGAGGCAAGAAGAACATCTGGCGGCCATCTATTGCTTTCATAATTAGGCCGTAGTTAGAAATTCTGTGTGGGTAGACCACGTGAACGCCTTTGCCCGGCCTGAGTTTGTAGGGTGTTTGAGTCTGGGTTGAAATCGACGCTCCCCAGGCACCTGTCGCATTAATAATCCACTTGGCTTCGTGTTGTTCGTGGCGTTTGTGAATGTGATCATAAAACTCAATTTCTCGGATGCGTTGCTTGGAATCTTGAATAAAGCGCGTGAATTCACAGTAATTGCGCACTTTTGCGCCAGCCAATTTCGCATCGACGGCATTTTCGACCGTGAGTCGATAGGAGTCTATCGCCCACTCATCGAGGGTGACAGCGCCAATAATATGCGGTGATAAACCTGGCTCCAGTGCGAGTGCCTCTTCACGCGTGAGCCGTGTATGTGATTTTCCGTTTTTGAGCGGTTGAAATCGATCATAGGCTTCGAAAAAAATCTCGGCGCCTTCCAGCAAAAATTGTCCGCCAAAATCACTTTTCATGACCGGAAACAAAAAGGGGACTCGGTGCAATAAATGCCCGGCAATTTTTTGAATATAACCCGAGTCTGTGCAACTAGATTTCGTCGTTCCAACGTCGTAGCGCAGGTATCGAATCCCTCCATGGATCATGCCCGTGTTATTGCCAGAGGCTCCCTTGGCAAAATCATGCTTTTCAATTAACAGTGTCTTGATGCCGCGCAGGGCGCAGTCTCGGGCGATGCCAACGCCATTGATACCGCCGCCGATGATAATTACGTCGTGTGAAAAGTCAGTCATGAACCTGGTTCCTGTCTTGTCGCGAAATAAACAACACATCCCGCAACTTTTGGCAAGGAGATGCCGAAATACCTCTAGAGAGGTCAATCATGAAAGCGCTTGTGATGTTTTTATTGCTGACAAGTAGTTTTGCTTTTGCGTTACAAGTGACGCACGCTGCTTATAATCAACCTGCAGACCAGCTCGAGATCCAGATTCAATATCAAGGCGGCTGTTTCGAACACCGTTTTGAATTACATTTAGTTAATTGCGCTCTTGCACGAACCGAAAATAATGGGCTTGTGAATATTTGTGATGCCAATGTGGTCGATATCACAGGCGTGGAAGATCGGTGTCAAACCCCCATGAAAAGACAATTGGTTGTTCCACTGGCAACTGTGGGTGCCACTCTACGCCCAATTTTAGCGGGTTTTGAGTCAGGTGTTGTATTGGTGCCGAAGAAGAGTTATTAAAGGGCTCATGATTAACTTCGATCTGAGTGACGAGCAGAAACAGCTAAAATCTCTGGCACATGATTTTGCCGAAAAAGAAATCAGGCCCAAAGCCAGCCATTATGACGAAACTGGCGAATGGCCTTTGGATATCTTAAAAAAAGCTTTCGATCTGGGCCTGCTGAGTGTGCATATCCCGCCGGATTGCGGTGGCCTCGGGCTGGGTGCTCTCGATGGTTGTTTGATCGAAGAGGAACTCAGCTGGGGCTGCATGGGCATTACCACAGCCATCACAGCCAACTCGCTGGGCCAAATGCCCGTGATTATTGCCGGGAGCGACGCCCAAAAGAAAAAGTGGCTTTCCCCATTTTCCAAAGAGCATCATATTTGTGCGTATGCCGTCACAGAAGCCAATGCCGGCTCTGACGTCGCAGCGATCCAAGCGACAGCCGTCAAAAAAGGCGACAAATATGTTTTGAACGGTCAAAAAATGTGGATCACTGGCGCGGGCCATGCGCGTTGGTATTTTGTTTTGGCCAAAACCGACAAAAACGCTGCCCACAAAGGCATGAGTGCGTTTGTAGTACCCAGAGATTTGCCCGGTGTGAGTGTGGGTAAAAAAGAGCACAATATGGGTCAATGTGCTTCTGATACCCGGTCGGTTACTTTTGAAGAAGTCGAAGTGCCTGCTGAGAATTTGCTGGGTCGTGAAGGCGACGGCTTTGTGATTGCCATGAAAGCCTTTGATCATACTCGGCCTTTGGTGGGCGCTGCGGGTGTTGGTTTGGCACGCGCCGCCATGGAACACGCAATCAGATATGCCCGAGAACGTAAAAGCTTTGGGAAGCCTTTGTGGCACCATCAAGGCATAGGGTTTATGATCGCTGACATGGCGACGGACATCGAAGCAGGCCGGTTTTTAGCTTGGAACGCCGCCAGCCGACTCGACAAAGGCCAAAGCAATACGCTGCAAGCTGCGCACGCGAAGCGCTTTTGTGCCGATATGGCCATGCGTGTGGCAACAGACGCTGTACAGGTATTTGGTGGCAATGGCTTTAACAAAGAGTATCCCGTTGAAAAACTGATGCGAGATGCCAAAATCTTGCAGATTTACGAGGGCACAAGCCAGATTCAGCGAGTGATTATTACGCGTGAGTTGTTCGGGTGAACAAGGTTTTTAAATCGGCCGAAGAAGCTATTTTTGACTTAAAGGACGGCTGTGTTCTAATGGCCGGCGGATTTGGTCTGTGTGGCAACCCAGAAAATTTAATCAAGGCCGTGGCTGCGAAGGGCACTCGTGAAATAAGCTTGATTAGCAATAATTGCGGCACCACAGATTTAGGTTTAGGCATCCTGCTGAAGAATAAACAAATTCGGAAAATCACAGCCAGCTACGTCGGCGAAAACGCTGAGTTCGAGCGTCAGCTCTTAAATCACGAACTCGACGTCGAGCTGGTGCCTCAGGGAACCTTAGCTGAACGTATTCGGGCTGGTGGCGCGGGCATCCCCGCATTTTACACCCCTACTGGGGTTGGCACTGAAGTCGCTCGGGGCAAAGAGATTCGTGTGTTTGATGGCCGAGAGTATGTGCTTGAACAAGCGCTTAAAGCCGATGTTGCGATTGTTAAAGCTTACAAGGCTGATCCGTTTGGCAATTTGATTTTTCGAAAAACGGCCCAAAATTTTAACTCTGTCATGTGCGCCGCGGCCAAAATCACGATTGTTGAAGTCGAAGAATTAGTGAACCTCGGCGAATTAGAACCGGATCAAATTCACATTCCGGGCGTTTATATCCAACGCATTATCAAAGGCCAGCATTATGACAAATGGATCGAACAACGCACGGTACGAAATCGCTAAACGCATTGCCCGTGAACTGAAAGACGGCTACGTGGTGAATTTGGGCATTGGCATGCCGACACTCGTAGCCAATTATGTCCCCGAGGGCATCGAAGTTATTTTTCAAAGTGAAAACGGTTTATTAGGCATGGGTCCATTCCCCTATGAAGACCAAGTGGATCCTGATTTGGTCAACGCTGGAAAACAGACGGTGACAGAAGTCCCGGGCGCTTCTTATTTTTCGTCGGCAGATTCTTTTGCGATGATTCGCGGCGGACATATTGACCTGACGGTTTTGGGTGCCATGCAGGTGTCTGAAAAGGGCGATATTGCGAACTGGATGATTCCGGGCAAATTAGTCAAAGGCATGGGTGGGGCCATGGATCTTGTGGCGGGTACACCTCGAATTATCGTCGCCATGGAGCATACGAGTAAAAATGGCGAGCCTAAAATCTTGCGTGAGTGCACGCTGCCTCTGACAGGCAAGGCCTGCATCGATTTGATTGTCACAGAGCTTTGCGTGTTTGAAGTTCAGCGTGGCAAAGGGCTCAAATTGCTTGAACTCATGCCAGGAGTCAGTTTGGATGACGTGAAGGCAAAGACAGAAGCATCGTTTTCTTAAACGAACGTGCATTCGCTTTAGAACGTATGTAGAATCAGTGCATGTATAAACAACTCAGCTGGTTTTCAATATTATGGCTGTTCGTGACCGCCTGTAGCACATCGGGTGGAAACCAAAGCTATGGTCCACAATCTTCTGTTGCAGTATCTTCAGGTACAATTTCTTCTGGTACACAATCTCCTGAAGTTGCAGACCAAGCAGGCCAAACACTGAGCCATAGAGCTTGCACAGGGACTGCTAAGCCGAAATTTACACATTTGCCCATGAATCCCCAGGATTTTGCGTTTATTTTGCCGTATGGATTAATGGTGGATGGGCACGTGACGCCGGTGGATCATCAGTATTTCTCGCCGATGGTTTTTAATTCTAAGCCAGACACGTATCCAGTCTATGCGATGGCTGATGGTCAGTTGGTGGATATTCAAACGCGAACACACCTGGGACAAGGCCCCAATCAAGCTGTGACCATTACAGATCATCGACTGATATTCAGTAGCAGTTGCCGACTATTTTATTATTATGATTTGATAACCAGCATGGCACCAGATGTACAGGCTGGGTATGATGCCAGCAATCACAACTTTGCGGTGAAAGCCGGTCAGGTGATTGGTTATATCGGCGGACAGACACTTGATTTTGCTGTTTGGGACACAGATAATGTGCTCTCTGGGTTTATTGTTCCCGAACACTATAGCAGCGAAGGTTGGAAAATCTATACAGCTGATCCGCTCAACTATTACAGTGACGACATCAAAGCACAGGCTCTGGCCAAGTATATTCGTGTGGCCGATCCACGCAGTGGCAAGATCGATTATGACGTCGATGGTAAATTAATTGGAACCTGGTTTATGGCCAATGCAGATGGATCTACGACAGGTTATAGTGGCACTGGAAAATCAGACTATTGGACGACACATTTGGTTTTTGCACCATATTTTTTGGATCCGACAGGGTTTGTGCTTTCGATTGGAAATTGGTCCGGTGGTGCTTCGCAGTTTACAAGCCAAAACAGTACTCCCGACCCTGCTACAGTGACCGTCGATACGGGTTTGGTGAAATATGATTTGGTTAAGTTTCACGGTGCAAAAGCAGATGGCTCAACTTGGGATAATATGACTTTTTCAACACCTATTTCTTTACAAAAAGAGTCCACAATTCAGGGCTGCATGTTGGTTCAAATGACAGATACTCGAAAAATTAAGGCCGAGGCAGTCGCCGGAAAAGCCTGTAGCTTGGTCTCTGGATTTAGCAGCGCAGCGGTGAACTATATTCGATAATCTAAACAGCCAGGCGGGCCTTAATTTCCTAGCAACATAGAAACGGTGGCACCAGTGTCATTGTTTGAATTAACGATGCCTAGGTCATATTTGGAATCCTTATTGAAATCACGCACAAGCAGCGAATAGGGCCCAACGCCAGTATCGTAGTCGGTTCTTGTTCCAAAAGTTCCATCACCGTTTCCTAGCCATACAGACACTGTATTCGCATGATAGTTCGTGACTGCTAGATCCTGCTTGCCATCGCTATTAAAGTCCGAACCGATAATGTCCCATGGACCTGCGCCCGTATTGTAGTCAGTTTTTATACCAAAAGTTCCATCGCCATTTCCTAGCCATATAGACATTGTATTGGCATCGTAATTGGTGGCTGCAAAATCGAGCTTCCCATCGTTATTGAAATCTCCTACGAAAATAGATTTTGAAGTTAGCGTGATTGCGTATTCAGGCGTAGAATCTATTTTTGTCTGAAAGGTTCCATTCCCGCAGCCATTCCCAGGATAAATACTGGCATCATCATCACGACAATCTGCCAAATTTTTTGTAATGACATACCCGTTTGGCTGGAGAGTAGATATAATGATATCTTGCGTTGTATAACCATCCCCATCGGAGTCTTTATACCAGATATCAGGAGTGGTAATGGCCGCTGTTAAAGCTCCGTTGGGAGAAGTGGTAACAGTGTTGACACCTGTAAGAAACGCCATCCCAGAGTCCACATTGGCCGCTTTAGCAAAGAGGGTTGAAGTTTCTATGGTGTGAGCTGTCTCAAAAAAAGATGCAGCGTAGCTCGCTTCACCTGAGCTCACCTTAACTCCAGTTGCTGAGGAGTGTAATACGATTTCAGCCAGATTCCCAACCAGGATGAATTCGGCTTCTGAACTATATAGATAGATGGGTATCACTTGTAATACGCCCGTGGAATCAACCACCTCGGTTGAAAATTGGATGTTCAGCTCCAGAGTTCCGGTCATTGCATCCAATGCAGCTGAATCAATCAATTGGTAATCAGTAGAGCAATTTTGGGGATCCGCGCAAAATCGAACAAGAAATCCTGGCTGATTTTTGAGCGGGTTTTGCCAATACAGCGTCAGTGCAGTAGCTGATGGCCCAGATTCTATGGAGACATATGGAATTTCTGAGCTCAGGCTTACCCCAACCTGAATCAGCCTAGAAGGGATTTTAAGCGTTTTCATCGAACGATGATTGCTGTCAAGAATCGTTAAATTGCCGTTCTGGGCTGTAGAAGCCACAGATTCTGACCTGCAAGAGGGCATAAGAGCTAAGCCCAAAAGAAAGAAGAGTGCTTTCATGTTTCCGCCACCGTCCGCGGTATATAACAACAGGATGATGGGCGCGCAAAGAGCTCAGATTATGCCAGATTATTCCATGGGCGGAAACACCCTTTGTCTCACTTCTGTCACATATTTTTCACAAGCTTGCTGTATAAGCGCAGCGCCGTTCAAATAGGTCTTCAAATATTTTGGTTTAAATTCAGGATTAAAGCCCAGCAAATCATAAATTACCAAAACCTGGCCATCGCACGCAGGCCCGGCGCCGATTCCAATTGTCGGTATCTGAAGCATTCGTGTGATTTCCTGAGCGAGCGACTCCGGAACACACTCAAGAACCACTGCGTAAGCACCAGCAGCCTCGAGAGCCATCGCATCTTCAAGAATGCGCTTTCTCGATTCGTCGGTTTTACCCTGCGTGCGATAACCCGACAAAGCATGTACACTCTGCGGCGTCAAACCCACATGACCCATGACGGGAACACCTACTTCTGTCAGTGCTTTCACCGTCGAAGCCATAGGGGTACCCCCTTCGAGTTTGACCGAATGAGCACCGGCCACCAATAACTTTGCAGCATTTTGCATCGCCTCTTTGATATCGTGCTGATAAGTCATAAACGGCATGTCGGCGACAATATGAGCTCTTTGGGCACCCCGAGCCACCATGCGCGTATGATACGCGATGTCCTCGAGTGTGACTCCCAACGTTGTTTCTTGGCCTTGAACCACCATGCCCAGCGTATCGCCAATCAACAAAATATCGACGCCCGAGCTATCTAATATTTTGGCGAACATCGCGTCGTAACAAGTCAGCATCGTAATTGGCTCAGACTTGGCTTTTTTTTCTTGTAGATCTCGAATACGAATACTTTTCATCAGTGGCTCCAGTGATAACTGGACGCTAACCACTCCGAGAAACTATTGCAAAGGGCATGATAAAGTGTCGCGCCTGCGATAGAGCCCGAGCGATAAACAAGCCACGAGAAAACTAAACCAGGAAAGAAGGGGAGCAGGCGAACTGGGTCGTACTCGCCCACAAAGTGGCCCAGGGCAAAGAGAAAGCTAACAAACAGAATCACAAACCTCACCCTAAATCCCTCTCCACCCTGTGGAGAGGGACTTAAAAGGCGGCTCTGGAGATAGCCTCGATAAAATACTTCTTCAGGAAAGGCGATAATAGCCAGATTGACCACAAAGCCCCAAAGCAAACTCCAAGAAAACACCGGATGAAAGTAAACTTGATAGCCCTGATGCGCCGCCCAAAAATGCTGAAACCAATAATAAGCAAAAGCGTAGCCAGAGAACGTCACGACAGAAATCCAGGCGACTCGAATTAAATCCGCTTTCAAAGCATCCGGTTGTAATCGAACTGTGTAGCCTAGCCATAATGGAACATACAGCTGATACACAAAAGCCACGATAAAAGCGATATCATGACCCAGCGGTTTTAATAACGCCAGGATGAGAATCAATCCAAACGCTGCCTTAAGCGAGGTCTTCAGTTTTTGAAATCTCCCGCTTTCACTTCCGCCAACTGCGCCGGAGCAACATACTGATTCAATGCCGCTTGAACATCTTGAACCGACAGCTTCTCAATATTTTTGAGTAGCTTGGCTTGAAAATCAAACGTTCGGTCCAATTCAAGATTTGAACTCAGCGTCGAAACAACATACGAGTCATTTGCTAACAAGTTATCCAGCGTCGACTTAAAACTCATTTTACTTTCTTTGAGTTCGTCATCTGTAATTCCCTTCTGGGCCCACTTTTTATATTCTTCCTGCAACGCTTTTAAGGCTTTATCGGCGTTGTCCGAAGCAGCCATCGCATACATACCAAGCGTCGCATTGGGTTCATGCTTGCTCGCCTCCAACCAAGAACCCGCCCCATACGAAAGACCACCGTGTTCCCGCAGTCGATGCCAAATACGAGACTTCATACCTTCACCCAACACATAAGCTCCGATGCGCATAGCCGGATAATCTTCCGTCGTATCCTGAACAGGCAGGTTGGTCCCCAAAGCCAACAACGCCATTTGCTTGTCGGGTGTTTTAAGTACTTTCATTTCCGCCGTCACTGGCTTGTAAGGCTTCGTCACTCGAGCAAATGGCTGGCCGGATTTCCAGGCACCAAAATGCTTGTTCAGCTCAGCTTTAACAGCTTCGACATCAAAAGAACCCACGACAGCGAGCTCTAGGTGATTGGCACCATAGAACTCTTGGTATAGCTTTTTGATATCAGCCAGTTTGAGCGCTTTGATATGCTCAATGCGTTCTTCGATCGTCGGCACATAGTGAATGCTCGTCTTAGGCCAAGGATTCTGGAGACGCTCGAGCTCGTTAAAGCCTAGCGTCTTAGGATCTAAGAGCGACTCTTCCAATTCGGCCAATTCTTTTTTGCGAACGATCTCAAACTCTGCTTCGCTCAAAGCAGGCGTTTTGAGAATCTCGCCCAACAGTGCAATCACTCTGACAATATTATCTTTGTCGCTGGTCACGTCGATCACTGTTTTACCAGGTGCACCGCCCATTCTAAGAGTTGACTGGAGCGCATCCAATTGGTCCTGTATCTGCTGGAAATTTTTCTTCTCTGTTCCACGCATCATCAACTGCGGCAAAAGCGCCAAGGCTTCTAAGTGGCCAGTCAGTGCCTGTTCGGTCCCGTAGCGCAAGATAAAACTCGCTTTCACCACATCGCCACGGGTTTTCTTAGGCAGCAAAGCAGCTTTGACGTTATTGTCGAGCGTCAAACGCTGTGTGCTCTTATCAATATTTTCTGGCGTCGCTTCAAAGCTATCCCCTTGAGCCAAATCTTCAGTTCCAACGTACTTTTCGAGCATCGCTTCTACATTGGGTGTCTTGGGGATCTCAGCCCGAACTGGCTTTTCTGTTGGCACGAACACGCCAGCCGTTCGATTGCTTTCGATCAAATATTTCTTTGCAACACGTTTGACATCGTCCAGAGTTACTTTTTTAACTTGGTCACGACCCCAGAAATAAAGTCTGTAATCACCCTGGGCGATAGACTCACTCAAACCCAGAGCCAGTTTTTTACTGTCAGCCGCTGCGAGTTTATAATTCTTCAGCAACCTGACTTTTGCTCGGTCAAACGCCTCTTGGTTAATTGCTTCGGATTGTTTATTTTCGACATCGCCAATCAACTCATCTTTCAGAACATAGACTTGGTCTTGCTTCACCGGCTTGGCAAAAACCATCAAAGCCCCTGGTTCAGCCAGTTGGTACACCATGCCAAACATCTCTGAGGCTTTGCCGGTCTTGACCAGTTGGTCATACAAGTAACCACCGGGTTCTTGCGCTAACACTTCAGTTAAAACTCTAATCGCTGCAAAGTCTGAATTTGAACCCGCTGGAACATGATAAGAGACGCCCGCAGCCGCCACCTCACCGGTGCGCATGAGCTTCACCAAACGCGAGCCATCTTGTGCTGGTTCTTCCGTGTAAGTTTTATCTAAAACGCGTGTTGGCTTCGGAATTTTTCCAAAATACTCGTTCACCCATGTCAACGCTTTGGTGCTGTCAAATTTGCCAGCAATAATCAAAACAGCATTGTCTGGCTGATAATATTTTTGATAGAAAGTTTTTAAGTTTTCAACCGGCACGCGCTCGATGTCACTGCGATTGCCTATCGTACTCTTGCCATAATTATGCCACCTAAAAGACGCTGAAAGCATTTGATCATGCAAAACATTGATCGGGTCGTTTTCGCCAATCTCAAACTCGTTTCGTACGACCGTCATTTCAGAATCTAGATCTTGTTTGCGCACCCAGGCGTTGATCATGCGATCCGCTTCAAATTGCAGGCCAAATTTGAGGTTCTCATCGCTGGCCGGCATGGTTTCAAAATAATTAGTCCGGTCAAACCACGTGGTTGCATTAAAAAATGCGCCCTTGTCTTGCAGAATACCTTTGGCATCGGGGAACTTGGGAGTGCCTTTAAACAACATGTGCTCGAGCAGGTGCGCCATCCCAGTTTCACCTCGGCCCTCGTGTCTGGACCCCACTTTATAAGTAATATTCACCGTCACCGTTGATTGCGAAGGGTCTGGGAACAGCAAAACCGACAAGCCGTTGGGCTCTTGATATTCGCTGATGCCTTCGGTTTGCCGAATCGGCTTAAGGGTCTGTGCCATGCTGAAACCACCTAGTGTTAAAAGAATAAGAAAAAGCGTCTTTTTCATGAACCGGCTCCCGAGTAAATACGCCTCGCATGAATAATCATGACGCGCAAGCTAGCACATTACGAAAAGAGAATCGACGGAATTTGGTTAACGTGTAGGAATATCAACCAGGCATTTTTTTGTGAGTAAAAACAGATCACCCACATGCTGGTTTTCAAAGTCAAATGTTCTCAATATCATTTTTAGAGGTAATGAAAATTGACAAATCTTTCCTTTTTTACCAATATTTTTTTCCATTTTTCCAGTTGAATAGTTGATATCAGTCCGCTCCGTTGGTTCTTCCCCAAAATTATCGACGCTCGTATAGGTCTCTCCTATGAGGAAAAACTCTTTTTGTTTTTTATCAAACCGCCATTTGAGCACATCTGTCCAGACTTCTCTTGAGCCACCCTTAAACGTCATTACTAAAATGCCCTTATTATTGATACTCAACCTGCCTATTGGCTCATTAGGAGTACCTTTCATCCCGCCACACCAAAAACAATTAGCGACAGGGGCCTTTGTCTGAAGAATAAAATCCCCTTTTCCATTTCCAAAGTAGACAACCACAGGAGCCGTGCGAAGATGGTTCTTCCAAAGAGTTGCAACGTAATCAACAACCCCATCACCATTCAAATCCCCAGCTACCTTTTCAAAAACGGAAAATCCGCGGAAATCACGGCCAATATTATTTTCAATCTTTCCAGCCAAAAGTTGCCCCGATAGTAAGGCCACGAAACCTATACCCCTCAGTAACCTTATTTGAAACATACTACAACTCGTTATGCCAAGGCATCCATTGCAAAAATTTGATGTCCCCATTTGGAGTGCCTCTCGTATTCTTGAAATATTGCAGCCATTTCTTGGCAAGCCCGGCAATATGCTCAGCCCTGTCTAGACTGTTAATAATCCTGCGTGCATTAACAAAATCAGCCTTGCCTGTTCCATCACCATTTCCAACGATATAATCGATAAGCTTTTTCCCACTCCAGTTTTTACCATCCTTTTTTAATTCTCCGGTAAAAACCCCCATCATCATTCCAAAAACAATGACATCAGACGCATATCTCGGGTCCATCGCACGGTCTGGATTGCTTACAATATCCTCTCCGAATAGCTTTGAGAATTTTTCATAATTGAATTTATGAGTGAGCTGCACATAACCTCGCCCATAATATGGGGCATATGGCATCTTCGAACCACCTATTTCCTTCATGGTTTTGAAGTTCATGGTTTCATGTTCTGCTGTCGCCAAGATATAGGAAAGCTGTGGGGGGCTGTGGAGACCATATCTTTTCGCGGATTCCATGATAAGAATCTGCGCCCTATCTCTAGGAGACATTGCATCCAACATCGCATCAAGCTCTTGAGCAGCATAGTTATGAACCAATACATCAGCCATGCTGACAAAATAGTTTTGGAACTGCTCAATAGAAAGATTATAAAGAGTCACTGTTTCACGAATCACACCGACGTTACTTACAGAAACATTCCTGTGTAGAGCATTCATTAGGGACGACGAATTCTTGATGTTTGTGGCATTTGTCCAGAAATCAGTATCACAGGAAAAAAGCTTGTGGCTATAGCCAACACCAATTTTTTGGCCATCTACTTCAATTTCGAGATACCTAGATGCTTCTTTCTTAGAGGTCTTAAGAACCTGACGCTCTACACAACTTCCTTCAAAATCACAACTCATAACAAGATCACCAACTAACAGGGTCTCAATCTTTGAATAGCCCTCTGGTGTCTTTACCAATGTACCTTCGATAAAACCTTCCACCTCAACCGTAGCTGATGCTCCCGTTGAAAATGTGGCGAAACCAATCATACAAGCTAAAATAGAAAACAGATTTATACATCTCATAAGCGTTCCCTCCAGATAGAATAATTATTTTCAGGTTGCAAGGGGCCTACTCAGCTCAAACTCTTGACCCACAATTTTTAC
Source organism: Myxococcales bacterium (assembly GCA_023248545.1). Classification (GTDB taxonomy): domain Bacteria; phylum Myxococcota; class UBA727; order UBA727; family JABDBI01; genus AER2-1. Next base: position 61,385 of record JAHFEF010000002.1, on the reverse strand, counting down.
AAAACCGCGTATCATGATTGCCATTGTTCATCATTTCAGCTGAGACAATCCCCGTCGGTACAGCAATGATCGTGTAACCCACCAACATCAAGCAGGACGCCAGAATTTGTCCAAATACCGTATGGGGCGAAATATCCCCATAACCCACTGTCGTAATGGTCACGATGGCCCAATAAATTCCACGAGGGATACTGGTAAAACCGTTTTCAGGTCCTTCGATTAAATACATGAGCGTCCCGGCCACCAATATAATCGTCATGACACTGAGCAAAAATACGCCAATCTTACGCTTGCTCGCAACAAGAGCCATACCCAGATAATTCGCTTCGACCATATAATTGCCGAGCTTTAAGATTCTAAATACTCGAAGCAGCCTCAAAACTCGAATAACCAAGAAAGATTGAGCTCCCGGAAACAGAATGCTGAAATACGTCGGCAATGTCGCAATCAAGTCAACCAATCCATAGAAACTGAATGCATAACTGAGCCGATTTTTTGCGCTGACCAACCGAACGCAATATTCCAGCGTAAATGCCAGCGTGAACAACCATTCCAGGCCTCGCAATACAGTACCATATTGCTCTTTAATTCCAGAAACGCTTTCTAAGCACACCGCCGTCACGCTGATAATAACAGCCCAAAGCAAGATAATATCAAATGCTCTACCTGCGGGCGTATCGGACTCAAATACGATTTCGTACAGTCTTTTTTTCCAGTGGGCCATCGCTGGCCAGCTTACGTCTAAAGCAATTCTGGAATCAAGCGAATCAATAGATCCGTAAACTTTTTCGAAGCCGCTTTGCCCGCAGCCGTCACTTCTTCGTGCGTCAACTTCACCCCAGAAAATCCTGCAGCTTTATTGCAAATACAAGAGATGCCCATGGTTTCTATGCTCAAATGCGTCGCAGCAATGGTCTCAAAAACCGTACTCATGCCCACAGCATCAGCACCTAGAATTTGAAGCATGCGAATCTCGGCTGGGGTTTCATAACATGGCCCTAACATCCCCGCATAAACGCCTTCTCGTAAATCAGGCTGCATCGACTTGGCTAAATCGCGCAATCTTCTAGAATAGGCATCTGACATATCCGGAAAACGTGTCCCCAATCTAGGATCATTTGGCCCCACCAACGGATTATCGCCGGTCAAATTCAAGTGATCTGTGATCAACATCAAATCGCCTACTTCAAACTGGTGATTAATTCCGCCGGCTGCATTGGTGAGAATCAGCTTTTCAATCCCCCAAGTCTTAAGCATTCTAATAGGAGAAATTACTTGCTGCGCCGTGTAGCCCTCATAGCGGTGCACACGTCCTTGCATGAGCAAAACAGGCGTCTTGCCAACAAATCCATGCACAAACTGTCCCGTATGTCCTTCGACGGTCGACACAGGAAAGTCAGAGATCTTCGAATAGGGCAAAACTTGTGTGTGGCTCAAAGCGTCGGCAAAATTGCCCAACCCGGAACCTAGAACAACAGCGATCTTGGCAGGTGGCAAGCGCAGCATCAGTTACTCATCGACGCAATAAACTCGGCGTTGGTCTTAGAGCCTTTCATGCGGCTTAACAGAAACTCCATGGAGTCAATTACATTGAGGGGGTGTAATAACTGGCGGAGCACCCAGACACGATTCAAGACGTCTTTGTCCAGCAAATGCTCTTCTTTTCGAGTTCCAGACTTGTTGATGTCCATACAGGGGAAGATACGCTTTTCCATGAGCTTTCGATCCAAGACAATTTCCGAGTTACCGGTGCCTTTAAATTCTTCGAAAATCACTTCGTCCATACGGCTGCCTGTGTCTATCAGTGCCGTACTGATAATTGTCAGAGAACCGCCTTCTTCGATGTTACGGGCAGCCCCAAAGAAACGCTTGGGTTTATGCAGTGCGTTCGAGTCCACGCCACCCGATAAAATCTTGCCGCTGGGCGGTACCAGCGTGTTATACGCCCGACCCAAACGCGTAATATTATCGAGCAAAATCACCACGTCTTTTTTCATCTCCACCAGACGCTTGGCTTTTTCGATGGTCATCTCTGCCACTTGCACGTGTCGCTGAGGTGGCTCATCAAATGTCGACGCGATCACTTCACCTTTAATGTGCCGACGCATATCGGTCACTTCTTCGGGGCGCTCGTCGATTAACAAAACCAACAAAGTCACTTCTGGGTGATTGGCCGTAATCGCATTGGCAATATCTTGCATTAAAACAGTCTTGCCGGCTCTTGGGGGCGAGACAATCAATGCTCGCTGGCCCTTACCGATGGGGCAAAATAGATCAATAATTCGAGTCGAATAATTGGTCGGCAGGCTTTCAAGCTTAAATCGCTGATTGGGGTACAGCGGCGTCAAATTATCAAAAGAAATTTTGTTGCGATGTTCGGAATGGGTGATGCCATTAATTGTATCTAATTTTAGCAGCGAATAATAACGTTCTTTCTCTGTGGGCGGCCTAATTTGGCCTCGCACAGTATCACCGGTCCTCAACCCATAAGCCCGAATCTGCGACGGCGCGACATAAATATCATCGGCAGACGGCTCATAGTTGTAAACCGGCTCACGCAAAAACCCATAGCCTTCCGGAAAAGTCTCAAGCGTTCCCTCACCGAAAATAGCGCCATTGTTACTGGCCTGCCACTTGAGCAGCGCAAACACCATGTCTTGTTTTCGCAACAAAGCATCAAAATCAACGCCGATTTGAGTCGCCCTGGCTTGCAGGTCTTCGATTTTGGCATGTTTTAGTTCGGAAAGATTCATAGGCTCCACATCGGGGTTAATATCAGGCAGCACAACAGGAACCGAGCGCTCTTGCTGTCTTTCGGGTCTGTTATTATTGTTATGATGGGGGCGAGACTTACGTTTGATTTCGCTCATGGATGCGTCTGTATGGCCATTTTAGACGCATGCGTCAATAGCCCATGAGCAGTTCAATCAGCGTCCGGACTGCAAAACCAGTGCCTCCGGCACTGACATAAGCCTGCTCTTTGTCGTTTCTAGCGGGCCCGGCTATGTCCAAATGCGCCCAAGCAGTCTTTGGCTCAATAAATTTTTGCAAGAACAAAGCGGCCGTTATAGACCCTCCATAGCGTTCACCCGTGTTTTTCATATCTGCAATCGGTGTCTTGAGTTGGTCAAACAGATCGTCAGAGAGTGGCATTCTCCAAAATTGCTCGCCTGTATATCGAGATGCCCCGAGAATCTTGTCACTCAAGCCGTCTTCGTTAGAAAACACAGCAGCCATGTTGGGTCCCAGTGCAATTGCACAGGCGCCTGTCAACGTTGCGATGTCTATGATAATATCTGGCTTGTCTTTTTCTTGGGCATAATTCAGCGTGTCTGCTAAAACCAAGCGACCTTCAGCGTCGGTGTTGTTGATCTCGACGCTCAAGCCTTTCCGGGAAATCAAAATATCCCCGGGGTGATAGGACTTAGAGTCAACGCCATTTTCGACACAAGCCATATAACCAGTCACAGCAATATCTGGCTTTAATTGCGCAATCGCTTGCATCACGCCCATGACTGCGGCGGCACCGGACATATCGGTCTTCATGTGCAGCATGCCGTCTGATGGTTTAATATCGAGGCCTCCCGAGTCAAAAGTCACGCCTTTACCCACGAGAGCGATGTGCTTCTTGGCTTTTTTGGCTGGCCTATAAGTGAGCTTAATCACACGTGGTGGCGCATAGTCTGCCGAGCCCCGTCCCACAGCCAGCAACAAGCCAAATTTTTCTTGAGTCAATGCTTTCTCATCGAGAACTTTCACTTCAAGACGGGTTGCTTTGGCCTGCCTTTGGGCAACGTTGGCCATCTCTTCGGGGTTCATGACCGTGGGACCTTCGTTAATCAAGTCCCGAGCAAGCTTCACGGCCTTCGCAATGATTTGAGCCTCAGCGATGTCTTTGGAGGCACTTTTATCCTGAGTAAACAGCACAAACTCTTTGACGTAAAGCTCTGTTTTCTCCGTCACATATTTGTCAAACTTGTACGGCGCGATGGCTGCGCCTTCGCAAGCAGCTTTCATAGAAGCGTTGGCGGGTAGCTCTAGACCCACTTTGGCCGCCTGTTTGTCTTGGGCAAGCTTATAGGCTAAAGCGCCCGCTTTGCGATAAATATCTGGCGTGGCTTTGGCTTTCTCACCGAGGCCAAGCAGGGCTTTTGAATGGTCGTAATAAATCTGCCCAGCTTTGGCTTTGAAGCCTTCTGAGGCGGCTTTTTTATCTATCTGGTCGCTGTCAAAGACTCCATAAATCACGAGATCCAGTTTTTCAGCTTCAGGATTTTTAGATGACGACGAGAATTTCATGCTGTCTTGTGGTAGCATCTTTCAGGTATTTTTGGCTAATGTGCCAGGAGGTTATTCATGTCCACTTACGCCATTGGCGATATCCAAGGCTGCTATAAAACTTTCAGGCGCCTCCTTACACGGTGTGAGTTCGATCCCAGCAAGGACCGTCTGTGGATCGCCGGCGATTTGATTAACCGGGGCCCAAAATCACTCGAAGTTTTGCGTTATGTACGAGGCCTAGGCGATCGGGCAATTTGCGTTCTAGGCAACCACGAAATTTTTCTGCTCGCCCTAGACCTGGGTGTTTTACACCGTGAAGATACTCGGTACCTGGATCCCATTTTAAAAGCCAAAGACCGACAAGATTTGGTTCATTGGATCCGACATTGGCCACTCATGCATGTCGAAAAAAAACACGTTCTTGTTCATGCTGGCCTCGTTCCAAGTTGGACAGTTCCAAAAGCCCAAAAAGAAGCTCGGGCGATCCAGAAAATCTTACGAAGCCATGAGATCACAGATTTCTTAGCCTACACCTACGCACACCAAGAAGATCGATGGAGTGATCAGCTCAGAAGCTTCGAGCGAAATGCCCTCGCGTTGCACGCGTTTGTGCACATGCGAATGTGCGTGAGCGCAAACCAATTGCGCTATGGTTATACGGGCAAGCCAGAAAATGCGCCAAAAGGTTTCAAACCCTGGTATTCGATCAAAGACCGGCGGTCTTTGAGCCACACGATTTTGTTTGGACATTGGTCTGCGTTGGGTTTAAGAGCTTTTGCAAACTGCATCGCTCTTGATTCAGGTTGTGTGTGGGGGGAAGCCTTAAGCGCTTATCGTTTAGAAGACGGAGCCATTTTTGTTGAAAAGTCAGCTGAAGATTAGAAACCTTGAAATTGCTTATGTCTACTTAAGGCAAGATAAGGATCCCTCACAAACACGTCTTTTTTTACACGGCTGGGGCCTTCGGATCGAAGCCTTCGAAAAACTTTTAGTAGCGCTCTCAGCAGATTATCCAGTGATAGCCATCGACCTACCTGGGTTTGGCCAATCGAGCGAACCCTATTTCTGGGGCTACGAAGCCTATGCTCAATTTGTGAGCGATTTTTTGGAAGCGCTCAAACTCCCTAAAGTTCACTTGGTGGGCCAATCTATGGGTGGGGGCATTGCGCTGGCAACAGCCGCTTTATTTCCAGACAAAGTCAGCAGTGTGGCGCTCATGAACAGCGCGGGCATCCCCATGCGGGATGGCCAGCCTTCAGCGATCAACCGACTGCAAGAACTTTGGGCGCAGGGATTTGACAGGCATATTTGGCAAGCGTTTGTCGTGAATGGCGCAAAGCATTTCAAAAGCCTCACACGGTCTGTTTCTGTACCTGTTAAACATGATATTAGACCGTTATTGCCCAAAATCCGGGCACCGGTTTTGTTGGCTTGGGGCGATTGCGACAAAATGCTACCGATTCAATTTGCCTATGAAATGGCGGCTCTCATACCCAAAGCCAAAGTAGCGACCATTAGTGGCGGCTATCACGAGTGGGGCCTGGTGCAACCTGAAATCTTTTGCTCGCTGGCCAAGCAGTTTGACGCATCGCTTCAAAAACACTCACCGCCGCACACTGAGCCAGATTCAAAGACCTAACGGGACCCGGTTGAGGCAAAGTTAAAATGCGTTCTGGGTATTGCTTGCGCACGGACTCTTCGATGCTGGCTGTCTCGGGGCCTAAGATCAATACGTTCCCCAGCTGAATACGGGCCTCCCAAGGCGTTTTAGAACCGCCGACTTCAATCAGCCACGGCTCTTTGCTGAGCAGCTTCAAACAACGTTCTAGGCTTTGGTGAAAGTGTACACGGGCGCCTTCAAAATAATCTAATCCGGCACGCCATTTGGTTTTGTCGTTTTGTTCAAACACCAAGGGCCCACAAATATGCAACGTAACTTCTGTACCGGCACAGAGTCGAACAATAGAAGCAATATTGGCGATAATTCGGGGGCGGTCTAAGACCAGGTGCAGCCAAGGGTCAGTTAACAGATTCATACCGTTTAGCTTCTTCAAAGGCCGCATGGGCCTCAGCAGGCCTGCCCGAAAGCTCTTCTAAGTTCCCGATTGCCACCCACAGGGATGCTGACGTCTGATTCTCAGCAGTACCATCCAGCAATACTTCAAACGCCTTGAACGTTTCGTTGGCCAAAAACCAAGCGTTCGAAACCCGAATATAGGCACTTACATCATGTATGTTTTTGTCAATACTCTGATAACCCTGGGAAATCTCGTGAAGAATATAGAGTTCCGAATCTTTCTTAAACTCAGCAATCAAAACTGCACTCTTAGGGTACTGCGTCAAGCCTAAATTCAAAATTTTCAAAGCAGCTGCATAGTCATATTGCTGGGTCAATTTCTGACCATGTTGCAGAAACTGGGCCTCCGTTTGAGACCCTTGTGGCAACACATCAGCCATCGCTAACGCGATCAATGAAACAAGAAAAGATAATAATACAAGCTTCCGACTCATTTACCATATTATATCATTTAACCTGACTCTGAGCAAAAAACCAGGCGATTTCAAAGGCCGCTGTTTCAGGGGCATCCGAGCCATGAACTGTATTTTCGCCAATCGACAGGGCATAGAGCTTTCTAATCGTATTTTCAGCTGCCTGCGCTGGGTTAGTGGCTCCCATGATCTCACGGTTTTTTAAAATCGCATTTTCGCCTTCCAAAACCATTAATAGAACAGGCCCTGAGGTCATGGACTCGACCAATTCGCCAAAAAACGGCCTGTCTTTATGAACGGCATAAAAGCCCTGAGCTTCATGAAGGCTCAAGCGCTTCATTTGGGCGGCGACCACCCGAAGGCCTTCTTGTTCAAATCGCGCAATAATTTTGCCAATCAAGTTACGCTTAACACCGTCGGGTTTAATTATCGAAAAGGTTCTTTGTATCATTTTTTGAGTTCTCCTAAAGCAGCTCTAAATCGGGTTCTGCAGCGTTCACGTCCTAGCACAGCCAGGGTATCAAACAAGGGCGGTGTGGCTTTTTTACCGGTAGCCATCATGCGTACGGGCATAAACAGGTCTTTGCTCTTGATTTGCTGTTCTTCGCAAAAAGTTCTTAAAGCAGTTTCTAGATTTGGAACATCAAAAGGCCTTAGATTTTCGAGTCTTTCGATCAAAAGCTCATAAAGTTCTATAAGCTTTTTCTTATCGTCGATGCCTTTAATCAAATAGTTTTCTGGGTCAACCAGGACGCTGCCTTTGAAAAAGAAATCTGCATATTCGATAAAGTCTTCAGACTTTTCAACGCGTTCTTTGACCAGGGGAATAATTCGGCTCATGTATTCGGTCGAAAAGAGCTGGTCTTGTAAATAACTGACCACTTGGGAATCGGTGCGTTTTTCACGCAAATAACGCCCGTTCAGCCACAGTAGCTTTTTCAAGTCAAATACTGGGCCGCCCAAAGACACGCGCTCCAACTTGAAATTTTTCACAAAATCTTGAAGCGAAAAAACTTCGGTGCCATCTTCAAAAGAAAATGCCATGAGGCCTAGAAAGTTCAAGAGTGCATCGGGCAAATAGCCGGCTTCTCGAAAATAATCCAATGAAACCGGGTTCTTACGCTTTGAGACCTTGCTTTTATCGGCGTTTCGAAGCAGAGGCAAATGCGCAAACTCAGGGGGCTTCCAGCCAAAAAAGCGATATAAAAGCACATGCTTAGGCGTTGAGCTAATCCACTCTTCGCCGCGAATTACATGTGTGATGCGCATCAGGTGGTCATCGACGACATTGGCTAGATGATACGTTGGAAAGCCATCGCTTTTGAATAAAACTTGGTCATCTACTTCAGAGTTTTCGATCTTGATTTCACCGCGCAGGGCATCGTGAAACACCGTCTGGCCTTCTCTGGGTGTTTTGAGCCGTATAACCCCTGAAGTATGATTGAGCTCCCGACAGTGGCCATCGTAGCCCGTGGGTTGTTTGAGGGCCAGTTGGCGCTTTCTCACTTCAGCCAGGCGTTCGGCTGTACAAGTACACCAGTAGGCATGGCCGCTGGCCAACAGCATGTCTATGTGCTTCTTGTAAATATCCAGGCGTTCGCTCTGCCTGTAGGGCCCACAGGGGCCGCCGATATCTGGCCCTTCATCCCAGTTGATCCCGAGCCATTTGAGCGAGTTTAAAATAGCCTGTTCGCTTTCAAGGCTAGAACGCTTTTGGTCGGTGTCTTCGATGCGTAAAATAAACTTGCCGCCCTGTTGTTTGGCGAAAGCGTAGTTAAACAATGACACATAACCGGTGCCCACATGTGGGTCACCCGTAGGAGATGGACCAATACGAACTCTGATTTCCATAGGGGCGCTCTAAGGGGTTTTGCTTCAAAAATCAACCAGTTAATCCAATAAAAACAATTAATTTGATTGTTTTTGAAATTAATTTTAGGATGCAAATTTAACAGTCTTAAAAAATATTATGAGAAAATTAATTTTAATTGCTTTGCTGGTAAGTTTTCAATCTATTTCTGCTGAGGATGACGAACCAAGCACCAATACATCCGCCGCTGTGAGCGATGTCCCTACAGTAGCTGCCCCTGCCGACGAAGCCATGCTCCTTGCATCGGCCGACACAAGCGGTGTGAGCGACCAAACTCGCCAGTTGGAACGGCAGCACTTTGCGCGAAATGAGGGTGTGCCAGTCGCAGAATTGGCGCGGCTCCAAGCAGAGATAGCACGATTGCCGATAGATCAGTCGCCAAATCTGAGCCCAGTTCCAAACGAAAGTGGTCCCAGCACACCGCGTCCGACACCGGCGTCTAGCCAAACCTCAACAGGCACCGAAAATGCGACCGTGGAAGTTGAAGACCCGGCCGTCTTCGCAGAACGAGCCGCTAACGCCTTAGTCGCCCGGTTTCTGGAAGGAGTTCAAAATATGCGCGAAAATAGGAATGTAATCAGCGCTGAAGAAGTTTTGGCTCTGCGCACTCTGTTCGCACACGACTTTCGCCGACTGGATTTGACAGTTCTCCTTAGAGAGTTACCTCGCCTGCTTCAGGAAAACCTAGCAACTATCCGAAGGTGGAACCGAGCTGCACAGGATCTCCAATTGCCACGTGCTAATCTCCCCACTTCACCTGGTTCTTTCTGATTGCATCGCAGTAGCCATTAAGATTAGATCTAGAGCCATGTTTAAAATCGCATGGCTCTTTTTTTATGCCCAACTCAGTCTAGCAGCTCAGCCCGAGTGTTTAAAAGACACCGAGTGCATCTTAAGGCCCGTTAATTGCTGCAAATGCACGCAAGGCGGCAAGCTCAAAGCCGTGCCGAAAAATACGCCCGAGCCAAATTGCAGGGATCGTATGTGCCCGCAAGTTCTAAGCAAAGACAAAAGCTGTCAGGCCAAGAAGGCGGTTTGCAGGCATGGAAAGTGCGAATTGCAGTTTTAGGCAGGCCAGTGATATACTACCCTATATGAAAGGAACTCCGGATGCCTTGGTTGGCGCTCAGAATGTGGCTAAAGCCGTTGTAGAGGGCCCCAAGCGAGCTGACACGGAAAGGGATAAGTACGTCAAAGGCAGTAGGACGGGGCGCCTGCTTCAGGCAGCAACCACTGTTGGAGGAAGCGCTGTGGCCTTGATGACAATGCACCCGGCGGTAGCTACTGTTACCGTTGCTCCTGAGATCGCTGGATTTTTACGCGGCGCAGCACAGGGCATCAGAGATGGGCGTGGTGATTTTAAAGCAATTGCAGAGAGGCAAAAGTTGATTGGAGAGGCAGTTGAGTCTAACATTCCCATGCCAACCCAGAATCATAGATGGTTTCGTGGTCCCAGCACAGCCAAAAATTACTTACAAGAGCTGACTCAATACTTTACAGATTCAAAGACGGAACATGCTTCGAGGGACTTTGTGGCACCCATCACCCAGCTTGCTGAAATGCTTGACAAGGGTGGACTCATCGGTGAGGGCAAAGTGGTCCAAGCGCAAAATACACTTCGAACGCTCTTCCGTCTCGATGGTGGTGTAAGTCATAGAGAGGCTCTTATTCTGCTGTTAAACAAACAGGTTGAAGCTCTTTCGCGTGAGGAACCGGGTCTACGAAAGGAAGTCGAAACGACAGAGGGATCGGAGTTTCAGGAAATTCAGAAATCTGAAGAAGCGGCTAGCAGAAAAGCAATTCAGCGTGAAGAATACGAGGCTCGAAAAAAGTTAGCGTTGAAAGAGGAAATTTTCAGAGAAATATCCCAAAACAAGAAATCTGCTCCCTAAAATAATCTAGACTCCACGCACAGCCAGCCGAATTCGATCGCTTGGCAGGCGATTGACAATCTTGTTTACCAAAAAATTCAACGCCGCCAGGGGCAGCTCGCCTGTTTTGAAAACCGGGTGATTGACCAAGACAGACACGCTGGGCCTGGTCTCTGATGGTCCTAAAGTCGCCGTGATCTCAAGGGGAAGCTCACCAGCCTCAAAAATAGTTTTCACAGCCAGCTCGGCCTGAGCGCGTTTTTCTTCAGGCGTGCTAGCTAAAACATATTCTATCCGATCATCGTCATCGAATTCGAATAACCGGCGCAGGCGCTTATCGGCACCGCTCCCAGGGTTACCCGGCTGAGCCGACTGCGAAGCCGGATTTTCGGGTGCAGGAGGTTCCGGAATCAAGTGAGCAAGACCTGCAACAGCCGGGTTCACACCCCCGACCAAATACCGTCCCATGCGGACCAGCGGCGCTGCGTCGCTTTTTTTGCGATGCGTAATGCCACTTAACTGGTGTGTCGGGGCAATGTCGATCGAATTGCCCAGATTATCAGGCGTATTTTCGTTGGTTCGAAAAACTTCCAGATGATTCCCAACATCATCGCTGGGGATTCTTACTTCTCTGTTCGAACGGCGATTACCGATCGAATCACCTGGATTAATACCCTGAAATTCTCTCATGCTTTGGACTCCGACAGCTGTCTCACGTATACCTGCTGTGCAATGGTCAGCAGATTATTCACCAACATATAGAGAGACAGGCCCGCAGGCAAGTTTAGCATAATAAACGTCAAGAACAAGGGCATGAACCACAAAACGTATTTCATCTGTGGCTGAGAATCATCAATGGCTGGCGGAATCACCCATTGACTCACCAACATACTTAGCCCCATCACGACGGGGAATACATAATACGGGTCAGGACGTGTGAGATCAGTGATCCACCCATAAAAAGGCTGTTCATAAAGCTCAACCGAGTTGCCGAGCATTTGATACAAGGCGAACCAAACGGGCATTTGAATGAGCATGGGCAAGCACCCAGCCATGGGGTTAATGCCTTTTTCTTTGTAAAACTCCATTTGCTTTTGACCGAGTGCAGCCTTGTCGTGGCTATATTTTTTCTGAAGTTCTTTAAGTTCAGGCTGTATTTTTTTCATCTCCTGCTGCGAAGCAAAAGATTTTTGAGTCAACGGAAAAGTCAGAAGCTTAATCAAGACGGTCAGCAAAATAATCGCAATCCCGAAATTATGGACCCAGTTGTAAATATAAACCAAGAGCCACAACAACGGCCTGCTTAAAACCCCGAACCAGCCATAGTCAATATTCTCTTCGATGCCATGGCCAGCAGTTTGTAACAGCTCGAGCTGCTTGGGTCCTAAATATGACGAAAAACCCAGTGTTTGCGAAGCACCTGGCTCTAATTGCATCGTTTTTGCTTGTAGTTTGAGCGTCAGACCTTTTTGTTGATTGGCCTTAAAAAATTCTGCTTTGGCACTCTCTATCTGAGAATTATTTTCCGGAGCCAAAGTCATGAGAAAATAGCGGCGATCAAAACTGACGTATTTGGGTCCGTTCGGTGCCGTTTCAGGCTTTTCTTCCAAGTCTTTGAGGGCAAAACGCTTGTGTTTGTCATTCACGTGCCAGGCGGCTGCCAATTGGTCTTCGTTGTGTTTGTGCGATTCAAGCGTTCGCATGACCATATCGATAGAAAGCACTTGTGGGCGGGTGCCTTGATTCGTGAACTCAACTTCATGCCGAACCACAAACGGTTTGTCGGTCAAGCTGTATCGGCGCGTCACTCGGATATTTTCAGGCGTAATTTTCTGAAACACGATCGAGTTCAAGTCTGCGCTGACAAGCTCATAGCGTGTCTTGTCAGACAAAGTTAAGTTTCCGTCTCGAGACTGGGCAATAAACTCTGGGGTCAGATCTAGGCTTTCTTGATATCCTTGAAGATCCCAGTCCTGAAGCCGAGCCCCTTCGTTGCTGAATAAGGCTTTGTAGCCGCCTCGAACAGCGACAGATTCTGAAACAGTCTTGGCTAACTCGCGTGTTATCAACGGCGTATTGGCTACTTCGATTTTTGGGGCCGTAATTGGTTTTGGGGCTACAGGTACTGCCGGGACAGCCTCGGGCTTTGGGACAACTTTTGCGCCGGGTTTTGGCCCGAAAAAAGCATTATAGGCCATCAATAAGGCTGTCATCAGGAAGACCGCCAAAAATAGGCGTTTCAAATCAGGTGATTCTGGATTCATATGCGCTAGGAGAGTTGCCTGAAGAAATCATGTTTGACAAGGGCAGCAAAGCGCGGTTCAGGCTCCGCTGTAACCGTCCGTCGGCCACCTTCAGGGGCTGGAAACGTGATTTTATAAGCGTGCAGAGCGATCGCGTAGGGATAATAAGCTGTCTTGGCACCATATTGCGCATCCCCCACAATCGGAAACCCTAGATGGCTTAAATGAGCTCTGATTTGGTGCATTCGACCCGTCTCTGGGTTTGCTTCAACCAGTGTTAGATTATTCTGCGACGCCAGCACACGTACACGTGTCAAGGCCCTTTGTCCTTCATCAGCGATAATTTGGTGTGCCAAGCTTTTTTTGTTGTTGGGCGTGTCAATTCTTTTGAGCCTGGCGTCGATGTTAATTTGCTTCCAATTCGGAACGCCTTCGATCACGGCCCAATAACGCTTATCAACCAAGTGCTTTCTAAAAGCATCGCTGAGTGCCTGCTGGCCATAGGTGCTCGTCGCCAAAATGCAGCAACCGGTTGTGACGCGATCGAGCCTATGAACTGGTTTAATATTTTTGCCAAAACGTTCCTGTAGAACATCTAACAGGGTGGGTCTCGGAGCACCTCGACCTGCCACGACAACCATGTTACTCGGTTTGTAGACCACCAGGTGATGTTTGCCTTGGTCTAAGATTGAAATTGGGGTAAGGCTCATGTGTGTCTGTCAATAATCTTTTCAAAAACGCCAGCTTGATTGTCAATCCGCACTCCAATCAGGGCAAGGCTATGGCTAGTCTTAATGCAATTTTGCCTGAATTAGAAGCGAATTGGCCAAACCTACGGGTTTTAAAGACCGAGCATATTGGCCATGCCACTCAAATTACCCGAGACCAAGTATCCCAGGGTGCATCTGTTATATTGGTGATGGGTGGCGATGGCACACTCAACGAAGTCGTGAATGCGTTGGGGGAAAACTCGAAAACGCCTCTGGGGATTCTGCCCAGTGGCTCTGGCAATGACACAGCCAAGAGCTTTGGTTGGCCCGAAGACAACAAAGGCCAAGTGCGCAGATTGCTGAATTCTCAGGTCAAACACATAGATTTGGGACTGGTGGTTTCTAAAACACAAAAACGCTATTTTTTAAACGTCGCGAGCTGTGGCATCTCTGCGGTGATCGCCAAGAACATGCGTGAGCAAGAAAGGCGCACGCGAGCCTCCTGGTCGTATTATTTACAAACCGTCAAAGCCATTTGGTCTTACAAGCCCACACAAATTCGCGCTAATTTAGATGGCAAGAATATATTACACCCAGATTGTTCGCTGTTGGCTTTCGCCAATGGACAGTATTTTGGTGGGGGCATGCAGATCGCTCCTGGAGCGAGGTTCGACGACGGTCGTTTTGATAAGATCGCTGTTTCGAAAATGGGCCTGGGCTTTTTTTTGAGGCACGGCATGAGCGTTTATCGTGGAAAGCATTTGGATTTGCCGCAGGTTTATAAAATGCGAGGTCGTGTGGCTTTGGTGGAATCTTTGTCAAAAGAACCTGTTTATATTGAAGCGGATGGTGAAGACGCAGGGGAGTTGCCAGCGAAATTTGAAATCTTGAGTCGGTGTTTGCCGGTTCTAATTTAGAAGGAGAAAAAAATGAAAATCGGATCAATTGGGGTGGTAACCCTCATGTTATTAACTGCGTGTCACTCTTCAAAAGACGTGACATGCAAAAAAGATGGTGATTGCGAAGACGCTGTTTGCGTATTTGGCAAGTGCCAGGAGTGCGGCACCAACAAAGACTGTAAGGAGGGCAAAATCTGCACAGATAATCGTTGTGCTGAAAGCTCTCAGGCTTCGCAAACAGAGAAGTCAACACCAGTTCAAGCTGGTTCAGCCTGTAGCCAAACTGGAACTGTCCATTTTGATTTCAATATGTATGATATCAAAGCGGGCGATCGAGACTTGCTGACGGATATGGCTGCCTGCTTGCGTACCAATGCGAACACCCAAATTATGGTTGCCGGCAACACGGATGAACGCGGAACGGTAGAATATAATCTGGCTTTAGGTGAAAAACGAGCCAAGGCTGTGTCACAATACTTGCAAAACTCTGGAATTAGTGATTCTAGGATGCATGTTGTCTCTTATGGAAAAGAAAAACCCGTTGACCCTGAACACAATGAACAAGCTTGGGCTAAAAACAGGCGTACTGATATTACTATCGAGTAGCCTCACTGCCTGCTTTGTGCCCCGCGCCGAGGGCGATCAAATGCAAATGGATATCAGCAAGCTCAGATCACAGCTTGCTGATACCCAACGCGACGTGGGTGATCGGCAATTGTTGTCCGAGAACCGCCTCCAAAAACTAGAAGGCGCTGTATTTAAACAGAGTGCTGATACGAACCTCGAAAAAGAGAAGCTTCTCACCGAAGTCGAGCAGCTCAAAACCCAGCTCCAAGAAATTCAAACCGCGAAGCCTGTAGAACCTGTCCCAGCGCCCGCTACCGAAGAACCTGCTGCGGCGCCCAAAAATCTCAACAAGACGGATCAAGTTGCTGCGATCAAGACAGCCTATGAAGACAAGCAATATGAGCGCGCAATTGCTGGCAGCGAAACGTTTTTAAGCAAGTTTGCAGATGACAAGCAATTCACGGCTCAAATATTATTTTGGCGTGGGGATTCTTATTATGAGCTCGGCGAGTATAAAAAAGCCGTCCTATCCTACCAAGACTTGCTGACACGTTTTCAGGGTTTCAGTAAGGTCCCAGAGGCACTCTATAAAGTCGGCGTATCTTTAGAAGCACTTAAATTTCCAAAAGATGCTTCGGTTTTTTACGAAGAAGTTATCAAAAAGCATCCCAAGAGTTCTTTTGCTCTCAAGGCCAGAGAACAGCTTAAGAAAAAGAAGAAGTGACGCTAAAACTCTTTCGGGCGCTGATTCATGGCTTAAGTTCTCCGAGCGAAATATTGGCCAAGCCGGGGCTTTCGCCCCGTTTGCGTGAAATTCTAACCCCGCTCCAAGCGCTTGAGCACCAGCCGGATCAAAGTTTAGATTTTTTACGATCCTATCAGGCACTCACCCAAAAGCCTGACTTTGATCACCTGGTGATTTCAAATCGGGTAGATTTGAGCGAACTCGAACTGGCCTATTTGTTTAGACTGGCGGAGTTGGGTGTCAAAATTCGTTTTGAGTTTCCAGTAGATTCATCAGGCCACGGATTGAGTTTGCCCATTACCTATTTGGCCCATCGAATCGAACAGCATCATGACTTAAAAAACTTGGAAATTATCTTTAAGCCGTTCGTAAAACCAGAGCGCCTGGTGCGTTATGAAGCGCCGGACTTGGTGCAAGAAGCACGTTTTGTGGCCCAAGTTGTGGCTGGCTACGGTCGGGATAAAAATATTGCCGTCGCAATGCGTGTGCTGGATAAAAGAGCATTGATATTTCGAGATGCCCTGCGTGCACATGAGTTGGACACGCCAGTTTTGGCGCTACCCGATTTGCTGGGCAAGCAATTGGATGGGGTGGTGATTGCCGACTGTGCACATGGGCGTCTGACACTTTCACGCGAACCAGATTGGCCACTGCGAGATTCTGACTGCTTTGAGATTAATTGTCTCATGGGTCATCAAGTTTTACGGCGCTTCGAAGAAGACCTGCTAGAACCCAGTTTGTTCCCAGCCAAGCAAGCACTTGAGCCCATGTGGTTTTTGGGGGCTTGTAGCGCGGCCAAGTTTTTAGTTTTGACCAGCTCGGCGTTGGATCAAAGTGGTCAGGCGCAGACCATGAGCGAATTAGCGAAACTTGATTGGCTCAGCGAAAACGAGGGAATTACTCAGTTAAACAGACCGCTTAATAAGCTGGAGCAAGTTTTTCAGGCTGCTAAACGTTCCCAAAAATTCCCCTCTCCACTGGGTGGAGAGGGGTTAGGGGTGAGGTTGGATCCCATTCGTTTTCGAAAACAATTTGGCGATCTATTGGGTTTAAATCCGGAAAAGCCACTGAGCGCCACCCGAATAGAAGCTTTTGCGCAGTGTCGCTTTCGGGCATTTGTTGAAAAGCTGTTGAAAATCGATCTGAGTCCCCCGGCAAGACACGACATCGATATGCGTGTCCTGGGTCAGGTGGCACACGAGGCACTCGAAAAATATTATCGTGATGGCCAAGAGATTCAGCTCACGCTTGCACAGGCAGATCCCAAAGACACGCATCCAGGTGTATGGCGAGCCAATCTGCTTTGGCTTCGTGAAGCGCTTCGGCGACTGGTATCTAATTTGGAAAAAAATCCGCCCATTGCGAACGCTAAGCCCGTATTTTTTGAACACCGACCAGAGTCGTTTGAGCTTTTGGTCGGCACGGACAAAATTCACATTGGCGGCGTGATCGATCGAGTTGATACAAACCCAGAGGCTCAAATCGTCGTTGATTATAAATTATCCGCCTTGAGTGCTCTTCGAATGCGCTTTGCTTCGAAAGAAATCTTGAAAACGCATTTTCAGATACCTATTTATTTGAGAGCGTTAGGGTCACACAAACAACTTCTTGGCTACCCCATATCTATTCGAGACGGCGCCCCAGGACCCTTGATCGACATGACCGATCGCTTGCCCGAGTTAGATCAAGCGTTGCAAGCTTTGTTAGAACCGGTGTTACAGGGCCATGTACCGGCCGATATTCAAACTTCTTGTTCAGACTGTCGCTTAAAACGGGTTTGCCGCCTATAAATAAACCATGAAGCTTCAACTCAATGACACCGTGGCGAGAAATAAAAATCTGATCAGCAGCTGCTTAGACGAAGACTTGGTCATGCTCAGCATACAAACTGGCAAGTATTACGGTGTCAACTCGGTTGGTCGAAGAATTTGGGAGCTCCTGGAGCAACCCACAGAGATCACTCAGCTATGCGACAAGCTCGGACGAGAGTTCGAAGTCTCGAAAAAACAGTGTGAGCAGGAAGTTTTAGAATTTCTGAATCAGTTATTGACTCAGAATTTGTTGCAAGTTGTCCAGCCTCTGAGCTAGACTGCCAGACATGGCTGAGGAAGCGAAAAAGATCTGGACAAAACCTGAGATCACTCAGATTGCCGATGTCAATTTAGACACCGAAAATGCTATTAGCAGCGGCGGCGATATTGGGTTACTTCAATCCTAAGCAGGCACTAGGCCAATGCGCTGAACTGGTTTCTATAGTTTCACTGTTGGCGCACGCAAAAATAGAGTCTGTTGCTATTAAGGGTCCTCTGTTAGCACTCGAGCTCTATGGCGATTTGGGTGCTCGGAAATCAAAAGATATTGACCTGGTCATAAAGCCTAAAAATATTTTCGAGGCCGATCATATTCTGCAACAACAAGGCTATCAACGGTCGTTCTTAACACCTCGGCAACTTCAAGCACATATTCACTGGAGCAAAGATTTTGTTTATTGGCACCCCAAAAAACAAATTTGTTTAGAGCTGCACTGGCGCCTGTTTCAAGACTGGGAGTGCTTTTCTGTGTTTGATATTAGTTTGCAGACCACTGAGCTTTTAGGTGTTCAGATTAAACATCTGAGCCCAGAATATAATTTGCTTTATTTATGCACGCATGGCTGTGAGTCGGGTTGGTCGAGACCCCAATGGGCACTCGATATTCAAAAATTATTAGCAAAATATGAGCTTGATTGGAATTTGATTAGGAAAGAAGCTGATCAGTGGGATTTAGCTGGGACATTAAGAGAAGGGCTACAAATAAAGACGGGTCGTACGGGTTCCTACGTTTGGCGATGGTCGGATTGGTGGCACAAATTAGCTCTGCGCAAAAAATTTAAAAACAAAGCCAAAGTCCTGTTCAGCCTCTTTGTCCCAAGACTTCAAGACTTTCAGGCTTTGGCTTTGCCAGATGGCTTATTTTTTCTGTACTATGCACTGAGACCATTTATTGCGTTCAAACGCAATAAACTGAGACATCAGCAGCATTTGCCAGACTGAGATTCACTGCCTGTACAGCAACCACATTGGCAGCCTTCACCCGCGCAGCACTTGCAACGGCGCCCAAAGACTTTTTGAAGACCAATCAGCCCCAAGAATACAGGCCAGATCATACTGGCTGTATGTTCAGCGATCACCCCGGCATTACCTAGAAAGATCGTAAGGGCCAGAAGAACCAGAAAAATTGCGGTCATTGAGTGATGTGGACAGCGACAGGATTTCATATTTTGCATCGGTTAACGCTCCTTAGGTCGCCAGTATAATCGAATTGCCAGGAATCTTGCCAGCCCCGCGAGAATATAAATTCCTAAGAGACAAACCAACCCTAAGCTGATTGGGTAATGCAACCTAAACCACCAAGCTCCCAAGATCAGAGCAAATGCCAAAATGGCTGTCTGGCGATTGGGTTTTGAATTCTTAAACGTCCAATAGGGAATCGTACTGACCATCAGCAATCCCATGATGATCATGAGTGTTAAAATCCACGTCGGATGCTTGACGGCCAGGCCATCAAATAGTTTCAAGTGCGCAACCAACGAGGCAATCAACACAGACGCTGCCAGCGGAATTGGAAGCCCAGTAAAATATTCTCCAGTGCCTTTGTCTCTGGCCGCCAAGACATTAAATCGTGCTAACCGAATCGCCCCGCAGGCTGCGTAGAAAAAAGCGCCTAGAAATCCAATAGGCCCCAGCGGCAGCAAAGCCCATTTGTAGACCAATAATGCTGGAGCTGCTCCAAAACTGATCACATCGGCGAGTGAATCTAGCTGGACACCGAATTCACTTTGCGTCCTGGTGATTCGGGCAACACGGCCATCAAACGTATCAAAAAATCCAGCGAAAAATACAGCAATCGCAGATTCATACAAGCTTTCGGGCGTATTGCCTGTTAGACCGTGCAAGATCGCATACATGCCACAAAAAATCGACGAGACTGTAAAAGCATTCGGTAAAATAAACAAAGCGTTTCTTAATTTAAATCGTGCCATTATCGGGTAAACCCACATTTTTCATATTGATTGGCAGCCAGCGCATCGCACGTGCAATCAGAACTATCCAAAACCGCTTGGCACCGTGCATTGTCCTCGGCTTTTGAGAATGCTTTATGCTGACCCCGTAGATCAAGGCCCTTCTTGCAGGCATTTCTGGCAGACTGGCTTTTTTCACAGTCACAAATTTTTTCAGCCAGTTTTTTGCACGGACTGCAAGCTGTCAGGCTCAGGATCAAAATTATCCAAATCAATCTCATAGACAATCAAACTTACAGAAATTGCTTGAGGGTGCAAAGTGGGTTATAAACCCCTCCTATGAACCAGCGCCTTACTGACTTTCGCAAATTGCTTCGGGATAATCAGCTGCAGGGCGCGTTGGTACGCTCAACAGACTGTTTTTTAAACGAATATGTGCCCACTGAACAAAGCCGCCGCGCCTATTTGACCGGTTTTACAGGTTCTGTAGGCGATGTGCTTGTCACCCAAGATAAAGCGATTTTGTTTGTCGATGGCCGATATGCCATCCAGGCCAAAGCCGAGGCGCCGGATTTTGAAGTCCGCGTGTTGCCGCTTGGGCAATCGATTGAAAGCGGTTGGATGGCCGAGCTGGAAACCTGGGGCAAACTGAAAATCGGCGTTGAAAGCGATCGCATCTCGGTTAACTTGTTCGAAAAGCTCAAAAAATTTGATTTGGGTGAATTGCCAGTGTTCGGGCCCGCCTACGCCAAGGCTACGGTGGGCAAGCCAAAAACCTGGGAAGTTTCCGAGAGCATCACGGGGGATAGCACGGTCGGACGCCTCAAGCGAGCCGCCCAATTTTTCGAAGACAACAAGCTAGATGCGTTTTTGGTTGTGCCGTTAGACGAGATCGCTTGGTTAACCAATCAACGCAGCAGTGAATTCCCCTATCAGGCTGTTTTTTCGGCCCGTGCCTTGGCTTATCCGGATCGCTTGGAGCTGCTGAGCGGCCCGATGTTTATTAAAAAAGCCTCCCGAGTGGGGTTAGACCCCATGCTCACGCCCGAAGCCGTTCGACGAGAATTAGAACATGCTGGTGCTGAAATTATATTCGTGAAAAGTCCGTTTCAGCACATGAAATCGATCAAGAACCCGTCCGAGCTGAATCATATGCGCAGCGCAATTGCACGGGCTGACCGAGTGGTTGCAACCGTACAAGCCTGGGTGTGTGATCAAATCAACCAAAAAACCCCCATTACCGAAAGCTCGGTCGATGAGAAAGTCCGGGAAGAATACAAAAAATCGGGTGTAACCGGTTTGTCGTTTAAGCCCATTTGTGGTGGCGGCAAAAATGGCGCGCAGATTCACCATGGAACTCCCGAAACCAAAGAACCCCTTAAAGCCGGCGATCTGTTTTTACTCGACTCAGGAGCCTATTATGAAGGCGGCTATGCCACGGACTTAACACGGACGTTTTTGCTCGGTGGCCCT
The DNA here is from genome assembly GCA_023248545.1 of Myxococcales bacterium. GTDB lineage: Bacteria > Myxococcota > UBA727 > UBA727 > JABDBI01 > AER2-1. The sequence goes on along the minus strand of JAHFEF010000002.1, from coordinate 40,236 downwards.
ACCCAAAAAGCCAGTGATTTCCAGAAAAAAATCTTTACGGCCGTCTTAAAAGGCTCCATTGCAGGGATGAGCGCCCGATTTCCAAAAGGAACCACAGGGGTTCAGCTCGATGCGATTGTCCGAGATCCCATTTGGCGTTTGGGCTACAACTATAACCATGGAACTGGTCATGGGGTGGGTGTCAATGTCCACGAAGATCCGCCACGTATTTCGACCGCTGGAACTGCCCCGATTGAAGAATCGCAAATATTCTCCATCGAGCCAGGGATCTATATCGAAGGTTTTGGGGGCGTCCGGATCGAAAATTTGGTCACAGCTGTGGCTGACCCGGATTACCCTGGCTATCTCAAAATCGTCCCACTATCATTTTGTCCTTTAGATGCTCGACTCATTGACGAGAAGCAGTTAACGGACTCAGAAAAAGCATTTTTGAAATATTATGAAAAAAGTTTCCCGGTGTTATTATGACTGAATTAGAAACCATCCAGGCCCTTGTTTCGCTCATGATCGTCGCGACGATTGTGGGCATTGTCGCCGCACGCATTAAAGTGCCTTACACAGTATCGCTCGTGTTGGTGGGTATTGGCATTAATGCTTTGCATGTGGTGCCCAATTTGAAACTAACGCCAGGCTTATTGTTAACAATTTTTTTGCCCGCTTTGCTCTTTGAAGCGGCGATTCACTTCCCCGCGCATGAACTCCGGCAGTATTCACCCACGATCGCAACTTTGGCTTTGCCGGGTGTGTTAATTGCCGCCGTGATTACAGCTCTGGTTCTGCAAGTCAGTTTTAAAACATTGGGTTTATCCCAGCATGTTGGCTTTTTGCATTTTTTGCTATTTGGAACGATCATTGCTGCGACCGATCCGGTCTCTGTTATTAGCTTATTGAGACAATTGGGTGTCGAGCGGCGGCTGTCCCTCTTGATTGAAGGCGAGAGCCTATTCAACGATGGGACAGCCATCGTTTTTTATCATGCCGTTTTGGTGGCTTTGAGTGTTGGGCACTTTGATTGGTCGGACAGCTTGGTGCAATTAATCAGCTACTCGATGGGTGGGTTATTAATTGGGTCGATTTTAGGACTATTTGCTGGATTTGTGATTTCTCTGGCAGAAGATCATTTAATTGCCATCGCGATCACGACGGTGACGGCCTATGGGTCTTATTTGATTGCCGAAAGAATTCATATGTCAGGTGTCCTAGCGACGGTGATGGCCGGTTTATTTGTGGGTAATTTTGGATCCAAGAGAGGCTTTAACCCGAATACTCGAATCGCTGTGACCAGCTTTTGGGAGTATGTGTCGTTTTTTATCAGCAGCATTGTGTTTTTAATGATGGGCTTGGAAGTCTCCGTGCCCCTCTTATTAAATAATGCATCTGTCATTGCGATCGCTTATATCGCCGTACAGGCCTCGCGTGCGGTGTCCGTGTATGGCTCGTTGCCTATTTTACGTCGCATGGGCCAGCCCCTGGGAGCCAAAAATGCGACGATGGTGTGGTGGGCAGGTTTACGGGGTGCACTCTCCATGGTGCTGGTGCTCTCTTTGCCAGATTCGATTGCGTTCAAAGACACTTTGATTGCCATGACTTTTGGGGTGGTGGTGCTGTCTGTCGTATTTCAGGGTTCGACCATTGGGATTTTATTGCGTTGGCTTAACTTGGTGCCTGTTCGAACCGAAGCCGTGTCTTTTTTGAATAAGAGCCTGGCCAGGCTCAAAGCCATCAAAGCCCAACTCGAGGCCGTTTCGAAACTGTCTTCACAAGATTTACCAGCAGCCAAAGCTTTGATTGCCAGTTTACAAGCCGAACGTGTTGAAATCTTAAAACGCTTGGAAGAAAGACAAGAAGATCCAGATTTTCAACAGGCCGCCGCTTTGAGACTGGCAGCGATTCAAAGACAGCTCAAACAAATTGCTCGTGTCTCTTATCGAGATTCGTTGGAGTCCAGTTTGTTAACTGAGAAAGAATCCGAAGAGCTCACCATGAAACTAGAGTGAGATGCCCTGCTCAACGTAGTCTTTGAGAATGGCATGCGCTCCGGCACAAGACATGTATTGGCCTTCGCACAGAACTTTCAAAATATTTTCACGTGTCAGATAGAAATTTGGGTCTTGAGAACGCTGAATAATCTCGTGCATGACATGTTTGAGCTCTTTGCCTGATGAGTAGCGACTAATCTGATCTTCGAACTTATTGGCGATGTGTCGACCCTGAACATAGGGAATACCAGGGTAGGTGTGGTTGTGACGATAGTTTCGTTTGAGCTCTTCTAACTTGACATTTTTAAAATCTTTATTTTCAACAGGCTCCAGCTCACTGAGTTTATAGGCATAATAATCCGTGAAGCCTTCTACAAACCACCAGACATCGAGATCGACCGTATCCGAAGAGGGCACCAGATTTATTTTGAGCCCGTTCCAATGATGAAAGTACTCATGGGTGATCAAATAGTCGAGTCTCAAATCACTTTCTTGTTTGGATGGCAGATTGAGCTGAAAAGACTGAAAGTGAGCTGTGCCGCCGAGTGACTCGCTGTTGATGACACGGATAGAGACAAAATAGTACTCCGGGATTGGTTGGGCATTCCAAAACTTACGCACGCGGAGCAGGTTATGGGTCAGGGCAGCTTCGATTTGGGTGGGCCTTAGGTTATCGAACTTGCCTTTCAGTACCCACGCCACTCCAAACCAAGTTTTCCGAATCGGCAAATCATATCCCCCAACATACAGAGCTTTGCGCAAATCTGAACATTTGGCTTCGAAATTCTGTTCGGTTTGATCGGCATGAAAAGAGTTGGCAAACTTCCAGCGCATAGGGGCATTCCAAATAATTTGGACGGATTTTTTTTCGTTTAAATTATTGCCTAAACAGGCCAAAAAACCGTGCCCGACGACCTGAAAGAAGTCTTCTGTGAGAACCGTATCTTGAGCTCTAGGTTCTAGGGATTTTGGGGTCACTTCATAGCGAATCGGGTAGTCTTTGGTTCCGGTTAATAGCCGGTAATTCACGGAGGCTTTTGAGTCTGGCGGGAGGGTGATAGTTCCCATACCGTCGTGACTCATCTCAACCAAAAAACTATTGTTTTGAGGAGTAATCTTGTAGCTGATTTTTTGAGGCTCGCGGCTAGGTTGGGGCCCGCAAGCGATCAAGAGAGCAAAAAATATGCAAATTACTAATCTCATAGAAGTTCGCATATTTTATTGCTTTATTGCCACATGTCAATCCAGGGTTACCTACAACCGTGCCGCGTTTTCCTTCAGGTAAGACGCAACGCCCGCAGCCGTCGGTTTCATGGCGGTCTGACCTTTTTTCCAACCCGCTGGGCAAACTTCGCCATATTGCTCGGTGTGCTGCAGGGCATCAATCATTCTGAGGGTTTCATCGACATTTCGGCCCAACGGCAAATCGTTGAGCGTCGCATGTCTGACAACACCCGATTTATCAATCAAGAATGTACCACGCAAAGCGACAGCATCGTCGACCAATACGCCATAGTCACGCGAAATTTCTTTTGTCAGATCAGAAACCAATGGGAAATTAATGGCCCCAATACCGCCTTGATCAACCGCCGTTTGTCTCCACGCAAAGTGGCTAAACTTCGAGTCTACAGAGACGCCCAAAATCTGCGTATTTCGGTCTTCGAATTCTTTGGCTTTATGTGAGAAAGAGAGTATTTCAGAAGGACAAACAAACGTAAAATCAAGGGGATAGAAGAACAAACAGACATATTTTTTGTCTTTGAAGCTAGACAAACTAAGTTTGGTAAACTCACCATTGGCCATGACCGTATCGGCCGAGAAATCTGGGGCTGGTTTTTGAATCAAGCTGAACATCGGGAAATCTCCTTATTAAGGCGACTAAGCTAGCACAGCTTTTAAATCTCGCCATCTGCAATTTTGCGCCTATACTCAGCCATGACGGTCACCATGACATGCAAGTTGTGTATGCTTGCTAAGTTCATGGCTGTTGTTTCGTGGGCTCGAAACAGATGCTGCAAATAAGAAGCCGTGTAGTTTTGACAGGTATAGCAGGTGCAGTCATCCACCAAGGGTCTTTGATGCAGTGCAAATCTCGTTCGCGTCACGTTATAGTGCTGGTTATCCGGCGTTAAAATGGTCCCGTGCCGGGCCGCTTTGGTTGGGTATGAACTATCAAAAGTATCCAGCCCCAATGGAATACACTCAGCAATAGATGGCAGGTCTCCAATTCCCAGCAAGTGATTCGGGCGCTCTGTGGGCACAGAGGGCATGACCTGCGTCAGCATGTTGATCATTTCGGGCTTATTTTTGCCCAAGCTGCCACCGATTCCAAAACCATCAAAAGGCAGGCTGCTCAAATATTCGCAGCTCTTTTTGCGTAAGTTAATATCTACACCGCCGTGAATCACGGCATATAAAGCTTGATGATTGGGATTTGCTAAATGGGCATCGAGAGAACGCTTTTCCCATCGGTGCGTGCGTTCGAGCGATTTTTCAAGCGACTGCTGGTCTGTATGATACGGCGGCAGCTCGTCAAAGCTAATCATGATATCCGCGCCCAGCTCTTTTTGAGCCTGAATCGAACTTTCGGGCGTTAAGAAAATCTTGTCGCCATTTCTATAAGACTTAAACCAAACGCCATCTTCGGTGATTTTGACCACACTGGCGTCTGTTTTTTTAGTACCTTGGCTTTTAAGTTCGCTGGCAACGCCACCGTAAGCCAAACTAAACACCTGAAACCCACCGGAGTCTGTAATAATGGGTGCCGTTCGGTTCATAAACCGGTGCAGACCACCGGCTTGTTGTATGAGCTTCGAACCTGGTTGAAGCAACAGGTGATATGTGTTGCAAAACATCAGCTGAATGCCCAAATTTTCTACCACCAGACTGTCTAAGCCCTTGATAGAACCGTTGGTTCCAACAGCGACGAAATTAGGGGTATCGATCACACCATGAGGCGTATGAATGCGGCCCACGCGTGCGCGAGACTTCTTAGACTGATATAAAATTTCAAACTTCATCTAGCCAGAATCCAAATCACAAAAATAATCAATATTTTCATAGCATAGCTAAATATAAATATCTGGGGAAGAGAGTCCACCAAGCCCCAAAGACCCAGCGTGCTGAATAAAAACGTATCCAAAAATTGCGAGGCCAGCAGCGAAATCGTGCTGCGCGTTCCCCAGCGCCAACTGGATAATCGCCGTTTTAAGAAAGCATAGAATCTGACATCAAATTGCTGAACGAGAAAAAAAGACGCGATAGAAGCCAAAAACAATCTGGGCGCTGGACTGAGTAACTTTGCATAATGCCCATGCATGGTGTCAGCTGCGCTCGGAGTATACAGCAAGTGTATCTGGGTACTGAGCGCAAAAAACAGCATGCTCCCAAAACACAGCCACGTCGCACGCTGAGATTCTTCTCGGCCAAAGCGTTCCTGAAGCAAGTTTAAGCTTAAAATACTGCCAATCGCAAAGGCGTCTGAGCAGGTCACGTGAAGACCAAACAAATAGACTTGCTTGAGCACCAACAAGTTTGCCGTAACCGCCTGCAAGCTGATCAAAATAAACAGCGCTTCTTTGCTCACGCGCGCAGCAAGCACCGACGTGCCAACGACTAGCGCGATTTGTATGATTAATACGAACTCATTCACAAAGGTTTGAAACAGTGATCCCTAAAAAATTTAAGTTCTTCGATGCTCTGCTTAATATCTTCCAGGGCAGTGTGCGTGCTGGGCTTTTTGGGGGCTTTCAGCTTGTACCATTCTTGGGCCAGAATCTTAATCGAAGAAACATCGAGCTGCCGATAGTTTAAATAGCTATCAATGCTGGGCATATGGGCGCTCAAAAACTGGCGATCCATGTAGATCGAATTGCCGGCCAGGTAGCCTTTTTGATAGGTCACGTGCTCGCTTAAAATCTTCATGAACTGTTGTTCCACTTCATCCAAGGACAACTCGGAAGAGCGAACTTTTTTCAAGAGGCCATTCTTGGTGTGCATGTCTTTCACAATGGGCACCATATTGAGCAAAGCCGATTCGGGCTGCCATACCGTTGCATCGATGCTGGCGATCTCATTCAGGTTACCATCGGTGATAATCATGGCGGCTTGCAAAATCACACAAGTCTTTTCATCCAACCCAGTCATCTCGAGGTCGATCCAGACCAGGCGTTCAGGCGGGGTGTATTTATTTCTGGCGTTCATGTCATTCCCATTCTATCGTTGAGGGCGGTTTGGAGCTAATATCATAAACTACCCGGGTAATGCCAGAAACTTCATTCATGATCCGATTTGAAATTTTGGCCAGCACTTCTCTGGGCAAGTAGGCCCAATCTGCGGACATCCCATCTTCGCTTTCAATGCAACGTACACAAATCGTCTCGCCATAGCTTCTGGCGTCGCCCATGACGCCCACGCTTTTGACGGGCAATAACACGGCAAAATATTGCCAATAGTTGCCACTAATCTCTTGGCGGACGATTAAATCAGCCTGAGCCAATAGCTTGCAGCGTTCAGGTCTCACTTCGCCTAGGATTCTAATTGCCAAGCCAGGCCCTGGAAACGGTTGACGCTGGACCCATTTTTCTGGAAGTCCCAATAATTTGCCGAGTTCACGCACTTCGTCTTTGAACAGTGTTCTCAGCGGTTCTAAAAGCTTCAGGTTCATGCGCTCTGGCAAGCCGCCGACATTATGATGGCTTTTGATAATATCACTCGGGCCCCCAAAAGCTGACTGCGACTCGATGACATCGGGGTAAAGAGTTCCTTGGCCTAAAAATTTGGCATTGGGGTATTTTTGAGCCTCTTCTTCGAAAACTTCGATAAAAGTCCGACCGATAATTTTGCGTTTTTGTTCAGGATCTGTGACGCCGATTAGGTTTTCAAAAAAGCGATTTTGTGCGTCGACAATATTTAACTTAAGGCTGCTGATTTCTTCGATTTCTCCGAGTCTATGCAAGCCATGGTTGACATAGATAGAAACCAGCTGTTCTCCGATAGCGTCTTGGATCAATTTGGCTGTAACAGACGAGTCCACACCACCAGAGAGTGCCATGATCACTTGGGCATCGCCAACTTCTTGTTTGATTCGAGCGATCTCGGTTTCAAGAAAATCAGCCAATTGATAGCTGGGTTCTAGCTGAGCAATCTTGAATAAGAAATTCGAAATAATCTGGGTGCCCAATTTTGTGTGTGTGACTTCAGGGTGAAATTGCACGCCATAAATCAGCTTAGATTCGTGGACAACTGCCGCATGGGGGCAGGTAGGCGTGGAGGCGAGGCAGGTAAAACCTTCGGGGAGCCGGGTGACTTGGTCTCCATGGCTCATCCAAACTTCCAGTTGACTATCCAGGCTGTCAAACAGCTTCGAAGTTGTGTTGAGTTGAATGGAAGCGGAGCCAAATTCCCGGTGGCTGCAGGCACTGACCTGGCCGCCCAGAGCTTTGCTCAGGGCTTGCAGGCCATAACAAATGCCTAAAATCGGCTTACCTAGTTCCAAGAGCCCTTCGGGTAAGCTGGGCGAAAAATCGCTGTTTACGCTGGCGGGTCCACCAGACAAAATAATCGCCGCGTGATTTTCGAGGGATTTGGCAGAAATATGACACGGATAAATCTGCGAGTATACTTTAAGCTCTCGACATCGCCTCGCGATTAACTGCGTCGTTTGCGACCCGAAATCGATAATGGCTACTGAGCGGGGAGTCATACTTAGGGTCGGAGTGTTTCATCAGCAACCTATCTATGCAATAGCCAATTTGCTAATTTAGTCAAAACAGGTTAGACTTATAACCAGATCAGGTTAGAAAAGGAGGCCTATATGAAAAATGCTGGTGTTTTTGAGGCAAAGACCCATTTTTCTCAAATGGTTGAACAGGTCTTGTTAGGTGAGACCATAGCCATTACGCGCCATGGGCAAGAGGTAGCGCGCTTGGTACCTCCTAACCTGTCGAAACCAGGTTCAAACATCAAAGACGCGATTTTGGGTATTAAAGCCCTTCAAAAGCGCATCGCAGCTCGGGCCCAAAAACCAGATGATATGTCTGTAAAGGACATGATTAACTGGGGTCGCGAATGAGACAAAAATTAGTTTTAGATTGCTCCATGACGGCCGCTTGGCTGCTTTCAGCGCAGGCTACTTTAGAGTCCAAGCGACTGTTGGACGATATGGAGAAGTGGCAGCCGATTGTACCCTCCATCTGGGAAACCGAGATCGCAAATGTGATGTTGGTGCAGATTCGTCGGTCGCGAATCAGCGTTGCAGAAGCCATCGAGTTTTTGAATTTTCTGAAGCAGTTTCAAATTCAGACGTATTCAGTAGAGCGCGAACAAATCTTTGGTTCTGTATTTTCACTGGGACGTCAGTTTGATTTGAGCAGCTACGATGCCCTGTATCTACACTTGGCGTTATCTGAGTCAGCGCCTATAGCGACATTAGATGAAAAGCTTTTGAAGGCCGCTAAGGCTTGTGGGGTCGAGCAGGTCTAAGTTCCAGCCTTACAAAAACAAGCTTGATACGCTCGTTCCTGTGTACACTCGGCTCATGGCTTCCCCCACCAACGGTGCGCAAGAAAGCACACGAATCTTAGAAGAACTCTCTGAGCCTGCTCGCAGGGGAATACTGTCTGTAACAACGACTTCGTTTAGGGCCGAAGCGTCCATGCGGCTCACAGCCTCGCCCGAAAACACAGCGTGCGTTGCATAGGCCCAGACGCCTGTTGCACCGGCTTTCATAATCGCTTCAGCCGCTTTGCACAGCGTTCCACCGGTATCGATCATGTCATCGATAATAATCGCTGTTTTGCCAGAGACATCTCCGATGATATTCATGACCTCAGCGATATTGGGCTTCGGGCGCCGTTTATCGATAATCGCCAAACCTGTGTGCAAGCATTTGGCATAAGCCCGTGCCCGCTCAACACCGCCTGCATCCGGAGAAACTATCACGATGTCTTTTGATTTAAACTTAGTTTTAATGTCTTCCAAAAAAATTGGCGTGGCGTAAAGATTATCGACGGGGACGTCAAAGAAGCCTTGAATTTGTGCGGCATGCAAATCTAACGAAATCAAACGCGTGGCTCCCGCAGCCTCCAACAAATCAGCGATTAACTTGGCCGTGATGGGCTCCCTGGGACCGGCTTTTCTATCTTGACGCGCATAACCATAGTATGGAACGACAACCGTGATTTCTGACGCTGATGCCCGTTTCAATGCATCGATCATGATCAGCATTTCAACCAGGTTATCGTTCACCGGGGGGGATACAGATTGCAGGATATAAACGTGGTGCCCACGCACACTCTCTTCGATGTTGACAAAAGTTTCACCATCCGAAAAGTTGGTAATCTTTCGAGCCCCCAACGATGTTTTCAGATAGGCGGCAATGCGTTCCGCTAGTAATGGATTCGAACTGCCAGCAAAAATACGGATGGGGTCCTTCATTGGTTGGGGCGGAAGGATTCGAACCTTCGCATGTTGGTATCAAAAACCAATGACTTACCGCTTGTCTACGCCCCAGAAACCGGTGAGCCTCCCATCATCGATTAGGCTGTTTTTGTCAAGTGGGCCCGTGGGCAACATACAAGCAGGTGGCGATCACTCGGTTGCAATTAAATCGTTCTTTGTCACCCGCAGGAAGTGTTGTGCAGTCCTGGCATTGGTTTGCAGTCAAGTGACAATAACTGGCCTTGGGGATGACATGCGTCGGATTAGATGGAGGAATGATGGTGTCCGGAACTCGTGAATCCATAAGGCAGTTGGTTTCACAGCGAGCACAATCAGGTACAGCACTGGGTGAATCCACATAGAGACAGAGAGACTCCTCCATGAGGCAACTCGATGTCTTTGGAAGTTGCATATTGTCGACACAGGCCTGACAGGAACCCGTGTGTTGACGACAAAAGGTCTCTCTAGGGTTGCCTGCGATCGTTACGGGGAGCAAACTGCTGTTATTGCACGTATTCGTGCAATTTTCGCAGATTATGGAGGCAAGCCCAAGGTTGCAAAAAAGAACCGCTAAAATAAAGAGTCGAAGCATTTTCGCATTGTCGCTTCAGACCTCAAATCCTGTCAACTGTTCCACCAGGATTCTTTCTGAAACCACGTCACTTGGCGCTTTGCATACTGTCGATGGCGCCTAAAAGTAAGTTCGAGTGCCTGCTCTTTCGAGATCAAACCATCAGCCAATTGCAACGCTTCCAGATAACCCGGCGTCTTGAGGCGCTCAAACGGGTCATTTGTGCCAAGATATTCTCGGAGTGCAAGTGCTTCTTCGAGTAAGCCCCGATCGAACATCTCTGCCACCCGAGCTTGAAGTCTCAAATCGAGCTCTTTTTTGTCGCGGCAGAGCAAAATCCAGCGTGCATGCACCCGAGGAGCTTGATTCCAATTGGTTTGACGCAGCTTGCTGGCTGGTTGGCCAGTAACTCCATAGATCTCCAAAGCACGTTTAATCCGCACAGAATCGTTAGGTTTGATATATTCTGCACTCACCGGGTCCAGCGCCTGCAGTTTTTGATAAAGCTCTTCGAGCGATGCTTGTTCGAGTTTTTCACGAATCTGAGGGTCCGCGGGCAACACATCGTCCAACCCAAAGCGCCAGGCTCGCAAGTACAAGCCAGTCCCACCCACTAAAATAGGCGTTTTGTTGCGCGCTTGGATTTCTTGCACATAAGCATCGGCATCTTTGATAAATTGTCCAGCACTGTAATTTTCGCGCGGGTCTAATTGCTCGAAGCCATGATGGGGAACACATGCATACTCTTCGGGGCTCGGACAAGCCGTACCGATTGACATGCGTTGATAGATTTGCCGGCTGTCGGCGCAAATAATCTCACCGCCCAGCTCCTGCGCCATCTGCATGGCCAGAGCGCTTTTACCTGACGCCGTTGGACCGGCAATAACAACTATGTTCTGTGAAACCATTGACCCATCTCACCAAAAGGAATCGAACGAACCACAGGACGTCCATGCGGACAGTGTGCGGCATAGTCGATAACATCCAGCTGCTCCAACAGCGCTCTGATTTCGCTGTGATCCAATTTTTGGCCCGCTCTGACCGAAGTATGGCACGCGATTTGAGCACAAATATGATCGGAGAAGGAGTTTAAACTATCGGGGCGGTCTGTTTTTCCCAGATCAGACAGTGTGTCTTTAATGATTTGGGCAACAAACTCGGTTTTAAGGCCGGGCGGTGCGGCTTTGACGATCGCCTGATTATCTCCAAAAGGCTCTATCTCGAACCCAAATGGCAGAAACAAATCTTTTTTCTCCGACAGGGTGTTCATATCTGTCGGGGAAAGCGTGATCGTCACTGGAAAAAGTAAACTTTGAGAAGGAGCAGCGCTTTCTTTCACTCGGGCTTGGACTTTTTCAAACACAACACGCTCATGGGCTGCATGCTGGTCCAACACGATCATAGACTTCTGGCCTTCTAACAGCAAAAAAGTGTTGTCAACTTGTCCAATAATTCTCAGGTCAACATAACGCTCGGCGCCGCCGAGGTTGTGAATTGGGGGCGCAGACAAGGGTATTTCAAACGCCGCCACAGGTTCCCTTAAAACATAAGTTCTTTCTGGCGCTTCATGTTTTAACCAAGGTGTCGTCGCCAAAAAATCACTGAGCAATCTAATCACATGGCTTTGAACTCGCGATGGGTCTGAAAAACGAACTTCAAGCTTCTGGGGGTGAACGTTGATATCGACTTCTTCAGGGTTTAACTCAAGATTCAGCGCACAAACCGGATGCCTGCCGATTTCTAAGAGTGTTCGATAGGCGACTTTAATGGCTTGCACCAACTGTTTATCGCGCACATATCGGTTGTTCACATAGAGATAGATCCCCAGGCTGTCCTTGCGCGTCACCAACGGCGCGACGATATAGCCAGAAAGTTTCAAAAAATCTGTTTTTGTTTCAACGGGGAACAAATAGTCTCGGCAGTCTTCACCCAAGCAACTAATTGATCTTTCGAGGCGTCGGTCCTGCGAAAGTGCCTGGCGTGCTTCCAATTTTAAAACGCCGTCTGTTTGAAATCGAAAACCTGTTTCTGGCTTAGACAGCGCCGCTTCGCGAACAACGCTCTCGATCGCAGCACTTTCAGATCGGGTGCTTTTTAAGAACTTGAGCCTGGCCGGGGTGTTAAAAAACAGCGATTCGATCTCGATTCTTGTCCCAACAGGGCCGCCCGATTCGCCAATATTTAAGATTTTTCCGCCCTGTATGACAACCTGCGTGGCTAATTGAGAAGAAGCCTGCCGGGTGGTGAGTGTAACTTTGCTGACCGATGCAATCGACGCCAATGCTTCGCCCCGAAATCCAAAAGATATGAGAGAGCCCAGATCGTTGACACTTTTAATCTTGCTGGTGGCATAGCGTGAAAAGCACAAGACGGCGTCGTCTGGAGCCATTCCCACGCCGTTATCCGTGATAATCAACCGACGGATACCGCCTTCCTCAATTTGAACATCGATTTGGATAGCACCGGCGTCGAGGGCATTTTCAATGAGTTCTTTGACCACAGAAGCCGGACGCTCAACGACTTCGCCAGCCGCAATTTGATTGGCAGTAATTTCATTTAAAACTTGAATCAGGCCCATGAGACTGAGATAAATAGTCTAAAAATGGGTTTATTCATAGTGGCCACCCATCGCGAATATCAGCCAAAAAAGTGGGTCCAAGACTAAGTACGGGTATGATACGTGGTGCACCACCCCCTGCTCAGCCTGTTTCGCCGGCAAGTATTATTACCTCCATTTTGGCCCCCTTGGGGGCACCAGATGTCTTCGAAGAGTGTATGGCTTACTACGGACACTTAATCAGCGTCAAAAAGCGCCCTGGAGATGAAGAAGTCCGGGTTGACAAACTATTAGACGCCCAACATGAAGCCATGATGCAGAGACTGCGACAAAATGTCTAAAAAAATTGCGGTTATTCCCGGAGATGGCATCGGGCCCGAAGTGATTGCCGAAGGGGCTCCTGTATTGGAACAACTCGGTTTCGAACTCACCCACTTTGGTTGGGGTGCAAACAAGTGGCTTTCCGAAGGCATAGGATTGCCCCCAGACGCGCTCAAAAATTTGTCTGATTTTGACGCGATCTATTTTGGAGCTTTGGGAGATCCGAGAATCCCCGACATGGCCCACGGCCGCGAGATCTTGCTTGGTTTACGAACAGGTCTTGACTTGTATGCCAATATGAGGCCGATTCAGCTCTTAAACAACAAATTAACTTGCCTCAAAAATAAAACCTGCGACGATATTAATTTCATCATTTTTCGAGAAAATACGCAAGATATCTATGGGGGTCACGGCAGCGCTTCGAACAAGAACACACCCCAAGAAACAACGATTGACGAGAGCCGGCACACTTATGCAGGTGTGGCCCGAATCATCACACAGGCATTTGAGTGTGCTCAAAAATCAGTCACGCTTGGCCACAAATCCAATGCGATCAAATTTGGTGGCGCCCTCTGGCAACGTGTTTTCAACGAGATCGCGCCAAAATATCCGAAAATCAAAGCCAAACAGCTTTATATCGATACCATGGCCATGGAGTTTGTCAGGGCCCCAGAGCAATTTGAGATCGTCGTGACTTCGAATTTATTTGGCGATATTTTGACCGACTTAGGGGCTGGAATCACCGGCGGCTTAGGACTTGCGGCCAGTGCGAATATTCACCCTGGCAGGATTGGCCTGTTTGAGCCCGTACATGGCTCAGCGCCGGATATTGCCGGCCAAAATAAAGCGAACCCAATGGCTGCGTTTTTAAGTGCTGCCATGTTACTCGACTTCTTAAAGCTCTTTGAACCCGCGAAAAAACTCCGAGAGGCAGTTAAACAAGCCATCGAGCGCAACATCTGCACCCCTGATCTGGGTGGACAAAAAACAACCCAAGAAGTAGGTTCTTTTATTCGAGCACAACTATGAAATACCCAATGACCCAAAATGGCTACACTGCCCTGCAAGAAGAACTGCGTTATTTAAAAGCCGAAGTTCGCCCTAAAGTGATTCAGGATATCGCCGAAGCCAGAGCCCATGGTGATCTGTCTGAAAATGCTGAATATGACGCCGCGCGTGAAAAACAGTCCATGCTTGAGGGCCGAATTCGTGAACTGGAAGTCAAAATTGCTGGGGCACAGGTGATCGATCAAAGCCAATTTGATGGTTCTAAAGTTATCTTTGGGGTGACCGTAACCATCTTAGATGCTGACTCGGGTGAAAAACAAACTTGGACACTGGTGGGCGAAGATGAAGCTGATCTCAAAAAATCAAAAATCAGCATTAGCTCTCCTCTCGCACGCGCACTGGTAGGCAAGTCTGTGGGTGACCAGTTGGAAATCAGAACTCCAAAAGGTGTCAAAGAGTGTGAAATCGTTGAAATTTCGATATAGTTAGTTTCATGGATCAAACTGAAGAAGTCACGGCTGAATTTAAAACGGAAGACATCCAGAAAGAAGCCGAGGTCTTGCCTACTTCTGAGCACGTGGCTAAAACACATGATATCAAAAGTTGGATCCCCGTGGCTGTTGGCTTGGTGACACTGGCCATCATGGTGGTCATCGCATTTCGGTTTTGGCTGGCCCCGTGAGCAATCCCTATGAAGACCCGATTGGCAAGTTAACAGGCATCGGACCTGCGCGCGAAAAAGCTTTTAAAAGCTTAGGCGTTCACACCATCAAAGACCTGCTGGGGATTTTGCCCAGAGCGTATCAACTTCGAGAAAAGCGTCCTATTTCAGAGTTAAAGCCTGGTATGAACGGCTTGGTCGTTGGGACGATCATGCGTTTACAAACCGTTGGGCCCCCTAAAAGCCAACGTCTTGAAATCATGTTCAAAGATGGCTCTGGCTATTTGAAGCTCGTATTTTTTCAGCTGAGGCCTGTGAGCTATCTGATGAATCTACCCCCTCAGACACAAATTACGGTGATGGGATTGGTCACGTCCTTTAATGCCATGTTGCAAATGGCGCACCCCAAAGTAGCTCTGGGTGATAAATCTGCTGATTTTCACGGCGTTTGGCCGATTTACACCGAGCTTAAAAATTTAGGCCCGGCCGACTTAAGCAAGGGCATCGAGTCGGCGCTCAGCCATATTCATAAAAGCGCCCCCCAAGAGCCATTTCCAACAGAGATACTTCAGCAGCTTAATTTGCTGCCTTTATTAGAGAGCTACGAAGCGATTCATCGGCCTGACGACGTCATCACAGACTTAGACAAACACCCGGCATTTAGACGCATGGCTTTCGAAGAACTCTATCAGCTCCAATTGCGTCTCCAGAAGCACCGCAAGACTCAACAGCAATCCCAAGCTCCGGTAGCCCCTAGAATACCTGCGGATGCGTTATTTAAAAAAATACTGCCGTTTACGCCAACACAAGCACAAGTTCGAGTCATCAACGAAATTATTGGCGATTTAAACAAGCCTTACCCCATGCTAAGGCTCCTGCAAGGCGACGTCGGTGCGGGTAAAACTGCAGTAGCTGCCTCGGTTGCTTGTCATCTGAGCGAAGCGGGTTATCAAACAGCTTTGATGGCCCCAACGGAGATCTTAGCAGAGCAGCATTATCAACTATTTGTGAAATTATTTGGAAGCCAATTAGTGGGCCGGCTCCAAGGCAGCTTAGGCACCAAAGAACGCCGTGATGTATTGGCACGGCTACAATCCGGCGAAATTAAAATAATTTTGGGCACGCATGCGTTGATCTCGGACGACGTCGAATTTCACAAACTCGGCCTATGTATTATCGATGAGCAACACCGTTTTGGCGTAAACCAGCGCACAGAGCTGCGCAATAAGGGCAAACGCGGCCTTGAAGTGCCACATGTGTTGGCCATGACAGCGACTCCGATTCCTAGAAGCTTAGCGCTGACAGCCTATGGTGATTTTGCGCTCTCTGTCTTGGACGAGTTGCCTCCTGGCCGAACCCCGATTTCAACGCATATTTTGCAAGGTGACCCGACCTTGAACGTCATGATGTTGGCAGAAAAATGCCTGCGCAACCAAGATCAGGCCTATATTATTTACCCATTGGTTGAAGAATCCGAAAAAATAGATTTGCTGGATGCCCAACAGGCGTTTGCCCAATTGGAAGCACGTTTTGGATCTTTGACCGTCGGTCTGATTCATGGGCGCATGCCGGCGGCAGAAAAAGACGCGACCATGCAGCGGTTTTCTTCGGGTCAAGCCCAAATATTGGTTTCAACGACTGTGATTGAAGTCGGCGTCGACGTACCCAATGCAACCTGCATGATTATTGTCCATCCAGAGCGTTTTGGATTATCTCAGCTGCACCAGCTCAGAGGCCGAGTAGGTCGAGGCAGCAAAAAAAGCGCTTGCTATTTACTCACCGACCAGCTTTTCCCCAGCGAAGAAACTTACAGGCGTTTGAGTATTATGGAGAAGAGCCAAAATGGTTTTGAAATTGCGGCTGAAGATTTGAAAATTCGAGGCCCGGGTGATTTCTTGGGCACCCGTCAATCGGGGCTGCCAATCTTTCATCACTGTGATTTGGTTAAGCATGCTGACTTGATTGAGCCGGCTAGAGAACTGGCCAATTCTTCCCTATTTTAGTCAGGCCAGCTGTCACTATCCTTGCTAGTTTGAAACGTCCGTACTAGCCTTCTGGCCCATATGGCACTTTCTTGCGGTATTGTTGGCTTGCCCAATGTGGGCAAAAGCACCCTGTTTAACTGTCTGACCTCAGCCCAGGCTGAGTCGGCCAATTATCCGTTTTGTACGATTGAACCCAATGTCGGCGTCGTAGATGTACCCGACCATCGGTTACAGGCACTGGCCAGTGTGGTTCGTCCAGAACGTATATTGCCCGCCTCTATGACTTTCGTCGACATTGCAGGCCTGGTCAAAGGCGCCAGCCAAGGCGAGGGCCTTGGCAATAAGTTTCTGAGCCACATTCGTGATACAGACGCTATTTGTCACGTCGTCAGATGCTTTGAAGACGAAAATATTATCCACGTGGACAACCATATTGACCCAGTTCGAGATGTTCAAACCATCGAAACCGAGTTGATTCTGGCTGATCTAGACTCTTGCACTAAAGCTTTAGACAGAGCCCGTAAAGCTGCTCGTGGTCAAAATGCTGCCGCGAAGAAAGCCGAGACACTCTGTGACGCTTTGTTAACTCACTTAAACAACGGCCAACCCGCCCGAAGTTTTAGTTACAACCAAGAAGACGAAGATCTCCGAAATACGTTCAGAGATATGCATTTGATCTCAGCAAAACCGACACTGTTTGTGGCCAATGTGAACGAAGACGGATTTGACCCTAACAAAAACGCGCATTTGAAAACACTTTTGGATCTCGCAACTCAAAGACAGGACCAAGTGGTGGTCGTGTGCGCCAAAATCGAAGAAGAACTCTCGCATCTTAAACCAGAAGAGCGCTCTGATTTCTTGAAAGAACTCGGCCTCGAAGTGTCGGGCCTGGATCGGATTATTAAAGCCGCTTTTAAACTCTTAAAGCTGCAGACTTATTTGACCGCAGGCGTCAAAGAAGTCCGCGCTTGGACCATTCATGCCGGCATGAAAGCTCCGCAGGCAGCCGGTGTCATTCACACGGATTTTGAACGAGGCTTTATCAAAGCCGATGTGATTTGGTGGGAAGACTTCGTCAAATACCAAGGCGAATCCGGCTGTCGGTCAGCCGGCGCAATTAAACTGGAAGGCAAAGACTACGTCGTCCGTGATGGTGACGTCATGCATTTTAAGTTTAACGTTTAAAAATCAGCCGGGTCAAAACACGTTCGAACCAAATGCCCTGCATGTCTGGCTGTGTGTTCGGTTGTCTCGAACGCCATCCAAGACCCCGTCGTCCACACGTGTCTTGAACCCTGCAATCTCTCTGCTTGTTGCAAAACAGACACAGGATTTTTTCGAACATGCGGGAAGTACTTCCAAGTTCTATGAGGCCCCCATTCGGTGATATGACCGCCCATCAGCGTTATGCCATGCTGTATCTCGCCACGCAAATCAGACTCCGGCATATTATCCAACTGCTTGGAATGCCCCGAAGCGAATTGACCCATGAGATACCAACCTTGCCGCTTAACACATGCTTGCATCGTTACCAGTGGTCCCTGTTGCTTCGCCCATTCCGGAAACAATACAGCACCCTTTTCAAATAAACCCTTCGCTTTGATGGCATGAATCGAATAACCCATGTATTCAAACTGCTCCAATAGGGGTTGCAGCGGATCTTCTTGGGGCAGCAATGAGGCCAATAAATCCGGCGGAACCGCCGAAATTACCTCGTCATAATGCTCCTGGTCGATCAAAACACCCGTTTCAGTCGGATGAATGCTGCTCACCTTGTGGCCACGTCGAATTTGAACACCCCAAGTTTTTTCCAAACGCTCAGCCAATGTTGTCCAAAGTTGTTGATTTCCGTTCGGCAAATAACAAACGTTGCTGCTGCTTCCTACGTGTTGAAGATAAGCGAGAACATAACAAGCCGGCATTTCGAGATCAAAGCCATACCCCATGGCATTCCAATCAAAATAGAACATCGGGTGGACACTTAAATGATGACGCTTGATGAAACTTGAAAATGGCTCTTCGCGACCCTCCAGCAACACGGGCAAACCCAATCGAGGATTTAATTCAACACGCCCAGCCTTGGCAAGGTTACGCATCCAAATGCGCGACGGCTTTCGGGCGGGGCCCTCTTCGTAACCAACATCCGGCGTCCACTGTTGGAATGTATTGTCGGCAGGATTTAATGGCAATTCCAATTCATTGGCCAGGCCAATCACCGTCGAAAATGAGTCCACAAAAAAATTCTGCCCCAACTCGATGGCTTCCTGATCACGATATTCCGTCAAAACTTTGCCGCCACAGTTGGCTTCGGATTCGAACAACGTGATTTGCTTGTAGCCAAGCTTTGCCAATTCATAGGCAGACACCAACCCAGCGACGCCGCCACCCACGATCCCAATCCGCGTTTTCCCAGGAAGCATGGAGCGAATCGGTGGTCGATAGACCAATGGCTGTTCAAGATCAGGAACTGCCAATTCTCCAGTGTGTTCGACTCCGATAATGCTCAACACGCGCATCGCTGCTTTGCGCAATGTGGGATATTCGATAAACAAGGTGCTGGGCAGTGTTTGGCCTGTTTTTTCTTCTAAAAGCTGTAATAACTCGGCGCTGGCCAGAGAATCTAATCCTGTGTTCGGCAAAAAATCATCCGGGCCAACCTGTGTCACCTCATTCGATAGCTTGCCTAAAACAATCGCTTGCATACCGGCTATCAACCAATCAACACGTTCTTCGACGGGTATTTCTGATATTTGCTCAAACAAGGGCTCGTCGAAATTAATTGGCCTAGCCTGCTCCTGTGGCTCTAAAATACCGAGTTCTTTGATCTGGTTTGCTAAAAACGCTTTTTGGTTGGCCGAGCGTTGGATTTTGCCACTCGTTGTTTTTTTGACGGTCTTGGTTGGCACAGCAATCAGTCGAGCCTGCAAGCCCCAAGTTTCACCTAATTTGTGTTTAGCTGCCTGAAGTGCTTCAGGTGCTTGATCGTGCTTCGCGTCGTCGATTTCGATTAAAACTGCTAGTTCTTCAGTGGCTTCGCCCATCACTGCAAACGCCGCTAAGCCGCCGGGTCGAATCGCTGGATGTGCATAGCGTAGAGATTCTTCAATATCTTCAGGGTGAATATTGCGGCCTCGAATAATCACCAGGTCTTTCTGGCGACCCGTGATAAATAATTCGCCCCCGTGCAGAAAACCTAAATCGCCTGTTTTCAGCCAAAACCCGGGCTCGTTGCTCAATACGTTTTTGAATACTTCTTGTGTGGCTTCTGGATTGCCTTCGTAACCGTCGGCGACACTGGCAGACTGCACCCAAATCTCGCCGATTTGATCCTCGGGCAATGCCTGTTTGCCCTCGGATGAGACAATGCGGACTTTAATATCCCCATAAGGCTTACCACAACCGGTAATTTCTAGACCGTTGTCATCAAAAACAACCTGTTGGTTTTCTAACATCTTTTGACGATTCAACTTAAAGCGCTGCTGCCCGCCAAACGTCACACCTACAGCATGCTCTGCCAAACCATAACCCGGATAAAAAGCTTGAGGAGATAATTTCGATACTTCGAAGGCTTTAAAAAAAGCATCCATTGTACGGGGAACAATTGGCTCGGCGGCACTCAATATCAGCCTGAGACAACTTAAGTCCCACGAGGCTCGTTGTTTGAGCGTTGTCTTGCGCGTGACCAACTCGAAACCAAAATTGGGCGACGCTGTGTGTGTGGCTCGAACTCTATTAATTACGTCAAACCAGACGGCTGGCTTTTTTAAAAAAGAAAACGGCGAGAGGATCCAGTAGGACCCTTGGGCATGTAAACCCGCCGTAATTCCACAGATAAGACCTAAATCATGGTACTGCGGCACCCACATGACGCCACGAATGCTTTCGTCGACAGAAACTTGTTCTCGATAGAGTGAAAGCTGGTGCCTCAAATTGGCATGTGTGATGCGAACGCCTTTTGGAGTTGACGTCGAGCCTGAAGTAAATTGGAGAAGCGCTATTGGATTTTCAATTTCCCCCTTCGCTTGCCCATCAAAACCTTGGCGCAGGTGGGTGACAATCCAAGGAAGAGAAGGCCATCGGCCTTTGAAGCTTAACCGAACGCCCCAGCGATAGGCTCGGTTCGTCAACATAGCCTTGGCGTTTGAAGCCTTGGCCACCAACTCCAGTCTGGCAAGATCACTTTCAGGTCGTGCCAAATTTGGGGGATAGACCGGGGCAGCCACCAATCCTGCCAACATACAGGCCGCAAATGCGTCGATGAACTCAAGACTAGGCGGATACACCAATAGCACCGCATCGCCTGGCTTGAGCCCACAACCGTCGAGCAAATAATATGCCAAACTTTGAGCACGGTCAGCCATCTGTGATGCTGTTCTGACTTCAACATCTTGGCCCTGATCATCTACAAACGTAAAAACCACCCGATTCGGGTCAGATTGAGCCAGTTCAAACAGGGGGGCCAATATATGATCAGCAGAGAGTTTCATATCCTCTCTTTAATCATCAAACGCTGCTCAAACTTCCCCACTCCACTGTGACGCCGGGACCAAACGCAAAATAGGCCATTTTCCTATTTTCTGTCTCGCGCATCAAGCGATCTAAAACAAATAATACGGCTGCTGAGCCCAAATTACCTGTTTCATGCAGCGTCGCATACGACGCGTCTAAGCAATTTTTTGGCCAACCGCGTTCTAACAAAACACCATTCATGCCGTCTAAGATATTCGGCCCACCGGGGTGAACTGCCAATGCTGGGTAACTGGGCGCGTCTTTTAGAATATCATCCAACAAGCCACGACCTCGTCCTGACTGAAAATAGCCAGCCAGTGCTTTAGAAACACCCTGGTGTAGAAACATCTTAACAGCCGTCGCTTCTTTTTCAAAATCCGGGTTTAATTTGAGCATGTGCTTGCTGCCTGGCACCAATGACATGCCAGCTTTATCAAAAGCCCACGCCCCCTTTGAATTTTCAGCCGAGACGATTGCTGCTGCCGCACCGTCGGCAAACAAAGAGCTCGATATCAACTGTGAGACATCAGTTTCGAGCATATTATACTGTATAGAAGCAAGCTCTGTTGCAACCACTAAGACATTTTTAGCTTCGCCTCCTCGAATAATATCGCGCGCAGTTCTAAGACAGCTCGCGCCACAAAAACAGCCATTGATATTAATTTCGATCTTACGCGTGTCTTCTGACAAACCGAGTGCTTCAATCAATTCAACAGCAATCCCTGGCTCAGCCCAACCTGAAGTAGATGTCGTCACAACATGTGTAATATCAGCCACACTCCCAGACCAATGAGCCAGCATATTTTGAGCCGCTTGAATCGCCATTTTAGGAGCTTGCTCATGCCAATATCGTGCCCTTAAGTACGCTGGTGGATCGTAGTCATACTCTGTAAATATGTCTTCATAGCCCTCTGAATTAGTTCCTGGCAGGAACCAACCAGAACAGACACTATGCCGCTGTTTGATTTGTGCATTTTCAACAAATTGCCTGATCATGTCCCGCACTTCACGGCTCTGGCCATGTCTGGCTCGGTATTTTTGATCGATTTCTAAAAATCTTTCCGTGGGAACAGCAGGCGGAACAGCAATTCCAGTGGCGGCAATATAGGCGTTTGTCATAATATTTAATATCAGCACAGCTAGATATTGGCGCGGGACACTGTTCGAGCTATATTGGGGAGATGAACTCTCTTCAAAAATTGGCAGCAGCCGGCCAATCGGTCTGGCTTGATTTTATTCAACGTAGCCTCATCACGTCGGGCGAGCTTAAACGCATGGTCGACGAAGAAGGTCTACGTGGGGTTACATCCAATCCTGCGATTTTCGAAAAAGCTGTCACATCTGGTAACGAATATGATGATTTTCTCGGTAAGCTTAACCAAGAGCAGGTTTTAAGACCGGTTGATTTATACGAAGCTCTGGCAATTAGAGACGTCCAAGACGCAGCTGATATCTTTGCAGAAACTTATCAAAAAACAAAACGCTTAGATGGTTACGTGAGTTTGGAAGTCTCGCCGCATTTGGCGCTGGATGCAGCAGGAACACTCGCGGAAGCCAGACGCCTCTGGGCCCGCGTCAATCGCGCTAATATTATGATTAAAGTTCCAGGCACCCCCGAATGTATCCCTGTCATTGAGCAGCTAATTGCTGACGGCATCAATATCAACGTCACTTTATTGTTTGCCCAAGAACTATATGCGCAAGCAGCCGAAGCTTTTATCAAGGGTCTTGAAACTCGAGTCAAACAAGGTCTTGAGATTGCCCATATCGCCAGCGTGGCCAGCTTTTTTGTGAGCCGCATTGATTCGATGGTTGATAAAATGGCCCCACAAGTAGCCGGCAAAATCGCCATCGCCAATGCCAAGCTGACTTACAAGTATCATCAAGAGCTCTATGCGAGCCCCCGCTGGGCCAAGCTTGCCAAGGCTGGAGCACAAACCCAGCGTCTCCTCTGGGCCAGCACCAGCACCAAAAATCCAGCCTATCGCGATGTGCTCTACGTCGAGCAGTTAATCGGTCCCAATACAGTCAATACGATTCCGCCAGCAACCTATCAAGCATTTTTAGATCATGGCGAGGTTAAAAATACGCTCGAAGCTGATTTATCGGAAGCCACAAAAGCCATGGATGAGCTCAAGCAGGCTGGAGTTTCTTTCAAGCAAGTCACGGCCTCACTCTTAAGTGACGGCATCAAGCTGTTTTCAGAGCCTTTCGACAAAATGCTCGCAGCGATCGAAGCCAAGCACCCACCCAAAATCACCGAAATCGAAAACCTCTGGGAAGAAGAAAAAACCAATGCCTGGTTGGGGTGGTTGGATGTGGTGACCTCCACCTACGCCAAGGCTTCGGTGGACAAGTCGACCAGCGCCGTGGTGCTGCTCGGAATGGGCGGATCCAGTTTGGCCCCAGACGTCTTAAATAGAACCCTAGGGCCTTTCAAAGACGCTTCGAAATTCTATGTCGTCGATTCTACCGATCCTGAACAAATCGCAGCAACAGAGAAACAACTTGATTTCAAAAACACACTATTTATCGTGTCGAGCAAGTCGGGAAGCACACTTGAACCCAATATTTTTATGGATTATTTTTTTGAGAAATCTAAAAATCCTAAAAATTTTATCGCGATCACAGATCCAGGATCGCAGCTTGAAGCAATTGCAAAACAACGCGGGTTTGGGGCGATTTATTACGGCCTAAAATCTATCGGTGGGCGTTACTCGGCGCTGTCTAATTTTGGTCTAGTGCCAGCACAGCTCATGGGCGTGGATACCCAGACGCTTTTGCAACATGCATGCGCCATGCGCGAGGCCTGTGAAAGCTTAAAACCTCGAGAAAACCCAGGTGCACGTTTGGGGCTGTCTTTAGGGCAACTGGCCCTGAAAGGCCGTGACAAAGTCACACTGATCGCCCCAGAAAAACTCGCACACCTAGGAGACTGGATCGAACAGCTTCTCGCAGAGTCTACCGGAAAACAAAACAAAGGGTTAATTCCAATCGTCGGTGAGCCCGTCGGCACTCCTGGCGTGTATGGCTCCGATCGCGCTTTTGTGTACATGCACCTGGCCGGTGATAGCTCTTTAGAAACAGCGGTTGAAAAATTAGAACGCGCGGGACATCCCGTAATTAGAATCGAAGTGCCAGATTTGATTCACATCGGCGCTGAGTTTTACCGTTGGGAAATCGCGACGGCTTTGGCTGGAAAAATATTGGGTATTAACGCGTTTGATCAACCTGACGTCGAAGCGGCTAAAGTAGAAGCACGGCGATTAATGGAAAATCCTGCCTACGCCAAAGCTCCGGCAGGCAAGTCCCCAACACTAGAAAGCCTGCTCGCCCAAATTAAACCCGGCGACTATTTTGCCCTTCAAGCCTTTGTGCCCATGAACGCAGAAACCCAGCAAATCTTGCAAAAACTACGCATAAAAATACGAGATTCCAAAAAAGTCGCGACTACACTGGGCTTTGGACCACGATTTTTGCATTCGACTGGCCAGTTGCACAAAGGTGGTCCTAATACGGGTGTATTTTTGCAAGTGGTGAGCGAACCCCAAAAAGACCTTCCAATCCCAGGCAAAACCTATACTTTCAATATGGTTAAGCGCGCGCAAGCATTGGGTGACCTGAATGTGTTAACACAAAGAGGCCGACGCATACTTTCGATATCCTGGGAGACTCTATGCAAATTGGAATGATTGGGTTGGGGAAAATGGGCGCCAATATGGCCGAGCGCCTCATGGCGGGTGGACATACTTGTGTTGCTTATGATTTAAACGCCGACAACGTCAAAAAGCTGGAGTCTCTAGGAGCCAAAGGCGCTCATAGTTTGGCTGAGCTCGCCTCCCAGCTTTCGGCTCCTCGAGTTGTTTGGATCATGGTTCCCGCTGGCAAACCCACCGATGACACAATCTCAGCTCTATCCAAAGAACTCAAAGCCGGTGATATAATCATCGACGGCGGTAATTCTTATTATAAAGACGATCTCAGACATGCTGAGCTTCTCAAAGCCAAAAATATTCACTTTATTGACGCCGGTACCAGTGGCGGCGTATGGGGCAAAGAACGCGGTTATTGCCTGATGATCGGCGCTGAGCCAGAATCTTTCAAAACTTGCGAACCCATTTTTAAGACCTTGGCGCCTGGTGCTGGCAATATCGAGCGCACGAAAGGCCGAAAGGGCGAAAAAACACCGAGCGAGCTGGGATACTTGCACTGTGGCCCAGTGGGTTCTGGGCACTATGTCAAAATGATCCACAATGGCATCGAGTATGGCCTCATGCAGGCCTATGCCGAAGGCTTTGATATTTTGAAAGGCTCGGGTGAATTTAAGTTTGACTTAAAAGAAATCGCCGAAGTTTGGCGTCGTGGCAGTGTGATAGGCTCTTGGCTACTTGATTTAACAGCCATTGCTTTACAAGAAGACCCGCAATTAGCCAACTATTCAGGACACGTCGCTGACTCTGGCGAAGGCCGTTGGACAGTAGAAGCCGCCGTTCAATCTGGTGTCTCAGCCGAGGTGCTGGCAACAGCGCTATTTAAACGCTTTCGATCGAGACAAGATCATAGTTTTGCTGAAAAAACACTGTCAGCCATGCGGTTTCAATTTGGGGGGCATGTTGAAAAATGAAAGCCAACGACTGTGAAGTGATTATTTTAGGCGCCGGCGGTGATCTCACCAAGCGCCTCTTATTGCCGGCCTTGTGCAATTTAGGCGCTGCAGGCTTATTGCCAGACAGTTTCTCGCTGGTCGGTGTCGCTCGCACAGATTACACCTCCGAACAATTTCGAGATTATTTAAAAACTAATTTGGACCAATTTGTTTCTGATAAAGACTCCAAAGTTTTTGGAGCGTCGCTGCTTCAGAAAACACAGTTTGTCTCCGGCGATCTCACTGACCCCAAAACTTATGCAGCCCTCAAAGCGTGTTTAGACCCAAAGCGCAATCATATTTTTTACATGGCGGTCCCACCGCAGTTTTTTCTCAAAATTATTGAGCAATTAGGCGCCGCAGGCCTGACCCAAGAAACCAATAACCATTCTCGTCGAGTCATTATCGAAAAACCCTTTGGGCATGATTTAGACAGCGCCAAAAAATTAAACAGCGATATTTTAAAAATTTTACAAGAACATCAGATTTATCGCATTGATCATTATTTGGGCAAAGAGACTGTCCAGAATTTGCTGGCTTTTCGATTTGCCAACGGGATTTTCGAACCCATCTGGAATCGACGCTATGTAGACCACGTCCAAATTACCGTCGCTGAAAGTTTAGGGGTTGAATTACGCGGCAACTATTATGAAACCGCTGGCGCCTTGCGCGATATGATTCCGAACCATATTTTCCAGCTTTTAAGCTACGTGGGCATGGAGCCGCCGATTTCCCTCGATGCCGATGCGGTTCGAGACGAAAAATCGAAGCTCCTGCGGGCCATCCAGGAACTCAAACCCGAAGACGTGATTCGTTATGCCATCCGAGGCCAGTACAAAGAGTATCGATCTTCTCCAGACGTCAACCCCAAATCTAACGTAGAAACTTTTGTGGCCATGAGGCTTTTAATTGACAATTGGCGCTGGGCCGGTGTGCCATTTTATATTCGAACGGGTAAACGTCTGCCACTGAGGGCCACCGAGATTGCCATTCAGTTTAAAACCCCGCCAGCAATTATGTTTAAAGAAACCCAAGTCGAAGATTTGTCGCCCAACTTATTGGTGATACACGTTCAACCGGAAGAAGGCATATCGCTCCGATTCGGCGCTAAAGTCCCGGGTCCAGTGGTCAAGCTGGGCGATGTGAACATGAAGTTTCAATACAAAGACTATTTTGGATCCCGACCCGGCACAGGCTATGAAACGCTTTTATATGATTGTATGATGGGCGATAGCACGCTCTTCCAACGTGCCGACATGGTGGAGTCTGGCTGGCGTGTGGTGGAACCAATTTTAGATGTCTGGAGCGCATTGCCCCCTCGAGACTTTCCCAACTATGCTTCGAAGACTTGGGGCCCCCATGAAGCCAACGAACTAATGGAACGGGATGGCAGAAAATGGCGCAATATTCTCTCTTAAATTTTGACTCGGAAGGACAGTTTGTTGACTACGCTGTTTCTGAATTTAAAACCATCGCGCAAGATGCCATTGCCAAGCGCGGCAAGTTTTGTGTGGCCCTCTCTGGTGGGAACACGCCTAAGATTTTTTATCAGGCCCTGGCCAAGGCCGAGATAGATTGGTCAAAAATTCACATTTATTGGGGCGACGAACGTTATGTGTCGCATTCAGACCCCTCGAGCAATCTTGGAATGGCACAAAAAAACTTACTCTTTCATATTAGTATTCCAGCGGCCAATATCCACGCCATTCCGACCCAGTATCCAGACCCACATGAAGCCGCAAAAAAATACGAAGAGCTGATCACACCGGTCCAGCTGGATTTGGTTTACCTTGGAATTGGCGCGGATGGACACACGGCTTCGTTGTTTCCCGGTGTCTCATTCCCCACCAACACCAAAGTCAGCGCGTTTTTTGTCCGCCAGCTGGGTGTCTATCGAATTTCTATGATGCCCGATACGATCAACGAGGCCAAAGAGATTAGATTCTTGGTGGCTGGGCCCGGTAAAAAGCCTGTTTTGGATTATATCACCCAAAGTCCAGAGCCCCCCCACCGCTACCCGTGTCAGCTGATTCGTTCTTGTACTATCCTAGCCCATGGAGTATAGAGAACCTCATGTTGGCATTTCTCATTACGCTTCAGGTTTTGGTCGCTGTTTTTATGATTCTCGTCGTGCTGTTACAGCCTGGAAACCGCGGTGGCGCTAGCGCGGCTTTAGGCGGAGCCGGTTCTGACACAGCGTTTGGCGGTCGAGGAGCAAACACCCTGTTGGCCAAGATCACTTTTGGCGCTGCAGCCGTTTTTATGATCACCAATATTGCTTTGTCGCTCATGTCCACGCCAGCCGCATCGGTACTCGACAAAGCCTTGCCCAAATAACATGCTCAAAAACCTGCCCAAACTCACTCGCGACGAAGTAAAACTTCGCAATCTGGTAGCCGGTTGTTTGCCGATGGCCGAAAAGGCCGTGACGTGGCTTCCCGGCATCCAGGAAGTGCTGTCCAAGCGCATCGGCGTTGCGTGCCAAATTGACTATCAGCGCATGTCCATCGAATCGAAACCGGACATGACAGGCGCCGTGTTCGCGATCACGTGGCCTCCTCGGGCTGGCTCTATTTGGGTCGAATGCGATACGAAGACTTTGCAATCCTGCGTTTATAAAGCCATTCAACAACCGGCCCCTGAGGCTCTGGATCCCAAACTGTCTAATCTTGAATCCGGCATTGTCCTCTATTTACTGACAGGCGTTTTTGAGTCGACGCAGGAAGCTTTTCAAGTAAGCAACCTACAAGAAAAACCTCAGGTCCCCCTACTCTGTCTGTCTTTCAAATTCACGCTAGAGGACCAGAATTCTTATATCAGGCTCTGGATCTCCCCTGAGATGCTCACACCAAGCCCTGCAGCGTCGGCCTTAGAGCTGGGCAAACAGCGCTGTCTGTCGGCTGAGATCCCATTGCGTGTTGAACTTGGGTCGGTTCTACTCACTCAGGAAGAACTGGCTGGTCTTGAGGCAGGCGATATTGTTGTTCTCGAAAATAGCTCGCTCAAATCTGTCCAAGCTTTTGTCGGTGATCCCGTTTGCGCAACTCTGAAGGGTTCTGTCAGTACGGACGAACAAACAAAAAATTATTCTTTCTCTATCGAGGAGCTCTCATGACCGAAAACATTACAATCCCCTTGGTGGTCGAGCTAGGTCGAAAACCAATGACCGTTCAGCAAGTCGGTGAGCTGCAAAAAGGCCAGGTTTTAGAACTCTCCCAAAAATCGACCGATCCGGTTCAACTGATGGTCAGCGGCAAGAACATTGGCCAGGGTGAACTTGTCGAAATCGAAGGCCAGATGGGCGTTAAAATTCTGACGCTCA
The DNA here is from genome assembly GCA_023248545.1 of Myxococcales bacterium. Classification (GTDB taxonomy): domain Bacteria; phylum Myxococcota; class UBA727; order UBA727; family JABDBI01; genus AER2-1. The sequence goes on along the minus strand of JAHFEF010000002.1, from coordinate 11,238 downwards.
CAGGGACCTGATCGTGGACCTGGTTTGGGCGCTGCTGCAAATTTTGGCCATGCTGGGCGCTGTGGTTGCGCTGGCCTATTTGATTTTAAACAAAGGCCTGGGTCGAATTATCGCTCAAAAGCAACTGTCCGCCAACATGGCCCTGAAAGAGCGCTTGCACCTAGAGCCCCGACGAAGTCTTTATATTGTTCGGATAAAAGAGCGAGATTTCGTGTTGGCCGGGAGTGAGAACGGGGTTTCGCTCGTTTGTGAATTAAATGAAAAGCCTTTGTCTTAATCTCATCTTTTTCATCGCCCCGAGCCTCTTTGCTCAACAAACCGATGTTGGCGGGCTAGCGGCTTTGGCAGCGGGTGGCGGTATCAGTTCCAAGCCACTGCTGCTCATGGTGGGACTCGTCGCCATCTCGCTGCTGCCATTTATTGGCATGATGGTCACAAGTTTTGTCAAGATTGCTGTTGTCTTATCGATTACCCGCCAAGCGCTCGGCATGCAACAAGCGCCACCCAGCACCGTGATTACAGGTTTGGCAATTTTACTCACGATCTATGTCATGCAACCGGTTGGGCTTCAGGTTTATAAAAACGCTGAAAAATACATGAATTACCAAGCCAGCGAATTTTTTGACAAAGCCAATATTGATCTCATTCTTAAAGCAGCAGCGGCGTCCGAGCAACCGATCAAAAAATTTCTCAAAGACCAGGCGTCTGTCAAAAATCTCCAGATGTTCTATCGAATTGCTCAGAAAATTCGAAAACAAGAAGACCGAGCAGCGCTTTCAGAAAATGATTACATTATTTTAGTCCCAGCGTTTGTGATTACAGAGCTCACCAAGGCTTTCCAAATCGGCTTCATGATTTTCCTGCCATTCATGGTCATCGATATGGCAGTATCGAACATCTTGATGGCTTTGGGCATGCAGATGTTGGCCCCCACCATGATCAGCTTACCGTTTAAGCTACTCTTATTTGTGATGGTCGATGGCTGGCACCTCATCACCAAAGGCCTCGTGTTAGGATATCAGCTATGAATGTTTCAGCTTATATCGCTCAGATTACCAACGAAGCCATCTTGCTAACCATCTTAATCTCGGCACCTTCGATTATCGCCAGCTTGGTGGTTGGCCTCGCTGTCGCTTTGTTCTCAGCCACCACGCAGATTCAAGAACAAACTTTGAGTTTTGCGCCCAAAATGGTCTTTGTGTATTTGGCAATTGCTATTTCAGGAGGCTGGGTTGGGGGTCTGATGCTTCGGTTTGCCACACGCTGCTTAAGCGATTTCTCCAATATTCCACTCGGCTAACCGATGCCAGGATTTATCTCAGGCATATTGTCGGCGTTTACCCATGGGATCAGCCACAGCCATGCACTGATTTTATTTTCTCTGATCGCTGCCCGCATGATCACATTGGTTACAATCGTTCCGTTTTTGGGTTCTAAAAACGCACCAGGACCGGTCAAAATTGGCATCGCGATCATGTTGTCCATCATGATGTGGCCTCTAGCAATCGCAAATATTCATGGCCCCGTCCCGGCGAGCATGATGCCTTATATCCTCATGATGCTCAAAGAAGTCTTTGTGGGCTTTAGTTTAGGCTTTGTGACCGCCCAGATTTTCTATGCGGTTGAAATGGCCGGTCAAATTATTGACGTCACCCGAGGCACCAATCAAATTCAACTCATGGTTCCAGAAATCACCGAGCGTAGCTCGCCCTATGGCGATCTGAATTATCAAATCGCCTTGATATTATTTTTGAGCACGGGGCTGCACGCCGTTTTTTTTGAGGGTTTGGTACAAAGTTTTATAGCCGTCCCCATTAACCAACTCCCGCCCTTTTCTTCTGGCCCAGCCGCTTTTTTTGATGAGTTTATGTTTCTGTTTGGTGAAATATTTAAAATTGCCGTGACGCTCGCTTTGCCGGTAGGTGCTGTTTGTCTGATTATCAATTTGTCTTTTGGTCTGATCAATCGAATCGCCCCGCAAATCAACGCCTATTTCCTAGCCATGCCCGCAACCGCAGTAGGTGGCATGGTGATTACATTTTTTGCCTTGTCGATGACATTTCAGCAATTTGAAAACTTTTCGGTAGAGATCATAGAGCACTTCCTAAAAGTAATTAACTTGCTAGGCTAAGTTCATGCTGAGTCGACAAACCCGTTTTTCTCTGCTTCTGGTTATCTTTCTGCTCGCCCAAACACAGCCAGCCGCTGCGGTCCCACGAGCTTACACGGTGTGGTTGCCTACAGCGATTACCGCGCTTATCACCCTTGGCGCTGGGCTGCCGTTCATGTTTTCAGGCCCGATAACCTACATAACTTATCAAACCACCGGATATGTCGTCTCACGTGGCGAAAAAAAAGAAGCAGCGCCTATCGATCCCGTTGCCATGTCTTATGGAAAGTTAATTAAACTCCAAATTTATGCAGGCGTCATCATGCAACTCTATGAAACTGTCCTGTACAAACCATTTTTAGCGCCGATGCTGGAGGGGGTCTTCGAAAACATGGTGCATCCGCGGTTCTTAAAGGGCGAAAGCAGCGCAACTTATGTTTGGCGAGACAAGTTAAGAACTTGTGACAACCCCCTATTTGGCGCAACTGTTCAGTCATTTCCCTGGAGCCTGCTGGGCATCTGCGACAAGAAAAAGAAGATGGCTGACTTCGACCAACTGATTTTTGCTCCACAGATTAAGTCGGAGATTAAAAACTTCGAGACCCTTGTTCGGCAGCGATGGTCCAATGGCGAGGGGCTTCCTAATTTATTTTTGTATGGCCCTGCCGGAACTGGGAAAACCGTTCTCGCAGAGGCTCTTGCCCAATCGCTTGGGTTTAATTTTCAACGTGTTACCGGCAGTGAACTTGTCAAAAACGAGAGGGGCATCGAAGAATTCGCTCGCATTCTTAAATGGGCAGACGCGGGCCCTATGACCAACGTTCCAGCGTTTCAGGACACCCGGCCAATTCTGTTTTTTATGGACGAAATCGAGTACTTCTTCCGCAGCCGCAAGAGTGCCGATTTGCAAAACCGAGAATACCAAGTTCTTTCTGAATTTCTGGCGCTCATTAACAACTCTGGGTCGCCGAAATACATGATTATCGTGGCGTCTAATTTGCCCGACAAAATTCAAATTGACGAAGCCATTGTCAGTCGATTTGACCTAAGTCTCAAAATTGAAATGCCGGGACTTTCTGAGCGTGCTGATATTTTCAGGCTTTATTTAAAAAAGCGTGCCGCGCAAATTGCTCAAACAGATTACGATATTTTTGCCCAACAAACTGAAGGTTTTTCAGCACGAGATATTCGAGTGACCTGTGACAATCTCATCGCTCAAGCGCCCACCAGCAGTGATTTAATTGCTTCGATTGCAAGAACCAAGATGAAACGAGAGCAGCTCAATACAGATCGTTAATAGAAAAACATTGGACACATGGATTTGCAGACAGCCTTTTCTGGCTGCCCTTCCGTCCATAAATCAATTTCTTCGTTTTAGGGCCAAAGTCTTTGAGTGCAGCAGCATGACCTTCTAAATTGGCCAAGACTTCTTGTCCTAACAACTGTGAAGACCACTTTACGGTACCAACAAATTGAAGTGACTGATGCGCTCCTAATCCAACCAAATCAATTTCGTGCTTGCCATCGGTACTCCACCAAGCATCCACACGTTCGATATCAAAATTTCTTCGAGCGTGCTGTCGTGCCATCTCTTCAAAAATAGGGCCCATATGGTCGTCTAGATACGGCAGGATTTTCTGATCAATCAACCGTTCCCCAAGCCCACGCGCAATTTGATCCCGATTCTGAGCAATAAACCGAAACCAAAAAATAAAATAGGGGTCTGCCAATCGATAAATAGCCCGTTTGCTAGTTTCCAGATTATCAAATGCTGGGACCTTTCGCGTAATAAATCCCAATGTCAGCAATTTTTTGAGGGGTCGCTCAACGGCAACCTGAGCGAAATCTTGAATCTCGTTAGCACGGGTCCTGCCGCTTGCAATGGCTTGAAGAATTCGAAAGGCCCCTTGCATGTTTCTGAGCTCACCAGATAGTACAAGCTCAGCGGCATCTACCAATGGGCTGGCTGGATTTGCAAATAGGTTCAGTAAATTAGAGCGAGGATCTTGCTCCTCATCCCACTGCTCTAAATAGAGTGGTGTGCCACCTAGAATTCCGTAGACAAGCGCCCTTTCTGAATTCGTCAGCTTTTTAAAAAACTTGCCTGCACCCAAATAATCAAATGGAGCAACATAAAGATTCAACGTAGAACGCTGATGAAGCGGTGCAGAAGCACTGTTTAGCTGCTGCATATAAGCAATCGCCGAGCCACACAAAATTAACATCAGGTTGCTTTTTTTGCCTTGTTTGTCCCACCAACGTTGAAAGACACTTTCAATCCCTTCAGTTGACTCAGCGAGATAGGGAAACTCATCGAAAATCAGCAGTAGCTTTTCGCGTTCAGTCTTCTTGGAAATATAGTCTAGTGCACTCGGCCAATCAGGGAAAGAATAGCCAGCTGGCAGATCGGTCGCTCGCAACGACTCACGAACCACTTGTGTGAAGGCCTGGAGTTCAACGGCTGAACTCTGCTGTGTTGCAGTATAATAGACACAGCGTTTTTTGTGAGCAAAAGTTTCTAGTAGATAAGTCTTGCCCACACGTCTTCGACCCCATATGACAGCAAACTGTGCTTTGGGGGATTTAAACGCTTTACTTAAAATCCCAATTTCTGGATCACGCTGAATCAACTGCAACATAACCCTACTCTATCATGCAATGCTGCATCATGCAAGGCTGCATGATTGATTTACCAAGCCAAATCAACAAAGAAGAGCTGAGTACAGATCATTAATAGGTTTTTGTGTTACTCTTAAAACATGAGACTACTTAGTATTGGTTTACTTTTTATCGTTTTTGCTTCTTGTAATAGTTCTTCTGATACTACACCAAACCCACCGAATCCACCGAATCTACCAAACCCACCGAACCAGCCGCTCCCTCCTGGGGCACTCAGTTTTTGTAACGCTGCTGAGCGTCCTATGCAGGTAACCAATCAATCCAGCAAGACAATCTGGGTAGGGTTTACCAGTGGGACTTTTTTCTGTCGAAGCAACGCAGACTGTGCTGACTCGGGCGGGCAATGTACGTTTACCAATAGCGATGCTCAAGGAAACTATGGAAACTGCAGTTGCGGCAGCGCCAATAACTTTTCTTGTGGAACCTTGGGATCCTGTTCACAAAAAACGCTGGTTCCGGCCCTGCCACAACAGCCTCAGGGAACTTGGCAGTGTCAGAATAAAAGTGATGATTCAATCCTGAGCTGTAAAATAGACAGCGATTGTAGCAATGCCAATGCCGGCGGGCACTGTACGATTCTGCCTAACAATACAACTGGTATCTGTACGTGCAGTAATTCAGGCCCCCAAGCCGGTGGCTGTGGAACAAAATATACTTGCAATTCAGATAAGCCGTACCCCCTTCTCTATACCTGCGTCAACTCAATAGGTAGGGGAGTGCGCTGCAACACGGATACACCTTGCCCGAGCACTACGAGCAAGGTGGTGGTATGCACTTATATAGATGCTGCCGGTGATGCTGTTTGCAGCTGTTCAGGAGCAGGGGATTTTTGTGGTGCCGATAACACCTGCGATACGACTGATCCGTCCAGTCTCATTAAACAATTTTATCCACCCCCACCACCTCCAGCTTACATGTGTTTTTGGAGCCCGCCGAGACTGCTGAATGCTCAGACCCCCAAACTAGCTCCTCGAAGTTCCGCTCAATTTTGTTTTCCTGCGCCCAGCAACAGTCAAAGCAAAGCACATCACCAAACAAACGTTCTTTCTCAAGTTCAGTGGAGTGGCAATATGTTTGCGCGTTTTGGTTGTGACGACAATGGTCAAAATTGCGCTTCTGGTCAATGTACCACCAACGACTCTCTATGTCCCAATCAAAACTGTGGTCCAGGATATAAGCCTCCTTCGGGGAGCACATATGATCAAGAATGCCCCAACAATGGGCATTGCGCTCCCCAAAACGGTTATTGCAACGTAGGAACTGGAGGTAATCAACCGACCACCCTGGCTGAGTTCACATTTACAGCAGGAAGCAAGAGTCTGGATTATTACGACGTCAGTATCATTAACGGGATTAATTTGGGAGTTTCCATGCAACCAGACCTACAAACAACCGTGCCCGATCCAAAAGATCCTTACTTTTGCGCGACACCCGGCGCGAAGCAACAAGATGACCCATTGGGCGTTTTACAAGCCTGTTCCTGGAAAATTACACCCTCCATTCCAGGGTCGGAAATACCCTTCATTCCAGGGTTTGGTGACCAAAGTACTCTATTGAGGCAAGTCCTGCCAGCATCCCCTACTGTTTCCTGCAGCAGTGATTATTCCGTGTGCCAAACAGCTTCGGGACAAATCTGTGGGTTGGCACAAAATGTCGCAACCATCCCTAGCAAACAATTTGCAAAAGTATGCGGAACTCTGGTCGGCTACTGGAGTGCTGACCAGCTCTCTACGACCATCGGCCTTGGCAAAAACACTAATCCGAGTCCAGGCGATGTCCCCACCGCCCTATATGGTACGCACAGTAGCATATATGTTCCCGATTATTTTGGATGCACCGGAACCGCAGCTACTTCTTGTTACCAAAATACTACCAGTTGTAACTGCGGATGCCCGACATTGTCCGGAAACCCATACATTGGTTCTTGGCCCAAGGTCCTTGAATCTCAAGGCAACTGCATTGCAACTTGGCAACCCTGGGTGAGCACCGTACAACCTTGGCTTGTATTCATGAAACTGGCCTGCCCGACGGCTTATACTTTTCCATTTGACGACAAAACCTCTACCTTTACGTGCAATGCGAACAGCAGCGGTGTGACCATTGGCAGTGCCCCTGGATATACCGTGACATTTTTTGACACAACGTATGTAGCACCTTGAAGGCTTTCAATTTGCCTGCTAGTCTAATTGAGAATGATTCTCAATAAGCTAGCCCTTGGCCAATCGGGTCAAATTTTAAAGCCCAAAATCGCCACACCAGAGTTGCAGCGTCTGCAAGAACTCGGTTTTGTAGAGGGCGCTCGGGTCAGATTACTCCGAAGAGGCCCCCTGGGAAGCCCGTTATTATTCGAAATTTGTCAGACTCAGATCGCAATTCGAAAAGATGAAGCGTCTTATTTTGAGGTTCAATAAATGCAGATTTTATTAATTGGCAACCCAAACGCGGGCAAAAGCTCATTATTCGAGGCCCTGACGGGGACTTGTGTCAAAATTGCCAATCACGCTGGGGTCACTGTCGAACAACAAAAAGCCTGCTGCTGTCTATCTTCAGGCGAATCCATCGAATTCGTAGATTTGCCCGGCCTGTACAGCCTCAATGCGTATTCAGATGAAGAAAAAGTCACGCTGAATTTTTTGAACGAAGGTCGTCTATTATTTGTGCTTGATGCCACGCATTTGAAGCGCAATTTGTTTCTGCTCACAGAGCTGCTCGATGCGGGTCATCGGCCGTTGGTTGCGCTGACTCAGGTAGATTTGGCTCGCAAACTTGGGATTCAGATTGATTTGGAGCTGCTTCAATCAAGACTTGGATTGAAAGTAATATCCGTGTCAGCCAAGACTGGCGAGGGGCTGAAAGAGTTGAAGCTGGCTTTTGGGACCGTGTCCGCCGAAGCTCGCAGAGCGAAGGTAGAAGAGGGGAAGAAACCCCATCAACGCTACGAACACATCGACGCGATTCTAGAAGGCGTTCTGACGCACGCACCCCTCAAGCGATGGAACCCAGACGCTGTTTTACTGCACCCCGTCGGGGGAGTATTCGCTCTGATGGGTATCTTCGGGGCTTTGTTTTTGATCTTATTTGGCATCGGAAAACCCCTGGCTGACTTGCTAGAAACCGGCTTTGAGCATGTTGGGTGGCTATTATTGCCCGTGCTAACCGGATACCCCTTGCTTGCCTCGCTCGTCGTCGACGGGGTCATTGCAGGGGTAGGGACTCTGTTGGCGTTTGTGCCACTCATCGCTTTGCTATTCTTCTTGCTTGGGCTTTTAGAAGAGAGCGGCTATCTCGCGCGTGCCACTTTCTTGCTAGACCGATTGCTCTCGAAGGCAGGCTTGTCAGGCCGCGCATTTGTGCCCTTGTTATCAGGCTTTGCCTGCGCGATACCGGCCATTTTGTCTACACGTGTGATTCGCTCGAAACAAAGTCGCATGATTGCGATGTTGGTGATTCCATTTTTGTCCTGCTCGGCTCGACTGCCGCTGTATGCCCTCTTAATCGCGGCGTTCTTTCCAGCTTGGCAAGGCGCGCTTGTCATGCTCGGGTTATATTCGCTCGGGGTATTTGCGGCGTTCATAGGGGGGTATTGCTTGAAACGTTTTTGGTTTAAAGCCCAAACTGACGAACTGATTCTAGAAATGCCCCGATATCGGATGCCCCGACTCAGGCCGATTTATAAGATCGTTTTGGAACGCACAGGGGCTTTTTTGAAACAAGCCGGTACGTTGATTTTGAGCATGAGCATTCTCATGTGGGCGTTGTTTCACTTCCCACAGGGAGCTGTTTTAGAGCAAAGTTACGCGGGGCAATTGGGCCATTGGTTAGAACCCGCGATTGCGCCACTCGGGTTTGACTGGAAAATCGGCCTCGGATTATTAGCGAGTTTCAGTGCCCGAGAAGTCATGGTATCGACGCTGGGCGTTATTTACGGCCTCGATTCAAACTGGGCGTTGGCTTACTCGCCTTTGGTGGCGCTGTCTCTCTTGGTTTTTTTCGCACTGGCCATGCAATGCATGAGCACGCTGGCGATTATGCGCCAAGAAACCAAAACTTGGAAATGGCCGCTGTTTCAATTGGGCGCCATGACGGGAATTGCTTGGATCTCGTCGTGTGTGATTTATCAAGCTGGGAGCGCCCTTGGATATTGATTTGATGATCACTGGTGCGGTGATCTTAGTCGCTGTGTTTGACTTGGCCCGGAGATTCAAGCCCCGGCGCGAAGTAGTCCAAATCAAGCGGAAGAAATCCACGAATGCGTAAAGCCGTCGCCAAAGCATTTCTTTGATCGGGAGACACAAAACACAGCGTGATATCACCCCCACCAGCGCCGCTGGGTTTTGAATAAGCACCATATTGCGCAGCCATCTCAGCGATTTGTTCTTGCTCGGAGGTTAAGAGCTTAATCTTGGCTTTTTCTGACAGCTTTTTGAGCAACGCAAGATTGGCTGTCACAAGTTCGCCTAACCCATGCCATTGATAAGTGCCTGTGAAAATAGCCTCCCAGGCAGGACTTAAAGCACCCAAATCAGCCATCAGCCGTGTATAATCTTGCGGCTCACGAGATTGATAGTCTCGAACACGCATCAAAAAACCGCGCGTGCTTTGTGATTTTTTCGTGAAGACGCACAAAAGTGATCTTGAGTCGAACGCCGGTTTCAACGCCGTTGCTTGGCCATTTTGAAATTTGAGTAAACCGCCATAATATGACGCTGCGATATCAATTCCAGAACCTAAACCCTGCGAAAACCGCCGGTGGCCTTCGAATGCCACGCGATAAATCTCCCCCTTCGCAAGATACGCCGCCATACAAACAGCAGCGGCAGCCGAAGATCCAAGACCCAATTTACGCTGGCCTTCATAAAGCTGACTCGAATCAATCTTAAACCTGGGCTCGCAGGCCCCCTGCGCCACTGCATCCCAAAGCTTCGAACGGCTTAAGTGCTTCGATGGCGTTAATATCACCCGTCGATTAACCGCCATAACCAGGCCTGGATGGCCCTCTAAGACAGCATATTCACCCGCCAGAACTAATTTGCCTGGAGCACTGATCATACCCGGCCTTCTCTAAAGCTATGGCCGGCAAGCAAATAGGCACCCGGACCTGGCTTGGCATGCTGCACTTTCAAAACACCCGGAATTTTCTCGAGCCCTGTTTTCAGAACACCCACGTCGTTAGATTGACACAAGACTTTCACATGGGGCCCGGCATCGAGTGTAAAATAAGCCTGTAAGCCCTGACGTCGCCAATCTCTCACAGCGTTCATCACGGCCCAACTCAAGGGCTCGAAATACCAAATCGCTGGCCTGGCCGCCAGCATACTCGCATGCATCTTGAGCGTCGAATATTCTGTCAGCTCACCCAGTTTTTTAAAATCACCGTGCCAAACAGCTTTCAAAGCATCGTCTAAATCAGCCTGATGTGATGATATCCATTCCGGGTAATAAGCCGAAGTCTGAGCCGTCAGATTCATCGCCGTTCGTGAGTCAACTTGTTTTTCTAAATTCGAACAGTGAACCACGAGCATATTTAAGTCCAGCTTTCGAGCATCTATGCCCTCAGCATAACCCTCACGGTGCATGCGTGCTAATCCGGGAAAAATACTGCGAGCGGCTGATCCAGAACCCCGGCGTGCCAATTCACTTAAGGCCCGGTTGTCCAAGCCCAACGCAAAAAACTGATTCGCTGCACAAGCTAAAGCCGCAAACCCTGATGCCGAGGAGGCTAAGCCACTCTGAGTCGGCACATGATTTTCAGAAATTACTTCGCAGGCGATTTTTTTCACACGCACGAGATCCAAAAAAGCTTGCACACGCGCAAGGCGCTCACCCGTTTGCTCAATGCCGTTGAGTATAAAACGATCTTGATTCGATTTTTGAATAACAGTCTGGGTGAAAAAGCAATCGAGTGTGAGAGAAAGAGAACCCGTGGCAGGTAAATTACCATCGCCGGGTGCCTTGCCCCAGTACTTGATTAAAGCAATATTTGCATGGGCAATAGCGCTCACCGGCTGCATTGGAGGTGCCGATCGGAATTGAACCGATGTTCGCGGTTTTGCAGACCGCTCCCTAACCACTCGAGCACGGCACCTTCGACAAGGAAGAATCTATGTCACAAAGCTGGAATCGGGTCAAGGTCGTTGCTGATGCTTCTCCCATTTGAGGCATTTTTGTTCAGCGTATTTTTCGAAATCCGGCTCCTGGCCGCCTTGGGAAAAATAGATCGACAAGGCGACTAAAATAATATCGACGCACTCGCCCTTGATGCCATCAGGGCCTTCTGATTTGTGCTGAGTTCCAGAGGCATTCTGGCTCACGAGAACTTCTTGGGCCAATTCGCCGACTTCTTCCTGGAGCTTGACCATGCGCTGTAAAAGAGTTTTGGGCTCTTGCAGTGAAAGCTTCTTAATCAGCGCATAGTTCACAGGACTCTCCTTCGTGTTCTAACTCAAGCG
>JAHFEF010000039.1 GCA_023248545.1 Myxococcales bacterium | reverse complement strand
GTGTCGATATTTTGCAAAATGGCCGAGGTAGCGCAATCAACACCGGTGTGCTAATCGGCGCCGAGTATGACTGATATTGTTGCGATTGATGGCCCAGCAGGTTCAGGAAAAAGCTCGGTGGCCAAGGCCATTGCCCAAGAGCTGGGCTTTTTACACGTCGACACAGGCGCCATTTATCGAAGCCTCGCTTTCGCTGCCCTTCGGGCCGGCATTTCATTAGAAGACCCTGGAGCTGTCGCACAGTTGGCTGCATCGCTCACCCAGATTAATCCCTCGCCAGAAATTAGAACCGAAAAAATCGGCGATGCGGCATCAAAAATCAGCCGATACCCTGAAGTCAGAGCTAATCTATTAGATTTACAGAGACGCTTTGGGTTGCAATCTAAGACCGGCGCAGTTCTAGAAGGCCGGGATATTGGAACAGTGGTGTTCCCAGAAGCACGATATAAATTTTTTCTGACAGCTTCACCCGAACAACGTGCCAAGCGCCGGCTCTTGGAATTGCAGCAACGTGGGGAGCCGGCCAACTATGAAGACGTCCTGAAAGATTTAAAAGAACGCGATGAGCGCGATCAAAATCGATCTATAGCACCCCTGATACCCGCCAAAGACGCAGTTTTGATTGATACGAGTGATCATTCGCTGGAGCAGGTGACACAAAAAATTAAGGACCTGATCACTTACTAGATTACCTTGAATTTTGGCCAATATTGTGTCAGAATTACCTTGAATTTTGACCAAATTTTATGAAAAGAACCACCTATCAGAACCTAAGCGCCTGGAAAACAAGCCACAATCGAAAGCCTATGCTGATTCATGGAGCCAGGCAAGTGGGCAAAACCCATTTGGTGCGTCAGTTGGGGCAGGAATTTGATTCATTTGTTGAAGTCAATTTGGAGCAGAACCAGACAGCGGGTCAGTTTTTCATGGGAGATTTGTACCCTAAAGAAATTCTCATGAAACTATCTGCGCTGCTTCAAAAAGAGATCATTCCTAGCAAAACTTTGCTGTTTATCGACGAGATTCAAGCAGTGCCAAGGGCCATCATTGCTTTGCGCTATTTTTATGAGGAAATTCCTGAGCTTCATGTGGTTGCAGCTGGGTCTCTCATCGATTTTGCTATTCAGCAAGTTGGTGTTCCTGTTGGGCGAATTGACTCTCTTTACTTATATCCATTGTCATTTGTCGAGTTTTTACAGGCAACGAAACGTGAACAAGGTCTCGTGACAATTGCTGGGCATGACCCAAACTCGATGATGGATAAGACACTCCACTCAGAGTATATGAAATGGCTCGGCGAATACTTGTTTGTCGGAGGCATGCCGGCGGCAGTAGATTCATGGGCCAACAGAAGAGATCCGATCGAAGTCACACGTGTCCATCAAGGACTGATATCTGATTACAGACAAGATTTCGAAAAATACGCGCGAAAGGTACAGCTTAAATATGTGCGATTGATCTTCGATGAATCCCCACTGTTTTTAGGACGGACATTTAAATACTCGGAACTTTCTGGTGGCTATAAAAAGAGAGAATTGGCTCCTTGTTTAACATTACTGGAAACTGCGGGAGTTATTCAGCGTGTTTACTATTCAGCAGGACAAGGCTTGCCCTTGGGTGCTCAGGCCAATCTCGATTATTTTAAACTCACCTTTGTGGATGTTGCTTTGGCGCAGTCGGTCCTAGGACTCGACCGAACGCAATGGATTTTCGATCCTGAGCATGCGGCAATCAATCAAGGCAACGTTGTTGAAAGTTTTGTGGGCCAGGAGTTGTTGGCCTACAGTGACCCACATCAAAAAGCACGATTATACTACTGGGCCCGCATGGATCCTTCTGCCTCTGCCGAAGTTGATTATATCCATCAAATCGGCCCCTATATTATTCCCATCGAAGTCAAAAGTGGTTCCACTGGCTGGTTAAAGAGTCTGAGGATATTCTTGGAGGGACACCTGGGTTCCCCCTATGGGTTAAGAATTTCCGGCAGAAATTACGGCACCGATGAGGGAATACATTCGTACCCGCTCTATGCGGTCAAACAAGCTACTACCTCGGCGAGGTTTTAAAGCCGCCCCATCACCTTCTGCAAATCTTCCCAGGCTTCTTTCTTCTTGCTAGGGCTTCGAAGCAAGTAGGCTGGATGAAATGTTGGCATCAGATCAATACCTTCATATTGAGTCCAACGGCCGCGTATTTCCCCCATGGTCACTTCTCTCTTGAGCAAGCTCTGGCAGGCATAACGCCCCAGCGCCACGATGACCTTGGGTTTAATCAGAGCTAATTGCTTTTTCAAGAATGGCTCGCAAGCGTTGATCTCATCTGGTTCCGGGTTTCTATTATCCGGCGGCCGGCATTTGATCACGTTGCAAATATAGACTTGGTCGCGCGACAAATTCATGGCTTCGATCATTTTGGTCAAGAGTTGCCCGGCCCGACCCACGAATGGCAAACCATGCAGGTCCTCATCGGCACCTGGTGCCTCGCCCACGAACACCAGCTGCGCATGGGGGTTGCCGGATCCAAAGACAATTTTGTTGCGCGTTTGACAGAGCTTGCAACGCTGGCAATCACCGATTTGATTCACGCGCAGAGACTCCAGCGTGTTGTCGCTTGCTGGTATGCTCAGGCCTGACGCCTCATAGAGCTCTAAGCGCGTTTTAAGAGTTTGAGCGAGTTCTGTCACTGATTCCATCAGGCTCGCTATAATAACGGCTTCGTCACCAAATTACCAGGAAGATTCAGCTGCTGCCGGCAAAACGTCCAACGAGCCTTGGGCAAACGCATGAGCCACACCTGCCAATAGCGGCCGTCTTGGTCATAATGCCAACCCGATCGATGCGATAGCTCAAAACCCAATTGTTGGTACACCCTCAACGCCGCTTGATTAAACTCCAACACTTCCAGGACCATTTCGTCCAGACCCATCTGCGTAAACACATAGTCCATTAAGATAGCCATGGCGGCTTTGCCAACCCCCAGGCCGCGATAATCGGACTCGCCAATTTCGATAAACAGCTCTGCTTTTTTGGTTTCGAAATTAATCTCTTTTAAACCAACATTTCCAACATGATTACCATCGACTTCTATCGCAAATGTCTTGCGTGAACGATCGGATAACAAGACATCAATATATTGGTCCATCATTTTTTCATCAAATGGCAGCGTGGCACGCTTTTCTGGACCTGGAATCACAAACGTCAGGTCTAAAATATAGGGATCTTGAAGCCATTTACGAACACGTGGATTGTCTTGTCTCTCGAGAAACCTTAATTTAATTTCTAAATTATCATTCAATAGAGCAAACATAATTTAGATATTAGCATGACGGTCCGGGATTTTTTAACCTAGGCCCTCTGTTTTTGATTCATGCAAGCGTTCGATCTCTATGTGGTCACAGTTTATTTGGCTCTCCTGGTTACCTTAAGCCCGCTCTTAGGGTCGTACTTGCACCTGGTCTTCAACCAGCCGGTGGGCCGAATCGAACGCACTTTTTATTTCTTAACGCGCACGCGGCAAAACGCGATGAACTGGAAGCAATATGCAACCGCCGTCTTGATTTTTCAGGGCATCGGCTTTGTGGCCCTGATGCTTTTGTTCAAATTGAACCATCGAACGCCTATTTCTCTCGATCTGGCCTTGAATACAGCGGTGAGTTTTCTCACCAATACCAATTGGCAAGCCTATGCGGGTGAGAACACGCTGGACTATTGGGTTCAAATGTTGGCGCTCACCGTCCAAAATTTCTTGAGCGCGGCAACCAGTCTCGCTGTTATGCTCGCATTGATTCGTGGAATCACGAGCAAAGAGACCCAAGACTTAGGCAACTTCTGGGTCGATATCACCCGCGCTACTTTTTTTGTTTTGATACCGTTTTCTGTTTTGATGGCTATTTTTTTGGTGAGCCAGGGGGCGATTCAGAATTTTTCTGCTTATGTTCACGCCGTTGGGCTAGAAGGCCAGCCTCAATTATTGCCCATGGGACCTGCTGCTTCACAAACAGCCATCGCTGTTTTTGGCAGCAATGGCGGCGGATTTTTTGGCCAGAACGCCGCTCATCCGTTTGTAAACCCCAACGAGTTCACGAATTTTATACTCATGTTTGCCATCTTGCTGCTCCCAGCCGGACTGGTGCACTTTTATGGACTTCAAATTGGCTCCAAAAAACAAGCGTGGGCCATTTTTAGTGTCATGCTGTGTTTGTTTGTCTTGTTTCTCGCCGGCACCATGGCGTCAGAAATCAGTTTTGGCAGCTTAGAGGGTCAAGAAGTTCGATTTGGCCGAGTCGGCAGTATTTTATTTGGAACCGCCGCAACAGCTTCTTCAAATGGTTCCGTAAACGCCATGATGGACAGTTTGTCACCCCTCGCAGGCGGACTCATGATGCTTCAAATCATGCTCGGCGAAATTATTTTTGGCGGCGTCGGCTGTGGTCTTTATGGCATGCTGCTATTTGTCATGCTCACGGTTTTTTTGGCTGGCCTCATGGTGGGCCGCACGCCTGAATACTTGGGCAAAAAAATCGAAACAGCTGAGATTAACTGGATCTTGATGGGCATCTTAGCCCCTAGCATCGTGACGTTAATTGGCGCAGGACTTTCCTGTTTAAATGCCCAGGCCTTGACTGGCCTTGGAAACCTCGGGCCTCATGGCCTGTCTGAAATTCTCTATGCATTCACGTCCAGCGCCAATAACAATGGCAGTGCTTTTGGCGGCCTGTCAGCCAACACGCCCTACTGGAATTTAGCACTGGGTGTTACGATGGTGCTGGGTCGTTTTGGTCTCATGATTCCTGTCCTGGCCATCGCTGGCAGTCTGGCAAGAAAAAAGCAAACCCCGCCCAGTGTGGGAACATTTCAAACAGACACACCCATTTTTGCCGTGTTGCTCGGCGCATCCATCTTGCTGGTCGGTGCACTAACTTTCATGCCCGGCTGGTTTTTGGGGCCTCTGCTGGAGCATGTCACTTTGGCGGGAGGTGCCTCATGAAGCCTCAGAAAATTTCTCTTTTGAAAGCCGACTTACTAAAACGTGCTGCTTTAAGCGCCGTGATCAAACTCAACCCGGTACACCTGGTTGAAAACCCGGTCATGTTCGTCACTTGGTTCGGAGCACTGGCCGTCACGCTGTCTTTGGCCTGGCATTTTTCGAGCTTTGAGTTACAAATCGCCCTGTGGCTTTGGTTCACGGTGTTATTTGCTAATTTTGCTGAAAGCCTGGCTGAGTGTGAAGGCAAAGCACAAGCCGAGGCGCTCCGAAAAAACAAAGTATCGCTCATGGCCAGACTTAAAGTTGGCAATCACGAGGAACACGTGCAGGCCAGTGCTCTCAAACGCGGTGACCTGGTGATTTGCGAAGCGGGCGATTTTGTCCCTGCTGACGGCGAAATCATCGAAGGCATTGCCAGCGTCGACGAGTCGGCCATCACGGGCGAATCTGCACCGGTCATCCGAGAGAGTGGCGGCGATCGCAGTGCCGTGACCGGAGGAACCCGCGTGATCAGCGATCGCCTGGTGGTTCGAGTGACGGCGGAATCCGGCAACTCGTTTTTGGATCGCATGATTGCGCTGATCGAAGGAGCTAAGCGTCAGAAAACACCCAACGAGTTGGCCCTTAATGCACTTTTAATTGGCCTCACCGTAATTTTGACCATTGCCGTTTTTAGCTTGTGGTGCTTTGGAAAATACAGTGGGTTAAATATCTCGATGCCTGCTCTGGTAGCGCTTTGGGTGTGTTTAATCCCTACCACCATCGGCGGGCTATTAAGTGCCATTGGCATCGCCGGCATGGATCGGCTGATTCGCAAAAATGTGATTGCTAAAAGTGGGCGTGCCATCGAAGCTGCAGGCGATACCAATATTTTGTTGCTTGATAAAACAGGCACGATCACATTGGGCAATCGCATGGCGGCTGATTTTATCCCGAGTGAAGGCTGTTCGATCAAAGACGTGGCCCATGCAGCGGCACTCGCATCCATTTCAGACGACACCGCCGAGGGCCGTTCTATTTTGGCACTGGCTAAGGATCGTTTTGAAATCACGGATCAAGATTTGAGCGTCGAAAATCCTGAGTTTATCCCGTTTTCGGCCAACACCCGAATCAGCGGCGTTGATTTAAAAAACTGCCGCATTCGCAAAGGTGCCATCGATGCCATCAAGTCAGAAGCAGCGACACAGAATGCTCCGTTTCCGGAAGATTTAGAGCCGGCGATTGTCAGCATTTGTCAATCTGGCGGCACACCGTTGGCGGTCTTGCAAAACAACCGCGTTTTAGGCGTGATTCACCTGAAAGATATTATTAAGACGGGCATCAAAGATCGCTTTGCTGAATTACACCGGATGGGTATCCAAACGATTATGATGACCGGCGATAATGCTTTGACGGCCGCTGCGATTGCTGCTGAAGCGGGCATCAGTGACTTTATTGCTCAAGCGACTCCGGAGGCCAAGTTGATCCGCATTAAAGAAGAACAAAAACGCGGTTCTCTGGTGGCCATGACAGGCGACGGCACAAACGATGCACCGGCGTTGGCGCAAGCGGATGTTGGATTGGTGATGGGTTCAGGAACGCAAGCGGCCCGAGAAGCTGGAAACATGGTAGACTTAGACAGCAACCCGACCAAGATTTTAGACGTCGTGGCAGTTGGCAAGCAGCTGCTCATGACCCGTGGTGCACTCACCACTTTTAGCATTGCCAATGATTTGGCAAAATATTTCGCTATTTTACCGGCGATGTTTGGCAGTTTATTTGTTCTCGATATTAATCTCATGCATCTGGGGTCTAGCAACAGTGCAATTTTGAGTTCTGTGATTTATAACGCCGTGATTATTATTTTGCTGATTCCGTTGGCTTTGAAGGGCGTACCCTATCGAGCGGCCCCCAGTGCCATATTGCTGCGCCATAACCTGCTGATTTATGGCTTGGGTGGCATTATCGCGCCGTTTGTTGGCATCAAGCTGATTGATTATCTCGTGCAGCAGTGGGTTT
>JAHFEF010000038.1 GCA_023248545.1 Myxococcales bacterium | reverse complement strand
GTGAAGTAATTTGGGCAGGAACCTAGATGATCAAACGGCCCCTCACAAAGAAAGCCTTTTTGGTGTCTTTGGTAATAAATGCCTTGGTCATGGCTTCGGTGACGGAAAAATCAGCGATCACCCCGTCGCGCATAGGCCGAATGGCAACGATATTGCCCGGCGTTTTTCCGAGCATTTCTTTGGCGTCTTTTCCGACGGCTAAAATCTTCGTTTCATGGCCATTTCTAGCGATGGCAACGACGCTGGGTTCATTGAGCACAACGCCACAACCACGAACATGAACAAGCGTGTTGGCCGTTCCTAAATCGATGGCGAGGTCCGCTCCAAACATCCCAAAAAGTTTTCCAAACATAAATAAAGATCCCCGTTTAGCTGTTCACCAGGCAACAAGGAGACTTACGTATGCGCATTTTTGGTTTTAGTCTAATGGGCTGTTTGATTTTTTCTTTAGGGGCGATTTCAAACATCGGTTTGCCGGATATTCCCGAAATCAGAGAAGTGGACCTAAAGGCTGAGCATGTGTTTGTACCCAAGGGGTTTGATTCCAATGATATGACTGAAATTGTGGTCACGGGTTGGTATCCAAACCCCTGTTACGAATGGTCTCGCTCGGTGATCCATAAACAGACAGGCAACGTGAATGTGCAGTTGAAGGCATTGGTGAAAAAAGGCATAGACACGGTTTGCATCGACATGGCGGTTCCGTACATGGAATCGGTGAAGCTAGGGGCCATGCATGAAGGGCACTCTAAGTTGTGGGTGAATGAAATTCAGACACAATTGGAAATCACCAAGGCTAACTCCAATTCAATTGATGACTATTTGTATGGGCAAGTAAGACGGGTTTATGCTGAAAGCAGCGCTCTGGTTCTAGAAATCGAACATCCCAGCGATTGCATCGTGCTGGATCGCATTGAATCAATGTTCAATGGCAAAGATGTGTGTTCGGTGTTGCCAATTATGAAGAAAGTTAAAGATACCTGTCCCAGAAATCCCCAGATCTTGGATTATCGGTTCGAGATTCCAGAGAAGTGTTTTACGGCAGACAAAGTTTTGTTTCATGTGAGAAGTTTAGAAGGCAAGGCGGTAAACTTCCTGTTGAAAAACCGGTAAAAAGCGATTAATGTCCAGGCCGTTGCCCAGGTGGCGGAATTGGTAGACGCGCTAGGTTCAGGTCCTAGTGAGGGAAACTTCGTGGAGGTTCGAGTCCTCTCTTGGGCATTAATTTTATGATTATTAACCAACTAATCGATTCAGGTTGCGATTTTTTTTGCATCGCGCCTGGCTCTCGATCGACGCCATTGGTAACGGCGGTTGCTTCCAATCCTAAAGCTAAAAGTATTGTGGCTCATGATGAAAGAAGCTTGGGTTTCTTTGCGCTCGGTTATGCCAAAGCGACTCAAAAGCCTGCGGCTATTATTGTCACCTCGGGAACTGCTGTAGCGAATTTGTTTCCAGCGGTTGTTGAGGCGTCGCTCGATCATGTTCCGTTGATTATTTTAAGTGCTGACCGGCCCGTTGAGTTGCGCAATATTGGCGCCAACCAGACGATTGATCAGGTTAAAATTTTCGGGAGCTATGTCCGATATTTTTTCGACCTGCCCCCGGGGTTTGTGTCAGGCCAAGTTCGCGAAGCTGTTATGAGAAGTTTGCACCCCTTGCCCGGCCCTGTGCAATTAAACTGCCAGTTTCGGGAGCCGTTTGTGAGCGAGGGCTCGCCCGCCGGCTTGTCCTCTATTGCCCTGTTTACTCCCCCCAATTTATCTCCTTCACAACTAACCTCCTTCAACAATCTCCTAAAACATGCCGAACGTGGCCTCGTTGTCGTCGGCGCCATGAAAACCCGTGCCGACCAACAAGCCGCGTTGCAAATTATCGAACGCCTTGGCTGGCGAGCAATTACTGACGTTACTTCGGGACTTCGATTTTTAAATCATCCGCAACTCGATCATTCTCGTGAATTCTCAAACCTGCAAGCAGATGGCGTGTTGCAATTAGGTGGCAGGTTAATTTTAAAGCCACTGTTGCAATGGTTGGAATCCAGGCGTGGACAGATGCATATCTATGTCGACGAGTATTTAGAGAATCATGACCCAGGATTAACAGTGACCCATCGGGTCCAATGTGATTTGCGGTGGTTATCGGAGAGACTAGGATGATTTCAGAAAGCTATATCGCCCAACACATCTCCAAAACCGATTGGCGCAATCGTGTCTTATTTCTGGGAACCAGCTTGCCCATCAGGCACATGGATCGCCATGCCCAACCCGGCGAGCATATGCCCTTGGTGGTTGCCAATCGAGGTGCTTCTGGCATCGATGGCATTATCAGCACGGCTGCTGGTTTTGCACTTGGCATCCAAGAGCCATTGGTTTTAGTGGTCGGCGATATGACTTTTTTGCATGACATCAACGGCCTATCTTTCTTAAAAGATATTCCAACCCAAGTAATTATTATCGTCGTGAATAATCAAGGTAATGGCATCTTTGCAACACTTCCAGTTGCGAATTCACCGGAAATATTCGAACGCTACTTCAAAGTCTCTCATGAGTATGACTTAAAAGGCGCCAGTCAAATCTATGGTGTCAGACACCAACAAGTCGACACAGAAGCAGAATTCGAAGCCGCGTATGAAACGGCTTTAACGCTCAATCAATCTCTAATCATCGAAATCAAGACCTGATAAATCGGTAAAAGTCTGTCATACACTAAGCGTCAATCCAATGGTTTTCATGGGTAAGAAAAGTTTCAAATCGTTGTTTTGCAAATCAGAAAATCCAAAATTTTGATAAAATTGTGCAGCCTTTTCATCGACAGCATCAACGATCACGGCCCATGAAGCCACTTCAAGACTGGCTCGGTAGCTTCGAGTCAGTGCATCTATCAACAATTTTTCACCTAGTCGCCTTTTTTGAAAAGCCTGATCAACAGCCAAGCGGCCTAGCAATGTAGCAGGAACATGAGGATATGAAGGTAGCTTTTTCTGCAGATCAACTGGAATATCTCGCAAAGTAACACTCATCGACGAAAGTGAGTAATATCCAATCACTCGTTTCCTGTCTTCTGGAGACACCAGCACAAATACGACAGAGAGATGACGTTTTGAATCCTGGCTCGCTTGCTGCCAAAGATAACGGTTCAGAGCCGTGACTCCACAATCAAATTGCTTCCTATCATGGCTTGCATTCAAAAGCTCAATCATTGCGGGTATGCCGTGAGAATGCTTCTTTTAGTTTGCGGGGTACCTCTGTAGTACCCAGTAATGCATGTACAAACACCTGGCTATCACGCGCACTGAGCAGCAACTGCTCGTGGGCTTGAATCGCTTGCCTTGCCGCCTCTTGAAGCGAATGGATAGAAAATTCGGTCATTGTCTCCCCCTGCAAGAAAGCAGCTCTCGCAAAAAGATCTTTTTGCTGCGGGGTGACCCTAATTTCCAGCCGTGCTCCTTTTCTCAGTGTTTCAACCATAGTTAAACCATACGGCATTTAGCCGTACATGTCAAATTAACCCAAAAACGGCCCATATGATGCCTTATTCTCTGATCATCGAAATCAAGACCCAATCACCAAGCTGAGTGGTTTCTCGATGTTTGAGCCCCAGCGCTTCATAGGCTATTTGAACTTTCTGAGCTTGAGTGGCCAGAATACCGCTCAGCAACAAAACGCCTTTGTGTGCCAATGCCTGAATCATTTGTGGGGCGAGTTCTATTAACGGATTTGCCAAAATATTGGCGATGACCAGGTCAAATCTTGACCCAAAAGCATCCGGTGTTTTTTCAGTGATCTCAAAATCTAGATTATTTTTAGCAAGATTCTCTCGGGCGACTTGGCAAGCCAAGGGGTCATTGTCTGTTCCAACAACGTCGACCGAACCGGCTTTCGCAGCAATCATAGCCAAGATGCCTGTACCGGTACCGACGTCTAACACGTGTTTTTTGCCGGCTTTGACCTCGGCCAAGACCGTTCTGGCACATAGAGTTGTCGTCTCATGATGACCCGTGCCAAAAGCCATGCCCGGATCTATTTTTAACACCAAGCTGTTGGGAGCAGCCTTGAAATCGTGGTCCCAGCTGGGGACAACCCAAATAGAATCGCCCAGACTAAAAGCACGCCAGGATTTTAAGAACTCATTGGCCCAATCCCCATCGACCAAATCGCCAAAGTGGATTTCATAGCCTGATAGTTTGTCTAAAATGCGCGATTCTAAATCAGGTGTTTGATCGAAAGTTCCTGTGATTTGAGCCTCATGCTTGGGTCGATAATCTCTTTCTGGGACATCGAGGGACTCGTCGTCTTTGATTTCCAAACCCAAAGCTCCCAGGTCCAGCAAAATTTGCTGAACAAACTGGGAGTCTTCTTCTGGGACAGTGAGCGTTGCTTGTCGCCAAGTCTCTGGCATCAGACAATCTTGCCGAAGATCATGAATGCGATCAACAGCGCAAACAACACGAGAGATTCAATCAAAGCCATGCCCAAAATCATGGGAACGAAAATCTTACCTGAAGCGCTCGGGTTTCTGGCAATACCCTCGAGCGCAGCGGCAGCCGCACGACCCTGACCCAGTGTCCCGCCCAAAGCAGCCAGCCCAATTGCGAGCGCAGCACCGATGGCATAGAACGCAAAATTGCGTGAATCGCCCGAAGCAGCGACAGCCTGAACGCCTTCATTGGCAAACAATGTGCCGGAAAATAGAGCGACTAACGAGATCAGCTTTTTCATAACTTAATGACTCCCTGTTTCTTGTGTGTGAAGAGAAATATAAACGCAACTCAAAATGCAAAATACGGCCGTTTGAATCACGGCGACCAACAACCCCAACGCATAAAATGGCAATGGCACCAAAAATGGCATGACGCCCGCAAAAGCAAACAGCACTTTGTGATCGCCAATCATGTTGCCCGCCAAACGAATCCCCAACGAGAATGGCCGAACGGTCATGCTAATCAGCTCAATGGGGAATAAGAGAGGCGCCAAAAACCACCCCCACCACTCGCCAATGGGATTGGCCAAGTGCGTAATATGTCCAATTCCTTGAACTCGAAAGCCTTGAATGTTAAAATAAACAAAGACCACCAAGCCGCAGGCCAGCGTCGTATTCAGCGTGTCTGTGGGTGGCGTAAATCCTGGGATCAGCCCGAGCAAATTCGAGAACAAAATAAACAGGCACAGGGTCCCAATCAGCGGCACATGGCGTTTATAATCGGGTCCGATAATATCGTGCATGAGTTTCATGCAGCCTTCGACGAGAATTTCGAAAAAATTTAAGAGCGAGAATCGGGGTGATGGAATCAAGCAGTTTTCGATATTTTGTAGGCGCCGATAACTCATGAAAGACAGCACGCCCAGTGTGAGCAACACCAACAAAGCAGCAGCAATATGATTGACGCCATGGCCTGGGTAGCCGGGCAAATAGTCATACCAAGACTGATGATGATCCATAAGCTGTTTTCATGGATCAAAGACGCTGTGACGTCAATGCCCGATAGCGTTTTACTGGCGACGGTAAGGCTGACACCAGCATGCTGCACTCCGAAGAATTCAAATCTTGCGGTCGCTTGCCAAAATAGGCTTTGGCAGCCGCTCTGATTCCGTAGATTCGAGGTCCAAACTCGACAATATTGAAATACCAGGCCAATTGATCCTGTTTTGACATCACGGCGTTTAATAAAACAGCACCAGTCATTTCACGGGCTTTTCGCAAATAACTCTTGGCACGTGATAAAAATAAATTTTTAACCAATTGCTGCGTAATCGTACTCGCGCCAAATCGAATTTTGCCGCGGCGTTCGTTTCTTTCGAGTGCTCGCCGAATATTTTCAGGGTCAAACCCATAATGATCGTAAAAACTGCGATCTTCCTGATGCACCAATGCCGCTTTGCAACTTCTGGGAATTTGGTCGCTCGGCGTCCAAGATTCAAACCAAGAACCAGCTACACGCCAATAGCGATCCTGGCCATTGGGCTCGTAAGGTCGATAAACCACAAACCCAAGTTTTAAGACCAGCACCCAGGGGATAAACCAGGCCAAAAAAAGCGTTAAAAAGAAGAGTCGAAACATGTGAGTTGATTCAGCCACAGACTGATTTGTTGGCCACCTTCTGTCAATGCCCAGGGCCCTAGCGCCCCTACGGCCAACTCTGCCTGGTTTTTAAGTTCTGTTTGACAGGCTACTAGCGGCTCAGGGTGTCCCGCCATGGCCATGAGCCGGGGATAAGAGGCTTCTAAGTTATGCGTGTCTTCTTCAATATCGTGCAAGTCGTCTGCCAATTGGAATACCTGGCCGATGTGATGGCCACTGATGCGAAAGGCTTCTTGGGCGCGTTTGTCACCAGTCACTAAGGCAACGGCTGTGCCACAAAATGCAAACAGAGAGCCTGTTTTACCCACCGACATCCGTCGCCAATCTTCAAGATTAAAATCCAGACTGTTGCGCATTTGCAGTTCTAAGATGGCCGCTTCGGTCATTTGGGTGACCACTGAAATGGCTTCTTGCGTGATCGCGGGTTCAAAATTCAGGAGCTTTCCGAAAGCGAGGGAGAGTAGATAATTTCCGGACAATACAGCGACGGAATTGTTCCACTGATGATTGACTGTAGGGCGTCCCCGGCGACAATCTGCATGATCGATGACATCGTCGTGCAACAAACTGGCTGAGTGAATGAGCTCGCTGGCTGTTGCAATGGGGATAATTTGGGAAACTGGAAGGTCCAAGGCTTGGGCAAAATAGGAAACCAACAGAGGCCTTACACGCTTGGCATGAGGCGCCAGACACAGATGAGCCCCTGTCTTACTGAGCAGCGTGTTGGACTGAAATGCTGATTGCAGCTCTGACTCAATCCGGCCTAGGAAATCAATCATCTGCCTTCTTTACGCTCTAGCACCAACTCAGACAATAGTTTTTCTTGTGCCAAGATACGCTCACCTTTGAGGGGTGGGCGTTTGTAAGAGCCGTCTTCTTGCAAATCAAAACTCTGTGAATTATCTGCCCAATAGAGTTCAAACGCCTCGTGGATAATACGTTTTTGTAAAACAGGGCTTTCGATTGGAAACGCGAGTTCGATGCGCTGAGACAAATTTCGGGTCATCAAATCGGCGCTCGATAAATAGAGCTCA
>JAHFEF010000037.1 GCA_023248545.1 Myxococcales bacterium | reverse complement strand
TTTGTTGGCGTCATTGAGTTTGTTGGGATCGATGTCTTTGAGGCCACTGAATCGATAGTAGCCCTTGCCATCACGCGCAGGAAACCCAAAATTACTCAAAGTCCCCTTGGGGCGATAGAGCATTTGGCAGGATGCAGATTCCGGACAAAATGGTATTTGCCAAGATTCCTCAGAAGACAGATTCGAACCCAATGGCAAATATCGAGATTGTTTATAACGATCAAACTGAAAGCTGAGGAGAGGAACGCCTGCTTGCGTGAGAAAACTGCCGAAGGCCGGAGCCAAGTTTTGATCCGCGGCTTTCGAAAGCTCTGCAATAAAGTCTTCAGTTTCGGCATTTTTGTTAGCATATTTGCGAAGATAATTTCTCACGCCTTTTTGAAAAACAGCGGGCGTAATATAATTTTCGAACATGTCTATGACCGCTGCACCCTTGACATACGTAATAGAGTCGAAAGCGTTGTAGATATCGTGATGCGATTGGATGGGCTCTTGGATTTTTCGAGCCGAGCTTAAGGAGTCTGCTTCCATGGCCATTTGAGTGTCTTCTAATGCATCCCAATCAGCATGATAGCTGGGATTATATTGCATCAAGACTTTGGCGGCCATCCAAGTGGCAAAAGCTTCATTCAGCCAGATGTCTTTCCACCAGTCCATCGTGACCAGATTGCCAAACCATTGGTGGGCCAGTTCATGCGCCATGACTTCGGCAAAGCGTCTCACTTGATAGACGGGTGCCGTTTTGGGGTCGAGCAGCAAAAGAGAATCTCTGAAAGTAATTGCTCCGGCATTTTCCATGGCGCCCGCCGCAAAATCTGGCACAGCGATAATATCCAGCTTCGAATAGGGGTATGGGATGCCAAAATAATCTTCTTGGATTTTTACCAATTGGGGCGTTTCTTGTAGCGCATAAGCAAGCTTTTTACCTAGTCCCTTCGGTGCAATTCCCCTGAGCGGGATCTTGCCACCCATGGGTGTGGCGTTGACGACATCGAAAGGCCCGACGGCAACAGCGATCAAATAAGTTGGCAAGGGTGCCGTGCGTTCAAAAATGAGGGTTTTGGTTCGGTTGGAATTTTTGATTTCGCGCTCGAGCAATCCGTTTGAGAGGCCGGTGTCTGAATTAGGAATCGTGAGTGATATTTTAAATGGTGTCTTAAAGCGGGGCTCGTCAAAGCTCGGAAAGCAAGTTCGGGCGGCGATGGGTTCAAATTGTGTGTAAGCGTAGACTTGTTTGTTTTGTTTGACCAAATACAGGCCAGACAAATCTTTTTGAAACTGGGCGTCGTAGTCGAGTTCTAAATTGGCTTCACCTGGATCAATGGCATGTTGCAAGGTAATTAAAACAACGCCTTCGGGTGAAACTTGCTTGTAGGTGACTACTTGAGTGTCTGAGTGGGTTCGAAGAATTGCTTTCTTGATCGTCAGATCTTGGCCGTGCATCCAAAACTCACTGGTTTTTTTGTCAAAACGAAGTCGAATATTGGTTTTACCCGAGAAGCCCTTCGCTTTTGGAGAAATTGTTAGATCGAGATCATAGGCCAGAGGCTTAACGCCCTGCGGCAGTTGAGTTTCTGGGATTTGTTCAGCAAGGCTAAAAAATGCAACCAGCGAGAATGTGATCAAAAAACGCATGGCGGTGAACCTAGCGCATTAGCAGGATTCGATCAAACTTTTCTCTAATCGAGACAAAACGGTCTGAAGGCTGATATCGCTTTCACGCATCTCGTCGATTTTGCGAATCGAAGACAACACGGTTGTGTGATCGCGGCCGCCAAAGAAACGGCCGATTTCAGGTAAACTAAAAGACATCATGTTGCGACACATGGCCATGGCGATTTGTCTCGCCAACGCAACTTGGCGTTGACGACTCTGACCTTTGAGTTCTAAGGGCTTTAGGTCATAGTATGCCGCCACGTGTTCGCAAATTTTATCTGCTGAAAGCTGACCCGCCGTGCGCTTAAATACAGGCGACAAACATTCTTTCGTAGCGGTCAGCGAGATCTCAGATTTCGTGATGGATGAGAAAGCAGATAGCCTGAGCAATGCGCCCTCAAGTTCTCGAACAGAGCTTGTCACTTGTGTGGCCAAATAAAGTGCCACATCATTGGGAAGATGGATCCCGCGGCTTTTGGCCTTTTCTCCCAAAATTGCGATACGCATTTCGATATCAGGTGGCCTAATATCGGCGATCAAACCCCAAGAAAGTCGAGTTTGTAATCTGTCTTCCAGCCCTTCGATTTCATGAGGGTATTTATCGGAGGTAACGACAATTTGTTTGTGCGCCTGATGCAGGCTGTTAAAAGTATGAAAAAATTCATCCTGACTGGCATCTTTTCCAGCCAAAAATTGAATGTCATCAATGAGCAAAATATCACATTCTGATCTAAATTTTTTGCGAAAAGCATCGAAGCGTTTTTCGCGAATGGCCAGAATATAAGCATTGACCCACTGCTCTGCGCTCATGTACAGGACGCGTGTGTTGGGATTGTGGCTTAGAGCATAGAGACCGATTGCTTGAATCAGGTGTGTTTTACCAATTCCAACAGGCCCAAATAAAAACAGTGGGCTGTATTGAGCACCAGGTTGTTCAGCGACAGCATGGCATGCGGCAAATCCCATGCCATTGGACGGACCACAAACAAATGCCTCAAATGTGTGTGCAGGATTTAGTTTTGCGGATTCCAGTACAACAGGCCCATGGGAAATATCGGGTGTTTGTTGGAATGCTTTGAGCGGCGTAATGGTTTGAGAAGGAGCTTCAGGGACAAACTGAACCGGGCGCTCCATCGGTGGCTCTTCTGCGCCTTCGGCCAGTTTGATTTTGAGCGCGCGGCCAAAAGTTTTGCTGGCACTTTCTTGTAAATCGACCAAGTAGTGATTCTGGACCCAGTCTTTATGAAACGCAGAAGGGGTCGATAGCGTGAGTGTATCCTGTTCCAATGATACGAATGACAGCGGCTCAAAAAAGCCTTGCCAGACGAATAAGCTCAAACGTCGTTTCAGTGACTGCAAAGTTTCACTGAAAAGATCAGCTGGCTGGGTTTCAAATTCTCGGATCGCTACCATAGGTCTCCAAGGATGTAGCAGGAGGTAAACAGATTAGGCAAGCTACGAATTCAGTGTTTAGGGCAAGCCCCTAAATAAACAAACAAAAAATTAATTTTTAAAAAATTTGGAGCAAAGGGTCTTGCAACTTGAAAGCCAACTCCAAAGCTTGGTTTGCATTGAGTCTAGGATCACATAGTGTCTCATACAGGCCTGCGCTCAAGTGATCTTCTGTGATCTCCTGATCTCCTCCCACACACTCGACGACGTTGCCACCGGTCATTTCGAAGTGAACGCCACCCGCATAACTTCCTTCATCTCGGTGAATCGCTAGAAAATGTTGGGCTTCGCTTAACACATGTTGGAAGTTACGTGTTTTGTAGCCGTTCGAGGCTGTGAGCGTGTTGCCGTGCATGGGATCGCAACACCATAAAACTTGTCGGCCTTCTGACTGAACGCGATGGATTATTTTAGGCAAGGCATCTTGGATCTTTTGATATCCAAACCGCGTGATCAGTGTGAGTCGACCGGGTTCGTTCTTAGGATTCAAGAGATCAATCAGTTTGATCAACTCGTCGGGATCTAGTTTCGAACTGCATTTGAGTCCAATAGGGTTCGATATGCCTCTTAAAAATTCGACGTGAGCGCCGTCTAATTGGCGCGTTCGTTCGCCAACCCATAACAAATGTGCCGAGCAATCGTACCAACTGCCTGACTCAGAGTTGTGATCCTGCCTGGTGAGCGCCTGTTCATAGGGGAGCAAGAGCGACTCATGTGACGTATAGAATTCGATTTCACGAATCTGGCTATAATTTCGGCTGTTGATTCCCAGGGCATTCATGAAGCTCATGGCTTCTTGAACTTTTGTCGTGACGGTTTCATAGCGTTGACCCTGTGGGCTTTGCTGTACGAAGTCCAAGTTCCAAGCGTGTACTTGCTCCAAGTTTGCAAAACCACCCTGTGCAAATGCGCGCAGGAGATTAAGCGTCGCTGCAGCATGAAAATAAGCTTGTTCCATGCGTTCTGGATCCGGCGTTCTAGAGTGCTCATCAAACTCAAAACCATTGATAATATCGCCACGATAGGAAGGCAGCGTGACGCCGTTTCGGGTTTCTGTGTCATTGGAGCGGGGCTTCGCAAATTGCCCAGCGGTTCTGCCAATTTTAACCACATGCTTCTTGAGTGCAAAAGTTAAAATAACAGCCATTTGCAAGAGAATTCGAAAATTATCCTGGAGCGAATGGGTATTCAGGTTGGCAAAACTTTCAGCACAGTCGCCGCCGTGCAACAAAAAAGCGTTTCCTGCTACGACGTCTGCTAGTCGGTTTTTAAGGCGCTGGGTTTCTCCCGCAAAAACCAGCGGAGGG
Source organism: Myxococcales bacterium (assembly GCA_023248545.1). Classification (GTDB taxonomy): domain Bacteria; phylum Myxococcota; class UBA727; order UBA727; family JABDBI01; genus AER2-1. Next base: position 3,191 of record JAHFEF010000037.1, on the reverse strand, counting down.
TAGCTGGCCAGTCGTTTCTCGACGTCGAGCACTTTTTGTGGATTGGGGTAGGTGGGGAGCTGCGAGACTCTTTTGGCTCTCCAGCTGTCAGGTTTCCAGTGTGTCATTGGCTTAAATCTCTCAAGGCGTTATAAAAGTGTGGGTAAGAAATCGAAACGCACTCAGGGTTTAGTATTTGAGTTGGACCTTTGGCGATGAGAGCTGCAATAGAAAATGCCATGGCAATACGGTGATCGTCGTGGGTTTGGATCTGTGCGCCGTTTAATTTCTGGGGGCCTGTAATTCGAAATCCGTCTGGCAATAAGTCTAGCTTGGCGCCCATCGCTTGAAGGTTTTGGGCAATTGCGCCGAGGCGATCGCTTTCTTTGACTTTGAGTTCTTCGGCGCCTCGAATTTCACTGGTTCCGTGGGCTTGTGTGCAAACAATGGCTAAAATCGGAATCTCGTCGATCAGGCTGGGGATCTCATCGGAGTGTACCGAGATGGCCTGAAGTTCGGCGTATTTGATGCGTATATGTCCAGTGGGTTCTGGTCCGGCGGAGGCTATCTCGGTCTCGATGTGGGCTCCCATTTTTTCGAGGGCTCTCAAAAATCCCAAGCGCGTTGGGTTGAGTGAGATATCACATAGTTCGATTTCGGAACCGGGTACGATGGCAGCCGCCGCCATCCAAAAAGCCGCCGTGGAAGGGTCGCCAGGGACTTTGAGATCGCGGGGCATGAGCGATTGATTGCCCGTAATTGCGATCTCGGTTTGATTGGTTTTAATATTGGCACCAAATAATTCAAACATGCGTTCACTGTGATCGCGGCTGTGAATCAGGCCAGATAGTTTGGTAGTTTCAGGGCAAAATAGCGCTGCTAGCATGATGGCCGACTTGACCTGGGCACTGGCGATTTCAAGTGGGTAATTAATGGCTTTGAGTGGGTGGCCTTTGATTCGAACAGGAGCGAAATTATCGTCTTTGAGTTTGATATCGGCGCCCATGAAAAATAGTGGTTCAGCGACGCGTTTCATGGGTCTTTTTGACAACGAAGAGTCGCCTGTGAGAACACTGTCAAAATTCTGGCCAGCCAGTAAACCCATGAGCAAGCGCATGGTGGTGCCTGAATTTCCGCAATCCAATTGGCTTGTAGCTTGTTGCAGCGAATTTAAACCCTGGCCTTGAACCCAAATTTTATGGCCATGTTTTTTGATCGAAACGCCGAGGGCTTCCAAGCAGGCCCAGGTAGAGTTGACATCCGCGCTATCTAATAAATGCAGGATTTCAGTTTTGCCATTGGCCAGGGCGCCTAGGATGAGCGCTCGATGTGAAATCGATTTGTCACCAGGAATTTTTGGGGACCCTTTGAGATGCTTGACCGGGCGTATCTCGCGACTATCAGCCATAGGTTCTTTTAGAACAACTGGCTCAGCAATACAATGATTATGGAATATTTGCTCAGCCTTGTTTGTTTCCTGACAGGTGCGACATAGCATATATATGAGCCTACAGGGTGGTCTGTTGGCACTGGCAATATTATTCTCAGTTCCCGCTCAAGCTGTTGGCGATGTCGTTGTTCCGATCCCGAGGCCAATCGATTCGCTGAGACAGCTTTTGGGTTTGACAATTTCGACAGGATTTGAAAGGTGGCTTCCTGTTGATGTTATCCGCAAGATTTTTGAATATTTCCCGCAGTCGCCGGACACATTTAATTTTTTGCGGGTGTTTGCTCCGTTTGTCCGGGACCCTTCAGTGCCGACCCATGAGGCTATTCAGAAGTTCGATGTGAGCATATCACAGGAGTTGATCCGCTATATTCAAGAACGATCTTCCATGCACGCCCACATGTCTCACCAAAGAATTGCAATGATCAAGGGTGTCATTGCTGCCGCTTCATTGGGTGCCGGCCTGACGTGGGCATTGTACAGGGATAGCATTGATTCTTGGTCGGTATTCACGGCCATCTATCTTTTATCCGCTGCGCCATTGGTGATGTTGCCCATCGCGCTCTACTCGCGCTGGCGCGAACCGATTGTCATGCAGGAGACCTCCTGGTTGCTCGGCTGGTTGGCGCATTTGCAGAGGAAATATGGAAGCTAGGGCTCTGCTTTGCGCCGTTATTTGGCTCGGGGCAGGTGCGGCAGGTATGGCGTCCGAGGGCCATGTGCTCATGTTCACGGGCAGCAATATGAGGAACCAAACGACGACTTATGGCGTCTGGGTGTCCAATGATTTGTTCGGGTCGGAATTTATTCGCGTATTGAATTCGAGTATCAATCGGCATTTCAAAAATACCCAGAATTCCCCTGGCTCCGTATTGCAGATGCAAACGCTCGCCCACAGTGAAGTCCTCGAGCCACCCAATTTTTTTGTGTTGGATGGTGACCGGGCCAGTGCGCAACGGTTTCTTGGCTATTTTCCCGTGGACGGCCGAGGCATCAATGCAAAAGAAAAAAACCAAGTGATCAAGCTATTTGATAGCTCTGATCTGGAGGTGCCAGCACAGCCTCAAGTGTTGGCCGGTCGAGCACTGAACCAGTTTTTCTATGGCCTTTTTATCCTGCCGGCGAGCTTTGCGCTGCATGCGCTTCCCTGGTCCAGATGGTTGAAGTGGGCGTGCGCGCTGTGCTGCGGGGCCAAATGCAATGTTCCCTATTAGAAGTTTGGAGGTATTACCATGAAAGTAGCGATGATTCTTCTCATGTTCGCGTGGGTGCCGCAATGGGCGCTTGCATCCGGTGAAGCAAACTGCGCAACCCATACCTATTGGTGGACAAGCCTGAGTGCCCTTGCACTGGCCGCAGGGGCTGCAGTTTCGTCGGTATTTCTGGCAGTTGAGACCAATACTGTTCATAGCACGCTGAAACAAACATCTACACAGACACCCCGACAGGCAGCAGATCTCAGTCGATTGTCTGATCAAGTTGGCCGGGCGCTACACATGGAGATGTTCGGAGCCGCGATGTCTGTGTTGGAAGTAGCCGCTGTGGCAGGGCTATTTTGGGCAAATCATTATAAACACCACAGGACCAGCGCAGCGCTCAGTATGTTGTATTTCACGCCAGCCATTCTCAGTGCGCTTTTGACGGGGATGGGGGGAGGGGTAGTCTACCAAGTTTGCTTCACCCCTGGCAGTTGCTGGGATGAGAACGGTAAGTGGATGTGTGTGCAGTGGCTGACAGCATGGGGAGTATTCAGGGGATTTGCATT
>JAHFEF010000036.1 GCA_023248545.1 Myxococcales bacterium | reverse complement strand
TGGTGGGGTGGCGGCGGAGGTAGCGCTGGCTGGGGTGACTCATGGTGGGGTGGCGGCGGAGGTAGCGCTGGCGGGGGTGATTCATGGGGCGGTGGCGGCAGTGCCGGCGGCGATGAACTAAAAAAGGCAAATGCAGTAGGTGCCTCATACATCACCATGTATCAGCAATGCTATAGAACCTCAGCTGGGAATCTCCCGAGCGTTATCGGAGCGGCCTTGGCAGCGTTATGTCTCGTGGCACTCGCGTTATAAAATTTGCGCCAAAATAATCGGCTCGTGCCTACTTCCTAGCAATAGGAGGTAGGTGATGATCAAAAAGATTATTTTGGTTTTTGGAATTTCGATGGGTCTCTATGCAAGCCCTAGCGTGAAGTGGAAGAGCTTTGAGGTGGGCGCGCCGCCCCAGTGTGGTGGGCCAACTTGGTGCGCAACGGTGGTGGCGCCCACTGCGATTCGGGCCTCGGGGTTGAGCATGACTCCAACGGTGGTAGATCCATTTACAGCTTGGGGTTCCAATTCGGATACCACGGTGGTTGTCAAGTGTTCAGTGAACCCGAATGGCGGCATGAACGTCACCGTGTTTTCGGCGTCGAACAATGCCCAAAGTTCTGGGATGTGGCGCGATGACGTGAGTATGCATATGTTGGGTGTTGGCTGTTATTGACTCAGTATTGCCAAGTGGCTTGGTACCTGGCATTTTGCCTGGATGCTTAGCGCCAGTTGTATCAGTCACTTTTTTGGGCCCAAATTAATTTTTGACCAAGTATCTTTTTCGTTATTGTCTGGCGAACGGGTTGCTTTGGTAGGGCAGAACGGTGCCGGTAAATCGACTTTTTTGAAAATTTTGGCAGGGCAACTAGAGCCCGACTCAGGCAGCATCGATTTTGTGAGGGGCTTAAAAATCGGCTTTCTGACACAAGAGCCGAACTTAAAGTTGGACCAGAGTGTTGAGCAGGCATTGCGAGAAAATTTCACAGGTGATGCCTACAGAATCGAAGAAGTCTTGTCACGGTTGCATGTCAAAGCACGCCGTGAATTAATTGGCACCCTTTCTGGAGGGGAGCGCAGGCGGGTAGATTTGGCGCGCGTTTTGCTCGAAGATCCAGACGTATTTTTACTTGACGAGCCAACGAATCACTTAGATTTGAGTGCAATTAAGTTTTTAGTTTCATATTTTACGAGCACACAAAAGCCATTGTTATTTATCTCTCACGACAGTGCGTTTATTGACGAAGTAGCCAATCGAATTCTTGAGCTGGATTCGGGAAAGTTTTTTACCCATGAAGCTTCTTATGCTCAGTTTTTAGAAAACAAGCTGATTCGAACCGACATAGAAGGCCGGACTCTACACAGAAAAGACAGATTGGTGGCACGTGAACTGGCTTGGCTCAGGGCGGGAACACCTGCTCGAACTACCAAACAGTCAGCCAGAATATCTCGAGCGCAGGATTTAATCAGCGAAGTATCGAGTGAATTTGAACGCACGCGGGTCAAGCAAGTCGAAATCGAAAAGACTCGAAACAAGCGCTTGGCCAAGACAATTTTAGAATTTCGGAACTTGAGCTTTAAACCCCTGTTTGAAAATTTAAATTTAATTGTGACTCATGGTCAGCGCTATGGGATCTTGGGACCCAATGGTGCCGGGAAGACGACTTTATTATCGCTCATATCAGGTCAAAGAACACCTACGTCGGGCGAAATAATTAAGGGCCCCCACACGCAGATTATTCAGTTTGATCAAAATCGAGCGCAATTGGATCCCCATCAAAGTCTCAAAGAAACGCTGGCTGATCAGGGAGATCAGGTCTTCGTGGCAGGCAAGCCGTTGCATGTAGCCAGCTATTTGGAGCGCTATTTATTTTCACCGGCTGACCAAAACAGAAAAGTGTCGACTTTGTCGGGCGGGGAACAAAATAGGCTTCTATTGGCAAAGCTTTTAAAACATGGCGCGAATTGTCTGCTGTTGGATGAACCCACGAATGATTTAGATGTGACGACGTTGGGAGTGCTGGAAGAGATGCTGCAGGCACATGATGGCGTGGCATTTATCGTGAGTCATGACCGACGGTTTTTGGACCGTGTATGCACGAGCATGTTGGTGTTTGAGGGGAAGAATATTACGGAGTATGTGGGGAACTATACGACGTATGCACGATTGAAAAATCCCCCTGAAGCCGAAAAATCCCCCCCTTTGCGAAAGGAGAGCAGAGGGGATTTTCAGCCTAAAAAGAAACGCTCCTACAACGAAGAACGTGAATACGTCGGGATAGAAGCCGAAATCTTGAAAGCCGAAACCGAGCTGGCTGCCTTAGAACAAAAGCTGTCAGATCCTGAAGCCTGTGTGCAATACGCAGAGTTAGATCAAAAAATAAAAACTTTGTATAATAGATGGCAATATCTGGAAAATTTGGTATAAGGCTAAAACTATGATTAAAGCGACTCCGGACAAAATCCGCAATGTGGCGATTATTGCCCACATTGACCATGGCAAGACCACTCTGTTAGATGGCCTATTGAAGCAATCAGCCGTTTTTAACGACCACCAGGCTGTGCCGGAACGTGTCATGGACTCTTATGACCAAGAACGTGAACGCGGGATTACGATTTTTGCCAAACACTGCTCGATTCAGTTTGGTGACTATAAGATTAATATTATCGACACGCCGGGCCATGCCGATTTTTCAGGTGAAGTCGAACGCGTGCTCGATATGGTCAATTCCGTGCTGCTTCTGGTCGATGCCCGCGAAGGCCCGATGCCGCAGACACGTTATGTGTTGAGTCAAGCCCTGAAGCGTGGCTTAAAACCCCTGGTGATTATTAACAAGATAGATAGACCCCACGCTGACCCCGATCGTGTGTTGAGCGAAACTTTTGATTTATTCGTAGAACTCTCTGCCAACGACGAACAACTTAATTTTCCGTATATTTATGCTTCAGGTTTGTCAGGCTATGCTTGTAAAAATTTAGAAGACCCCAAAGAAAACTTAGCGCCCTTGTTGCAGCTGATTGTCGATGAAATCCAGGCCCCCAGCGGGTCTTTGGATAAGCCATTCTTGATGCAAGTCGCGACAGCTCCATACGATGAGTATTTGGGTCGTGGTGCTTGTGGGCGTATTTTAAACGGGACGGTTAAAAAGGGCACAGCCGTGACGCATATTAATGCTGCGGGTGAACAAAAAACGCTGCGTTTGACGCGCATCAAAGGCTATTTTGGCATCCAACAAGTGGATATGGATGAAGCTGGTGCTGGCGATATTGTAAATCTCTATGGTATCCAAGATGTTTTGATTGGCGACACCGTGTGTGATCCGGAGCATATTGTGGTGCTGCCAGCTTTGCGGGTAGAAGAACCGACGATTTCGATTAATTTCATGGTGAACTCAGGCCCGTTTGCCGGTCAAGACGGCAAGCACGTGACTATGAATAAGATTCGTGATCGCCTCATGAAAGAAAAGAAGGCTAATATTACGCTTCGTATCGAAGAATTACCGGGCGTCTTAGACAGTGTGTGCGTATCTGGCCGCGGTGAACTACATTTGGCGGTTTTGATCGAAGCCATGCGCCGAGAAGGCTACGAATTTTGTATTTCAAAGCCGAAAGTGATTACGAAGACGCTCAATGGTGTTCAGTGCGAAGCCATGGAAAAGGCTTATATCGAAGTTCCTGAAGAGTACTCTGGGGCTGTGATTGATTCGTTGGCCAAGCGCAAAGGCGAGATGCAAAGCTTCGATACGAATGAACACAAGATTACGCGCATGGAGTTTTTAATTCCGACACGTGGTCTCATGGGTTTTCGTCATGACTTTTTGACCATGACGCGCGGCGACGGGATTTTGACCAATATTTTTGAAGACTTTGTGCCCTGGAAAGGCGAGATCCCAAAACGCAAAAATGGCGTGATGATTTCGATGAACCAGGGCCGTGTGACGCCGTATGCGTCGTTTTCACTCCAAGAACGAGGCGTTTTGTTTGTGAACCCGAACGAAGCAACTTACGAAGGCATGATTGTCGGTGAGCATTCGCGCGACAACGACATTCCGGTGAATATTACGCGTGAGAAGGCTCTTACCAACATGCGTGCGGCAGGCAAAGACGAGAATATTATTTTGACGCCCCCGGTTAAAATGACGCTGGAGCAGGCGATAGATTATATTGAAGACGATGAGCTGGTTGAAGTGACTCCCAATAATTTCAGATTTAGGAAGATTTATCTGAAAGAAAACGACCGAAAGCGTGCCGAGCGAGATAGTTAAGGGAGCATGTATACTTTAGAGTTGGAGTGTGAAGCTGGCCACGCCTATGAGGGCTGGTATGATTCTGTCGAGGATTACGAAGCCACGCTCCAGCGCGGTGAGCTGTGTTGTCCAGTGTGTGACTCTGAGTTTGTGATGCGCAAGTCTTCAGCGCACAGCAACTCTGGCAGAGCATTGATGAACCTGGCTCGGAAGATCAAAAGCGATGAGTTACGCGAGGGTGACAAAGTGGGTGGTTTATATTTTAAAGTACTGTTAGACTGATATAATGCGGATTATTTACTTAGCCTTGCTGTTTTTTGTTTCAGATTCAATGATGGCTGGGACAGTTCCGAAAACTGTGGTTCAAATCAATATTGATAATGCCATCACCCCAGCCATGACGGCCTATGTGAAAGACGCGATTTTATATGCGAAATCTAAAAATGCTTCGGCTTTATTGATCACCCTCGATACACCCGGTGGTTTACTCGATGCCACACGTGAAATGGTCCAGGCCATGTTGGCAGCCAACTTGCCTATTATCGTTTATATTTCTCCTGCAGGCGCGCGCGCAGGATCGGCCGGCGTATTTATTGCCCTGGCCGCGGATATCGTCGCCATGGCACCGAGTACGCACATCGGGGCCGCTCATCCAGTGAGTTTATGGGGTGGGGATATTGAAGGCGATATGAAAAAGAAGATCGAGAATGACTCGGCCGCTTGGGCTAGGTCGCTCGCAGAACACCGACATCGCAATGCCGACTGGGCAGAGAAGGCTGTGCGTCAATCTGTTTCTCTCTCGGACAATCAAGCGCTGCAACAACATGTGGCCGATTTTATTGCTAAAGACATTCCTGAATTACTCGCTCGCACACAGTTAGCAGGCGCTGCGATGGATCATTTTGAAATGAGTGGTCGTCAAAAACTGGTCACTGGACTCTCTAATGCCAATTTACTCTACTTACTGCTTTTGCTCGGGATTTTAGGACTCTTGATTGAGTTTCAATTTCCCGGCGTCATTTTGCCTGGATTGTTGGGTGTTATTGCTCTCACAACCGTTTTTGGTATTCAAGTTCTTCCTCTTAATTGGCTAGGTGTGATATTGATTTTGGGTGCGATTGCATTGTTTATCGCCGAGATCTATATTACCAGCTTTGGGATACTGTCGCTGGGTGCTTTGGTTTTATTGGTGCTCGGTTCTTATCTTTTGTTTGACGTTCCTGGCTCAACTTTTCAGGTGGATCCGATCATGATTTGGTCGCTGGCATTGACTCTGTTGGTTATTTTTCTAGGCTTTGGATACCTCATATTGCGCGCCAAAAAGCAGGGGCCTACCAGTGGTTCCGATGCACTGAAGGGCCAAATGGCCACAGTCTATGAGCGCATTATTCCCGGGCAGCCAGGCACAATTTATATTCAAGGCGCCTATTGGGCTGCCTATGGAGACGAAGAAATCGAACCTGGGTCTGAAGTCATCATTGAGCATATGGAGAGTACACATGCTTATGTTAAAAAAATCTCGAAATAGGAGTTCCTGATGGAATTGGCTTTACTAGGCGTTGTTGTTGTTATTTTGGCTTTTCTGGCATCTGGCCTTCGAATCTTAAAAGAATACGAACGAGGCGTGATTTTTAGACTGGGTAATTGTCTCAAAAGCTTGCGTGGTCCAGGCCTGACCTATGTTATTCCCGCGGTTGACAGAATGATCAAAGTCGACTTACGAACGCTGACATATGACGTTCCCGAGCAAGATGTTATCACGAAAGACAATGTCTCTATTAAAGTTAATGCCGTCGTCTATTTTCAAGTGGTTGATGCCCGTCGGGCCATTCTAGAAGTAGAGCGATACATGTATGCGACGTCACAGCTTGCTCAGACCACCCTGCGATCAGTGTGTGGCCAGCAGGAGCTCGATCATCTGCTGACTGAGCGTGACAAAGTCAACGCTCGTATTCAGTCTATTTTAGACAGGCACACGGATCCTTGGGGTGTTAAAGTGACGCTGGTCGAAGTCAAGCAAATCGATTTACCCCAAGAAATGAAACGTGCCATGGCCAAACAAGCCGAAGCAGAACGCGAACGTCGCGCCAAAGTGATTAACTCGCTGGGAGAGTTTGAGTCGGCGCAAAAACTCGCTGAAGCAGCTGACATTATGGAACAGCACCCATTGACCATTCAACTGCGCTACTTAAATACGCTCAGGGAAATCGCCGCAGAGAACAACTCCACCACGCTGTTCCCAGTCCCGATTGAGTTCTTATCGTTTTTTGGAAAGAAATAAACCGTTTAATATTAGGCAGATATGAAAACATGTACGTTTTTATTTAAAGACGTACGGTTTTGTGCTAGAATGAAACTATGGTCATGACAGCAACCAAATTGCGAGAGAATGTATACAAGCTACTGGATGAAGTGGCCCAGACGGGCGTGCCGATTGAGGTTTCCCGCAAGGGTAAGCTATTTCTGATTAGTTCAACTGAGACGCGTTCTAAATTAAGTCGCTTGAAGAAGCATCCTACGATCAAGGAAGAAGATTTGGATAGCATTGTTCATATGGACTGGTCTTCGGAGTGGAGTCCAGTTTTATGATCTACTTGGATACCCATGTCGTCGTGATGCTACATGCTGCTTTTACGGAAAAGATTCCTCAGAAGGCTCAAAGGCTGATTGATGCCAGCCAAACCGTTTTGATATCTCCGATGGTACACTTAGAAATGCAATACTTGTACGAGCTCGACAAGATTTACACAGCTCCTGGAAAGATCTTAGATGACTTGGCGGCTACGTTAGGACTGCAGCTGTGTAATTTGCCGTTTTCGATTGTTGCTACAAAAGCAGTTCACGAGACTTGGACCAGAGATCCATTTGATCGAATTATTACAGCTCAAGCCCGGATCGACAATGTTCCTCTACTAACCCGAGACAGGGCTATTCATAAACACTATTCGCAGGCTGTTTGGAGCTGAATTGGCTTGCCAGTAAGAGGATGCCTTAGACTAATTTTCCAGGCCTGGAGCTGTAGTTGGCCGCCTGTTTTCGACCCGTAGATTGAATCTCCGACGATGGGATGCCCGAGATATTCGAGGTGTGCACGGATTTGATTGGTTCGCCCCGAAATGGGTCTGGCTTCAATAAGACCTGGTGAAAGATGTCTCAATTTCGTGATTGCAGGTTGGCCTTGTGCGTCACAAAAGCGTCGGCCTTGTTCGCCTTTTTGATTTGAAATGGCCATGTTGCAGGTCAGTTCGGTCCAGCTAGGAATTGGGCTGACCTGTGCCAAATAAATTTTCTTGACGTTGCGCTGCTCAAATTGCTCGGTGAGATTTCTGGCAGCCTGTTTATTTTTAGCCAGCACGAGCACTCCAGAAGTCTCCGTATCTAATCGGTGAACGAGGTGCAGATTTAACTCGGGCCAGGCTTCTTCGGCGATCTTTGTGAAACTATGAAAGTGATAACGACCACAGGGATGGACAGGCAAACCAGCGGGCTTATGAATTACCAACATGACGTCGTCTTCGTAGATAATCTGAATTTGGGTTGGAATGGCAGGTTCTGCGTTTTCCAAAAGTGTGTGAGTCAGCTTATCGCTCGAACGCAGCACAAAATCTTGGCAAATTATGAGGCCATGGTTGGCGAGCTCGCTCTGCAACAGCGCCTGTTTCCAGTAGTCAGGCGATTGGGATGGAATCTTGCGATTTAGAAAATCCAAGCAGGTCTCGCCGGCAATTAAACCACGCACTCGAATGGGACGTGTATTCAGGTGTGGCAGGCTTTGTTCTAAACGCTTGGCTGCTTTTGCGAATTGGCGCAATCGAGACATGGGGCACCTGGGTGAGGCAATACGGCCTGGCACGAGTAACACAGCCCATGGCCGCTGGGCTTTAACTCGGGCGTTAGAGCAACGCGTTTATCAAACACAAAGCAGTCGCCCTGATAATGCTCACCGCCGCAGGTCTCAAAATATTTCAAGATGCCGCCGTCAAGCTGATAGACATCCTGATAGCCAAGCATATTCATAAACGGTGCCGCTTTTTCACATCGGACGCCGCCGGTACAAAAAGTGATAATTGTTTTGTTTTTCCACTCTGATTTTTTTGCTTCGGCAGCGTCGATAAAGCCTCTAAAAGATTTGAGATGAAAGTGCTCGGCTTGGTTGAAAGTTCCTAGCCAGACCTCGAAGTCATTGCGGGTGTCGAGCAAAATAAT
>JAHFEF010000035.1 GCA_023248545.1 Myxococcales bacterium | reverse complement strand
TATTGATTTTATGCGTGCTGGCACTGTCGGCTGGCCTGATTGAATCTTTTTTGGGCGTGTCCCATGACATGGCTGATCTCGCGTTGGTTAATAGGCCGGCAGGATGGCCTTATTTGCTTGGGACCAACGAATTGGGGCAGGATGTTTTTACGCGTCTCTTATTTGGGGGGCGAATCTCTCTCGCTGTGGGTGTGATTTCGGCCATTACGTCGGCTATCATAGGGGCTGTAATTGGTTTATTGGCGGGTTATTACGGTGGCTATTTGGATTCTTTCTTAATGCGCTTTACCGACGCCATGCTTTCGATACCGGTATTGCCTCTCATGATCGTGTTTTCGGCGATAGATCTCGAGATGCTCTTTGGGCCGAGCAAGATGACTGGCGGCAATTTCGCATCGGTGATCAAGCTGATTTTGATTATTGTGTTTTTTGGTTGGATGACCGTAGCGAGACTGGCCCGGGCGGCTGCGATGCAGCTTAAAAATCTAGATTTTGTGACGGCGGCTCGATCGCTGGGGGCAGGGGATGTGCGTTTATTGCTCGTTCATATTTTGCCCAACTCCCTGGCGCCTATTATCGTCGCGGCGACATTGGAAGTAGGCGGTAATATTTTGTATGAAGCATCGTTGAGTTTCTTGGGCCTGGGGGTCCAACCGCCGGTGTCTTCCTGGGGCAACATGCTGAACAATGCCGTTGACTACATCAAGACAGACCCGAGCCTGGCTTTCTGGCCCGGGTTCTTTATTTTGGTGACCGTGTCTTGTTTCAACTTCTTTGGTGACGGTATGCGCGATGCGCTGGACCCTCACCAGGTGATGAAGCATTGATCTAGATTAAGAGCTCTAGTTTAATTTCAGGAAATACGGCTTTGATTTTAACGATTGTATCCAGTCCTGGGTTGGCTGTTTTGGAGGATTCAAGCTTTTGGTAGGTGTAGACATTTTTGATATGGAGCGCTTTGGCGGCCTCCATCTGGGTCCATTGACGAGCGAGCCGGGCATTGCGAAGGAGGGTGACCCAAGCAACTCGAGGATTGACAGAGACTTTCACAATATTTTTTCCAGCCAATTGTTTGCGGGGCATTGGAAAGATGGTTTTTGTAGAATCCGGGTGTTCTAAATGGAGGTTGAGTGCTTCATGTAGGTTATCCAAGAGATCTAATTCTGTGTGGCCTTGAGCCAAACAATCCCCAAGCTCGAGGCACTCTGCCCAATAAATCGGTCCCTCTTGGTGGATTCTAAAGTGATATTCCATGACTCAAAGATACCACCTAAACGCCCATCACGTGATACCCCGAATCGACGTGAATAATTTCTCCCGTAATGCCTGAAGCCAAATCAGAGCATAAAAAAGCGGCTGCATGAGCGACTTCATAAGGCGTGATTGGGCGTTTGAGGGGGGAGCGTTTCGCTGCTTCGTCGATCATTGTCTCTACTGGCCCAATGGCCTTGGCGGCTCTCGAGGCATAGGGGCCTGCGCTGATAATATTAACCCGGTGGCCTTCTTGTCCCATGAACCAACTCAGCATGCGAGCATCACATTCTAACGCCGCTTTCGCAGAGGCCATCCCGCCGCCATAGTAGGGTACGACGCGCTCGCTGGCTAAGTAGGAGAGCCCCAAAACAGCGCCCGATCGATTTTGCATGGCCGGCAAGGCGGCTCGAGACAGCGCTACGAGTGAGTAGCTGCTGACGCTCATCGCTGTTAAGTAGGCTTCTCGGCTGACATCGATGTGTTGCCGCGTGATTTCAGGCGAGAAAGCAACGGAGTGAATTAAGATATCAAGCTTTGGGATATGTTTAAAGCAGCTGGTGATTTCAGAATCCAGGCTCACATCACAAGCGAACAGCTTGCTTGGTTTGAATTCGCCTTTGTTAAAGGGCAACTCACGGGTTTCCAAATAACGCTCTTTTTCGAGATAACGCTCTAAGATCGATTGCACCCTGGGGTGACAGCTTAAAATAATTTCAGCGCCAGCGGCTTGCAGCGTCTTGGCGATGTGCCAACCAAACCCAATATTATCGGCGACACCGGTGACTAAAGCAATTTTACCAGACAAGTTGATCATGGACTTAAAATATCTGAACGGCGTCAAGTGTCTATATGGCGTGTACTTATTCTCGATCTTGTTTGCATTCCAATTGGTGGACTTAAACCAAGCGTCGTTGGAGCAACTCATGACGCTCGATGGCGTCGGCCAGAAAATGGCTGAGCGCATGATTGACCATCGAAATGAAAAAGGTGGATTTGCGAGTCTCGAAGACCTCATGCTGGTTCAGGGCATGAAACCCAAACTATTTGAAAAGATCCGCAAGCAGGCCACACTCACCCGGGTCTCCAAAAGCAAACAGAGCCACTTGCCAGCCCTTATCAGCGACTCAGAAGTCGAAGAGTTGATCCAAAATTATGCCGGCGAGCCGAGTATTCGAACGGTCCAAGAAGAAGCACTCAAATACGCCAATGCCCATCCTGAGCAGATTCGGTCTTGGTTGGCGCGTGCACGCCAATCTTATTGGTTGCCCAAAGTGGCCACGGGGGTGAGTCCGCATATGGGTCATACAGACACCACGCGTGAAAAACTAGGCGACCCAGATATTTTCACCAGCCGGCAGGCAAATGATTGGCGCTTTAATATTCGAGCCGAGTGGCATTTTAATAATTTAATTTTTAACCGTGACGAAGTTTTAGTCGGTCGTGAATTTTTAAGACAATCTTTGATGCGTGAGCGCATTTTAGGGCGCATCAACGAGGCTTATTTTGAGCGCCGACGCTTGCAGATTCAAAAGCAGTCCAATGCTTACAGTGATAGCGCTGCCAAAATAGAGGCAGCGCTGAAGCTTCAAGAACTCACTGCCGAGTTAGACGGCCTCACCGGCGGTTGGTTTAGCGGCAAGATTAATTAAAGCTGTCCTAGTATAGCTTTGCTTTTAGCCGCCAAATTCGTGGGCGCATGCGCTGTTTGAATCAAGAAGATGAATTATCTCAGGAGCACATGAGCCTTGGACCTCTTTATTAACAGACGCTTCCAAGAACTCTTTTGACACAAATTCGTTCATACATGAACCTGAAAAGCGTCTACTGGCCTCGAGAGTATTGGAAGAATCCATCACAATCAGAAACTTAACCAAATATTCTACATCTGCAGAATCAGAATATGGATCTGTGTATCTCTCAGAACTGACGTAACGCAAAACCGCTTTAGGGTAGGCGTTGTAAACACAAAGCCCCCCGTTTAATTGCGCAATAGCCTTAGAGGATCCGCAACTAATCGACAACAAAAGTAAAAACAGAGCCGAAACAGATATCGCGGTTTCACTTTGAGATAATAGAATCCTTCCGCATTTTAAGATAATAAGCATAGGACATTTTACCATAGCCATCCTTCGTAGAAATAGTTCCCCACGAATTTTTAAACTGAAATGAAGAGTCTGCGTCATCATAGCCCGTAACGACCGCGGCGTGTCCAGCACATAGTTGCTTGCCAACATTCGCAGCAAGTTTAATATTTTTGCAAGTCTGCCGAATTTCTTCGTCTGTTGGAGCCTGAATAGCTGTCTCTTGATTCCAATTTCCCGCATAAAACACTTCAATCGCAACGGGCTGACCATTATCGAGTTTTCTTCTGATATGACCAATTGGATCATCCATGTTTGCACTATCATAGGTGAATGAACCATCAGGCAGGAATACTGCCGCTCCATTTAGATTTGGAATTTGATCTCGATTGTTCGGATTATAAGGACAATCACGCTCATGATAGAGACCACCAATAAACCAGCCGGCTCCGACAGCATAAGAAATTCTATCCTTTGTAAAACCACTATCCTCATTACTTGAAAATTTAGCCAGGCATTGTTCTGAAAAAATATGTCCAGGATGGTAAAATTCGAACATTGCCACTGCCGCGAACACGGTACATGTTCCTCTCGTTGAACCTTGGTTTTTCACAGGACTCATTTTTGGCTTTAATGAAACGAGTTGTGTCTGAGCACCAGGAACGCTGTACAGTAGATCCATGTCAGATTGTTGAGTTAACCTCTCCAAGTCAATACTGCTCACTTCATAGAATGGAAGAGAAATAATCTGATCACCTATGTTGAACCTGAATAACTCATTTGACTCCGGAACCTCCATTGCATTCAACCAAACCTGGATGCTATCAAGCTTCTGGGCTGTTGCTGCCCGCATAAGTTTTCTGGATAGATCTTCTAGTTTTTGTTGGTCAGCCCCAATAACAACATTCTGAGTGAAAATAGACTGAACGGTCGGAACCAGCTCTTGAAAGACAAAAATTCCTGCTCCTTCAACCATTATTGCCAGGGTCCTGGAATTTCCTTGTTTAAACTCCAGATCTAGAATCACAGTAGAGTTATCACCACTTAAAGGCAAAACGGCTATAGGTCCGGCAGAGGACTCTTCTGATCTGCGAAGTCTCAATACGGGGAGTTTAGAAGGAAATAAATCTGTTCTTTGCATTTCAACACTGAGAAGTCGCCAGGATGAATCAGAATACCTATTTTCGATGCAGGCTGAATTTCCGAGGGCAGCCAAAGAATATACCGAAGAAGACAGAACTGCAATAGCGACTAAGAACTTCATAAATATACCTCCAAATTTTAAATAAAAAAATAATTTTAAAAGTCAATCCTGAACCTAAAAGCAACAAATGTCAACAAACTTGAATTAAGTGAAAATTTACTGTAAATCAGCACGATTTCGAAAACAATTGACATCCTAAATAGACTCAACTCGAATTCCAACAGACTAATTGACAGCGCCCATTTTCACGGTGCTGGAAACGCCTATGAAACCAATTCTCGTCACGCAGGCATGTTCAGAGCGACTCCGAATCAATTCGCACGGTGATTGAGCGGAATCATGATTATTTGAGCGCCGACGCTTGCAGATTCAAAAGCAGTCCAATGCTTATAGTGATAGCGCTGCTAAAATAGAGGCAGCGCTGAAGCTTCAAGAACTCACTGCCGAGTTAGACGGCCTCACCGGTGGTTGGTTTAGCGGCAGGGTGAATTAGACACTCAGATTTTCTTGCCTGGGTTGCCTGCCGCCTCCTCTACGAAACCGGCAAACAAATCATCAAATTCACCACCAAATTTTCTGGGGGTGGTGGGCTGTTCGGTTTCGCCACCAAATTTAGCCTGCGCAGCTTTCAGCCTGAGTTGTTTTTGTTGGTCAGCTTGGATGTCTGGAGCGAGAGCATCGATCATCTTGTTCACAACGTTGGCATGGTCTTTAGGGCCTTCGCCCATCAAAGGCAGCTTACTACCAATCCACCGATAGGTCCTGCTTGTCGCATTCTGCTCTTGTTTAAGTTTATCTGCCAGAAGTTTTGAGAATGGACCGGCTTTGTCACGTAGGGCTGTTTCCAAAGCGCTACGCGTTTTATAAACCCCCGTGTCAAACAGCTTGGTGACTGTGTCTTTGGCATCTTCTAAGCGACCCAGTTCAAGATGGCCCGCGAGCATTTCAACAGACGGTTTGGGTGCAGCGAGCGTTTTGTCAACGGCTGCCGCAGCTGTTTTGGGCGTTTTGGGTGTTTTGGTTACTGCCCCTGTAGATTCTGGATTGCCAAGTTTTGGTGTGCCACGCATGCCTACAGTATAGAAAAAGATAAACTTAAATTCAATTCAAGTGGTCAACTAAAGTACAATGGACCTATGGATCGTACGAAGCGAATCAATCAGTGGGTGGACGAAACTGAGAGGGCTAAGGAAGCTGGCGAGAGAGTTCCATTGGAGGAACATCGGGACATCCGTGAGATTCGTCGTGCCCCGCCCAAGCTGGATTTACCTCGCGTACCGTCTCCAGATCTGCCTCCAGATCTGCTGCCGGGATTGACGGAGTCAGAGGCCAGCAGCATTAGAACACCTGTAAAGCCGAAGTTTGATATCCCAAATATCACGATCGTCCAGGATGATCAGGGTAAGCTCTTAGAAGCGCTCCCGGCGTATTTAACAGGCACTCAAGATGATTGGAAACCTATTCCGCAGGAAACAGGTTGGTTGAGTTGGTTGGTTTCGGGAAACAGTAACTTAGACAAGTCGATCAAAGTTGCCAATGATCTTGCTTTGGCTTTGCGTCAGTCAAACAAAAAACCACAGCTTGATGTTTTACGAGATTTTTTTCGTCCACGTGAAGAAGTTGAACCGGAACTCGAAAAGCTCGCTGAGATAAGCCTAACGCTGGAGAACTATATTAAGGCGCTTGAGAAGGCCGAAAAAAGACATTCGCAAAACCCAGATAATTTAGTGCTGGGCACGTCCATCCTCCAAGAACTCACAAAAGCTCGGGAGCAGCAGAAAGCCATCCAGGCCTATCTCACGTTTGAAGGACAAGAACATATTGCTGATCAGCGGAAAAAATTTCTCGAAGAAGTTAAGGGTGCCAAATCCGAATTCCAGCTGGCAGTCCGGGACATTTTAAAAACACAATCAGTTCAGGCGACCTATCGAAACTTTCTCGGGCAAACAAACGCGAGCGAATTTGTAGAACAGTTTATTGATGCCGCAGAAGGACTAATACCAAGCACTGATCCCCTCCAGCGACAAAAAAAACGACTCGAGATCATCGATGCGATGCAAAAGAGCATCGTGGAGGAGCAAACACAAAAAGGCCTTGACCACAACAAGTTATTACAGAACGATCCAGGAGGAAACTTTAGCAATTTGATCACGTGCTATTCTCTCATAAAGTGTGATAATGAACAGTCGAAAATATTTGAACTGCTTTCAAAAATCCCGAACAGAAAGCTTACCCTGAAGGAATCACATGAATTGATCGGTCTTCTTTCAGAACGACGCAAAAAAAATCCAGTCAACGACGATGAATCAAGAATTATAGATGACATTCTCAAGATGGATGCGATCCAACAAATTGGGCGTGAAGAACTGGAAACCCTCAGAATCGAAAAACTTCAAGAGAAAATCGGAAACGTAGAGCTCGATCATCTCAAAGCCCAGCGCGATGCTTATCAAGCTGTTCTCAAACAAAATCAAGAAAAGTGTGAAAAAAGCATTCTGGAAACGGACGAAATGATCCGTACTTGTGTTTTGGAGAGAACGAGCTTGAATGCGGAGAGAAAGAGTTCACAAGAAATACTGGATAATTCCAATATTACCAATCCAAAAACAAGAGCAAAAAGCCATGCGGTGGTCATGCGGTGTAATAAGAGACTAAAGGTTCTTGAACGATCCCTGAAACTCCTCGATGACAATTATAGAACCGCTGTTCAAGCGCTCCAAAAATTTTATGATGACTACTCTAAACAAACCAAAGAACTGCGAGCGAAGCTAGATCCGCGCTTAAGTTGGAGGGATTGGCTTGGAGGATTTTTTAGCCAGAACCCATCTGAATTAAGCATTTGCAAACTCGAAGAACAGCATCAGTTCGCGATGAATGGGATAAAAGACGTCAACGAACTCATAAACACCCAGAATGCAAAAGAGCTGATCGAACTCATCAGAATGAATTCAAGCAGCGAAGATGCTGTTAGAAAAATCATTCAGTCATTGAAAGCCCTATTGGCTTGG
The DNA here is from genome assembly GCA_023248545.1 of Myxococcales bacterium. Lineage (GTDB taxonomy): Bacteria > Myxococcota > UBA727 > UBA727 > JABDBI01 > AER2-1. The sequence goes on along the minus strand of JAHFEF010000035.1, from coordinate 962 downwards.
GCCAACAGGCATCCTCGCGAAGCACAACGGTTGGCTGGCAACATTCAGCATACAATTGATCTCTTTGTGAACAGCAATTCTGTGCTTGAACGTGCTTGGAGGAGAGCTATCTCCGAATCTTGGACCCAAGAGACTTTAATGGGGGAACGTCAGTACATCGCTGGTGCAACTGAAACCTCGGTCATGGATCCTAAGCTGCTCGCGCTCCTCTACGCAATCAATCGAACTCCTGAAATGACAAAAGGCTTCCAAACCGCCCTTGGCGCACTCACCGGTACCAGTAGTCCCGGCGTTGCTGCCTACGCACTCACTACAGCTGCCTTGTCTTTGGTGAGTGCTCCTGCGATTGTGGCTTCCATGGCCGGAGTCGTTGCTGCAGGCGCAGTTGGGGTCTCCTGGGTTGGCAAAGAAAGAGCACTCGCTGAAAGAATCCAGGAACATCGAAGCGCTCAGGTCGTTATTGATGGAATTCTCACGGGACAGGCGTACGATGTACCCCTTCTGGAGCAAGCCGCATTATCTGCCAGTGCTATCGCCAGCCGAGAGCTTGTTGCTGCGATTGGTAATATTGCAAGTGACACTCGGGAGGGAGGCAGGTTTCAGTGGTTGACCAACGTGCGCCGCTCTCTGGGTCACTGGTGGACACACTCGACCCCAGCTGAAAAGATTAGACGCGGTGTCACTGAAGTGGGCCCAGGTTTGGCTTTCGCAGGCGCAGCAGCGTATGGAATCGTTAGCGTTCTTTCCTTGGGCGTTCTTCCCGCAATCACATTGTCTGCAGGCATGGTGGCAGGAGCTCTCTGGGTAGGCTATCGAGTGCGTTCCATTTTTAAGAATATTAATGACTCGAACCCGAAATACGCCGAAACCAAGGCGCTGGTCCGTGGTTTAGTGGCGATCGATCGCCTCAAAGATATCCGGGGAAAAATGGTGCAGAGACAAAAAGTAGCGCACCTGGAATC
>JAHFEF010000034.1 GCA_023248545.1 Myxococcales bacterium | reverse complement strand
ATTACGGACTCCGTGGCTAGAAGCGGATATTCGTCCGGAATTCTATCGATACCTGGCTACTGTTTCCAATAACAGTGGTTCGCGGGTGTATGAGGTTTGCGGTATGAGCGACCATATTCATGTTCTTTTGACGCTTCCACGAACAATGACAATATCAAAATTGGTTGAGCTTCTAAAGAGTTCAACTTCGAGATGGATCAAATCAAAAAAGGATTCATTGCGACATTTTGCCTGGCAAACTGGATATGGGGTGTTCTCAGTAAGCGAGTCACAAACGGAGCGCGTCCAGAAATATATCCAAACCCAAGAACAGCATCATCGAAAGACTGGTTTCCAAGATGAATTCCGACAATTTCTAAAGGCATCTCGACTTGAATTCAATGAACAATATCTCTGGAGCTAATGGACGATGTCGCTCTTACAGAGCTCACAGGCGATGAGAGTGCATCGCACCTGGGCCTGCGCTCGCTGACGCTCGCTTTAGCCCAGGCTACTTTCAAGAATGCGCCCTACGGCTGCGCCTGCCGAAGCCTTTGGCGTAGGCAGGGCTCTCAACGTCAAAGGCGCCGAAGGCGTCTTAATTGTCAGCAGCCTGGACAGAGGAGGTCGCTTGCGACCGACGATGGTCCAGGTGAAAGAGAGGCCGCCCACGACCAAGGATGGTCCAGGAAAGTAATCGTGATGGCATCATCCATCATCATTGTGTAAGTCCCCAACATTTTTAAGTGGTAGATAAGTATCGTAGGCACAATTGGCATCAGCTGTTGTCCAAGCACTCCAGGATGTATAGAGTGAAGTGATCGTTGCAAAATTAACCACGGTTCCGAACATGGCGCCGAGTGCTAAGACCATTCTGTTGATAATGACTTTACCGGGCTCTGTAATTGGGTCCAATGGTTTTGCTTCTCCCGGAGGGTTAGGAGGTATTGGCACCAAAACTTGGTCCAAACCCTTATCTCGACAACACGGAATTTTGTTGGCAACAAAGGGTCCTAATCCAGCTAGAATAGGCATGATTACAATGGTTAAGCCAAAAATGAACACTGTGAAGCCGAACGTCCATATGAGGCCTGTCTTTGCCGCGTGTGCCAAATAGCAAGACTGCGGCGCTCTTAGGTTAACCCGCGCTTCTTGAACACAGGCATTATAGACCATATTGCAATTATCGGTGTCATTGATCCAATTGTCGCACGACACGTTGTATTTGGTGCAATTAGTCAGACCTGCCGTGCAATTGGCCAGGATTGTGTTGTTCACAGGAATTTGTGCGTAGACTAAGTTGGATAGCACGAATGCCATCACGAGAATCCGAAGCATCTTGAGTTCCAAACACTTATCTAGGCTGGTTTATTTTGAGATCTCTCCAGGAGGCTGAATAAACAGGGGATAACAATCAGCGTCAATAACGTCGACATGAGCAATCCACCCATCACGGCAATGCCCATCGAAGATTTAGCTTCGCCACCTTCACCGTGTCCAATGGCCACCGGCAGCATCCCAAAGCCAGCCGCAAAAGTTGTCATGAGAATCGGTCGCAATCGAATCGGCGCTGCTTCCATGAGGGCCTCGTTGACACTTTTTCCCTGTTGCATGTGGTGCAGCGTAAAATCGATGAGCAAGATGCCGTTCTTGGTCACGAGGCCCATGAGCAAAATTAAGCCGATCATGGTGTAAATCGAAATATGTTCGTTAAAAATGAGCAGGGCTCCAAAGGCGCCGGTAAAAGACAGCGGCAAGGCCATCATGATCACAAACGGAGCCATATAGCGTTCGTATTGGGCGCACAAAATCATGTAGATTAACAACACGGCCAATGCCAAAGCACGCAGCATCGATGCCACGGATTTTTTCATCAGATCCGCTTCACCTTCTAAAACCAAGCTTACTTCAGGAGGTTTATGTGTTGTGACATGGTTTTGTATTTTTTCAATCACAGCGCTTAAATCAGATTTCGTATAGTTGGCCAGTACGGTAATTTGTTTCTGACCATTGTAGCGCTCAATGCTGGCAGGCGCTAACCCTTCTTCCAACGAGGCAATCGACTTCGTGGTGCCAACTGCGATAACATCGTCCGGGTTTTGTTTGTCGGAGGCTTGAATTTTGACGCGAATGTCATAGCGATCACCGACGTCGACAAATTGACCCGTCTTTTCGCCCTCAAATAAAGTTCTCGTGTTCATGGCGACCAGTGACGGGTTGATGCCTAGATCCGTGGCTCGAAGCAGGCTTAAGTCTAAGTTATATTCTTGTTGAGGCTTGGCCTTGGTAGTCGTGATATCAACAGCACCGGGGATGTCTTTTTTGAGAAAGCCAGCTATCTCATCTGTAAATTGAACCAGTTTCTCTCGGTCGTCGCTCAAAAAAACTAATTGGATGGTTTGTGTCGGGCCACCGCCGCCCCCTTCGAGTTGTCCGACACTGAATTCAGAGCCAGGTTCTGCAAAAAATATTTTGAGATCCGTTCGAACACGCTGCATAAGCTCTTGCTGCGAATAATTGCGCTGGTTTTTAGGCGCTAAGATCACGCTCAAGCGAGCCGCGTTGGGTTTCTTGTCTGCGCCGGTGCCAATCTGACTCACCACGCTTTGAACACCTGGATATTGTTTTAAAAACTGGGCGATTTGAAGAGATTTGATTTTTGTCGGCGTGATGTTCGTGTTTTCTGGCAGTGTAAAATCCACGGCAAATTGGCTTCGGTCTTCTTTGGGAAAGAAAGACATGGGGATAAAACCCAGGAGCAATAAACTAAACGCAAAACTGCCCACACCAATCCCCACCGTTCGCCAGCGATGATGCAATGCCCAACTAAGAATATGGGTGTATTTGAAATCGATCCATTCGAGAGCACGTTCTATTTTGTCATGTCGTTTTTGATGTGAGCTGTTGCTTAACCATCGGCTAGAAAGCATCGGCGTGAGCGTGAATGCTACAAACAGCGAGATTAAAACAGCAAAAGCGACTGTGAGACCAAATTGGTAGAAAAAACGCCCCACAATGCCTTCCATGAAAGCCACGGGAACAAACACGGCACAGATGGTCAACGTGGTTGCAAATACAGCAAGGCCGATTTCGGCCGTCGCATCTTTGGCAGCTGTCTTGGCATCTTTTCCCATGCTGAGATGCCTATAAATATTCTCGATCACGACAATGGCGTCATCGATTAAGATACCAATCGAGAGGCTTAGACCCAGTGTCGACATCATGTTGAGCGTAAAGCCCATGAAGCGTAAAAATGCGAACGTGCCAATTACGGCCGTTGGAAGAGCCAGGGCGCTAATAAACGTTGCTCTGCGGTCTCTTAAGAAGAGCCAGACGACGAATACGGCGAGCAACGCCCCAAAAAATAAATCCAGCTTCACAGCGCCAATAGATCCTCGGATATATTTAGAATCATCTGTGACAACGTTGAGTGTTATATTTTTTGGGAGCTCACGAGATAGTTTTTGAATGGTTTCTTGCAGATCGTCCGCAATGGTCGTTGTGTTGCCGCCGGCCTGTTTGTAAACTGACAGCAGGATGGTTGGACTTTGATTTTCAAACGCTGCTGTTTTTTCGTCAGCAATGGTATCTGCAATGTTGGCAACGTCACCGACCGTGGCGTAGTTTCTGCCTGAAGTAAGCAGGGGCAGCACGCTGAGATCTTGGGTGTTTTTAATTTCTTTGAGGACCCTGAGTGGCCAATAGGATTCGACGGTTTCTATTTTTCCCGCGGGGACATCTAAGTTTTGAGCTTTGATCGAATTGACCACATCGCTGGCCGAAAGGCCTAAGCTAGATAAGCGATTTCGGTCGATCAACACGTGCATTTCGCGTTTGCGATCGCCCGAGAGTTCTACTTTGGCGACGCCATCTACACGTTGTAATCGGGCCCTAATTGTGTCGTCGGCAATTTTTGATAATTTTCCTAGGGGGATATCTTGAGCAGAGAGCGCAACGTTGACAATGGGCGTACCGCCGATTTCAAAGCGCTGAATAATCGGTGTTTCGATATCTTTGGGCAGTTGACCTAGAGCGCTGAAAACTTTGTCGCGGGTATCTTGAGCAGCTTGGTCAGAGTTTTTTTCGAGCTTAAATTGCAAAACGATCAAGGCCGCGCTCGGAAAAGCAGTCGAGCGAATTTTGTCTAAGCCAGAGATGCCGTTAACGGCACGTTCGAGTGGTTCTAAAATTTGCGCTTCGACGGATTCTGGGGCAGCGCCTGGCCAGGTGACGAGGACAGACACGACTGGGAAATCGACATTGGGGTAGAGCTCGATGGGCAACTCAGGCAGACTGTAAAGCCCGAATACAACAATCACGACGTTAAAATCGTCGCGAATACAGGGCGCTTGATAGAAACGTCGCTTAAGATCATCTTAAAATGCCTTCGGCAAAGTAGCCGGGGACAACTCGAGGGTCTGGTTGATTGAGCTCGGCGACGACTAAAAAGTTGCGCGTTTGTTCAGAGATAATCGGCACAAAGCGCGTGATTTTGCCGGGAAGTTTGATTTTCAAGGCCGGGATTTCGAGTTCGATGGCATCGCCAATCTTGATCTTGCCCAATAGGCTTTCGGGTGCTTGGAGCCGGATTTCTGGAGAGGACGTCTCGTAGATCTCGTAAGCAGCGTTGCCGTCGTTGCCACCCATTGAAGACTCGCCTAAAGATTTGATCTGCCGGGTGACGACGCAGTTAAACGGCGCTCGCAGTTTGGTGTCGGCCAAGGCTTTTTCGGCAATTTTGTACTCGGTCTCGGCCATTCTGGCTGACAGATTGGCATTTTCAGCATTGAGGCCAACATTTTCGAATTGAACCCGCGAGCCAATGCCCTGAGCGTGTAAGTCTTTCTCGATTTTATAATCTCGATCGGCTATTTTTTTGGCATTCAACGCTTGTTCATACCGAAGTTTAGCAGCCTCGGATCTGAGGGCGATGTCGCGTGAATCCAATTCCCCCAATACGTCGCCTTTTTTGAAAAACATGCCGGGTTTGGCGATGAGCTTGTTGATGGTCCCTGGGGTTTGAAAAGCGAGCAGCATTTTTCCCTGCGAGACCACTTGTCCCCCAAGCCGGGTCTTAATTTCTGGAGTTGTAGGCTTGCCTACCGAAGCCTTGGCGTAGGTAGGGGATTTGGGAGGCAAACTCGCTTTCCCCGACCCCGAACAACCCACCAGCAGCAATAATAAGCTTAATATTTTCATAGCACACTCGTTGGGCGCCTTGCGCCGTTGGCTTTTTGAAGCAGCATGTGTTTGATATCCAGGTCCGTTATGGCTTTGGCCCAGTTGACTCGAGCATTGTTTAAGTCCAGTTCGGCTTGTAGTAAATCTGTGACGCTGATGGCACCGTTTCCAAATCTCGTCGAAGCAGCTTGATAACTCTCTTGGGCCTGCTCTAAAATTATTTTTTGGAGTGCGAGAGATTCTTTGGCGGCTTTGAGATCCAGCGCTTTCTGTTCTTGATCGATGGCGGCAGTTCGAGTGGCGGTGAGATAATTTAAGTGGGCTTTGCTGGAGACGAGCGAACTGCTTTTTAAGTTGAGAAACTTTGTACCCCCGTCCCAAACATCCCAAGTTAAGTTCAACCCAAAGCTGTAGATATTCGAAATATTAAATCCACCTGGATCAATAAAGTTATGGTCGAGTCGAGCAAAGGCGTTGAGAACAGGCATAAACGAGGCAATGCTCAGCCAGTTGTTTTCGACGGCAGCTTCATGCGTGAGTTTTGCCGCTTTGATATCGAGGCGTTCGAATTCCCCCTCTCCCTCTGGGAGAGGGGGAATTTGAGGCGGAAGTTTTGATAATTCGAGCGTGTCTTTTAGGTCATACCCCAATAGATCTTTAAATGCATATAGCGCAGCTTCGTATTGGGCTTTGACAGTGGCTGCACCGACTTTTGCTTGTCCAAGTGCCATTTGAATGCGCAATAAATCGCTCTTACTGATTCGGCCGGTTTTAAAAACTGCCAAGGCGTCTTGTTCCTGCTTTTCTCCCAAGGCCACGCGATCTTTGGCGATGCGATCTAATTCGCTCAATTGCTGAATCTGGCGATACGCTTGAGCGCTTCCAAAAGCGATTTCAACGCGGACTAATTCAAAGCCTGCTTGGGCTGCTTGCTGTGTTTTTCTATCAGCGCGTATTTTTTGAATGAGACCCACAATAGGAGACAAGGGCTGTGAAACAATGAGCGATCCCAGAGACTGTTCTTGGGGTCTAATCACGACGTTGGTGCCATTGAATGGGACTGAAATAGCAGAGTCATAGTGCGTATTGGCCCACGCGAGCGAGACCTTGGGGCTCATGAGCGCTGCGTTTTGCAGCGTGTTTGTTTTGGCAAGAGTGGCATCAATCTGGCTGATTTTGACTTGCCTAGACGCTGCCAAAGCTTTTTCGATCGCTTCTTCAAACAGCAGTTCTGTAGCCTCGACGTGCCAAACACAGAGGCTCAGAAAAATAAAACAACAAGCCCGCATGGGGCATGTCTTATCCTAATACGTAAGCAAAAATCAAGGGTGCTACAATCGTGGCGTCGGATTCAATAATGAATTTCGGTGAATCACCATCCAATTTACCCCAGCTGATTTTCTCGTTTGGGACAGCGCCGCTGTAGGATCCATAAGAAGTCGTGCTGTCGCTGATTTGACAAAAATAGCTCCAGAGCTTGACCGGCTTTTGCAAGTCCTGGCTGATCAGAGGGACCACGCAAATTGGGAAATCCCCAGCAATGCCACCGCCAATTTGGAAAAATCCAAGACTGCTATTTTGAGTGACCTCTTGATACCAGCCGATTAATTTATTCATCTGGTGCAGGCCGCTTTTGATTGTGTCTAAGCTTTTGATATTGCCCTGAATATAATTGGATACAAAAATATTGCCCAGGGTTGAGTCTTCGATGCCTGGCGTAAAAATCGGTAAGTTTTTTTGAGCGGCCGCCAACAACCAAGAATTTTTCGGGTCGATTTGGTAAGAAGCTTCTAAATCGCCAGACAGAAGCATTTGATAAAAAAATTCATAGGGAAAGCACGGCTGTTTTTTTTGGTCAGCTGCTTGCCAATACTTGAGAATCACGTGTTCTATCGCTCTCAGGGCTTCTTCTTCGGGGATACAGGTGTCTGTGACCCGGTTTAAGCCTTTGTCGGCCAGTTTGACTTCGTCTTCGGCAGTAAGCGCGCGCCAATTGGGGATATGCACGTAGGCGTTGTGTGCAACCAGGTTAAACACGTCTTCTTCGAGATTGGCCCCCGTGCAGCAAATCGCGTGGACTTTATCTTGGCGGATCATTTCAGCCAGAGAAATACCGAGCTCAGCTGTGCTCATGGCACCCGCGAGCGTGATCAGCATTTTGTTGCCGGTGTCTAGATGCTGGCAGTACGCTTGAGCCGCCTCGACGCAGGTTCTGGCATTGAAGTGCCGGTAATGCTGTTGCATGAATTGTTTGATGTTTGCGTTAGAATTGGACATAAAAATTTCTCTACTCTCAGGTGGACCAGTTCAGGGTGTTCAATCGGTGTGCAGTGCGTCCCATCCGGGATAAACAGCAGTTCACTATTGGGAATTGCGTGGTGCATGTCAAGCGATACCCAGTGGGGCGAAAATGTGTCTTTGCCGCCCGAAATAATCAAAGTAGGTTTGTTAATTTGCCCAAGAACTTTTTTTGCGCTGTGCTCTGAATAGCTTTTCAGCATTTGCATGAAGACATGCGCTTGCATGGTGCTCAAATGCTCAAAATACGGCGAAAAATCTTCTTTGGTGATCCTGCTTTTATTGACCTCGAACATCATGGCTGTTTGATAAGGGATATCTGTGTTGAATAGGATGGACCACAAGGGCTGCCACAGGGCTTTATTTTTGCTGATGGTTTTGTGCAGGATTGGAAAGCCGAGTTTCATGGCGCGATTCATGAAGGTGGGTCTATCGTGCCGATGAAATGCACCGTGCCAGGTTCTTAATGGGTACTCAAAGCTGCCACATAGGAGCACCAGACCTTCAAAGCGCCCGGGATGCTCTTTAAATGCTTGCAACGCAACTTGGATGCCCATGGAATGACCGCAAATAACGGCCTTGGGGTAATTAAAGTGGTCTAAAATAGTGCCGATATCACGGGCCAAGTGATCAATGCTGACTGAGTTGATATCTTCCGGGATATCTGAATGCCCATGGCCTCGATAGTGCCAATGAATAATTGGATGCTGATGCTGGAAATAATCAATAAAATGTTTCCAGGCAAAACCATCACAACCCAGGCCGTCATTTAAGATCAGGGGGATATTGCCGATGGCAGAGGGCTTCTGGATCAACCGGACAAACAGCCCAGTGCCATCTGTCGTCGTGATTTTGCTCTGAAGTTCTAAGTTTCTCTTTTGTTTCAAGGTAGGGCCTCTTAGCATTAAAACTTTGTTCTCCAAAGCCCTTGATTTTGGATGTCTATCGAGCGAAATTAGAACTCTATGGCACTACCCCTCTGGATTGGTTTTCAAGCATCTCATAACCTCAAATGTTGGTACTGTAACGAAGAACAGGATTGGGTGCAGCTTGGGGAAGTTGCCACCGTTGAAAACGTGATTGCTCCGATGGTTTTTTCGGTCCCCAAAAATCAGCTTGAATTGACGTGGCAACGCATCAAGTCTGAAAGATGGGAGCATTATTTTAATGTCGTCAATACGTTTCAATTTATCTTAAAGCGAGGCGATTCGACGTTGTTTCCGGTTTACGAAGTAGACACTCCCCAAACGAAGCTCATGAGCATTTTTGGCGAGTTTTCCGAGTCAATCAATCAACTGGCCCACGTGTTGGGCTTATGCGTTGTGGGTTTTGAGTCGGTTGAACAACCAGGTGTGTTCAGGCTCCAAGCGCGTTTTTCACCGTGCTCTAACCTCGGTGAAGTGCTCCGAATCCTATGTTTGCTTCGGGCTGGGATTGAAATCTTGTCTTACACGCGAGGCTTTCAAGTATCTGAATTGCGCTGGAAGGATTTGCCCATCGACGAAAATCTCATGAGCAAGCTGCAAGAATTATTATGTTCCT
>JAHFEF010000018.1 GCA_023248545.1 Myxococcales bacterium | reverse complement strand
AGAACACAGCATCGTCTTTCTGCCCCCTTGGGATCCGTTTACTGCGGGTTGGCTTAATCGCAAGCGAACCACAAAAAAGAGCGACTTTGGCTTTGTCTATGACATGCTCGGCAATGCCACGGGCACCATCGTCCAACTGGGCCGCGTCATCGGCATCTGGCAATTTAGAGACAGCCAGGAACATGTTTTTGAATACCATTTATTTGAGTCTTATCAGGAACTCAAACACGACGTGCGTTTTCTGGCAAACCAATATGCACAGCTCTTGGCCAGAATATCTGGATCAGTCTCGGTATCACTATTTGAAAGGCCCTTGTTAGAACCCCTGTCCAAGCGTGCTCCGGGATCTTTCTTATGGCCTCTGGGCAAAGAGCCGCCGTTTAAAACGACCGATACGAACTTATTGCGCAGCCCACTTGAACGCCGAGCTGCGAACACGTTCAGAAAGCCGTATCTAGACGGCGATAATCTAGTAAGGCCCTAGGCGATATTGCCCGATTGCGGAAAGGACCTTGTGAACACGTGGCAGACTAGCATATGGCTGTAGCTCACTGCGAACGTCTAGTAGTCCTTTCCTCCAGGTGGAATCATCGCGTTGCCCTGGAAGGTGCCTTTGCTGATTAATCCTGAACATCAACTCATTCGCTATGTCACACAGGCCTTGAATTTGTTTTCGTTCGTCCAGGGAAAGCTTTGTTTCAGCAAGCGGTGAGGCAAAAGTAACGTGTCGAGCAACCGGCGTCACTGGCGAAGATGGCGGCGAAGGCTGGCTCGCACGCAGCGCTTTGTATATCAAACCACCCCCAACAACGGCTAAGCCACCCACAGCAGCCCACTTCCAATTAACATAAGCCGAGTCTTGAACAGCAACCTCCAAAACTGGCTCTGGCACCAGCGTCGCAATCGGCGTTGCAGCAAACAGCTGCTCTTCTAACGAGAACAAAATCGGAAACTGCTTCTCATCGAGGCTATCTACCAGGTTGAATATCTCTTGATGAACCGCGACCCACGAGATCCCAGCCCAAGCATTCTCTTTTGACCACATCCGCCCGATTCGATCGAACATCGTTCGATAAATTTGATCAACGTCTTTGATATCTAAAAAGCTACCCGTTAACAAAATAGTTGTATCTTCGCGCACCCGCTCCGTTCGAAGGATTGAGATTAACTGCCTGCTCGGCCCCCCAAACACCAGCCAGATTTCTCTCGAATCCGCTAGTAAATCGCACTCCTCTCCAAACAGGGTTGAACGAACCCCCAGCGCATTTAACTGTTCACAAAACTGCTTTACATCCTGAAACTGATAGGGCTCTATCACGAGTTCAGAAGACAACAACGTACCAGACAGAACTAAGCAGCCCACAAAAATCCAATGTTTCATATTTTCGTTAACAGTTGAAACGCCTTGATTATTTTCCCAAAAGAGACCATTGAACTACCTATGCGAGCGTTACTCAAATCACCCAGCGTTTTTTTTAAGACGCTCAAGCTTGAGAGTTTAGGGACTCGGACTCTGTTTTTAGGGGCAGCTTGTTTGTGGTTTGGGCTATTTTGTGAGGCGGCCGTACAAATCCTCCTCGTCTCTTTTGCGAAGACTTCAAAGCCCCTCTTGGAGCTTGTTCCACTTCCCCAACTGGAAATCATCCGAAAAGAAGCTTTGCTTAGCCTCTCATTCTCGCCTGTGATCGCCTTTTTTGGAATTTATTTGTTTGCCAGTGCGCTCCATGTCGTAATTAAAGGCTTTAACTTTTCTGACTCGAAAAATTTACGCTATGAAACTACGCTGTATTTATGCGCCCTGTGTCAAGTTCCGATGCTGTTCGCGTTTATTCCAATCATTGGACCCCTATTGTCATCCGTGTGGGTCTTCGTGCTGCTCACTAAAGCCCTCAAGGAGATCTATGGGCTCTCATATATAGCCGCTTTTGCTTGTATTTTGCCCCCAGCATTGTTCTTGAAACTGAGTTGGAATTCTGCTTTGCAGCTCTTAGCACTTTCGGTGTAGACTGGCTTTTGGAGTTTCTATGCGCCTGTTTATCTGTCTTGCACTGTTTGCCTTGTCCTGCTCTCATCCGAGGCCACTCAACCCAGCTGCATTGGCTCAAGAAAATGCCTGCATACAAAGTCTGCAAATCGAAGACTATGAAGGCGCCAAGATCCGCTGCGAGCTGTGCCTTGAATACGATGACTCGGTTGCTGCCTGTATGAACGGCTTAGGCCTGGTGGCCTATGCCCGGGGAGACACAAACAAAGCCGTCGACTATTTTACCCGTGCCATCAAACAAAGCAAAAATTTTGCTCAAGCACGCAATAACCTCGGTGCGGTCTACTTTAAGCAAAATAATTTTTCGGGTGGCATCCCCTATTTCGACGCAGCACTTCAAATTGATCCTGGTTATGAAGATGCCCGGTATAATTTGGGACTCAGCTACTTACGCATTGGACAGAGTGCCGCAACCCAAGGAAACAAAAGCGTGGCTCTGTCCAACTATGCACGCGCTAAAAAGCAATATTTAAAGCTCATCGCTGTCAATCCTGCCTATGTCAATGGCTATCGTGATTTGGGGGTTATCATGACCTCGGAAGCCTCGATGGAAAAACTAGAAGCTGACCGTGAAGCCGACTTCAGAGATGCCACCAACTATTTTCAAAGCTGCCTGCAGGTCGACCCCACCAGCGAAACTTGCCACGAGAGCTACGGCCAATTGCTCTTGTTCGAAAAGCAGTTTGATGCTGCGTTGCAACAATTTACCAGTTGCCTAGCTTCTAATAAGAAAAATGCCACGTGTATTGCCGGCGTCGACAGTGCCTATCAAGGCAGCAAGATTAAAAGCGAAGCCCTCAAATCTTATGTGGCTCTGCTTAAGAAAAACCCCAACGATGCACAAGCGCACTATGGCTATTGCTCCATCTTGTTTGACAACGGCCTCAATGAGCTCGCGGTTGCTGAGTGTGAAAAAGCCGTGTCGCTCAATACCAAGATTTGCCCAGCTTATTATCTACTCGGCATGTATTATAAAAAAGTCTTAAACAGTTCGCAGGCGCTCTCGAACTGCCAATCGTTTGCGCTGTGCCACAGCGCCAACAAAGATCCTGAGCAAAGCAAACAATGTAACCGTGTGATCACGGCACTGAGTGGTTCCTAAAATGTCCGTTGAGTTAATTTACTTAAATGGTCCTATGGAAAGCCAAAAGATCAGCTTGGATCCCCAAAAGCCCGAGCTCACACTCGGCCGCTCGCACGAAGTTGATATTGTGATCGACAACAAAAATATCTCGCGCAAGCACTGCAAACTCAAGCAAGATATTGATGGCGTTTGGATCGAAGATCTCAAAAGCAAAAACGGCGTTTGGGTCAACGGCACGCGAATCACCGAACCCCAATTGCTGAAAGACTCTGACGAGATAGATTTAGGGGATCTCAAGCTTAAGTTTACCGACTCCAATGCAGCAATTTTAAAACGCCTCAGCGTCCTGCCAGCCTTTCAAGAACCAGTCCCTGCAAAGCCACAACCCAGTGAAGCACCAGAAACTCCTTCCGTCGCCCCACCGCCTCCGCCTTCTCCCTGGTTAGATTATGTCTACATGGGCCTCATGGGCTTGGTGGTGTTGGGTTTATTGATTGGGGCTGTTTTGTGGTTGCGGGCCTGATCAGCCTTGAAGGCCCTCTATAAACGCTTTGATGCTGATATCTTCGTCTATCTCAGGCCAATGAATACCATACCCGCCCGGTGATATTTCCAAATGTGTTCGCTGCTTAGGCGTAGCATTCATCAGCCTTGGAAACCAAGCAATAGGTATGCTGATCTCTCTGCCGTCACTCATCGTGGCAGCCAGTGTCTGTCCTTCCACACTTACATCCATAATGACTGGATATTCACTTACTTTTTTGAGAGGCAAACCCATCCCACTGCTCCTTGAAACGCTTTAAATTCATTCTAAACCAGTGATGGTAACACACAAACGGCCCATGATTGCCAAGTTTTAGGATTTGTGAAAACCTATAGGCCTCTATGTTCGAGATGCTGACGGATCCCCAGACTTATTTAAGCTTAGTGACGCTAACGGCCCTAGAAATCGTCCTGGGCATCGATAATATTTTATTTTTAAGCATCGTCGCTTCGAGACTCCCCAAAGAACAGCAAGAGACAGCTCGAAGACTTGGTTTGTCCTTGGCCTTGTTTGGTCGTTTGGCACTGTTATTCTCCCTGTCTTGGCTGCTTTCTTTGAAAAAACCTTTATTTGCGATTTATGATTACTCATTCTCAGTGCATGATCTTGTTTTTGGCCTCGGTGGCCTGTTTTTGATTTACAAAGCCACGCAAGAAATTTTTTATGCAATCGAGGGCGCTTCACAGGAACGTGAAATCCGTGTTTTGTCTCTGCGATCGGCCTTGGTGCAAATCTTGATGCTCGATATTGTGTTCTCGTTGGATTCTATTATTACAGCCGTTGGGTTAGCCTCACAAATCGGCATCATGGCCATTGCGATTATGATTGCCATTGTGATCATGTTGTTTGGATCTCGCTGGGTCAGTGCGTTTTTGGACAAAAATCCCTCCATGAAAGTCTTAGGCCTATCTTTCTTATTGTTGATTGGTGTGTTGTTGATCGCCGATGCTTTTGGAACACATGTACCGCGAGCATATGTCTATTTCGCACTCGGCTTCTCAGCCTTTGTTGAAATGATCAATATTAGACACCGAACTCTTTCTCATAAGCCGCGTTAAAATCCGGATTTTCGCACAGTTTATAGATAGTCTGTTGGTATCGGTCGGTTTCGGTCTGTGACAACGGGGTACTGCCCTGGTACAATCGACGAATTTGGGAAACCAGCAGCCGACTTGCTGCTTCTTGCTGACTTTTTGGATACTGACTCAACACCTTGCTGTAGATTGCGAGCGCATGGGCATGATCTCCGGACTTAATAGCGACCAGAAAGGGGTTATTGCCGGCGGCCAGTTGAACCGGACTCAAAACGGCCTCAATTTCTTTACGAGTCACTTCCATAGATTTCGGAGCAGCAACCGTCGTCATTTTTGCAATTTCTTTCGGGTTTGCAGCAGCAAATGAATCATTGTTATTAGGCAGCCGCGCAGCGCGATCTGCCCGAGTACCAGCTTGGTTAGCAGCCACAACGTCTGTTGGTTTCCCCCCGACTCTCATCCCCCCCACCCCCGTGATATTTAAATCCTACCACGGCTGAGCACTTGAGATGCCAAAATGCACTAATTATTGATGACTCGGAAACAACATATTGAAGCCTGCTTGAAACTATTAAACCAAGAAGTTCATTCTAAACGCGGCTTATCAGGGTTTGCCATCAAACGCGCTTATCAGACCCTCAACGCCCTGAAACCCAATGCTGCTTATCGAGTGATAGATTATTTATTCGACGATTTTTGGGCTGAATACCAAATAATAGGCTCAAAACCGAAAGCTCTCAGCCAGGCCTGGCTCAGGATTGTCGACGAAAAAGCTCAAGCACACTCAAGGACAGCATTATTTAGCGTTTACCAAATGCTCAGGCCCAATGCGCAAGAACACGTCGAATTGGCTGTTCCTAAAATAATTCAGTTGTTTGACCAGTTGGGTATTTTGGGCACTTCGACAAAGTTTAAATAAATCCAGACATGCTCTGGGTCAAACTGGGCAGCCACGTGTTCAAAAACAGCCTTGGCGTCGGACTCCGATAGGTTCTTAAAAAAATCAGTTTCCATCTCAACCAGCCCATCTTGGTTTGGAATCTTGAGATAATCCAGCGCTGCTTTCAGCATGGGGCGCTGCGTATAGAGCCAATTGCGAATAATTTCCTGGCAAACATCGGACTCTGCTTTCGAATCAGCATTTTTAAATCTCTCGTGCAGCTTCTTCACCTGTTCATCGCGTTTTTTGCCGAGCTGCAAAGTGACCCCAGAATGGCTGGCCTTAACGCCCAAACGAGAATACAGCGTATCGCGGACTTTGCGCGAACAACTCGCGATCATCTTGGCGAATGTAGGTTCGGATGTTTGGGATATGAGCGCTATTGAATCCATGGCTCTGTGATACCTAAAGCCACGAGATTTGACAAATGGCTTTTATGTTGGTACATTGTTATTATGCATTCGGAAATCAGACAAGTGGGCAACTCTAAAGGCATTATTATCCCAAAGGCAGTTTTGAAACAATGCCATTTTGAGAAAGCCATAGACATGCAGGTGGTTGATGGCAGCTTGGTCATTCGACCTGTTGTCGCAAATCCTCGCGCTGGCTGGGAAGAAGCTTTTCTAAAAGCCAAACGGGAAGAAGGAGAGGATCCGTTGACTGAAGAATGGCTTTCTTTTCCAAACGAATTCGATGATAAGGAATGGGAGTGGTGATATCACGATTTGACGTCTGGCTGACACGATTAGAGCCAACCCTGGGACATGAAATCCAAAAGACGCGGCCCTGCATTGTGGTTTCTCCAGATGAGCTCAATCGAACTAACTGGACTGTTATCGTTGTGCCACTTACCAGCCAGCTCAAAGTCCTACCGACACGCATTCGAGTCGATTTTGGCGGTAAGAAAGGCCAGGTCGTTCTGGATCAAATTCGGGCTGTAGATCCCAAGAGACTAACAAAACAATTGGGGAGAATTGACTACCACTCAGGCATACAAATATTGACTCAGCTACAAAACTTGTTCTCTTTTAACCACTCAAGCTGAACCGGTTTTCCCCCACCAACCTGGGGTTATGCGTCACCATCAGAACAGTCATACCCAACTCTCGATTCAGTTCTCGGATCAAATTCACGATCGCCAAGCCCGTCGTTTCGTCCAAATTACCCGTTGGTTCGTCCGCCAATAGCAAATTCGGCTTCGTCACCAGTGCTCGCGCCAAGGCCACACGCTGCTGCTCACCCCCCGAAAGTTCTCCGGGTTTATGATTAAACCGCTCCGACAGGCCTACCCGATCGAGCCACTTTTGAGCCTCTCGACCTGCCTGCTTGTCTCCGCGCATCATCAGGGGCATTTGGACATTTTCGAGCGCCGTAAATTCTGGCAGCAGGTGATGAAATTGGAACACAAAACCAATTTGATGGTTTCGAAATTCAGCTATCTGGCTCGCTGTCTTGGTAAAAATATCCTGGCCATCGAGTAAAACATGCCCCGAAGTCGGGGAGTCTAGCGTGCCCAAAATATGCAACAGCGTGCTTTTCCCAACCCCAGATGGCCCTGTAATGCTTAGCATGGAGCCCGACTCAACCGTTAAGTCTAGGCCAGTCAAAACACGGACTTCTTTGGACTCCAGAAAATAACTCTTCAAGAGATTTTGGACTTGGATTTTCATTCGTATCGAAGCCCCTCAACCGGCTTTAAGCGTGCCGCCAATAACGACGGCGGTATCGTCGCCAAAAAGCTCACCAACAACGCCCCCATAGCCACCAAAAATATTTCGAACGCGTCGACCCTAACCGGTATTTGGCTGATATAATAAACCTCAGCGTCGAGACCAATGCCAAAGTTTTGCAACAAAACACACAGAATAAGCCCGCCTATTAAGCCCAACGCCGTGCCCAAACCACCAATGCTTAAGCCATACGTGACAAAAATTTTCATGATCGACACATCGGTGGCCCCCATGCTTTTTAAGATCGCAATTTCTTTGCCTTTTTCAAGCACGACCATAATGAGTGTCACAAGAATCAACAAGCTGGCCATGGCGATGAGGGTCATCAAGATAATAAACATCGCAATTTTTTCGAGTTTGAGTGCCGAAAACAGCGGCCGATTCATTTCCATCCAATCTTTGGCATAGAGGGGGTAGCCTCCGGCAACTTGGTCTATCTCATCAGCAATTGCATTGGCATCATCTGGGTTTGTGATTTTATACTCGATGCCCGTCACAGATTGACCCAGGCCAAATAAGCTCTGAGCGCTTTCGAGCGACACATAGGCGAACTTCGAGTCATATTCGTACATGCCCGTGTTAAACAAAGCGACGATTTTATAACTCTTGGTTTTCGGCATGAGACCAGCAGGGCCTAACTCGCCCATTGGGCTAATTAAACTCAACGCATCGCCGACAAACACTTTGAGATTTTTGGCCATTTCGCGGCCAATCACAATGCCGTTTTCCGACAAATTATTCAAACTGCCCTCGCTGACATGCGAGATGTTTGCGGATTTGATGCCTTTGATCACACAACCCGTCATGTTAAATTTAGAAGACAACATGCCTTCGCCCAGCACAAACGGACTCGCGCCTATAATGCCCGGCAGATGCTCTGTTTTCTTCAAAATTGCCGGGTAATTTGAAAAATCATGCCCGTATTGCATGAGCATCACATGCGCATTGGAGCCCAAAATTTTATCTCGAAAATCACTCGAGAAACCATTCATGACGCTCATCACGACCACCATGCCTGTACAGGCGCCCATCACGGCCAAAATAGAAATCAGCGTGATCACCGACACTGCCCGGTGGCTGCGCTTGGCCATTAAAAATCGCCGGCCAATAAAAGCCTCGTATTTAAAACTCGAATTGAAGCGCCGCTCGCCAAAAAACAAATAGCCAATCGAACAAAATACAGCCAACGCCAACAAGCCGCCCCCTAAAGCAGCCACCCACATGACGATTTGATAGGCAGGAGATTCTGTCATTTGGCACGCATTTTTGGAAATAAGATCACTTCACGAATCGACGGGCTATTGGTGAGCAACATGACCAAGCGATCAATTCCGATGCCCTGCCCGGCCGTGGGTGGCATGCCGACTTCTAAAGCCGTCAAGAAATCTTCGTCGACTTCTTGAGCTTCGTGATTGCCAGCTGCTTTCAGCTTAGCCTGTTCTTCGAAACGCCCTCGCTGGTCTGCCGGGTCATTTAGCTCTGAGAAAGCATTCGATACTTCCATGCCTGCACAAAATAACTCAAATCGGTCTACGACGGCCAAATCGCTGTCGCGACGTCTTGCCAAGGGACTCACCGCCACGGGAAAATCCAATAAAAACGTCGGCTGAATCAAACTGGATTCGATTTCATGTTCAAACACGGCGTATAATAAGTGCAGCGCGAGATTTCTGGATTTGACAGCATCGCCCGACACGTCGCCATGTTCTTTCAAAATTAGTTTCGGCGTATCAGGCGTAACCGTTCTACCTAAAGCGATCTCTAAAGCCCATTTAAAATCCTGAGTCTGTTCGAGTTCGACAATCTTGCCCTCAGGCAAACCCACATGCTCACCGACCAAACGCGCAATAGACACACGGCGAAACGGCTTTGAAAAATCCAGTTCATGCTCCCCATAGGGCATCGTGAGCTTGCCATGAACCGCTTGTACCAAGCGCCGAAATAATTCTTCAGTCAAAGCCATCAAGTCTTCGTACGTCGCATAAGCTTGATAAAATTCGATGGTCGTAAATTCTGGGTTATGCCGGGTGCTCACCCCTTCATTACGAAACAGGCGGCCAATCTCATAGACACGTTCGAATCCACCAACGACCAAGCGCTTTAAGTGTAACTCGGTCGCAATGCGCAAACTCAGGTCTTCGTCCAATGCGTTATGATGCGTCATGAACGGCCTAGCGGTCGCCCCGCCTGCAATGTCACTTAAGATTGGCGTCTCGACTTCCATGAATCCACGGGCATCCAAGAAAGCTTGAATCTCTCGAATAATTTTGGAACGTGTTGTGAATATGGCCCGTGCCGGGTCATTCACGATCAAATCTAAATAACGCTGTCGATAACGCTGTTCGACATTGCTTAAGCCATGATATTTTTCTGGCAGTGGCCGCAGCGACTTGGTTAATATTTGAAAGCCATTAACATGCAGAGAAAGCTCGCCTGTCTTCGTGCGCATGGGCGTGCCGGTCACGCCAATAAAATCGCCCATATCTAAGAGTTTGAGCTGCTCATAAGACGCTCCCAGGGCTTCTTGCGACATAAATAGTTGTAACTGAGTACCGGCGTCTTGGATGCGATAGAAAGCCGCTTTGCCCATCGTTCTAGCAGCTACGATACGGCCGGCCAGCATGAAGCTATCTGAGTTACCCATCAGATCTTCACGTGATTTATCGGCGTATTTGGCTAAAAACTCGGCAGCAGAAATACTGGGTTTAAAGCTGTTGCCGTAGGGGTTCTGGCCAAGCTCTTTAAATTGCGCCGCTTTCTCTAAGCGCTCATGCATCATACGCTGTTCAGTCATGATTCTTTCTAACACAAAAATCAGTCACCGCCACCACCACTTCCAGTAAAAACAGCCGTGCTGGCGCTTCCATCACTGAAATGAAATACCATGGTCACAGTCGAACTTGAATCAATTGAACTCCACTGCACATAGTCGAGCGAATGCGTCGAAGAATTATTAATCACATAATTGCTGCTGAACGTGAACAAAGATCCCGACCCCAACCCCGATCCGGAGTTATAATAGTTGCTGCCATCCAATCGGATTTTCTTTAAGAGATAGGACGAATCCAAAGTCCAACTGACAGTCATAGAAACAATTGTGAGGGTGGTATTGCTGGTATTACAAGCGGCTGTGCGGCTTAATACAATGCCGTTCAGCTTTTTGCCACTGAAGTTTCCACCCGATACATCGACCACCAAACAGGCGGCCTGGGTTGCCGGGTTGGGATCTGTGATCGAAAAACTGTTGCTAGCGCTCCCTGACCCAGTTGATATTTGCACGGTATTATTGCTTCGGGTAAACGTCCAACCCACGCCCATAAAGCTTTTGCTCGGCAATATCGGCGGGTTTCCGTCCACCCGAATCTGCCGCTCGGCATATTCCAACGCCGCCCGGGCTGAATAATAGGCTTGCCTGGATTGCAGCTCGGTCGTCTTCAAGCTAATATTGCTGCTCACTAAGATTGGAATGGACAAAGAGAGTGCGCCCGCAATCCCGACCGTAATAATCGCCCCGAGCAGTGAAAAGCCTTTCATTGAGAAACAAACCCCCCGTAATAATTCCCCGTGTTCGGCATAAAAACGCGCGTTCGGAGCGTGTAAGGCGCCGTGGTCGTAAACTGGACCTGAACACTACGAACATTCGAAGGTGTCGCTGTAGCTGCTCCAGTCTGGTCATAATAAGCAAAACTCAAACCCGAAACGTTCGAAACCAAGACATCTGAGTTGCGCAATAAATTTGTGCCGCTCAACGAATAAGTAATCGCTGTGCCAGTTGGAAATTGAAACTGAAAATTGGAAGCCCCTAGGCTAATCACTTGCGCCGTGCCCGGAATCTGGCGAATCTCGCGCACCATGCGTTCCATGCCAGCGCGTGCTTCGGCGGTACTTTGACGCCGGGAGGCTGCCAAATTATAGCTCTGAACCGAGGTGGCAATGCCAGGGCCCAGGGCCATGCCTAAGACACCCAAGATGGCAATCGAAAGCACCAGTTCTACGATGGTAAATCCCCTCACGACTGTATTATAGGCTTTTAGTAGTTGGCAATCAAACCCACCAACGAAATCGTATTAGCGCCGTTGTTCCAGCTGACCTGGACGGTCACCCGAGCATAACCTGAGCCGGGATTTGCCGTCAAAAATTGGTCTGTGCCAGTCGAGATATTGGGGTCAACTTCCAAAGCTGTGCTGGTGATCACGTAACCCGAAAATCCCGTCACTGGATTATAGTTATAAGTGTGGGTTGTATTAATAGAAGTCAACGTCGATGCGTAGCCACAACCCGACTGATTGCAGTCCCGCTGCGCCAGTATTTTTTCTAGGGTTTCAGCCGCTAAATTGCTGGCCAAGATAGTCTGATCGGACAACAGAGACGTTTGGGTGCTGCCTTGGAACGCCGTCACGATCCCAATAAAGCCAGCGCCTATAATCAGCATGCTGAGTGTGGATTCGATCAGTGAGAAGCCTCTCACCCTCTTCATTGCAGCACCAACTTGCCTGTATTGGCAGTCACCGTAATGCTCCGGGTCGCTGAGCCATTGGAAAGCGTGATTGTCCCACCAGAGCCTGTTGTCGGGACGCCGAGCGAATTAAATTCGACGGTAAAATTATTTGAAATCACAATATTGGGATAATTGGCCGACAAGGTCACAATCATATTTTGATGCGTGAGCGGACTAGACAGCGGCGTTGAAACGGTCCCCTGATAGACCGTATAGGCGCCGCTACTGACAAATTGCACACCCGAAGTCTGACCTGTCAACGAGGCGTTTTGTTTTGCATATTCTATGTCTGATAGAACTTGTTTAATGGCGACGTCTAGGCGTGTAGTATCCAACGAAGGCGCAGAAACAATCGCCGCTAGCCCCAAAATACCCACCAGGGCCAGCACGATCACCAGCTCAACGAAGCTAAATGCTCGGATCATCATGGGCAGGCAACATACACAAACGTCCCCGTCGCAACCGTATAGATAAAGCAGGTGTCAGAGGCACTCTCATAGGCTGCAGAACCATTGGTGTCATAGGCATACGTAAACGCTGTAGAACCAGTCGCAGACAGCTTGAACCATTGGGCACTGATCCCGTTTTGGGTCACCGATGTAAATAAACGCGCAGCATTGGTCGCAGCGACGCCACCGGATGTCCCGGTCACGCTGTCCAACGTCGCAGGATAGCTCAAAGCATTGCCCGATGCCATCTGGTTGGCCGCATAGAGCGTGATACCCGTTTGAATCGCTCCCACTGTGGCGTTCATGGCATTAGTTCTTGCTGAGGTGAGCGAGACGTTAAATAAGTTTGGCAATGCAGCAACCGCCAAAACACCCAAGATCGCGATCACCAACACCAACTCAATTAGTGTAAAGCCCTTTTTCATAACCCCTCCACTCGAGATTATAGCATTACAAAACCATAACTTGGCAAATTGCTAGGAATAAATTTTCTATGCCGTTGCCTGTTTTTGCTATGCGCCTATTGCTCTTGTTCTTATGTCTGACAGCCCGTGCCGAAGAGAAAGTTGAGGATTCGACTTGGTTACTCGGTGGTCATACGACTTGGGTGCTTCAAGAAAATACGGCCCTGTCAGGCAAAAATTTCAATCCAGCATTAAGCTTTGGGCCCGATGCCAATTTTGGCTGGTCCGGCACCGTGTCTATTTTTCTGGGCGTATTGCCCTGGAAGGGCGCACTGCTTCAAATAGAACCCGAGTATGCCAACGGCCACGGCATGCCCAATGCCAGTGGCGTCGCTGGCTACCCCAATGGAGAAATCGTCCGGACTGGTGTTATTGGAACCAACCCACCACCTTATGTTGCCCGAGCCTTCTTTCGGCAAGAATTAGATGCTTTTGCCATCACGGTAGGCAAATTTGCCCTCAATGACTTTTTTGACAGCAGCCGTGTGGCCAGCGATCCAAGACGTCACTTTTTAAACTGGGCCCTCATGGACCAAGGTGCCTGGGATTATGCAGCCGACACCCGTGGCTACACCTATGGGCTCGTTCTGGGTTATGAACATCCCCTATTTGAGATTCGAACCGGTATCGCACTCATGCCACAAATTGCCAATGGCCCCGATTTAGATTGGAACATCGTCCAAAGCCAATCAGGGATGCTCGAGATCGAATTCAAGTATCAACTTTTCAAACAGCCGGGACTTATCAAAGCCATGAGCTATATCAATCACGCCAACATGGGCAATTATGACTCAGCGATTCGATCAGCGACGGCTGGGAAAGCCCCGGATATTATTGCCACCCGATCACATTCAGCGATCAAATATGGCGGTGGCATTCTTGTAGAGCAACAGTTTAATCGCGAAATTTTGGCTTTTTTACGAGCTGGCTTAAACGATGGCCAAACCGAGACTTTTGCATTCACAGAAATAGACCTCTCCATCAGTCTAGGCGCTCACATGACTGGCGCTTACTGGAAGCGGCCCTTAGATCGCCTAGCACTGGCTTTTGTCACCAGTGGCTTATCGAACAGCCATGCCAATTATTTAGCAGCTGGTGGCGTCGGGTTTCAACTGGGAGACGGCGCGCTCAACTATGGCTGGGAAAGCATTCTTGAAACTTATTATTTGGTCGGCTTTGGCGAACACATCGAGGCATCAGCGGATATGCAAGCGATTTTTAACCCAGGCATGAACGCGGGTCACGGACCCACGGTCGTGTTTGGGCTGCGCCTTCATGGGCATTGAGCTCACTCATATCTCAAAGCTTCAATCGGTGACAACAGAGAGGCCTTTCGGGCTGGATAGAGCCCAAAAATTATCCCCACAGCTGCCGAAAAAAAGAACGACAACAATACAGAACTCAGCGTAATCGACGTTGCCCAACCCGCAACCATAGACAGCAAAATGGTCGATGCCCAGGCAAAAAAGACACCCAATATCCCTCCTACGGCGCTGATCACCATGGATTCAATCAGAAATTGCGATAAGATATCACCCCGCCTCGCCCCCACTGCTTTGCGCAGGCCAATTTCGCGTGTGCGCTCACTCACAGACACCAACATGATATTCATAATGCCAATGCCGCCCACCAACAGGGAAATCGTTGCAATCACCGCTAATAATAGTGTCATAATTTGAGTACTGGCCGAAAACGCCGCCTGAATATCCGCCATGTTTCTCACCATAAAAGCATCCTGCCGCTGCGACAGTGGAACCCGGTGGCGCGACAACATCAAATCAACTGTCTGGGTCGAAATCGCAGCAGTTTCTTCGGGCAAGTTGGACTCTATATCGATCATATCAATATAGTTTTTTCCATATAAGCGCCTCATGGCGGTGGTCACGGGAATTAAAATACGATCATCTTGGTCTTGAAACGCGTTTGCGCCTTTTTCAGGCAAGATACCAATTACTTGAAAGTTGACCTTGTTGATCTTGATCGTTTCGCCCAGTGGATTTTTGCCACCCAATACTTCTCGAACAATCGTCGTTCCGACAATGGCCACACGAAGTCTTCTCTTATTCTCATCGTCTGAAAAAAATCGGCCTACGATAGGTGTATCTGCATGCATTCGTCCATAAGACGGTGACACCCCGATCACAGACGTATTCCAGTTTTTGTCTAGATAAGTCAGCTGGCCACGGCCCGTCACGCCAGGCGCCGCTTCTTTGACGGCCGGTATTTGTTCTTTAATGGCCTCGGCATCAGCCATGGTCAGCCGTGTGGTTTCTCCAATCTGGGCCAAAGCTCCACCAGCGCCCCTAAATGCACCTGGCCGAAGCACGAGCAGATTAGTTCCCAGCGAAGAAAGTTGGTCTTCGATGGCTTTTTGAGCACCCCTCCCCAATGCGACCATCGTTACAACCGCTGCCACACCGATTAAGATGCCTAACATAGACAACCCGGTTCTAATTTTATTGGCTGCCAGAGTTTTCACTCCCTGATGAAAATGCTGAATCACATGGCCAATTTGAAATCTTGCTGCCCCATTTTGCACCTTCCCCATTTCCCCCTTGTTCAAAGGGGGATTCAAGGGGATTTTTTCCATCACCCGCTCATCCGAAATAATTTGACCATCGCGCATTCGAATCAATCGCTTGGCCTGTTTCCCAATCTCATCTTCATGGGTCACCATAATAATCGTGATTCCAGCGTCATTAAGTTGCTTCAAAATCCCCATGATCTCAACTTCGCTTTTAGAATCAAGATTTCCCGTGGGCTCATCGGCCAAAATCATCATGGGCTGGTTCACCAATGCCCGCGCAATGGCCACACGCTGTTGCTGCCCACCGGACATTTCATTCGGGTGATGCCCTGCCCGATCTTTCAAACCCACGCGTTCCAAAAGAGGCAATGCTAGCTCGACCTGCAACTTCCCCTGTGAATACAACAATGGCAACGCGACGTTTTCAAGCGCTGACATTCTGGGCAGCAGATTAAACTGCTGAAAAACAAAGCCCATCACTTCTCGACGAAAGACTGCCAATTCGTCCTCGCTGAGATCTGCCAGTTCTTTGCCATTGATTTTATAGGAACCCTGATCGGGGATATCGAGCAAGCCTATGATGTGCAAAAGCGTCGATTTTCCAGAGCCTGATGGCCCCATAATTGCGATAAAATCACCTGGCTCGATCTTGAGAGACACGCCACGAAGGGCATGAATCGTATTATCGCCCATCTGATATTTTTTGCTCGCCCCCGTCAGCTCAAGCATTAATGCCCACCCTTGCGCGGCGCAAACGGACTAAATGGATTTGTTCCCTTGGAGGACTTATCGTCGACAGCCGGGAGCTGAGCCAACAAGATCACATCGCCTTCAACAAGCCCAGAAATAATCTCTGTTTTTTTACCATCTGAAACGCCAATGGTCACCGGCTTTTCCTGAGTATTCTTTGCATCCGACCCTCGCACCAAGACTGAGTATTGGCTATCCTGAACACGCAGCGCGGCATTGGGAATATTCAAAACGCCGTTTCTCGATGCCACCAAGAAGCTAATATTGGCTGTCATACCACTGCGCATAAACTCGGGTGTTTGTTTTGGAACGACATCGACAATATAAGTGGTGACATTATTTACAGTTGTTGCATCGAAATTAATCAAGTCAACTTCACCTTCGATAATTTTTTTAGGATACGCATCTAATACAATATTGGCTGCCTGCTTCAACTTGATCATCGCCAAATCGGTCTCGTCGACTTGGGCTTTGACGGTCAGTCTATCGGACATTGTATACAGCACATCTGTGCCGGCAAAAGTTTGTCCAGAGTTCACATTTCGGACAATAATGGTCCCATCGATGGGTGCTAGAATCGGCGTACGTTTATAATTTTCTTCCCACTTTTTCACTTCAGCCGGCCCAATCGATCGCGCAGCGTCAATCAAAGCGGCTCGCTCCGTTGAACTCATCCAGGCTAGCACTTGGCCTTTTTTGACTCGGCTCCCCTCCAAGACCACCACTTCTTCGACACGACCCGCGACGGGCGGCTTGATATCAAGGCGATTTTCTGGACCCACTGTCCCCGTGGCTAAAACAGTCACCACCAAATCACCCCGCACCACAGGAATCTCTTCGTAAGTAATCTCAATATGGGTCTTCTTACGGTATTGCAAGAAAGCAAGACCGCCAATCACTAAAATAATCAACCCCCAAATTATCCAGCGCTTCATAGAGACACCCCTTTCCCTTGAGCGAACTGCCAGCTTGCCTCTGCCGAAATTAAGTTAAGCTGGCTTTGCAAATAATTTGTCTCGTAGGTAATTCGGGAACTCTCGATGATATCCCAATTCTCGAATGTCATCAGGCCATTGTTATATTTTCCTGTCGCAATTTCAGACCGTTTCACCCCTGCCTCCCGAAAGCTTTCGTTCATCTTGAGCTGCTCAATGGCTTCTAAATACGTAACATAGGCCTGTTTCAGGTTGGATACCAGCTGGCGACCCAAACTCTTTCGTGTCGAAATGGCTGCCTTAAAATTTTCTCTGGCGCTCTTCGTCTGATAATAATTTTTTCCGCCTTGAAACAGTGGCAGCATTAAATTAGCTCCTACAAACCATCGACTGCCCTGCGGGAAAAATTCTTGGCCAAATTGGCTCACGCTCGCATTGAGATTAAAGCTTGGAAAAAAGTTTGAGCGTGCCATCACAATGCCGGAATTGGCCGCCTGCTCTTGAGCAATGGCTTGCTTCAAATTAGGTGTCACCAAGGCAAGCGCCACAAAATCAGCCTGCTTATCAAGAACTGAGAGGGGGACATCTTCGACGAGGACATATTCTCCCGGCTCGTCGCGTCCCAGTACAAACGCCAGCTGGGCTCTGAACGTCGTGATATTATCTGTGGCTTGGAGTGCGTTATAGCGAGATTGATTCACATAAGCACGCGACAATAAAACAGAGCCCTTATTTTCTTTGCCGCTGTTAAATTGCAATTCAACCAATTCTAAGTTTTTCTGACGACGGCGAATAATCTCTTGCTGCAGGGCTACTTGTCGTTGAGCAATTAATAATCCACCATAAGCGGTTTTAAGATCTGCAAGCATTTGGGCTTTGGCCTGATCGAGCGCTGCTTGGTACGCCCTGCGCTGTGCTTTGGCTTGCTCGATGCCAGCCTGATCCAGAAAGCCATTAAATAAATTTTGACTCAGTGTCAGTGTTCCCAAAAAATTTGAACTTGCGGCTGGGGTTGTCGAAGAACTCCCTACAACAACACTTGAAACTCCATTGGTGCCGTAGTTATAGCCTAGCGTTCCGGTCAGTTGAGGAAAAAAATTATTATACGATCCAAACTCTGCATAGCGATACGAGTCATAAGTTTGCTGGGCAAATTTAAGTTTCGCATTGTTTTGAAGAGCCTCTTGGACACAACCTTCCCAAGTCAGCTGCTCTGTTCCAGCAGCCAACAACGAAAAACAGAATATCAATAGAAATCGAATCACAGCAAGTATATTCGACAGACTCGACAATTGGCGCTATTGATAGCACATGCGTTATCTCTCACATACTCGCG
The DNA here is from genome assembly GCA_023248545.1 of Myxococcales bacterium. GTDB lineage: Bacteria > Myxococcota > UBA727 > UBA727 > JABDBI01 > AER2-1. The sequence continues at coordinate 18,883 of JAHFEF010000018.1, read as the reverse complement.
ATGATATCGTCGACATGCTCAAAATGATTGGCAAACCAAGCCTCGAAGACTTGTTCGAGTCTATCCCCAAACCCAATCGCCTGAATCGGCCCTTGGAATTACCTCAAGCACTCAGTGAGATCGAACTCAAAGCATTGTTACAAGAACGTGCCGGCCACGCTCCCAGGAGCTGCTTTTTGGGTGCCGGAGCCTGTAGTCACTTTGTTCCAGAATTAGTTTCGCAGCTTTTATTGCGAGGCGAATGGCTGACTGCTTATACGCCCTATCAACCTGAAGTCTCTCAAGGCACGCTCCAGGCTATTTTTGAATTTCAAAGCATTGTGGCTGGATTATTTGGTTTAGAAATCGCCAATGCCTCTATGTACGACGGTTCTACTGCACTGGCTGAAGCCTGTTTGATGGCTTGTCGTCTGAAGCCTGGCATTCAACGCGTGTGTATCCCCAAAACCGTCCACCCGGAATACCGCGAAGTCTGCGAGACTATTTTAGGTGCGGCCCAGATCGAAATTACTGACCGTTCAGACAAACCCGTCTCTGCTATAGTCTATCAAAATCCTAATTTTTTCGGTCAACTTGAAAATCAAGCTCAAATTATCCAACAAGCACATGTACAAAACGCCCTGGTTATCGCTGTGTGCACAGATCCTGTAGCCTTGGGAGCAATAGCATCGCCAGGAAGCCTCGGAGCCGATATCGTCGTCGGCGAGGGCATCGGCCTCTGTGGGCATTTAAGTCTGGGTGCCCCCGGTGTAGGCTTATTCGCCACCAAAAAAGAATTCTTGAGACAAATGCCAGGGCGTCTCTGCGGTCAAACAGTAGATTCTAAGGGCCAACGGGGTTATGTGCTGACACTCTCGACACGGGAGCAGCATATTCGGCGTGAAAAAGCGACTTCGAATATTTGCACCAATCATAATTTGATGGCCTTGGCCTTCACAATGACACTCTCGCTCTATGGCAAATCCGGATTTCGAGAGCTCGCCTATCAAAATATCAAGAAAGCGATTTATTTTAGACAGCAAGCAAGCAAAGCAGGTTTTAAAATATTATTTGATGGCCCGCACTTTAACGAAACTGTCTTAAAACTAACAACGTCACAACTGGAAGCCGCCCGAAAGCTCGAACAAGAAGACATTTTTGCCGGTGTATTTTTAGATCGCTGGTATCCAGAATACTCAAACTGCTTGTTAGTAGCGACTACCGAGCTGCACACTCAAGAAGCCATCGACTACTTAGTCAGGAGCCTTGCATCATGATCGGCCGAACTAATTTTGATTTCGCTGAAAATCTCTCATTCGAACATGGATCTCCGGGTCGAAGCGGTGTGGACTTACCAGCTGTTTCAATGCCTGATGCAGCTGTACGAGATTTACTGGGTGAACATGCACGTCTGGAATCAGACGCACTGGTGTTGCCCGAATGCTCAGAGCCTGAGATTAACCGACACTACACCAGGCTGAGTCGCTGGAATTTTTCAATCGACACCAACACATATCCCTTGGGGTCGTGCACAATGAAATACAATCCTAGAATCAACGAGTGGGCGGGGCGTTTGCCGGGCTTTGCCAACTTGCACCCCTATTTGCCAGAATCTCGCCTGCAGGGCGCGCTAGAGCTCATGTGGGATTTGCAAAATTATCTCGCTGAAATTGGCGGTTTTGAAGCGGTCTCTTTGCAACCAGCCGCCGGCGCCCACGGTGAATTCACTGGCGTCATGATGATCCAAGCGGCTCTAAAGGCCCGAGGTGAAACACGCACTAAGATGATAGTACCCCACAGTGCTCACGGCACCAACCCAGCCACAGCGGCGTTTTTTGGCTATGAAATTGTGAATGTGGAGTCAGGCCCGGATGGCTTGATTGACATGGCCGAGTTTAAATCCAAGTTAGATAACCAGTGCGCTGGAATTATGATCACCAACCCCAATACGTTGGGACTGTTTGAGAAAAATATCTCGGAAATTTGCAAGTTGGTTCATGAATACGGCGGTTTTGTGTATGGTGACGGAGCCAATTTAAACGCTTTGATGGGCATGGCCAGGCCCGGTGATTTTGGCATCGATGTGATGCATTTTAATCTACACAAAACTTTTACGACGCCCCACGGTGGCGGTGGACCTGGATGCGGAGCAGTCGGTGTGTCGAAAGCATTGGAACCGTTTCTCCCAATTCCTGTAGTGGCCAAGGGAAAGGGGTACTATTTTGATACCCACCGACCTCAATCCATCGGCCGCGTGCGCAGTTTTTATGGCAACTTCGGCATGATGGTTCGAGCGTTCACCTATATTCGAGAACTGGGTGGAGAAGGGCTCAAGCAAGCCTCCGAGCGAGCCGTCTTAAATGCCAACTACGTAAAAGCCCGCCTCAAAAAATATTATCACCTGCCCTACAAAACCGATTGCCTACATGAAGTCGTGTTTACACACAAAAACACACTCGATATTGCCAAAGGCTTGATTGACCGAGGCATGCACCCACCCACCATCTATTTTCCCTTAATTGTCTCGGGCGCTCTCATGATTGAACCCACCGAGACGGAGTCTAAAGAAGAGCTGGATAATTTATGCGAAGCTTTTATTGAAGTCGCCCAAGAAGATCCAGAAAAATTGAAGGGGGCCCCTATTCATACAGCCTTGGGTCGGTTAAACGAAGCCCAAGCAGCCCGAAATCCTATCTTGGTGTACCAACATGTATGAATCTAAAAAACCAGATGCTCATGGCATCGTTGAATATTCTCCCGTCGAGAATGAAACCTGGGCTATTTTATACGAACGCCAATCTAAAATCGTCCAAAATCGTGCTTGTGACGAGTTTCTCAAAGGCCTCGAAGTCTTAAACATGCCAAAAGACCGAGTTCCACAATGCGCCGAGGTCACGAAAAGCCTTAAAAAAGCAACCGGCTGGGCGGTTTCTCCCGTTCAAAAAATTATACCCCTCAGAACTTTCTTCGAATTACTTGCCAACAGACACTTTCCGGCAGCGACGTTTATTAGAACCCGAGAAGACTTAGACTACTTGCAGGAGCCTGATATTTTTCATGAGTTTTTTGGCCATTGTCCTCTCTTAACCAACCCAGCCTATGCCAATTTTGTTGAGTCCTATGGCAAACGAGCCCTCCAGGCCAAGCCAGACCATCGCTCCGTCTTAGGACGACTATTTTGGTTTACAATCGAATTTGGCCTCGTCAAAACCCTTCAAGGCCTTCGCATCTATGGCGGCGGAATCTTGTCTTCGTTCGAAGAAACCCAATATGCTCTTGAAAGCCCTGTCCCAGAGCGTTTAGATTTCGATATTCGACAAGTCATGAAAACAGCCTATCGCTATGACGAAATTCAAAAGCGATATTATGTCCTAGACTCCATTCAGGATTTGTTTAAAATCAATCAGCTCGATCTTTTGGGTCTCGCTGAGAAAATCTCACAGAACATTGATCAGGCGGAGGACTTTATCACATGCTAAAACATTGCAAGCCTTGTGAAGGTGGTGTTGCTCCGATGGCATTACCAGAAATTCAAAAAAATCTAGCGCCACTCAAAAATTGGAATCTATCTGACGACCAAAAAAGCATTTGGAAATTCTGGGTGTTCAAGAATCATCATCAGGTAATGGACTTTTTAAACGCGATCGCATTTATTTCACACCGAGAGAATCACCATCCAGATATTAATTTTGGTTATAACTCGTGTCGAGTGAACTACACGACACACGCAATTAATGGTCTATCAGAAAACGATTTTATTTGTGCTTCTAAAATAGACGCACTTGAGGAGTAAATATGTTTATCGCTTTGGAAGGCATCGACGGTTCTGGGCATACGACACAGGCCCATGCTTTGGCCGAGGCTCTGACCCGCATGGGCCGTCAAGCATATGTTACAGCTGAACCCAGTCATGGACCTATTGGAAAAATAATTCGGGATTTTTTGCAGGGTCGTGTCGGTGATTTTAAGCGTTTTCAAGAAAGTCTAACACTTCTGTTTGCAGCCGACCGGCTGCACCATTATGGCACTGAGATTAAACCCAAATTAGACGCCGGCATCGATGTCATTTGCGACCGTTATGTTCTGTCTAGTTGGGTGTATCAGGGCCTGCAAGTCACCGAAGATTGGGTCCGCCGTACCAATCAATTTGCGCCGCTGCCCGAGTTAACACTCATTATTGACACGCCTATTTCAGATGCCAAACAGCGTCGAGACATTCGAGGCGGCATCGAAGAAATTTACGAAGTGCAACACCTCCAAGAGACCATTCGCGAGCGCTATCTAGAGTTGGCTCCATCGATTCATGCGGTGATTATTAACGGCGCTGGCACGCAAGACGAAGTGTCTAAACGCCTGGTCAAAGCGGTCGCCGAGAAACTCACTTGAAAGTCGTTGGAATTTTAAATCTTACCCCTGATAGCTGCTCTGATGGCGGCCTATATCTCGATACCCAAACCGCTGTCGCTCATGCCGAGCAATTACTCGCCGACGGCGCCTATAGGATCGACATTGGCGGCGAATCTACCCGACCCGGCGCACGGCCTATTTCTCCGGATGAAGAATTACGACGGGTACTGCCAACCATTCAGGCTCTGGCTTCTCAAGGCGTACCCATGAGCATCGATACCCGCAACGCCAGTACAGCCAAAGCTTGCCTAAAAGCAGGTGTCACTTGGCTGAACGATGTCTCGGCACTCACCCATGACCCGCATATGGCCGAAGTTGCCAAAGACTTCGACCGAGTGATTCTCATGCACATGCGTGGGTTACCCGAAAACATGCAATCTGATACGCATTACGCAGATATTATGGGCGAGATTAAAGCTTATCTGGCTGGTCGAATACAAGCATCTGGAATCCCAAAAGAGCGTTTGCTCGTCGACCCGGGGTTGGGTTTCGGAAAATCAACTGCCCAGTGTGTCGAAATTTTAAGACGCCTGCCTGAGTTTCAAGAGCTAGCACCCGTCTATATCGGCCCCAGCCGTAAGAATTTTATCGGCGAAATCACCGGGATTCAAAAATATTGCGCTGAACGTGACTATGGGACTATCGGAGCTGTGTTAATGGCCGCTGAAAACGGGGCCAGCTTTGTACGGGTTCACCATGTCAAAGCGGCTGTTGATGCTCTGAAAGTCTTTACCGCCTACCGATGATCACCACTCCACTTTTGCCACAGGCGATCTAAGACTTTGGAAGCCACTTCTTTGCCACCGAAACCAAACGCAATCGCAGCAGCCAAGCAAACGGCTCCAAAAGCAAGTTGGAACGCCGATGTCAAAATAGCTCCGCCAATCGCCAAGTGTTCCAAAGCAATAAATACGGCGAACACGAGAATCCCATACTTGGCTGTCACAGCCAAAATTTTGGCCGACCCAAAACCAATATTATTCAAGTAAGTATAGAAAATAGATCCAACCACCTTGGCCACGAAAGAGCCCAGAACCAAAACGAGTACGGCGACGACCACGTTTGGAACATAGAGCATTGCTTTCCTAAATAGCTCATCTGCGACACCCATGCCCAGCATGTTCAAAGCAGCCAGTGCCGTCACAAAAATCACAAACCAGTATAGAATACCCGCAATTAAAGTAATGGTTGTTAAATGCGTCCCGCCTTTCTGAAGCACGGCTTCAATGCCGGCCTTCTCTGCGATCATATTAAGCCTAATAATTTTTAGAAACTCTGTCGCACCACGACGTAGCAAACGCGCCACTGCCCACCCAACTACCAGTATCAATAACGCCCATAGCAGGTGCGGCAAAAAGACAGCTATTTCGTTTCCTAAATTTTCCCATGAATTCACCAGGATTTGGAACATGTCCATAAATACCCCCAAACATATAGTGAACCACTTCAGGCAACTGCAAGTCAAGTGGAATACCCGATGAAGCTCGCCTGTTTCCATCATACCCATGATCTCTCAACTCGTTGAAAGCGCTGTTCATAAGCGCATGCTCACCCTAAGCCTGATTTTTTTAATTGCCTGCGCAGGCATTTGGTCCTGGGTCGGCCTTAAAAAAGAAGCTTACCCCGATGTCGGTGATACTCAGGTCACGGTGATCAGCGCGTTTCCTGGAAAAGCCGCCGAAGAGGTTGAGCTACAAGTCACTAGACCCCTCGAACGGATATTAAACAGCGTCCCTAAAGTCATTGTCAGGCGCTCCAAAACAATTTTTGGCCTTTCATCCATTCAGTTGACTTTTGAAGATGGCGTCAATGACTATTTTGCTCGACAATTGGTGCTCGAAAAGCTTCATGAAGCGAAGTTGCCCGACGGTGTCGAACCCGAATTAGCTCCACTGGCAGGCCCCGTAGGTGAAATTTTACGCTATGTGATTGAAGCGCCTGAGCAATATACGCCCATGGATCTGCGCACACTCCAAGACTGGACGATTATCCCCAAACTGCTCCAGGTTCCAGGTGTGGCCGACGTGATTACGTTCGGAGGCCTGGTCAAGCAATTTCATATTATTACTTCCCCCGATCAGCTCGCAGCCTATGAATTATCACTACAAAACGTCATCGACGGCGTTCAAACCAATAATCGCAACACAGGCGGCAATATTCTGGTGAGAGGCAGCCAAGGCCTGGCCATTCGAGGCATTGGTGCCATCCGAAATTCGGAAGACATCGAAAATATTGTCTTGGATTCCAGACACGGCATTCCCATCTTTGTCAAAAACATTGGCAGCGTTGAAATAGCCCCCATGCAGCCATCAGGAATTTTGGGCTATATTCTAGATAACAAAGAAGTCTCATCAGGAGTCCAGGGCCTCATTGCCATGCGCCGCGGCGAAAATCCGTCAGACGTCGTGACCGCGCTCAAGGAAAAAATCAAACTGATTCAGCAAAACTTACCAGATGGTGTCAAGATTCACATGACCTATGATCGTTCAGAACTGGTGAGCAATACAATCCATACGGTTTCAACAACTATATTTGAAGGCATTTCGCTCGTTGTCATCTTCTTGATCTTTTTTATGGGAAGCGTTCGGACTGCAATGGTGGTCGCGCTCACGATTCCTCTATCACTCTTGTTTGCATTTTTCATGATGCGGCTCACAGGGATTCCTGCCAATTTGTTATCGCTTGGAGCCATAGACTTTGGAATTATTGTCGATGGCGCCGTAGTCATGGCTGAAAATATTATGCGGCATTACAAACATAGACACGAGAACCAAAATGATAGCAGTATTATCTTGTGCACCATCTTGGCTGCCAAAGAAGTCAGTCATGAAATTTTCTTTTCGATCGTGATTATTATATCAGCCTACTTTCCGATATTTACATTTCAGCGTGTCGAAGGAAAACTATTTTCACCCATGGCATGCACCTTGGCATTTGCACTGCTCGGATCAATGCTGCTGGCGCTCACACTGATACCCGTTCTGATGTCCCTGCTGTTTAAAAATTACAGCGAATGGCAAAATCCAATCTATGTCTGGATGGAAAGGAAATATGTTCAACTTATTTTCTATTTTACCGAACGCACCCAAAAAACGGTCCTATTTTCTCTGGCTCTTGTTGCTTTGTGTGTTGGAATCGGAGGATCACAAATTGGAACCGAATTTTTACCCAATTTAGACGAAGGCGCTCTGAATATTCGTTGCATCTTTCCGGCAGGTGTCTCCCTGGCAGAAACAAACTCCTATACGCACGCGATTCGGGAACAAATCAAGCAATATAAACCCGTCGATTTTGTGATCACGCAAGCCGGCAGAAACGAGGACGGCACAGACCCCTATAACCCCAATCGCCTAGAAATCCTGGTCGGTCTCAAAGACTATCCACTTTGGAAGCATGACATGACCAAACAGGAACTCACAGATAAAATCAAACTCAGCCTCAAAGAGAATTTTCCCAGTGTTATTTTCTCATTTTCACAACCTATTTTAGACAACGTCACTGAAGCTGTTACGGGCAGTGTCGCTGACCTGGCAATTCAAATCAATGGTGATGATTTGACTTACATGCGCAACAAAGCCAACGAAATATTGGCCATCGTCAAATCTGTGCCAGGCTCCAGTGAATATGGAATCGAGCAGGAAGGTCATCAGGCCCAGCTGGTCATCGACATCAATCGAAGTGAAGCCGCTCGGTTTGGAATTAATATCAACGATATTCAGACGGTCATCGAGGCGGCCATTGGTGCACAACCCATTAGCACACTCTATGAAGACGGAAAGCAATTTGGAATTGTTGTCAGATACAACTCCGAACAACGTAGTTCTCTCGATGCCATCTCGAATATCCGTGTTAACTCTCCGTCAGGCGCTCAGATCCCCTTGCGTGATTTAGCGTCGATCCGTCTCATCGATGGCGAAACGCTCATCCAACGGCAAGACGGTCACCGGCAAATATCGATTCGAACCAATATCAGGGGCCGCGATCAAGGCGGTTTTGTGGCTGAAGCCCAAAAAGCTCTCTCTTCAAAAATCAAGCTTAAAGAAGGCTATTCTATTCGTTGGGGGGGGCAATTTGAGAACCTAACCCGAGCGGCTGAACGACTTCGCATCGTTGTCCCGTTAACATTGTTTATGATTTTTCTGATCTTATATTCTCTCTATAGAGACGGACGCCGTGTGTTGGTGGCTCTCTCGTGCATTCCATTTGCGCTGGTCGGTGGATTGTTGGCTTTACTCCTGCGCGGCTATCACTTAAACGTCTCAGCGGGCGTTGGCTTCATATCACTGTTTGGGATTTCAACCATGTCTGGTGTTTTATTTGTCTCACGCATGAGGCATCTACAGAAAGACTTTCCATCCATGAATTTGCTGGATCAAATTCGATTGGCAGCGCAAATCCAACTCAGACCTTGCTTGACAACAGTTTTACCCGCCTTGTTTGGTCTGGTTCCGGCGGCACTCGCATCCGGCATCGGCTCTGACGTCCAACGACCCATGGCCACTGTGATCGTCGGCGGTTTGGCATCTGGACTAATTTTAACACTCACCACCCTACCCAGTCTGTGCTATTGGATCGAAAAAAATAGGAAACAATCATGAGATTGCTCAGCTTCTTTTGTTTCTCTCTAAGCCTCTGCGCCCAAGATCTAACACTCGAACAAGCCGAGTCTCTATTTCTACAAAAAAATTATGAGCTTTTGGCGAGGCAATTCGAGACAGAAGCTGCCAAAGGCTTGGTGCAACAGGAAAAAATTTGGGACAATCCTAATTTTCAAGTCGAAGAAGCACTCAACCCGATTTATCGATCCGTACAGACCAATACCAATTTGCAGCTCAGCCAGCTTTTTGTGATCGCTAAGCGTTCCAAAAGGGTTCAGATTGCCCAAATTAACGCCGATATTTCAAAGCTGACTTTTGAAAACACGCTCAGATCTCTTAAACTGGAACTTCGAAAAACTTTTTACACGCTTTATTTCTTGAACCAAAACAAGACTTTTTACACCCAAAGCATTGCGGCACTTCAAAAAACAGTCTCTGCCGCCGAGCGTGTCTATGCACAGCGTTCTATTTTGCTCAGCGAACTCATGCGCCTCAAAGCACTGTTGCTCAATTTAGAAAGCGAAAATCTGGAGCTCAACAAACAGATGAACGAAGCTCAAGCTGATTTTCTGGTTTTACTGGGCGAAGATCCCGGCACACAAACCATTCCAAAACCTGTGCTCAATATTGCCCAGCTGGCTCGTGTGAGTTTGGACCTATCGTTAGATGGCATCACACAAATCGCGCTCGATAACCGACCCGACTTAAAAATTAGCCAAGCCGAGGTGAAACAAGAAAAGCTCAATATCTCACTCCAACGGCGACAATGGATTCCAGATCTGACTCTTCAGGCCAATTACCAACAAGATGGTAACTATGTTCCGCACTATTTCGGGCTCTCGGTCACATTTGCGTTGCCCCTATTCGATCGCCATCAGGGACTCGCCAGAAGCGCCCGCTATAATTTGATGGCCAAAGAGAAACGCGAGCAACAAACTCGGCTCACACTCATCCAAGAACTTCAAGTCGCTTACCAAAGAGTCATACAAAGCCAAGATCTATTTCAACGCACCGACGCCAACTATTTGAGCAATTATCAAAAATTGGCCGAAGACATGGTTCAAAATTATCAAAGTGGCAATGTGGGAATCATCGCTTTTGCGGATTTCTATGAAAGCTATCGTGACAGTATGATTAAAATGAGCGAAGTTCAGCTCAACCGCTTAACAGCTTTTTTGGAGTTAAACTATGCAATCGGCACGGATCAAATTAAGCTTTAGCCTCATCTTAGGCCTGGTATTACCCTTGTGGGCTGCCACACCTCAAACGCATTCGATTCAAGTTCTGAACCAGGGAAAGCAACTTAAATTCCCCCCCAATTACCCTGGCCTGCAGCTCTTCGAATTTAAAACGCTCAAAACGGCGCCTTCTGTGTTACGCATCGACGCACCTGCACAGGTTGTAGCATCCGTTCAAAGTCAGGCAATTTTATTCGCCCAGACGGATATTTCTTCTTTGTATTCACAATATCTACAAAGCAGCGCCAATTTTGAACGAACTGAAAAAAATAAAAAGCGCGTCGAAGACATGTTCAGAAATCAAGCAGCTACAGCACGTGAATTAAACGACGTCCAAAGTGAATACTCTAATGCCAAAGCAGCCAAGACAGAATTTGAAGTTCGGCTCAAAGCTACTGGATTTCCGCCGGGTGATTTGAAGCAAGCTAAACCTAAAACCGTCTGGCTATTGGCTGAAATGCCTGAAAACCAGCTCCACGAAGTGCAAAAAGATGAAGAAGTCAAAGCAACTTTTGTTTCTTTCCCAGGGCAAGTTTTTGTGGGCAAAGCATCAGCCATCGGCGATACGGTCGACCCAACCACACGAACCGTCAAAATTCGCGTCGTGTTAGATAATTCTAAAGGCCTCTTGCTGCCCGGCATGTTCGCCCGTTGTGATTTCGGCCAACCCCAGCAAGCCGCCATCTCGATTCCATTGTCTGCTGTGGTGACGGTTGAACAACAAAATTTTGTCTTTGTGGTTAAGTCAAAAACAGAATTCGAACGCCGACCCATCACCCTTTTAAGTTCCAACCAAAAAGACGGCCTGGTCTCTACGGGGCTCAAAGCAGGCGAACAGATCGTGACGTCAGGGGCCATGCTCTTGAAAGGCATCAGCTTTGGCTACTAATTGGTGGCAGACTCAAAGAGAAACCCTTCTTGATCTTTCAAGAACCCAATCGCCGCTTTATGTCTACGATGAGGACACGCTGGGTCAGCGGGCCCAGCGATTGCTCGCGCTCAAATCGATCGACCAATTATTTTATGCGATCAAAGCCAATGACCACGAAGATATTTTGCGGCTCTTCGAATCGCTCGGTTTAGGCTTTGAGTGTGTTTCGCTGGGTGAGCTTCAACACGTATTTGGCCTCTTCCCCCATATTTCACCCGACCGTGTACTATTTACGCCCAATTTTGCTCCTCGAGAAGAATACGCGTTTGCATTTCAAAAGAAGTGTCGAATCATACTCGATAGCCTGTATCCCCTTGAACACTGGTCTGATCTATTTTCAAATCAATCTGTCCTTTTACGATTGGATCCGGGCGAAGGTCGAGGACACCATGTGCATGTTCATACAGCCGGCAAGCAATCTAAATTTGGGATTTCAATACAAGATATTCCAAAGGCCCTCGCACTAACAAAAAAACACCATGTTACCGTCGTAGGCCTCCATGCCCATGCAGGCAGTGGCATTGACGACGCTGGTTACTGGGCAGAGATCGCCCGATTCTTAATGGATGCTGCAGCCCAATTTGACTCTGTGACCACTTTGGATATTGGCGGCGGCCTCAGCGACCGAGTTAATCTGGCTGATCTCGACCGATCTCTACAAGAATATTCGAACCATCAGCTTTGGCTTGAGCCGGGGCGATATTTGGTTGCCGACGCAGGAGTCTTATTAGCGCGTGTCACACAAATTAAACACAAAGACGGCGTGACTTTTATTGGCGTCGATACGGGCATGAATTCGCTGATTCGGCCTGTGCTCTATGGGGCAGAACACCCGGTGGTGAACCTGTCTCGCCTACATGAAAAACCAGCCATCACAGCGCATATTGTCGGACCGATTTGTGAATCGGGGGATACCCTAGGCCACGATGTCCGATTGCCCGAAACAACCGAAGGTGACATTATTTTGATTGCCGACGCGGGCGCCTATGGACATGTGATGGCTTCGCACTATAACCGCCGGGATCCGGCCCAGGAGTATTATTTTAAGCCTGCGGATAATCTCTCGGTACGTAAAAATAAGCTCTCAAGCTAAATAACATCGCTGCCAACGCCATCAGGCCCGCAAATACCCAGAAAAATTGAACCAAGGGCAAGTGCCCAAATCGCGCCGTCAGCGCCACCAATATGTTTCCAAATGCCACACTCAGCAGCCAAAAACCCATCACTGTTGATTTCATGCGTTTAGGCGCTTGCGTGTATGCAAACTCCAAGCCCGTCACCGACACCAGCACTTCGGCGATTGTCATGAGCGTATAGGGCAATAACTGCCAACCCACATGCAACTGCACACCGGCATCTAACTGATGCTGTATCAATGCCACAGAAACAAATGCCACGCTGCCCATCGCCATGCCCAGTGACATCTTAAACAACGGTTTAAAACCTGCCAATGGTTTGGCCAGCAGGGGAATTAAGAGCATCACTAAAATCGGATTCAAACTCTGTATTTGCGACGCCAATAACTCCACGCCCCCCAAATGCCGATTCATTAATTCAGCTTGCCGTATCCAGGACGAACCATGCTGATCAAACAGTGCCCAGAAAACACTGACAAACAGAAAAATACTCATGATGCGCAAAACAGCCAGCGTACCCTCGACGGCTTCAGGGTCAAATTGCTGTCTCAAAGTCGATCGATATTTCACGGCCTGCACCCTCGGCCCCGATGACCCAGACGACCCCGCTGTTTGAAAGATCAATCCCCATTGGGCCACTCGAAATAACAGGCCCCGAAACCGATCAGAAACACCTGCAATCGACACCGCCAAAAATCCATCGTCACGCACTCTATTTTGTCGAATTTGAAATACCAGCAGACCCAACATGATACAAGCCAACGATACTGACAGCATCACACTCACAGGCTGGTGTGCCGTCACCGTCAGTGACCCAATACTCATAAAGAGCAGTATCGAACTGATGGCATCCAACAGCCCCAAGCTCCCACCTGGCTTCGCTGGGACATGCACAAACTCATTGCGACCCATCCAAAACACCACCGTCGCGATGAACATCAAAATACCCGGTATCGCAAAAGCCACTCTCCAACCAAAATATTTTTCTGTCAGAGGGATTAATAAGGTCGCAAAAAAAGATCCAAAGTTAATTATAAAATAAAAAACCTGATAGACTTTGGTAATCAAGTACCAGTTGGATTTGCCAAATTGGTCACCGACGTGCGCAGACACACACGGTTTAATCCCCCCTGCCCCCAAGGCAATCAAAGCCAGGCCCGTATAGAGGCCGGCAATAGAACCTTCTGTCATCGACAAAACAAAATGCCCGGAGCAATAAATCAGCGAGAACCACAAGATCGTATTATATTTTCCGAGCAATCTATCAGAAATCACAGCACCGATCATGGGAAAGGCATAAACACCCGATATAAACAGGTGAACCACCGACGTCGCAAAGTCCTGTGATCCCTGTAGAGCGACAACGTAGATATATAAAATCGCGCTCATTCCATAATAGCTAAAGCGCTCACAGCCTTCGTTGCCGATAATATAACGGACGCCAGATGGCCAGCCTTGCTGCGTGGGCGAAGGTGCGGTACGATAGGTCGTCATGCTCATTCGAACTTCCTGCCTTTTGTTTTTATACTCACTGTTCGTCGCTTGTGGCGCCGAAGGCGTTCGAATTTCGTTCGACAACAAAGCCAGTTTTAATATCGAGGTGGTTCAAAAGCAGGCTGATCTTGAGAAAGGCCTGATGTTTCGACCCTCCATGCCTGAAAATTCAGGCATGCTCTTTATTTTTCCCGACGAACAAATCCGAACTTTCTGGATGAAAAACACGCTGATCTCGTTGGACATGGTTTTCATGGATTCGAACAAAAAAATTGTCGGGATAATTTACAACGCCACACCACAAACACTCGACCTACGATCAGTCGATAAGCCTGCGCAATATGTTCTGGAAATTAACGCCGGTCAGGCACTGATGAACAATCTCAAAATTGGAGCTCAAGCCAAATGGTAGCCATTGTAATTCACGAAACCGCCTTTATTCACACCGCTGCTCACATCATGGGAGATATTGAGATTGGCGCTGATTCTAGCATTTGGCCAACGGCTGTGTTGCGCGGCGACATGGGCAAGATCACAATTGGTAAATCGACTTCGATCCAAGATGGAACGATTTGTCATGCGACTTCGGGACTGAGTGAAACTCGCATTGGCGATCGTGTCACCGTGGGTCACCGCGTGATTCTACACGGCTGTATCGTCGAAGATGATTGCTTGATTGGCATGGGGTCTATTTTGCTAGATAATTGCGTGATTGGAGCAGGATCTCTGATCGGCGCTGGGAGTTTGATTACAGCGGGCACCCAAATCCCACCGGGATCTTTGGTGATGGGCTCACCTGCTAAAATCATCAGGCCCGTCCGCGAGCGCGAACAGGCCATCATTGCCGCCAGCTGGCCCGTTTATGTCGAGACAGCGAGGCGGTATAAAAACTCCCCTTAGTGACTCGCTGGGGGTGGTGGAGGCGCAGCAGGAGGCGGCGCTGATGACGGAGGAGGCGCGGAGCCACCTGAGGTTCCACTGGTAGCCCCTGAGGTTCCACTGGTCGTTGTTCCACCTGAAGTTCCACTGGTCGTTGTTCCACCCGGAGGAGGAAGTGTAGAACCCCCTGAAGTTCCACTGATTGCTCCACCGGAGATTCCACTGGTCGTTCCGCTTGTGGGGGGCGTAAAGCTGCCAATCGTGCCAGTTGGTGGCGCATTGGGCGTAAAAGCACCGGGTTTAAAATCAGCAGGCGGCGTGAAAGAGGGCGTCCCATTGAACGTCGGCGGCACGAAGCTGCCCCAAGAGGGTTTGAAGCCACCGGTTCCACTGGTTGTTGTTGTCGTTCCCCCAGATCCTCCGGTTGTGCCTGTCGGCGGCGCAAACATCACGAAACCAGCGGGCATTTTAATGTCTCCCGTCGAAATTTGAGTGGCTGCCTTAGAAAAATCTTGAAAATTGGGAGGCGGCAAAGCAACCGGCTTTCCATTGGCGTCCCTCACGGTGAAGGTCGTGTTCGCACCGGCAGTCGGGGTATTGAAATGCCCATTTTGAGCAAACTGTTGCCCCAGTGCCTGCATCATCCCCATGGAATTAAGGGCAGTACCTGTCTGCTTACCCATCTGAACTGCTTGCTGGGAGATGGCAGCCATGGCAAGCATATAGCCTGCACCCTCTTGGCTTTTGCCACCTTCTTTGGGATTGTCAGGAAGCGTCCCTACAATATTTTTTACCCCAAAAGCTTCTCCCACTGCAAAAGCTGCTTTGGTCGCAAAGGTTTGCATCTGCGCCCTAAAGTCCGCATCTTGAAAGGTTTTGTTGCTACGAGCAGCTTCGAAAACAGCCTTAAACTCTGGATTTGCGGTCAAAAAGCTGGGATCAAACCCTGCTTTTTGGAAAGCCAAAGCCTTGTCCTTGAACTCTGGGGGGATCATCTTGGGATCCTTCAATGCCTGAGTCATCATCGCCTTCCCGGCTTCTAGAAAATGATTCTGGGCCGCAACTTCGGTCAATGGCGTCAGGGCCGCTTGAACCGTGGCACCATTTGTCTTGTTCGCATCATCCAGTGGAACAATCGCGTTCATTGACGTCGTGACAGAAACCGTGTTCCCGGTGGCCTCTTCGACATAGGTCCCCTTGCCAGCTTCAAGTCGCACCACCAATGTTTCTTTGGACTGGATCACCGTCTGCGAAATCGTCAAGGCATAGTTCCCATCGGTATCTGTTGATGCCGTCGCGATTGCCCCGGTTTTTGTGTCCGCTGTCCCGTCCGGCAAAGAGTGATAGGCACTCACCGTACCACCCGATACACGGCCCAGCATGGCCACACCCTTGATCGTTGTACTAGAAACCACCGCGCTGTCACCAGCCGCACCCTGGCCTCCGCAAGAAATTATGTTTGGATAGATAGACAAACCAAGGCTTAGTATGAAGAACCGCCTTATTGAATAAAATTGCATAGCGACCCCCTCCCCGGTTCGATTGTATCAAAATATAAAATAAGTATCAATATAAAGCTTATATTTTAGTTAAAATATCAGCTCCCGTCTGCGTTACCAGGACTGTATGCTCAAATTGTGCAGACAGGGAGCCGTCTTCCGTAAGAGCCGTCCAGCCATCATCCAATAAAACCGTCTTCCAATAGCCAGCATTAATCATAGGTTCAATCGTAAATGCCATGCCTGCCTGCATGCGAGGCCCTTTGCCACGTACGCCATAGTGAAATACCTGAGGTGCCGTGTGAAATTGCTTTCCAATGCCATGACCCACAAACTCCCGGACGACACTGTACCCAAAGCTCTCTGCATACTCTTGGATCGCTGCACCAATGTCCCCAAAGCGCTTGCCAGGAGCCACTTCTGCAATGCCACGCCTTAAACACTCTTCAGTCACCTCGACCAATTTGCGGGCTTCTAGTTTCACATTGCCGACCAAAAAAGTCCTCGAAGTATCCCCATGATAGCCATCTAGAATGGGCGTGACGTCGATGTTCACAATATCGCCATCTTTTAAGACTTGCTTTGAATTGGGAATTCCATGGCAAACAACATCGTTAATACTCGTACAAATAGACCGAGGAAATGGCTTACAACCACGCGGCGCATAGTTTAATGGCGCACTTTTAGCGCCCCGGGCCTTGGTAAACTTTTCGGCCTCGTCGTTTAATTGCTGCGTAGATACTCCTGGCGCAACCAGTTTGCCCAAATGCTCTAATAATTGCGCAGCTAATTTGCCAGCACGGCGCATCTTATCGATTTCACTCGACGACAATAAAACAATATGTTCAGAACTCATATAAACGACGCTTTCCTAGATACTTCGAAACAATTCATGATTTCTTTCGGTGTTAAAATATTATTATCAAGCAGCAACATAGTCTCTTCGGCCATATTGGTATCCAATAAATACGGCCCGTCAGTATTAATCGTAAACGGAATCTTCCAGGCTTTAAACTTGTCCAAAACAAACTTGAGCTCCGCCAAATCTTTGACGGCATGAGTATACAAATTAGAAGTCGGGCAAATTTCTAATACAACACCTGAATCCGCCAGCATTTTGAGCGCTTCTTCACTATAAGCAGCCTGGATTCCATGGCCGATTCGATCAGGTTTTAAGTATTTAAGCGCTGCAATCACACCAGCCGCACCCGTATGAGAAGTTTCACCCGTATGCAGCGTTGTTTTGAGGCCTGCATCTCGAGCTCTTTGAAAGAGCTTCTCATATCTTGGAACATCTTTGAGAGACAGCTCCAGGTTGTGGCTCTCGGGGCCCGCCAAATCGATTCCCAACACACCACGTGGAGCATATTTAATCGCTTTTTCTAAAATAATATTGTTGGTTTCGTAATCAAACTCACGGGCCAAACAAAATAACAAGCAAGCTTTGACGCCGTATTCTAATACGGCTCGATCCATGCCGCGAAGGGCTGCGTGAATAATATGATCGAGATCTCTCTCGCCCCCCAAATTTCGTTTCATCGGGTTAAAACGCAGTTCTATCTGATCCACATTCGAAGACCGATATTCTTTACAAATAATTTCATACACAGAACGCTCAATCGCCGCAGGCGAACTCTGGATTCGCTCAGTCCATTGGTGCATGATTTTCAAATAATCATCCAAACTCTTCACTTTGTCGCTCTTGGCAGTGATTAAGTCTACGAAGTCCCAGTAGTTTTTGACGGGCAGCTTAAAACCCTGATCATGCGCAATGCTAAAGAGCACATGAGGGGCCACGGCCCCTCCCACGTGGATATGCAGATCCACCAGCGTTTGAGGAAGTCTTTTGTCTAAATGCATGAAGCACTTTAAGCCATATTAAGCCTGAGGTAAACCAATTCGTGCGACGGGCTGAATATTCATCTCCGGGCTCAACTCTTGGTAGCTCAAGATGGCCAGATGCGGAAACTCTATCTCCACCAACTTACGCAAATAGCGTCGTATCTCTTGGGTGGTGAGAATCACCGGCTGCTGCGCGCTGGCCGGCAAATTGCTAATTTCTTGCCGAATCGCCCCTAAAATATCCTGGGTCACTTCAGGCTCCAGCGCCAAATAATTTCCCGATGGGCTCCGCTGGATACCAGCACTGATCGTCTCTTCTAATTGCGGCTCCAATAAGTAGACCACCAACGTATGCTGACCCCCTGTATATTTAAAGCTGATATAGCGCTTCAGAGAGCTCCGAACATGTTCTGTCAACATCACAGAGTCTGTTTCATGCGGCCCCCATTCAGCCAATGCCTGTAAAATAGTTCTGAGGTCTCGAACCGAAATCTCTTCTTCGACCAAGCGCTTCAAAATATCTGTTAGTTGAAACAAATTGACTGCCTTGGGAATCACTTCTTTGACCAGCGCCGGAAAAGCTTGTTCGAGCTGGTCCAACATGTTCTGAACTTCTTGAATCCCCACAAAATCAGAGGCGCTCTTTCGAAGCGACGCTGATAGGTGCAGAACCATATAACTCGCCGCATCCCACGTTGTTAAGCCCGCCTGCTCTGCCAACTCCTGTTTCGTGTTCGAAATCCAGGCACAGGGCACGCCATTGGCGGGATTCATGGCACTCGTGGCCTCGATCCCCAGCAATTTAAGCCGATCGGGCGTGTCATTGACCAGGCAATTACGTGGGTCAACCGTATTGGTTGCAACAGGAATCTCATTGATC
>JAHFEF010000033.1 GCA_023248545.1 Myxococcales bacterium | reverse complement strand
CGAATATCGCGGCAGGCGGAAGTGCATATATGCAGACGGATGGCAATTTTGTGGTCTACGATGTCAATAACAAACCCAAATTTGCGACAAACACGGATGGCCACCCTGGCGACACCCTCTATCTACAAGATGATGGTAATTTGGTTTTATACGACAGCACTGGAGCCAATGTCCTGTGGTCAGCCCATAGCGTAATTGTCTTTACACATCCTTCTACACCTTCTTTGACTCCGGTTGCCCCTACGACGGTCACCTATACATGCCCCGATGCGAGTACATTAACATATACAGCATATTATGGGCTGTCAGGAACCCTCAGTGGAAGTAATGGTTCAACATTCCCCATTGGCATGAGGAATAACGGCTCAACCCCTATACCAAGTGGCCCCGGAATTATTCAGGCATCTCCCGTTGTTAGTGGTACTCTGATTCCTGTCACGTGTGCATATAATAATAGCGTTCTTCTTCAGGGGTATATTGCCACACCCAATGCCCCCTCATCATGTACGGTTGCGAAAAACGCAGTTAATTGTGTTTTTTCACTGTGACCACCTGAAGGGTGAGGTTTAAGAGGCTATAGGTTCTTCAAGTTATAAGCTGGCGCGTTCTTCGCAATCACTTCGACAGTTCCGCCTTTTTCTTGGATCTTAGCAACCGCCGTCGCTGAAGCCGCATGGCACTTCACCGTCAAAGCATGGGTCAAAGCCCCATCGCCCAAAAGCTTAATCAAGCACTTCATGTTTGGTGCCAAACCAACGGCTACCAGGCCAGCTTGATCTACGACAGTTCCGGCTTCGAAATACTTCGACAAACGAGCCACATTCACAGCGTGATAATCTGTCCTAAAGCCATAGTTCGAAAAACCACGCTTCGGAACTCGACGCGCCAATGGATTCTGGCCACCTTCGAAGCCGATTCGAACGTTACCACTCTTACGAGCCTTCTGGCCTTTGTGACCACGACCCGAAGTTTTACCGTGGCCACTGCTCTCACCACGGCCAAGGCGCTTGCGGTTTTTGGTCGCACCCATGGGAGCAACCAGATTGTGTAATCCTAAAAAGTCTGTTGATTGCATTATTTTGCTCTCCTGCTACGAGCACCTGTCAAAGCAACCTTGCCGGGTCGCACCTGAATTTCAATCATATGCTGAACTTTTTCGACCATGCCACGAATCGCAGGGTTGTCCTGCAACGTGCGCTCATCGCCCACGCGCTTTAGGCCCAAGCCTTGGAGCGTCAGTCTTTGGTCCGCTGGTTTGCCAGCCTGGCCCTTAATTTGTTTGACCCAAATATGTGTACTCATAGAATTCCTCGACGCTTCTCAATTTGTTCTGGGGTACGCAAGCTCAACAAACCCTGCAGGGTCGCTTTGACCACATTGTGTGGATTCTTGCTGCCCAAAGACTTGGTCAAGATGTCGTGCACGCCAGCTGCCTCAAGCACAGCACGCACTTTGCTGCCCGCAATAACGCCGGTACCCTCAGAGGCTGGACGCAAAAGCACTTTGCCAGCTCCGAAAATACCCGTGATTGGGTGCGGAATACTGGCACCGGCAAGAGATACCCGGACAATACTCTTACGAGCCTGCTCGGTTCCCTTGCGAATGGCCTCAGGCACCTCGCCCGCTTTGCCAAAACCAACCCCGACTCGGCCCTTGCCATCGCCCACTACCACCAGTGCGCTGAACGAAAAACGACGACCGCCTTTAACCACTTTTGCCACACGTCCCACGTGAACGACACGCTCTGAAAGCTCGCCTGTTTCGTCGGTGTTATGTTGAGCCATTCTCTCTCCCATTCCAAAATCCTTAAAAATTCAATCCTGCTTCACGCGCACCCGCGGCAACAGCAGCAACACGACCCCGATAACGATACCCATTTCGGTCAAACACGGCATCCACAACGCCTTTGTCTTTCAGGCGCTGTCCTAGCAAGCTACCCACCATCGTGGCCGCACCCAGCTTTTTCTGGCCCTTGATATCGGCCTTCAAAGCTTTGTCTACCGTGCTGGCAGCAGCCAGTGTCAAGCCCGTCGCGTCATCAATCGCTTGGACATAAATATGTTTTGCGCTCTTAAACACACTCAAACGTGGGCACGTTGCATCACCGTCGACTTTCTTACGAACGCGCATTTTACGGCGTGCATGCAAAGCCTGTTTGAGATTTCGTTTTCGTAAAGATTGAATCGTTGCTTTCATATTACTTACCTGCCGACTTGCCTTCTTTACGCTTAATCACTTCAGTCGAGTAACGAATACCCTTCCCGCGATAAGGTTCAGGTGGCCTAAAAGATCTAATTTTGGCTGCCGTCTCACCCAGCACTTCTTTATTGACACTCTCTAACTTAATCGCTGTTCGAGCAGCGTCAGTATGAGCAGTTACTTCAGCCGGCAATTTGAAAATCACCGGATGCGAATAGCCTAGCGCCATGTGCAGTTCTCGGCCTTTAGCCTCTGCTCGGTAACCCACACCCGTGATCGCCAGTTCGCGAACAAATCCGTGTGTCACACCATAAATCATGTTGTTGACGAGGGTTCTCGACAAACCATGCAATGATTTAGACTCATTGGACTCGTCTTGACGAGTGACCAACAGGTGGTTGCCCTCTTGCTTAATCGCAATAGACGGATGCAACTCACGGTTTAGTTTGCCCTTGGGGCCTTCGACTTTTACATGATGACCCGCGATGGCCACTTTGACCTTTTCTGGGACTTCAATCGGTTGATTTCCAATACGAGACATGACTCACCTACCAAACTGTACAAAGAACTTCGCCGCCAACGCCCTGCTTCTTCGCATCCGCGCCCGTCATCACACCACGCGATGTCGAAACAATAGAGATTCCAAGACCCCCCTGCACAGTTGGAATCTCAGACTTACCTGTATAGACCCGCAAACCTGGTTTGCTGACCCTCTTGAGGCCCTCAATCACAGGAGCACCGGCTTCGTCGTACTTGAGTTTTACGATCAAATCCTTCTCATGGAGAGAATAATCGTGGATAAAACCACGTTGCTTCATAATACCCAAAACACGTTCACCCATGCGAGAAGCCTGTAGCTTCACGTCCGCACGACGCACCATCAAGGCGTTTCGGATTCGGGTTAATAAATCACTAATCGGATCGGTCATCATAATTCGTTTACTTCCTAAAGGGAACGCCTAAATGTTTCAAGAGGGCTTTACCCTGCGCATCTGTCTGAGCACTCGTCACAAGACTCACGTTCAAACCCCGAATTTTATCCACTTTGTCATAGTTGACTTCCGGGAAAATAATGTGTTCTTTCACACCAATCGAGCAATTGCCCTGGCCATCAAACTTGCTTTGGATGCCTCTGAAGTCTCGCACTCGAGGCAACGCAATGTTGACAAACCGGTCCAAGAACTCCCACATGCGCTCGCGTCTCAGTGTCACAGTGACACCAATGGGCAAGCCCTGTCGCAATTTATACGTCGCAATAGACTTCTTGGCTTTGGTCACCACGGCTTTCTGGCCCGTGATGGTTTCAATCGCATCTTTGCCGGCATCAATGGCTTTCGGATTAGCCACTGCTTCGCCCAAACCCATATTCAAGACAATCTTCTGCAGCCTAGGGGTCTGCATGGGGTTTTTGAGCTCTAGCTCTTTCATCAAGACTAAGACCAGCTCTTTTTCATAATATTTCTTTAAACGAGCCATCTCTCTATACTCCCTCTGGCGCGAGCATCACGTTGGAAACATGAATGGTCCCGAAGTCGTTGATAATTCCGCCTTCTGGATACTTCTTGCTTCTTTGTGGCTTCATATGACGCTTGATTGGCGCAATGTTTTCAATTTTGACGCGGCAATTCTTGCGGTCCACTTCCAAAACTTTACCCACTTGGCCTTTACGCTCTTTCGAGCCCGTAATCACTTTGACCAAATCACCCTTCTTAATTTTCATTAGAGCACCTCCGGTGCCAATGACACGATTTTCATAAAATTCTTGCCGCGCAATTCACGAGCAACTGGTCCAAAAATACGTGTGCCCACTGGCTCATCGTCTTTGTTCACCAAAACAGCTGCGCCGGTATCAAAGCGAATATAAGTACCATCTGGTCGGGCCAGCTCTTTCGCTGTACGGACCACTACAGCACGGACCACAGAGCCTTTTTTGACTTTAGACGTCGGGCTCGCTTCTTTCACGCTGCCAACAATGACATCGCCAATCGAGGCATAACGTCTGTGAGATCCACCCAAGACTTTAATGACCATGACCTTCTTAGCGCCACTGTTATCTGCTACTTCCAATACGGATTGTGTTTGAAACATGTTATGCCTCCACCGATTGAATCACAGTCTGCAATGCCCAAGCTTTGGTCTTGGAGAATGGCTTCGACTCAATGATCGAGACCAGGTCGCCTTCTTTGCAGCGATTCTGTTCGTCATGCACATGATAGCTATCATGTCGCTTCAAAAACTTTTGATATTTTGGATGCCGTACTGTACGCGTCACTTGTACCGTAATGGTCTTTGCCATTTTGGTGCTCGTTACCACGCCTCGCATCACGCGTTTCTGCCTAACCATTGTTCTGCCTCTTCAAAGTCAAAAGTCTTGCCAAGTCTCTGCGGGTCTTTTTCAAAGACGCCGTATTGAACAACTTGCCGTTCTTTAAATCAAAACGCATATCGAGCAACTGACGCCTCAATGCACTTTCTTCTTTTTTAAAATCTTCACCCGTCATTTAAAGCTCCTGCGATGCCATAATAATTTTGGTTGGGAATGGCAGTTTCGAAGCAGCCAACTCCATGGCTCGCTTTGCGACGTCGTCGGTTACGCCTTCCATTTCGTACAAAATACGACCAGGACGAACCACAGCGACGTAGCCTTCTACGGCGCCTTTGCCTTTACCCATTCGGACTTCAGCAGGCTTTTTGGTGACTGGCTTGTCCGGAAATACCCGAATCCAAACTTTGCCACCCCGTTTAACGTGCCTGGTCAATGCGATACGAGCGGCTTCGATTTGACGCGCGGTCAACCAACCCCTGCCCATACACAACAAACCCACGGTTCCAAAAGACAAGACAGACCCGCCTTTTGCATCGCCACGCACACGCCCCTTGTGCTGCTTCCTAAATTTCGATCTCGCTGGTGATAACATGACTCTTACACACCCTTATTTACGGACTGAAGCAAGCACTTCGCCCTTGAACAACCACACTTTGCAACCGATCTGCCCATAGGTCGTATGAGCTTCGGCCGTTCCATAATCAATATCGGCTCGCAAGGTATGCAGAGGCACTCGGCCCTCACGATACCATTCACGACGAGACATTTCCGCGCCACCCAACCGGCCAGACACAGCAACCCGGATTCCCTTGACGCCAAATTTCTGAGCCGTTTGCATCACTTTCTTCATGGCCCGTCTAAAAGCCACACGTCGCTCGAGCTGCTGACAGACATTCTCAGCAATCAGCTGAGCGTCCGCTTCAGGCTTGCGAACTTCATGTATATTCAAAAAGACTTCACTTTTTGACTTCTTTTGAAGATCGTTTTTAAGCTGCTCAATACCTACGCCTTTTTTACCAATAATCAAGCCAGGTCTTGCAGCATGAACGCTCACTTTGCACTTGTTGGCCGCGCGTTCAATATCAATGCGGCTGATGCCGGCAGGTTTATACTGCTTTTTCACCAATTCACGCATGTCCATGTCTTCTTTCAACCAGGCAGCGTAACCGGCCTCACTGAACCATTTCGAATCCCAGGTCTTGTTAATACCTAGACGAAAACCGATTGGATTTACTTTTTGGCCCATACTTACTTGCTATCCCTTGTAGAAAGACGAACATCAATGTGCGTAGATTGTTTGCGAATGGGGGTAGCACGACCCTGTGCGCGCGGCATAAAACGCCGAGCGATTTCGCCCTTGTGGACTTGAATTTCTTCGATAATCAGGTTGTCAGCATCAAAGCCTCGTTCTGTGGCATTCGCCGCGGCTGACTTCAGTAAAGCTCTGAGTGGTTCAGAGGCCGCTCTCTTTTGGAAAGCCAAGTTGACATAAGCGTCACTGAGCAGCTGACCACGAACCAGGTTCGCCACAACCCGGGCTTTACGAGCGCTGGTTTTAAGCTTCTTGAGCGAAGCCGTTCCGACTTCAAGTTCTCGCGCGACTTTTCTGGCCAAAGCTTTCTGTTTTTCTCTTGTTGCCATGATTAGGGTACCTTCTTGACTTTTTTGTCGGTCGGATGCGTCACAAAATGACGGGTCGGGGCAAATTCGCCCAACTTATGACCCACCATGTTGTCCGTAATAAAGACCGGGATAAATTTTTTGCCATTGTGTATCGCCAACGTTCGGCCGATAAACTCTGGGGTGACCGTCGAACGACGCGACCAGGTCTTAATCACCTGACGCGTGTTCCCTGCGGCCTCTCCAGCCAACTTCTTCCACAAATGGGCGTCCACAAAAGGACCTTTTTTTAACGAGCGTGCCATTTCTACTTCCTACGCTTCACAATCATGTTTTGAGTACGTTTATTTTTACGTGTGCGATAACCCTTGGTTGGCTGACCCCACGGAGACACAGGATGTCTGCCACCGGAAGTTCGGCCTTCACCACCCCCATGTGGATGGTCAACCGGGTTCATGGTCACGCCACGGTTATGCGGCCTGCACCCGAGCCAGCGACTTCGACCGGCTTTACCCAATCGAACCAACTCATGCTCCACGTTGCCAACTTGTCCGATCGTCGCCACGCAATCTACCAAAACCATTCGGTTTTCACCAGAGGGGAGTCGGATATTCGCATAAAGACCTTCACGGGCCATCAGCTGAGCCACACCACCGGCTGTGCGCACCATCTGGGCGCCCTTGCCAGGACGAAGCTCAATGTTGTGAATTTCGGTACCAATCGGGATGTTTTTGAGCGGCAAGCAGTTACCTGGCTTGATATCAGCCGTTGGGCTGGCCTCGATTTTGTCCCCGACAGACAGGCCAACAGGGGCCAAGATATAGCTTTTGACACCATCGGCGTACTGCAACAAGGCTAAGCGGGCACTGCGGTTTGGATCGTATTCGATCGCTGCCACGGTCGCTGGAACCCCGATTTTTGTTCTGTTGAATTCGACATCTCGAAGGCGTCGCTTATGGGCACCACCACGAAATCGAACCGTAATTCGTCCGGTAGCCCCGTGCGCCGAGATGGCCTTTTTACCGCGTGTTAAGCGCTTTTCAGGTTTCTTTTTGGAAATATCCGAAAAATCTGCACCGGTTGTCAGCCGACGAGCCGCGCTCGTAGGCTTATAGTATTTTAGTCCCACTGTTATGTCCTTCTAGCCCTAGCAGCTTTTATTTTGCACCCAAAATAAGCCTTATCGGCTAAGAAAATTAAATCTACGCTGCAGCCTGATCTTCAGGGATCGCTGGCTGCTGCCAAACTCCAAATACGTCTAAATCAGAATCGGGCGTCAGCGTCAATACGGCTTTCTTCCAATTGGAACACTTTCCGACGTTTTTTCCGACTCTTTTTGTTTTGCCGCGGCACACGGAAGTATTCACTCCGAGCACTTTGACACCGAACAAGCTCTGCGCGGCCGACTTGATCTGTTTCTTGTTCGCGCCCAGCAACACTTCAACTGTCACTTGGCGTGAGCTGTCTTTGAGCAAATTCGACTTCTCGCTTAAAACTGGCCGTCTTAAAATATCATATTGGCTGATCATTGCATTCTCTCCTGCAAAGCCAACACAGCTTTCTCTGTCATCATCAAGACTGGGTAGTGCAGGATATCATAGACATTCAGGCCGGCTTCTTCCATAAACTTGGCATTGCTTAAATTTTTCATGCTGCGCTTTAAGCTCCCGTTATCGCAATCGACAACGAGAGATTTCTCGGCCGATAAAGCTTTCAACACAGACAACGTTGCTTTGGTTTTGGCCTCAGGCATTTCAAAATCTTTCAAGACTTTCAGCGCATTTTCTTTCACGCGAGCGCTCAATGCAACGGCTAAAGCCGCTCTGCGCTTGGCCTTCGGCATCGCATAAGAATAGTCTCTCGGTTTCGGGGCAAACGCCACGCTACCACCGACCTGGTGAGGACCCTTGAGAGACCCTTGGCGTGCCATACCTCGACCTTTTTGAGGAAAAGGCTTCTTGGTGGTGCCGTGGACTTCAGACTTGGTCAAGGCAGATTGGGTTCCTGCACGACGGCAAGCACGTTGCCAGTGAACCACCTCAGCCAGCAAATGCTTTCTGATTGGCGCGCCGAAAATCTCCGGATTAACATCCAGACTTCCGACTTTTTCGTTCTTTAAGTTGACAATATCTAACTGAAGCATTTTAACTCCTAAGCTCCACATCGACGCCGGCTGACAAATCCAGCTTCATCAAGGCATCCAAAGTAGCCTGGGTCGGCCCTAAAATTTCCAATACACGCTTATGCGTACGAACTTCAAACTGTTCGCGGGACTTCTTGTCAATAAACGGACTTCTCAACACGGTGTATCCCGTAATCTTGGTAGGCAACGGGATAGGACCGACGATTTTAGCACCCGTTCGACGAGCGGTACCCACAATTTCCTCAGCAGACTGGTCTAACAGTTTGTGGTCGTAGGCCTTCAAACGGATCCGAATCTTGTTCTTTTTGTCCGACATGAATTACTCCAAAATCTCAGAAACAACACCAGCGCCCACGGTATGCCCGCCTTCACGAATGGCGAATCTTAGCTCTTTGTCCATCGCAATCGGCGTAATCAGGTCGACCGTGATGGTCACGTTATCACCTGGCATCACCATTTCGGAGCCTTCTGGCAAGGTAATTGTCCCGGTCACGTCGGTCGTTCTAAAATAAAACTGCGGTCGGTAGTTGGCAAAGAACGGTGTATGACGTCCACCTTCTTCTTTGGTCAACACGTAGATCGCGGCTTTGAATTTCTTGTGCGGCGTAATCGACCCTGGTTTGCAGAGCACTTGACCCCGTTCGATTTCTTCGCGTTTCGTGCCACGCAGCAGAGCGCCAATATTATCGCCAGCTCGACCTTCGTCCAAAAGCTTTCTAAACATTTCGACACCGGTGACAGTTGTCTTGGTGGTTGGTTTAAAACCAACGATTTCGACTTCTTCACCAACTTTGATAATTCCGCGTTCAATACGACCGGTCACCACAGTTCCGCGGCCCGAAATCGAAAACACGTCTTCGATCGGCATCAAGAACGGACGATCGATATCCCGCTTAGGATCTGGGATATACGAGTCAATCGCATCCATGAGTTTGAAAATCGACTGGACACCAAGTTCGCTGTCTTCGCCTTCCAGCGCTTTCAAAGCCGAACCATGAATGATCGGAGTGGTGTCGCCTGGGAACTTGTAGAACGTGAGCAATTCACGAATTTCGAGTTCGACCAGATCCAACAACTCTTTATCGTCGACCATGTCGCACTTGTTCATGTACACGACAATATAGGGAACA
>JAHFEF010000017.1:26736-39363 GCA_023248545.1 Myxococcales bacterium | reverse complement strand
TCGATGCCCGGCGATTTTCAACACATCATCGACGCGACCTGAAATCCAAAAATAGCCTTGTTCGTCCTGCGTAACGCCGTCACCCGTAAAATAGGCACCCGATACTTGTGACCAATAAGTTTGTTTAAATCTCTCGGGGTCCCCTAAAATACCCAGTGTCATCGAGGGCCACGGTTTTTTAATCACCAAGAAACCCTCATGATTCTCGGCGTGAATGCCAGGGAGGGGACGGGTCGCACTGCCGGCTTTGAGTTCTGTTACACCGGGTATTGGAGAAATCATGATTGCGCCTGTTTCTGTTTGCCACCACGTGTCGACAATGGGGCATCGACTTTGGCCAATATTCTCAAAATACCAGTGCCAAGCTTCCGGATTAATCGGCTCGCCAACAGAACCCAATAAGCGCAACGAACTTAAATCATGCGGACGCACCCAGCGCTCTCCTTGCTGCATAAATAGACGTATTGCCGTCGGCGCTGTGTATAAAATTGTTATGCGATGCCGAGCAATCATCTGCCAAAACCGATCGGGTGTTGGGTGTAAGGGCGCACCTTCGTACATGAAAATCGTCGCCCCGGCAGATAACGGCCCGTAGACGCCGTAACTATGTCCCGTGATCCAGCCCATATCAGCCGTGCACCAATAAATATCCGACTCTTGGGGACCAAATACCCAGTCAAAGCTCGCAGCGACTTGAGTCAAGTAGCCGCCCGTGCT
The DNA here is from genome assembly GCA_023248545.1 of Myxococcales bacterium. Taxonomy (GTDB): domain Bacteria; phylum Myxococcota; class UBA727; order UBA727; family JABDBI01; genus AER2-1. The sequence goes on along the minus strand of JAHFEF010000017.1, from coordinate 38,646 downwards.
GTGCACAATACCCTTCGGTTTGCCAGTGGTTCCCGACGTATACAGCACAAACAAGGGGTGTTCAGATGCGAATGCCCGTGGCTTGTCTTCTACAGAATCCAAAGCATGGGTCCACTCAATATCACGCCCTGGCATCACAGAAATTGGGTTTGAAGCATGGCGATAAACAAAAACATTTTGAACACTGGGGCAGGCGTTATTTTCTAGCGCCGTGTCAACCGCCTGTTTCAGCGCAACCACCGCGCCTTTTCGAAAGCCACCATCGGCTGTGATCACGGCTTTACATTCGGCATCAGCGATGCGATCTCGCAGGCCTTCGGCTGAAAATCCACCAAATACGACATTGTGCGTCGCCCCTATGCGGGCACAGGCCAGCATCGCAATCGTGGCTTCTGGTATCAGCGGCATATAAATCGCCACGCGATCACCTGCCTGGACACCCGAACCTAAGAGCAATCCCCCGAGGTGACAAACTGCGTGATAAAGCTCTTCATAAGTCAGCGTTCGAACTTCGCCACGCTCACCTTCCCAAATAATCGCCTTTTTGTGCTTTTTGTCAGTCAATAGGTGCCGATCCACACAATTTTCGCAGGCGTTGATTCGACCCCCGATAAACCAATTGGCTTTTGGCAGATCCCACTGGAGGGTTTGCATAAACGGCTCTCGCCACGTCAGATTTTTCGCTTGATTGGCCCAAAAGGCTTCGTGATCTTGGCGCGCTTCTCGATGGAGTTGGTCATATTTTTCGGGTGACATGACCGAGCAAACTATCACATCATGAGCTCGCTCTCACCATAAATTCAGCGACCAGACGGTCGTACAACGGATAATTTTGACGCGTTTGCTCAATGTGACCCTGTACCCCAAAAACCCATTGGTCGTCGCCGGCCCATTCAAACATCTCAATCAAGCCATCTTCGGCCCAGGCAGACGCCCGTAGATTTTTTCCTAAGCGATCAATGCCCTGGTGGTGTCTGGACGACATGGCATAGTGCTCTGTTTGCATGAGTTGATAGGTTTTGGAGTTTGGGTCAATCTTCACAAAGTGCCCCTGCGCCCAGCCGTCATCGCCGGCCTCATGAAACACTTTTGATTCTGGAAGTTCTTCATGAAGCGTTCCCCCTTCGGCAATATTAATAAGCTGTAATCCTCGACAAATGCCCAAGATCGGAATCTTTTTGGCCTTGGCAGCCTGATACAGTGCTATTTCGAAATCATCGCGTTGCCGATTGGGGGCATAGTCTAGAGGCCGTCGGTAGCGCTGGCCCTTGCCAGGTACGTCTTCATAAACCACCTGGGCATGGCTCGTGTATAGGGCTGGGTCCGAGTCTTGGCCACCGATCATCACCAGACCGTCCAGACAGGCCACAACTTCGGGATCTTGGGTTAACAACACTGGCAAGCCACCGAGGGCCGAGACTAAGTTCACATAACTTTGGTTTACCAAGACCACCGGCTGCTGCAGCTTGGTTTGAACAGTGGTAATACCAATCACGGGTTTTTTTGTTTGGGTCATGGTCAAAATTCCACCGACAGGATACAGTGGTTCGTATGGCATTTCAAATGAACTCTTCTTCCACCAGCCATTATCAGCCGATGAGTGAAATCAACGTGACACCCTTCGTCGATGTCATGTTGGTTTTGTTGATTATTTTTATGGTGACAGCGCCCATGATGACGTCTGGGTTAGATTTGCAACTTCCAGAAGCAACCGCGCAGCAATTGCATGGCACGGATAACAAGCTGACCCTCAGCTTAAGCGCCGATCGGCGCATGATGCTAGGCGACAAAGAGATTCAGCTGGATCAACTGCCTCATTCGGTCAAAAGTGCCAAAGAAATCCAGCTGCACGCCGATAAAAATTTGCCCTATGGTTACGTCGTTAAAATCATGGGCGTCTTAAAATCCAACGGTGTCGATAATATTAGCCTCGTTACAGACTCCAGCGGAGAGCATGTTGACTAAGTCTTCCAAAGCACTCCTAGCCAGTGTCTGTTTGCATGGGTTGGTGATTGGCGGCTATTGTGTTCTCGTTAACTACGAGCCTCCTGTCAAACTGACACCACCGAGTATTCAAGTCACGCTGGCCAAATTGGGGACTCCGCGAGATAAAACCTTATTGCCTCGCGTGGAAAAAAAATCCACCAGCCCGCTGGATATGCTCAAAAAACGCTTTGGAAAGGCTTCTAACGAAGGTCAAGAACAGGGCAGTGCTCTGGGAAGCTCGCTCACGAGTGAGCTGGCAAGCTCTTATGAGTTGCAAGTGCTCGAGATTCTGCGTTCCAATTACGAGATTCCGCGTATCATCAGTGACCGTGAAGCCAAAAGTTTAGCCCTGTGGGTCCGGCTCTGGATCGCTGCCAATGGCGACCTGCTTCGAATTAAAATCCAGCAGGCCTCCAACAATAGTCGCTTTGACCAAGCTGTGTTGGAAGGCGCCCATAAAATACCGTCTTTTGGAGCACCGCCGTTGCAGTTGGCGCGAAAATATAGAACCGAAGGTTTATTGATCCAGTTTTGTCCCTTGGAGTGCTCATGAAGCGAATTTTATTATTTTGCCTATTTACAAGCCTGGCACTGGCACAGCTCAAAGTCGAGAAAGCCCGATTTAGGCCATTTGAAATCGCCGTTTTGGGAAACCCAGAGTTAGCCGGGATTATCCAAAATGATCTAGATTTGTCGGGCGTTTTTAAAACCACCCTGCCTGCCGTGGCTGAAGGCATTGTTAAGATTGAGAACAAATCGGGCCAAATTAATATCACGGCCAATAGTAAAAAATTCAGCTACAGGGCTCCACTCTCCAGAAAACTCGCTCACCAGATTTCTAATGATATTTACCAATTTTTCACCGGTGAGCCAGGTTTTTTTACTTCATCGATCGTTGCTTCTAACAAAGCCAAACAGATTATTTTAATGGATTTTGACGGCGAAAACCAAAGACCTGTAACACTCAATAAAAGTATCAATATTTTGCCCGTGCTCGCGCCCGATGGCAAAGAGATTTTATTCACCAGTTACGTGAACAAAAACCCAGATTTGTTTTCGATAAAGCCAGACAGCACAGGTCTTAAAATAATTTCGAACCGGCCAGGTTTGAACTCGGGTGCTGCGTTTTCACCCAACGGCACACAAATTGCCCTCACGCTGTCTTATGAAGGCAAAAGTGATATTTATTTGGCAGACCGAAATGGGCAGAACTTAAAACGGCTGACTTCGGGGCTTTCGCTCAACACATCGCCGTCGTTTAGTCCGGACGGGACGCAGATTGCGTTTGTATCGAATCGCTCTGGCAATCCCCAAATTTATATGATGCAAGTCGACGGGTCGAACATCAAGCGCATCACGCTGCAGGGCAAATATAATCAAGCACCCAAATGGAGCCCACTCGGAGATTTGATTGTGTTCACGGGACGGGACGAGGATAATATCTTCGATATTTTTCTGGCTGACACAAAATCCGGGCAAATCACCCGAGTCACCCAAGACCAGGGCAACAATGAAGAGGCGTCGTTTGCACCCAATGGCCGCATGATCATCTTTTCGTCTACGCGAAATGGTTCTAGAGACTTATTTGTCTCTAACCTAGATGGCACCTTTCAGAAACAAATCACGCGCGGAAGTGATTACTGGACCCCAAACTATGGTACACGCCCTCTTTAACCAGATAGCCCCTCGCTATGACCTTCTTAATCGCCTGTTGTCTTTTGGGCAAGACCAATTTTGGCGTCGAAAAGTCGTAGATTATTTGCCAGAACGTTCGGATTTACGGGTTTTGGACATAGCAACCGGGACGGCTGACTTGGCTCTCATGATGGTTCAAAAATCTCGGCAGGTCACGCACGTCACCGGGGTTGATATGGCGGTACAGATGCTGCGCCTGGGTCAAGACAAAATCGAGAAAGCGGGTTTTAGTGCTTGCATTGAGCTCCAGCCGGGTGATGCCCATAAACTGGCCTTTCAAGACGACTCCTTCGATGTCGTGACGGTAGCTTTCGGACTGCGCAACATGCCTCGGCGAGACCAGGCGCTGTCTGAAATGATGCGCGTGCTCAGGCCTGGAGGCAGATTGATTATTCTAGAATTTTCGATGCCTAAAAATCCCTTGATTCGTGGTTTGTATTTGCTCTATTTTAGATACGTTCTACCAAGAATTGGAGGCTTTATCTCGGGAGACTACGAGGCTTATCGTTATTTAAATCAATCGGTTGAGACTTTTTCGAGCCGGGAAATCGACCACATGACTGCCCACCGATTGTGTTTTGGGGTCGCTACGATCTATGTCGCTGATAAATTGGCTTAAAAGCAAACCCACGCCCCGCTATTACTGGTGTGGACGAGCTGGCTATGGCGTCTTGCAAGAAAGCAAGACGCCCATTGCTGGCTCGCTGGGTTTGCTGCGCTTTGACGACAGCCGAGCCAGCGATGAGCTTTGGGCGCCATTTGGCGAAAGCCGATTTATTGTTCCCAAAGAGTTGCGATTGGACACTGAGCAGGCGAAAATCCCGTGCCTACGCCAAGGCTTCTGCAGGCAAGCCCCTAACCCCTCTTTTTCATTTGACTCCGCCGTCGAACAGGCACTCTCAAAAATCCAAAGCAACCAGCTTGAAAAGCTTGTCTTAGCACAACGACGCACTCTGATCAGCCCACATCCAATCAATCCGTTCACCCTGCTTGAACGCCTCCAAGCTTATTTTCCCAACGCGCATCACTTTTTATATGAACCTGAACCTGGCCTCGCATTTGTCGGTGCTTCGCCTGAGCAGCTCTACCAACGCTCTGGCTCAAAAATTCAGTCTGAAGCCCAGGCGGGCACCCGGATCCGAGGCCAAACGCCCCAAGAAGATCAGCTGCTCGGACAAGAACTATTAGACAGCCCCAAAGACCACCGTGAACACCAAATTGTCATCGACAATATTTTGAGCGCCTTGGAGCAAATTTGTTTAGACTATGGCATCACCGAGGCAAAGCATATTTGTAAGCTCCCCAACGTTCAGCATCTCAAAACAAAACTCGCTGGCATTTTAAAAAACTCGGTCTGCGATCAAGAAATTTTAGCGGCTTTGCACCCCACAGCAGCTGTCTGCGGCTGGCCGATAGCACCTGCATTCGACACCCTTCGACAATTAGAGGGTTTCGATCGCGGGTTTTATACCGGTGCACTGGGCTATGTCTCTGACCCTGGAAGCGAATTTAACGTAGCCATACGAGGAGCCGTCATTAAAAATTGCGAATTAATTGCATTTGCGGGTGCTGGTATTGTGGCAGGATCGAATGCACAAGATGAGCAACAAGAAATTGACAACAAGATGGCCTTCTGGGGGAAGCTGTTATGACCGTACATTTTTTTTCACCGATACCGTTGGAAATCTTAGAGCGAGCCGGTGCACCGAGGGCGCTGCAACGCGACCCGACCCGAGCGATTTATACCAATCGCAACTTGGACTTGTCCTTAATCCGGTCCGTCGGATTCGACATGGATTATACATTGGCCAACTATCACAAAGAGCCCATGGAGACGCTCCAATATCAGATGACCATTGACTATCTGGTCAAACACTTGGGCTATCCCGAAGAGCTCTATCGCTTTAGTTATGATCCCAATTTAAGCATTCGTGGTTTGGTGGTCGACAAGCGTCATGGGCATTTGCTGAAGATGGACATGCACGGTCGTGTTTGGCGAGCAATGCATGGCTACAAGCATTTGCAAAAATCTGAAATCGACGCGCTCTATAAAAATCACAAAATTAAGATCACAAAAGATTTTACGTCGTTAGACACGCTTTTTGCCATGCCAGAAGCGTCTCTTTATTGCGACGTAATTAATCTGCTCAAAAATCAGTCTCCTAAATATGGCAAGATTTTTGAAGATATCCGACTCGCAATAGACACAATTCATTCCAACGGTTCTTTAAAAGCGATTATCACGCGCAATATGAGCACTTATATTGAGTCGCACACAGATATTGCTTTAACTTTGCACAAACTCAGATCTTCAGGCAAAAAGCTTTTCTTACTCACGAACAGCTTTTGGGACTACACACAAACTGTGATGAGCTATCTGCTCGGCAACTGGCTCAGCTATTTTGACATTGTGATTACAGCAAGCCACAAACCTGGTTTTTTCACAGATCCAAATCCGTTCAAAAAAATGACTTTTGAAACTCAACATCCGGTTTACGAGGGTGGCAATATTCATGAGTTTGAAAAAATGACCGGCTTTCGCGGCGAAGAGATTTTATACGTCGGTGATCACATCTATGGTGATATTGTCCGAAGCCGCAAAGAAACCCTCTGGAGAACGTGTCTGATTGTCGATGAGTTGCCTCGAGAAATAGAACTTTCGATGCGTTACACACCGGATCTAGACCGCCTTGGCCAGATTGATTTAGAGAGATTAGATTTGGACAATGAAATTGGCCTGCACCGGGTGGTTCTCGCTTATTTAGACGCCGCCAAAATGGACGCAGAAGCCGCGCAAGTCCGGCGTGAAATGGAACAAGCTAAAAAGCATCTCGTGTTTCTAGACGAACAAATGGACTTGGTTCAAGATGCGCTTGAGCGCCGGTTTCACCCGTTCTGGGGCGAATTGTTTCATGAGCATCATGATTTGAGCCGCTTTGGGGCGCAAGTACGATCGTATGCTTGTATTTACACAGGCAAAGTAACCAACTTTTTGCATTACAGCCCCCTGCATACATTTCGTAAAAAGGGCGAGCTCATGAGCCATGACATACAATTTAGATGAATTGTTTGACTTTCAATTGGGATTTTCTTCATACTAGAAGCTCATATAGGGAGAAAAACATGAAAGTGGTTTATTTGTTGAATTTAGTGGGTCTGATCCTGATCGGTTGTAGCAGCAATGGTTCTACTGCTTCTACCACAGGCAACAGTGTACCCTGTCCTACATACACGAAGCAAGCTGACTGCACAGCTGCAACCTATGCAGGAACAGCCTGCGCTTGGAACGGCACGGCCTGTGTCACCTCGGTCACGAAGTGCACGGATATCGTGAACCAAACACTCTGTGCAGGGTCAACATTTAGTGGCAGCGGTTGCTACTGGACTGCTCCAGCAACCGGGGCAAGCGGTCCTACAGGTTGTTTAGCGGCAACGAATTGCTCCAATCCAACCACCCAAACGGCTTGTGTCGCAACTTCTCAAGGTACAACTGCATGCACCTGGGGTAACTATGGCTGTTACCTGAAGGCAGCAACAACCTGCAATTCGTTTCTTAGCAAGGACACATGCCAAGTTAGCAGCACCGCCGGTGACTATTGCTTTTGGAATGGAACCATCTGTCAAGCTGCAAAGGTATGCTCAGATCTGAAAGATGCGGATCTCTGCACAAATGCCCCATTAAAAGGTGGCTCACTCTGTAACTGGACTGCAATTTCCCCCTGCACCGTGAACTCATCAGGGCTATGCACACCCAACTCGTCAAAAAGAGAATGCTGCGCGGGGTCTGATACCAGCTGTACCGTAACGGATGCGAGTTGCAGTGGTCCTCCAAGCGGTAATTTTTTCTACCCGAAATGCGATACTAATACAACCACAGCCAAATGTAACCTGAACAGTACCAACCCAATTAGCAGCCGAGCCAACAGGTTCTGTTGTTCTGGCACGGATACCGCTTGCGACGCGCCGAATCCAAACTGCACATTCTCAGATTTAGCTGGTACTTGCGGCTGATAGTACTTGACCTGAAACGCTAAAAATCAGCCAGTATGTCTACTAATTGAAGACATACTGGTTTTTTCTTACACGACGACTTGAATATGATCGACCTACACTGTCACTTAGCCTACGGAGTCGACGACGGGCCCCAAAGCCCCGAAGAATCTATCAAACTTGCCCAAGCACTTTCTCAAGCTGGGGTCACCCATGTTGCCTGTACTTCGCATTTGCGGCGCGACAAATTCTGGGTCAATGACCAGTCAGTTCAAGAAGCGATTCACCAAAATCTAGACCAAGCTTTGGGCAACACAGGACCCCTCAGATTTAAAGGCGCTGAACATTATTTGGACGAGCTGTTATTAGAAACCTGCCAGCAAAAACAAGCAGTGCCATTTACCAATACCAATTGGATCCTGCTCGAGCTGCCGTATCAAATCGAACCACCCAATCTCATGACGATCTTGTTCAGAATCCGCAGCCTCGGGTATAAACTCTTACTCGCTCACATTGAACGATTTCCCTATATCACAGATCATCCTCACAAAATCGAAGCGTTGGTCAATGCCGGGTATGCCCTGCAAGTTAATTTAGGATCACTCTCGGGAGCCTATGGCAAGGTTTACCAAAAAGCTGCCGAAAAAATTATTTCAGGCGGCCATGCGTTCGTGGCCGCGGGGGATTGCCACCGGGCGGAAGACGTCGAGCCGTTTATCCTGCAGGGTTTGGCTGCGCTTCGACGCCTACTGGGAGACTCGGGCGTGCGGCAACTAACGGTGGAGCAACCAGCCCAGATCTTGGGGGTAGACGGAAAATAAATTTTCCAAGCCTGCGTTGCATCAACCAAGTCGCTCTCAAATCCATGCCTTCTGCTCGATACATGTCCATATCCATAAATTGTGGTTTCAATTCCTCCAAAGCGTAAAGCTTTAATTCGGAATTTTTGGCCACCCGATCGCATATATCCAAAGACGTATTCCAAGATACAATGGCTAGACTCGGCCGAGGCCCCTCTCGAAATGGGTTAGGGACCTCGCAGGTTTGAATTTTGCCGTTTTTTTGCTGAACCGTATGCACCCAGGTTCCATTCGGCATTTTAGAAACTTTGGCAAATAAATGGAGTTCTTTTCGGCTCACCAGATCATAACTCTCGGGGGAATTCGAATAATTCGAGGTCTCATAGCTGATCCCAATAGGCTCTCCAGTTTTTCTATCCACGTCGATCTGTATTGCTTCCCAATCTTGCTTGCTGCCAAATAACACGGGCCTCACCCAATCATACAACTTACCTAAAACAGGAATTGGCATCTTCTCGGTAGGCAACCCGACGAAGTAGACAATCGAAAGATAGTCTTTGTCTTCTTGGTGCGGCAATATCTCATAGCGAAGCTGACTGGGCTTTAAAGCAGGATCCTGGCTTTGCTTTGAGTCTATTGTAAATAGTTTAGGTGCAAAACGCATGGCCAATTCGTCACAGGCACCCAACACAGGATAGTCTCGCTGAGCCGGAAAAAACTGTCTAAGCCCCACACAAGAAACCAAGTTAGAAAGCCGACGCGTCAATGTTTGTCCTAGAAACTGACTCATCCCGAACACAATACAACCTGGACCTTGTGGACGGTGCTCATGATCTTCCAAATACTGGTGGCAAGCGTTCGTAAACGAATCCACTGGCATAGACGGCGAGGTCTGCAGGGCAAGTTCATGGGCATTTACAACAGGGGCTGAAACAGGCGGTACTGCTTTGTCAACGAGCATGCCAAACATAGCACCTGCTAAACTAATTTGGCGAAAAAAGATCTGTTTATTTTAAGCGTTTCAGGCAAATCGTGAGGCCATTGGCGCCAATCTTTGGGGACTTTAAATCTTAAAAGGCGATCACGCAAAAAATCCTGCAGGCGTTCAGGGGCTAATTCACAATCGGCCCGCATTTTCACAAATGCCACAGGCCGTTGCCCAAATTCTGCGTCGTCTTTAGCAGCAACCAAAACTTGTTCTACGTCTGGATGTTCCAATAGAGCACGCTCGATTTCTTCGGGGTAAATATTCTCGCCACCAGATATCAGGCGATTATCCAAGCGGCCCAAAACATGCAAGTAGCCTTGAGGATCTAAAAAACCTAAATCGCCGGTGTGATAAGTCCCAGGCTCGCAAATCATATTGCCCTTCACGCAAATCTCACCGCTGGCACTCATTTGAACTTCTCGATCGGGCAAGCATTTGCCTGAAGTCAAAAGCCGGTCTAAATTATCGCCCAGCGCCGTCGCTGTCACTTGTGAGCAAGTTTCTGTAGATCCGTAGGTGGTGATAATTGGCAAATCTTCTTGGTAGGCTTGCTCTATCAGGCTTCTCGAAATGGCACTGCCGCCCAATAAAATTGCCTTCAGTTTGCGCATCGCTTTTAAATTGGTTTTGTCCTGCATGAAGCGCCTGAGTTGTGTGCTCACCAAAGATAAATGCGTCACACCTGCTTGGCTCACGGCCCAATCGGGATTCCAATGCTTCTCGGGCAATACAAAGCGCCCGCCAGACACCCACGCACGGATGAGAATCGCTAATCCACCGATGTGATTGAGTGGAAGCGATAACAAAGAGCAGCTGTTTGAATCGAGACGCGTATTCGCAATAACGGCCCGCGCCGCCAAAATATGCTGTTCAAGCGTGTGAAAAATCGGCTTAGAAACCCCCATACTGCCAGAAGTCTGCAAGAGAGTGCCTGGACACCCCTTGAAATTGACAATCAACTCATCTAGGCATTTGGGCAGCACAGAAAGCCGGGGTGGCGGAATGGTAGACGCAGGCGACTTAAAATCGCCCGAGCACTCTCGTGCGGGTTCGAGTCCCGCCCTCGGCATTTTTGATGGCATCCAGTACTTGCTCCACGTGGCCATCGACTTTGACGTTCGGCCAGATTTTGGCTAAGTTGCCCTGTGGGTCAATCAAGAATGTGCTTCTAATGACCCCCATCGACGTTTTTCCATAGCTCGTCTTTTCACCCCAGGCTCCGTAAGCTTTGTGCAGTTTCAAATCGGGGTCACTCAACAACGGAAAAGCCAGCTTGTATTTTGTTTTAAAAGCCTGGTGGCTATCAGCGTCGTCGCGTGACACACCCAAAATCACAGCATTGTGCTCATGAAATAGCTTCGACAAATCCTGAAACCCACAAGCTTCCCGGGTACAACCCGGCGTGTCATCTTTGGGGTAAAAATATAAAACAATCCACTGGCCCGGATAATCAGCTTGTTCTTGAAACGCCGGGGCTTTCATGCCTTCTGTCAAACTCATAATGCTCCCTCAATAAACCTATCTGTTGGCGCCTTGCCTCCATTTTTGGAGTCATCAGCCAATTGAGACTGCAGCTTGAGGCCGATAAAATCAACTGCTGTCCTTCCAAAAAAGGCTCCGACCAATGCGGGCCGTCGATAAAAATTCGACCTTCTGTCATACAGCTGGTAATTTGAATCACTTGGCCCGTCGATAAAAAGCCAGTCAGTAATTTTGGGATTGGCATTTCGGCAAAATACGGTTCACGGCACACCCACTGGAGGCGCCGGTCTTCAATTTTTTGAACACGCCCACCGGTCGACGACACTGCTCCCGTAGAGCCGCAGGCAGTACAGACCCAAAGACCTGAATTCTTGTGCAATGCTTTTTCGCCGCCGATTTCGATCCAATAACGCGTCATCGCCGCTGGATTTTGATTGGCCACCAAAATGTCATTCAGTGCCAGCGTCGGGACTAAACGGCCATTTAAACTAGCCTGGATTCGCGTGGCCGAAACGGGCTTTAAAATACCCGAAAGATAATCTTCTAAGATCTGCTGAAAAGATCCTGTGTCTGCCACACACAAAGAACCCACCGAGCTACTGGGGCTTGAATTCACGCCCAGCAAAATATTGTCTTTCACATGGTGGCTGGTTTCTAAAAGCGTGCCGTCTCCACCCACCGTAATAATCAGCTGGTCTTTCACCCGCTCCAGCTTCAAATCCTCGCGATAGCACGTATCGAAAGCAAGCTTTTTGGCGGTCAGCACGCTCTTCACGTGATTCAAACAAGCATCGTGGATTTCCAAAGCTTCAGGACGAGGTCGTTTATAAACGAGTAAGATGAGCATACCAACCTCTTCGATAATAAATCACTGGATCTTTTTGCTCCAACGTCCTGGCTTTCTTGACTTCTGCCACATAAATCACGTGATCTCCCGTGTCATGAGAGCTGTGAATATGACAGTCTACC
>JAHFEF010000017.1:0-26636 GCA_023248545.1 Myxococcales bacterium | reverse complement strand
CCAACCTCTTCGATAATAAATCACTGGATCTTTTTGCTCCAACGTCCTGGCTTTCTTGACTTCTGCCACATAAATCACGTGATCTCCCGTGTCATGAGAGCTGTGAATATGACAGTCTACCCAGCCCAAACACTGGGCGAGAACAGGACTTTCTGTGTCCGATTGCTCAAACCGAGCTTCACCAAAACGCTGGGGCATTTCTAACTGATGATCCGCAAATATCTTGGCCAGCTCAACCTGAGAGCTGTCTAAGATACTCACCGCCAATCTCTGCGTCTTTTGCAAAATTTCACACATCTGCGCGCGCTTATCCACACACAAAGAGATCATCGCTGGATGCAAACTCACGCTCGTGAATGAACTCACCGTCATGCCATAGGGCTCGCCCTCAAACACCGTCGTCACAAGGGTCACGCCGGACGGCCAGTAGGACATGACTTCTTTATAGGCTTCGACTAAGTCTGACACGCGCCAACTCCACTTGATTGACTAAAAACTCATGAATGCTGATTCCCTCGTAAGCCAGCGCTTGGGGCACCAACGAGGCCTTGGTCAAACCCGGCAACGGATTGGTTTCCAAATAGACCGGCCCCTCGGCATCCACAATCATGTCCGTGCGAGAATAACCCTCACAGCCTAAAATCCGGTGCGCCGATAGAGCCATTCTTTGCGCGGCATCTTTGATTGATTCTGGAACTTCCGCGGGCGTAATTTCGGCCGTTCCATGGCCTAGATATTTGCCATCGTAGTCAGCAAAACCACCCTGCGCTCTGAGCTCCGTCGGTGTGAGCGCTTTGGGGCCTTCAGGTGTATCATACACACCGACGGTCAATTCAGTCCCTTCGACATAGGCTTCCAAAACATAGAGCCGATCGGGGTAAGCTTTGAGCTTCTCACGAACAGTTTCGGCGCTATCTTGCGTAATCACATAAAGCCCAAAACTAGAGCCTTCAAAATTGGGCTTTAAAATTAGTTTAGGGTATTCGCGCAGCATCGAAGTTAGTTTTTCTTCGGACTCATGTGTGTTGCCCTGCAGCACACAAGATGCCGAAATCCGAACACCCTTTTCTGCGACGGCTTTCTTGGCTGCCGCTTTGTCCATGGTCAAGCGACAAGCTTTTGAGTCGGGCCCCGTAAACGCAATTCTGCGCTGCTCCAACCAGCCCTGAAGCGTCCCATCTTCGCCACGACCCCCATGCAAACCCAACACAAAAATGCTGTTTGAAGCCTGCTCTGAGTCCAGCGCTAACAAGATCTGATTAAACAGGGGCTTACCAGCTGGCCTAAACTCGGACTTGAACACATTCTGCTGGCCCGCCAACTCTTCGGCACTGACCTGATAAATCGCGTCGTCAGGTGCCCAGTACCAACATACGGCCTCAGGCAACGCTTGGCTCATATTTTGAGCCGTCGCCACGGAAACCAAACGCTCACGGCTTTCGCCACCGAATAAAATAATCAGGTTTTGCATCTTAAGTATTCTTTTGAATTTGTGCCTCAGTGGGTTCAGAAAACGCGAACAGCTTTTTAGAACGCGATGGGTGTCTTAATTTGCGTAAAGCCTTGGCCTCAATCTGTCGAATACGCTCACGCGTGACTTCGAAATCTTGGCCGACTTCTTCCAATGTATGATCCGATCGTTCGCCGATTCCAAAACGCATGCGCAAAACTTTTTCTTCACGAGGTGTGAGTGTCGCCAGAACTTTACGCGTTTGTTCACTCAAATTCATGAGCATGACCGCGCTGGATGGGTTCACCGCCGACTTATCTTCAATAAAATCACCCAATGAACTGCCACTGTCGTCTTCGTCTCCGATAGGCGTTTCGAGAGAAATCGGCTCTTTGGCAATTTTTAATACTTTTCGTACTTTTTCGACCGGCATCTCCATTTTTTCGGCGATTTCTTCTGGTGTCGGCTCACGACCCAAATCTTGCACCAAATAACGACTGGTTCGAACCAGTTTATTAATGGTCTCGATCATGTGAACCGGAATTCGAATCGTTCGGGCCTGATCGGCAATCGCACGCGTGATCGCCTGACGAATCCACCACGTTGCATAAGTTGAAAACTTGTAACCGCGTTTATATTCGAATTTATCGACCGCTTTCATGAGACCAATATTGCCTTCTTGAATTAAATCTAAGAACTGCAAGCCTCTATTGGTGTATTTTTTGGCAATCGATACCACCAGGCGCAAATTGGCCTCCACCAACTGCTCTTTGGCGCGGTTGGCCTTGCGCTCGCCTTTTTGAATCAGCCGATAGGCTTCTCTCAAACTTTCGACGTCAACTTGAGCTTCCTCTTGAACGCGCTTAATCCGATGAACACCCATCACGATGGTTCGATACCAATCCTGCAGGGTCTCAATATTAACCATCCATTTTTTGGCCAATGCCTGCATCTTGTCCTGCGCCGTATCACAGGCTCTAATTTCAGACAAAATCACATGCGCAGCGCGATTCACACGACGCTCAATATTGGAAATCTCAAATTCAACTTTGTTCACCCGTCTGACCAAGACTTTGATGCGTTGAACCACACGTTCGATTTGGCGCTTGTTGATTTTTAAGTCTCTCAAGTGCTGAACAATTTTTTCTTGATTGGCAGCTGTTGGTTTTTTGCGCAGCAGCGCCAATTCAGCCACGATTTTGAGTGCTCGTTCCGTAATTTTGGGTTCGTCAAACTCAATGGTCTGGCCATCTTCACCCGGCTCGTTTTCTTTGACGATTTCTTTCACACGAATCTTGCCACGTTTCAGTCGATCGCCCAAGTCTAGAATTTCAATCAAGCAAATCGGCGTATTTAACACAGCCGCGAGCACTTCGATTTCGCCTTCTTCGATGCGCTTGGAGATTTCGACTTCGCCTTCTCGAGTGAGCAAGTTCACAGAGCCCATCTTGCGCAGGTAAAGCCGAACGGGATCGTTGCCTTTGTTAAAATCAGTAGTTTCACCCACTTCGACTTCAGCTTCTGGAGTGAACTCTTCGACTTCTTCTTTGGCCACCAACTCGGTGGGTTTTCCACCGTCGTCGGTAATCTCAATTTCGCATTCAAGCAAAATGGCAACCAAGTTTTCCAAGTCATCCATTTTGGAGACATCGGATCCCAAGGCGTCGTTAATTTCGTCAATACTTAAAGAACCCCGGTCACGACCCCGATTGACCAATTTGATTACTTCACGGCGTTCATACAACGCTTTGGGTGCCGCTTTCGCAGCAGCCGCTGGCTTTGGCTTGGGGGGTGCAGGCACGTCAAATTCATCCGCATCAAATTCCAAGTCACTGCTTAAGTCCAGATCTTCCAAATCCAAGTCTGGGTCAATTTCTGATTTATTTTTGTCAGTCACATGTGTTCCCATATCTGATCCACCAAAGTCTTCAAGTCCAGCTCTTCCTAAGTACACCACTTTGGCTCTTCAGGGCTTCTCGGACCTGATCTAAATTTCCCTGTGAACTTGCAAGCAGCAACTTTTGGTGTTGTTCAACTAGCCAAGCGTTCTTTTTCTTCAAAGAAATCCGCTTCAACCAGCCTTCCAATATACTTTCAGACTCTTCTTGAGAGATCGGCTCCAAATAGTTCGATGCCTCTTGTAACTGACGAACAATCGTCGAATCTCTGGGCACGGGGATATCTAGCAGGTTTTCTCCTGGTTGTAAAACCAGCAAGCGTTCAACAAAACCAAGCAAGTCCTTATTCAAATCAGCCTGCAAAAGTTCAGCCCTGCCCTGTAAAACCTGTGGGTGTGAGATCAAAGCCCTAAATAACAACTTTTCGGCGTCCGTCCAAGTAACGGCTTGTTTGACCGTGTTCTCAGGTGTTGGCATCTTGGCCAAACTGCCGGGGCGGTGTTTTAAAACAGACCGTACCAACAAGGCTTCGTCTTCTTTTAATATTTTGGCAGCCAAACGCACATATTGGCGATTAATCAACGGATCCGGATAAGCTGACAGGAACGGCATCAGGGCTTGCAAGGCTTGAATGCGTTCATGAACTCCGCCCATGCCGTCCTGAAGCGCCTGCTCAATCCTCAACTGAACCGCATCTTCAGCTTGATCACATAGTTTGACCAGCAAATCACCCTGCCCCTGTTGCCAAAAAGAATCCGGATCTTTGTCTGAAAGTTTGACGGCTCGAACTTGGAAACCTTTGGATAAAAATAAAAGCAACGCTTTTTGATGCGCGGCTTTGCCGGCAGCGTCCTGATCAAAACACAGGCTGATTTCTTGCGTATATTTTTTAAGCAGCTCAGCATGCGAATCTGTCAGATTGGTTCCGCAAGGCGCCACAGCAGGGATGCCCAGCGCCAACAACGCGATCACATCAAAATAGCCTTCCACCAAAACCACGCGTTTTTGCTGTTTAATCAGTGCAAGGGACTCATATAATCCGTATAAAACCTGACTTTTTTCGTAAATCTCGCTGGCCGCGCTGTTCACATATTTGGGTTTGTTTTTCTCATCGGGTCCAATAATTCGACCCCCAAAAGCAACCAACTGCCCCCGGTGATTATGAATGGGAATTGTAATCCGGGACCTAAATTGGAAATGCGTGCCGCCAAACCCGAGGCCTCGGGCGTCAATAATTGCTTTGGGGTATTTGCGTTTGTGGGTTAAGTACGCCAGTGCTTCGCCGGACAGCTGCGCCTTAAAGCCCGTCTGCATCTCAGCCATGGCTTCTAGAAGCGATGGGTCATTTTTAGGCTGATATTTTGAGTCCAGTTCAATGCCCAACTCGCCGGCCAAGCGCTTTACGATGTCAATAAATAACTGCCCAGTCTGTTTCTCTAAAAAGCTAAACACATCACCGCTGGCGCCACAGCCAAAGCACTTAAAATAGCCCTTATCAGCCCGGACGTTAAACGACGGCGTTTTTTCGGCATGAAACGGACAAAGGCCCAGGTAATTGGGCCCATGTTTCTTGAGTTTGACCGTTTGGCCAATCACGCGAACCAGATCAGTTCGGCGCTTTATTTCTGTGATTGCCTCTTCGAGTTTCACTTAAATCAAGCATTTCTTCACAAAACTAGACACGCGGTTGCCATCGGCTTGCCCAGCCGCTTTGGCTAGGACAGCTTTCATGACTTTGCCCATATCCTGTGGGCCGGCCGCACCCAACTCAGCAATCTGTGCTTTAACCAAAGCCTCCAGTGCGTTGTCATCTAGTTGCTTGGGTAAATAGGACTCGATCACTGAGAGCTCGAAAGCTTCTTTGTCGGCCAAATCCATCCGGTTGCCAGCCTTAAAAGACTCGACCGATTCGCGCCGTTGCTTGGCCATCTTTTTCAAGACTTCCAGGGCCCCGGCATCGTCTAGGTCTGTCCCCGAAGCACCATCGGTTCGGGTCGAAATCGCGCGGCTTTTAAGCTCAGCTTTGATCAAACCTAAGACATCTTTCTTGGCATCTCTGGACTTCATGGCTTCTTTCCAGTCCTGGCCTATTTTTTCTTGTAGCTGTGTCATGGGTATGCTTATGCCATGTTTTCTGAAATCTTCCCAGCATTTATAGTATGCTATAAGTATGAAGCTCTTATTGCTGTTTGGATTGGCATTGCTCATTCAATGTAGCTCAGGCGGGTCAACTCCTCCAGCTCCTCCGGCTCCTCCAGCTGTCACCCATTGCAGTCAGATAAAAACAGAAGGTGCCTGCAACTATCATCGTTACCCTGTTGCTAACCCGACGGAAGACTGTGAATGGCAAACCAATCAATGCGTTCAGATTCAGCACTGTTCGGACATCAAAACACGGCAAATATGTGACAGCTCTCCGGCGCCATTTGCGGGTTGTGTGTGGGATCCAGCCAAAAGTGTTTGCACCCGGCCGACGAGTGATAGTTGTCTCGCGAATAAAGACGCTACTGCGTGCAACAATGCTCCGGGTTGTTACTGGGTCATCAGCACGGGCTCTTGCCAGTTGGTTAGCCAGTGCAACCAAATTACGACGTCTCAAGACAAATGTGATAATTTCAACTTAGATGTGCTGCAGTGTTATTGGCAGCGGCCCAGCGGTCCCTGTTCTCAGATTACTCAGTGTGGCGATATTCCCAATATTGAGGATTGCGCATTTAGAAGCGTTCTTGTGAATGGACAACCTCAATATTGCAAATGGACGGTCTGCTCAGCAATCACGAATCAAACAACCTGCACAAATACCCCTTCCTGTTCTTGGGCTGGAACATCCTGCACGTCAGTCTGCGCTGGTCTGACATCTCGATCAACATGCGCTGCCAATCCCTTATGTTCTTGGAATGGCACAGACTGTGTACACAACAATTGTGGTGTCATCAATGAATGTATCGACGCCACTACGCAACCAGAATGCAACTTTGTTGAGCAGTACAATAAGCTAAGTTGCCAGTGGTGCAAGGGTGCCTGTACGTCTATATCAACATCAACCTGCAGCACGGCTGTCTGTCAAGATAGCTGTAACGCATTGGATGGTTGCAATTGGGATACGACACCTGACCAGAAAGTTACCCCTCCAGGTACATGTGCTCTGACAAATTACAGTGTATGCACCGATATTGTTGATTCGACTACCTGTGGAAATCCGACCAACAACCCTGCTCTAAGAGGTCTTTGCTATTGGACAGGAACTGCCTGTACATCTATAGCCACATGCCCGGAAGCGAGTTCTGCAGAGGCCTGTGCCTCAATACCGGGGGCGCAGTGCCAGTGGTGTCCGGATCCAACGAGTGGGGTTTCAAGCTGTACGCCCATCAGTAGCAGTACCTGTAGCACGGCTATATGCCAAGACTCTTGTAACGGAATCATACCTTCGGGTACTTGCTATTGGAATCAAAATGTGATTCCTCCGGCGAATTCAAAAACTGATCCTTCAGGTAGCTGTGCCATTGGAAATGCAACTCAGTGTAGCGATATTCTGGATTCGGCAACTTGCTTAACTCCAAGGCTTAATAAACATCAGCAAAAACAACTTCCAAACTGCTATTGGACAGGCACGGGTTGCGCGAAAATTACTACGTGCACTCAAGCGCCACAAAAATACTGCGACCTGAACCAATATACGGACGGATCTTATTGTCAGTGGAACACTGCAGTTTCGAAATGCATGGCGATTGATCATTGCCAGCTCTTTACGGACTCGGCGGTTTGTAGCAACGCGACGTCATTAGGATGCAGTTGGCAGATGTGGGCCGGGATTAGCCAATCGACTCTAGCGCCAAATGGTGGTCCTCCGAGTCCTACGAGTCCTACGAGTCCTAATACCGGCGGAGCATGTGGAGTAACAATTAGTCCGACTAATACAGTTAATCCGACTAATACTGCGCATATTGGCTGCACACGGATTATTAATCCTAATAATTGCATCAGTTCCACAAGCCCCTTGTGCTACTGGCCATACAATAACCAAGCTGCATGTGCGCCTGATGGAGAGAAATGTACTGTGATTATTGACTGTGGTACTCACTCCAGCGTCTCCGATTGCAACAATTATCCGAATAGTTGCCACTATGACGGATCTACCGCAAATTGTGAGTATGGCAGCTACGCAAACCCCCAAGGCCCCACTAATCCCTGCCCGATAACTCAAACATTTTCATCAAGAACACAGTGCATTTCTAACAACCTTTGCCGATGGAGTAACTAAATATGTCCGAACCTATAACTGGAAGGCCACCATCGAGATATGAGGTGGGAAGTAGTACTGATGAGGTTAGCCGTATTGCTTCGAGCTCAAAGCCAAGCCTGCATGTTCCTCCTGTTGAAGATATTGTCGAAGTTAACAACCTGACAGCATCAGGACTGCTGGCTATCTCAAAGCCAAGCCTATTTGCACGAATCAAAGAATTTTTCACCAAAACCGATAAGATCGACGTTGCTGGGCGTACTTTAGGCATTGCTGGCGCTGCCGCTGCCTATAACTTTGTAACTGCTGCTGCGATGAATATTCCACATATCACCTACACAGGCCTTAGCCACATGCCAATGATTGGTGGTGTTGTACTAGGGGTCACTGAAGGATTAGCAGCATTTCGTCGGCTCTATAAGGACAAGGATGTTTCCAAAGGAGAAATGCTATTTCGAATGCTATTTGAACACATCATTCCAACCACGGTTGCCTTCTTCGCGGGTTCAGCGATAATAAGTGGAGCGCTTGTCGCTAGCCACGGGGCTGCTCTTCTGACGATGCCGGGATTGGTGGCCAAGGGTGGCGCTGTACAGCTGGGTACTTACAAGGGTCTATCTTGGTTTTTCAAAAAAGTTGCCGATTCAATTCCAGGTTGGGGTAAACGCGAAGATTCGTTACCTGAAATGGCCCTGAACCAATTGCGGAAGAAACAGGAGTGGCCAAAAGAAACCTCCAGCGTTGCCACGATGTCCTCTATGAGAGCGGATTTGCCCGAGGAGGGTTTCAGTGCTGAGTTCACAGAAGCACTCGACCGTCCACCTGACGATGATACCGACGGCGGTATTTGGTACAAACAAAACGCCCCAAGAAGCGCAATGCATGGCATGCGAGATTATGCAGCACCAACCGTGGGGGAAAATGGTGACATTATTGCCAGCGATAGGATAGGAGTATCCCGACTGGTCACAGATGATCCACTGGATATGCTTGCCCAACATGGCGAAGACAAAGCCATTAGAGATGTTCGAGGCGATGGTAACTGTTGGGTCACTGCGGCGAACTATGCTTTTTTAGCGCACTTTAGAGACGACGATGACTATCGGAAAGCGTTTTTCCAAAAACATACACCACCAACCACCGAACAGGAAAGGCCGTATTTAAAGATGTTGTCTGAAATGCATAACTATCTAGATATGGGCGGTAATATCTCCGACGACCAGCTCATGAGCTTGATTACCTCCAAGAAATATGGCCCGGTTGTACGTGATTTTACCCACGGCCTTCCCGGAGTGAGTCCGGAAGCAGCGAAGGAAGATGCTCCTGGAGATGTTAAAGATCTGAGCGTATTCGCACAATATTGTGATATTGAATTAAAACATTTAGATGTCAGCCTTGTTGGTCACGAGAGAGAAACCCCTCAGGCTCAGGTATACCCGGCCGGTTCAGGAAAACCTAAGAAAGCGCTTGTCCTTATTCCACCGAAGGACCCGAGCAAACACGCAGGCCACTATGTTGTTTTGGAAAATAGAACCATAGGAAGACGGGAAGAAGCTTTTCTTAGGGCTTTTGGTGGAAGACTCCCATCAATACCTCCTCGTAGTGAAGCTGCTACACTGACACCGGAAGGAGAATCAGAATTTCGTTCTCTCCCTAACACACCAACAAATCCAGCTGGCTCTTTTCAATTCCATCATGAAGCGCAACAAGAAGATATCGAACGACTGCAGGCTCATATAGCTGCACAGGAACGTGAGATTACTCGTCTCAGGAATGCGCTTAGCACTGCTCAATCAAAGCGAACAACAGACACAGACATAGAAACAACCCAACACGCACTGCGTGACTTATGCGTAAAACAGCAACAAGATTTTCAGCAGCTCATAGAAGCACATAATGCACTGGTGGATGAACTCGGTAGAGCTGCCGGGGAGTCTCAAATTGGATTACAACAACTTAAGGAAGCCCAGGCAGCAAGAGAACAGATACAAGCAGAAGCTGCACAGCTCGATCAAGAACAACAAGCACAAATTCAGCAACAGCAGCAAAAAATTACTGAGCTGATTGCTGAACGTGATACGTTGATAGCTCTTCTTGCAATTCAGGCTGCCCAAAAAAACGACACAAAAAAGACCAAGCAAGATTTGGCGGATAAAGAAGAAGACGTCAAAAAGCTCACTGTGAGATTGATTAGAATGCAAGCTGAGCAAGAGCGCCAAATAGAATCACTGACTCAAAGTCATAAAGATAAGCAAACTCACTTAAAAAACCAGCTGAAGGATACTCAAACAAGGCTTCAAAAAGCTCAGTCCAGTTTGGAAACAGCCAAAGCAGAAGTTCAAAACGCTCAGGCTGCCAACAGAAATAAACAGAAAACGGCGGGTGCCCAGCAAATGCTGCAAGCAACTCAAGAGCGTTTGAAACAAGCACAGCAACAGGCTGCCCTGCAACAAGGAGAAGTGGCAGCGTTGAAGAGGCAACTTAGAGCTTCGGAGGCTGAAAGTAAGCGCGTGGCAACCCTTCAACAAGCACTTGAAAGAACGCAAGCACAAATCGAGAAGCAGAATAAAGAAATCGAGGGCCAGAAAGGCCTTGCGCGAGGAATAGCCGTTGGTTTCGAAGAACGAGAACGCTCAACTCTAGAGATAGCAGAAGCAGAGTTTCGAGCACAACTGGAAGAAGATGCTAGGACAGACGCTACTCAGGTTGGAGAGCGTGAGACCTTCAAGCGGACTGGGGAGCAGGATACCCGAAAAAACAGGGAGACTATCCAAAATCTTGAAGACGCTGGGGCCCGACAGCGAGCTTATACAAGCGATTTGCAGCACAAACTGAAGGATTTAGGAGAGGAAAAAGAGAATGCCATAGCTGACTTGAGCCAACAGCTTCAAGCAAGCCAAGCTAAGCAGGCTGAAATTGAGCAGAAAATACACACTCAGCAAGAAGCTTTTCTCGGACAGATAAAAGATATGATGAGAGACACGGAGCTTGAGGAAACTATTTCTCGGCGAGACTTAGATCGCCAGGGGATGGATATGCTGGAGCAGCTTCAAGAAGCTGCACATGCCGGTGCCAAACAGATACAAGGTTTGCGGGCTGAAGAGACCTTCAAGTTTCGGCGAGACCAAGAAAGGTTTGAGGAAAAGTTAGCAAGCCTCCACGAACGAATCGACGAGTTAGAGCTTCTAGATGAGACGCAAAAACAAGCGCTTAAGAATTTAGAAGGAAAATACACTGTGAAACTCGCAGACTTGGAGGCAGAGCGCGAAAGCCTAGAAAGAGAGAATAGGCAATTGCAAAGTAAACTCACTCAACAGGGAAACCGTTTCGATGAAGAATTTCAAGCAGCAATCCAACAGCTTCAAGTTCAAGCTGCAAACCAAGCTCTTCGAACAGGACCCAGTGCTACGGCCATACCTCCAGCTGCGGCTGTGACTTCCGCTGTCGCTACACCCCCACCTCGTCGAGCTGTCCAGCAGCGGCCTCCGGAGACAGAGCAACATACTCTGGTGTCAATTGAGAAATTTAAACAAGATGCCAATGCAATTTTGAATCTAACGAAAACGAAGCTATCGAAGTCACCGCAGACGTTTGAGCAGGCTATGAAACAATGGTCTGGCAGTGTAACAAATAAACAGCTTATTCCCTATTTGTTAAGAAAGTTTCGGGAAGTAGTACCTAAGGAATCGGAACCAAATAAGCTCTACTCGACCACCAATGCTTCGGAATTAGAAACCCTGCTTAAAAAGTTGGCTGAAGCGATCACGAATGATCAGAACCCACTGGGCTGATGGACCAGAGGACAAGTCAAAGGGCGAAAAATTCGGCCCGAACCACGCTCCCCTTCGGCGGATAATCCAAACTGTCATCGAGAGCTTCTATCTGGGTCTCCGAAAACTCCGGCAGCCCCAGCTCGCCCTTCATGCGCCAATCAGCAACTTGCTGCGCTGCATGGCTCGGGTCAAACCCAGCCGAAACAACTGTCTCTTGGATTGGCACCGCCAAAGACGTCCCTGCTTCGCGCACTTTGTCTAAAAAGCGCAAAAACAAATCTTCACGTACCGCCAAAAACTCCGTGTTCTGGTGAGTCAAAACATAGGCATTGATTTCAATATCCAAAGAAGACTGCGCGATTGCAACCAAGCGAACCCGAGCAGGTTCTTGATCAATCTTCGGGTGCGCATACAGCAACTTGCGAAACTCGATCAATAAAAAACGCAGCTGATCGGGTGTGCTGGCTCGATGAATGCCCAGCACACAGTTCAATCTGATCCGGTCACGCATCGACAGATTTTCAAGCTGCATTTGCGAAAAATCTGAGTTCGGGACCGCAATGACACTTCTGTCAGGGGTTCTAATACGCGTCGTTCGGATTCCAATTTCTTCTATGCGGCCTGTTTGGGCACCAAATTTACAATCATCGCCCACCCGAATCGGCCGGTCTAATACCAACATAATACCGCCGATGAGATCACCAATCATTTTTTGAGCACCCAGCGCCACCGCGATACCGCCCACTCCGATACCCGCTAACAACGCCGTCACGTGAACGCCAATGTTTTGCAAAAACGTAATCAACGCCAAAATCATGACAGCGACTTTAAGCGTGCGTCGACCCAGCGGGATCATCCCAATCATCCCCGCCTGGCCCGTCTCACGTAGGTGCTCCGCCAGCCACTCACCCAGCAAATCTACGACGCTAAAGACCAGCCAAGTTAATATAAAAGCAGATAGTATCTCGGCACCATGGCGTATGAATGGAACCCAGGACTCAGGGATGTCTACAAAATGCGCGCCAATAATAAACAAACACAGCGCAAATCCAAACCGAACTGGTGTAAACGCCGCGCGGAGAATTTTTTTATCGAAAGTCGGCAAGCGTTTAATAATTTGTTTTGAGACTGATTTAATAATAAACTTAGTGACATAATACGACAGTAGAAAGCAGACGGCAGCGAGTAAACATAGCACAGCGATGTGAATCATAATCTAAAAATTACTCTTCCTGAGAGTGGGGGCCCTCGAAATTCAGTTCGTCTTTAACAGGATCTTTTAAACCTGGACGCAAAGCCAACTCATCAGGATGATCAGTCTTATACTGCAACACTTTTTGATCCCGAGGCAAGAAATTAGCGCGCTCAGGATCAATCAGCGTTCGGGAACCCTCGTCCATCACGCAGAACAAAATAAACAGCGACAAGAATACAAACGTCGCTCCCAAAATCACCCCATAAAACTTGTTGTCAAACCACAAGTGCATGAAACACGCTAAAACCAAACTCGCCTTGGTTGTCGCCACCAACAACGCCACCGTGGTCGACATCGTTCCGAAATCAAACTCCGCCACCCAGACCGTCAGCGCCGTCAAACACAACAACGCTCCAAATACAGTCCAATAAACACCCACAGGCAACACGTGAGGAGCCGGACCTTCTACTTTGTGAATGTGACTCATTTTTTTTACCCCTTAACGAATGAGATACAATAACGGGAACAGAAAAATCCAGATAATATCCACCAAGTGCCAGTAGAGTCCACCAATTTCAAGCGGCGAATAATACTGAGGGTTAAACTCATCTCGATAGGCCCGAAACATCAACCAAGACAACACGATCATCCCAATCACCACGTGAATCCCGTGAAGACCCGTCATCAAGAAATAAATCCCAAAAAATATATGCGCTTCATCCGGACTTGGAACCGTCGCATTGGTGAAATAATAACCCGGCAATAACCCAGAGTGAAATTTATGCGAATACTCGAAATACTTAACCACCAAAAAAGTTCCGGCACATACAATCGTCAAAAACAGATTCCAGAGAACCATCTGCTTTTTGCCTTGCTGAGCCCCGTGAATCGCCAACACCACCGTCAAACTTGAGAACAACAAGACCACCGTGTTAAAAGCGCCCAACCGAACGTCTAGAAATTTGTGCGCGGCTTTAAATAACTCCGGGTGCAAGTAGTGATAGACGGCGTAGGCCACAAAGAGCCCCCCGAAAATCAACACTTCAGTGGCCAGAAACAACCACATCCCCAGCTTCGACGCGTCGACCTGCTGCTCAGGCCGCTCGAAATGCTCATGCAGCGGAAACCCCGCCACACCTGACGCTTTAGCGATACTCATACGGACCCTCCGTCACCACAGGCTGCTCACGAAAATTAGTCTCAATGGGAACTGCGTCGGTGTGTGTCCATTCCAGCGACGCACCATGCCACGGGTTCTTCGGCGCAGTCTTCCCATTTTTGAGCGAAACCAAAAGCGTGATCAACGCCATCACGAAACCCAGTCCCAACACGTAAGACCCAACGGTCGAGATTTGGTGATAGATCGTAAACTGGTCTAAATAATTATAATAACGGCGCGGCATGCCCTGCGCACCCATCAAAAATTGCACGAAAAAAGTCAAATTAAACCCAACCACCACCATGATTGCCGATGCAGCTCCCCAAAATTCGCTGTACATCTTGCCCGTCATTTTGGGCCACCAGTAGTAAATCCCGCCCATAAAGGCCATAAAAGTTCCGCCGACCATCACATAGTGAAAATGCGCCACCACAAAATACGTGTCATGCAAATGCACGTCGACGTTCAAGACACCCAAAAACACACCTGTGATGCCGCCAATCGCGAACAGCACGAAAAAGCCTAACGCCCACAGCATGGGTGTCTTCAGGGAAACAGAACCTTGATGCATGGTTGCTAACCAGTTAAACATTTTAACCCCGGACGGCACCGCCACCAAGAAAGTCAGGACCGAAAAAATCATTCCCACTAACTCAGATTGGCCTGAAACAAACATATGATGTCCCCAGACCAAAAAACTCAAGACGGCCAATGCGATCGACGAATACGCAATGGGTTTGTATCCAAAAATGCGTTTCTGGCTAAACACAGCAATCAACTCAGAGATGACCGCCATGCCTGGCAAAATCATAATATAAACGGCCGGGTGCGAGTAAAACCAAAAGAAGTGCTGAAACAAAACCGGATCGCCACCTAGTACCGGATCAAAAATCCCTACTTTTACCACACGCTCAACAATTAATAACAACAGCGTAATCGCCAATACGGGCGTCGCCATGATCTGAATAATCCCCGTCGCGTAAATACCCCACACAAATAATGGCATCCGGTACCAACTCATCCCCGGTGCTCGAAGCTTATGCGTCGTCACAATAAAATTAAGCCCTGTAAAAATAGACGAGAAGCCTAATATAAACGCCGCTGTCACCATAAGCACCACGCCCCCATCAGTCGTGCTCGAATACGGCATATAGAACGTCCAACCGGTGTCCACTGCCCCCACAATCAAAGAACCTAAGGCCACAATGGCCCCCAAAACATAGATATAATAGCTCAGCAAATTGAGTCTTGGAAACGCCACGTCTTTGGCACCCAGCATCAGTGGCAACGCAAAATTACCCAACGAAGCTGGAATGCCGGGGATAATCACCAAAAACACCATAATGGCGCCATGCAGCGTAAACAGCTGATTGTAACGCTTGGCGTCCATGATTGTATGACCCGGCGATAATAGCTCCGTGCGAAGCAAGAGTGCAAACAGCCCTCCCAGCAAGAAAAAAAACATGATCGACCCAAGATACATGAGCCCGATGCGCTTGTGATCCAGAGTTAATGCCCAAGAGGCGAATCCCTTTTTGCAATTCAAATAATTTTTACCCGGTGCGCTCATAACTTAAACTCCCTATTTTAGTGATTTAATAAACTCGATTAAACCATTGATATCCGACTCACTCAACTGACCTTGAAACGATGGCATCACCGGTGGGTAACCCTTAATGGGCGTCTTCGTCGGCGTTAACACGTGATCTCGAATAAAATTATCGTCGACTTTGACTTTCGCGCCCGATGCAAGCTCCGAAGTCGTGCCATAGACGCCCTTAAAAGACGGACCAATGCGCGCACTGCCGTCAATGCTATGACACGTCACGCACGCTTTAGACTGGTACAGCTTGGCACCGAGTTCTTTGGGGGATAGCTTATTATTGGCGTTTTTAATCCCGTCGACCCAGGCGTTATATTCGTCTTTGGGCATGACTTTGACTTTGGCCAACATGTTGCTGTGCGAATCGCCGCAATATTCTGCACAAAATACAGGAAATTCACCGACTTCAGAAGCATTAAACCACAAAGTCGTATACCGGCCAGGCAGAACATCCTGTTTGATTCTAAAATTCGGCAAGAAAAAACTGTGAATGACATCCTGCGAGGACATCGTCAGTTGGATATTTTCGCCCTGAGGAACCCCAATCACGGCTCCCTGTCCAGAAACAGAAATATCTTCGTCTGGGTACTGCACCGTCCAGTTCCACTTCTGCCCGATCACGCGCAGATTTTTAGCGCCCATCGGCATCGTCGATACGTTTAAATAACCCAAAAAACCCCAGATAAAACAGACTGCCAAGTAGGCAATTGGCAAAAAAGTCCAAATGACTTCGATTTTGATATTGTGGTCATTTTGTGAAAGCGCCTTTTGACTCTCGTGTTTGCGTCGGTACTTGATGACAAACCAAACCATGGGGACAACAACCAGTAGGAACAAACCCAAACCGGTCCACATGAGAAAATAGAACACCGAGTTAAAGTCGTTCGCATACCCCGAGGCTGGATTGGACATCCACCCCCACTCAGACAACACGGGCAATTTCATTGCCAAAAGCTCTTTTAAGCTATCCATGTTTTTAACCGCCTCTCTCTTCTCAACAAAATCAACACCAAACTCCCTACCACCAAAATCGTCAACACCCCCGCCAAACGCATCACGCCAAACACATAAACGCCATACTTGTGGCTATCGGGCTCGTAGTGAAAGCAGCTCAAAATAATCCGGTCCATCAGCGACCCAATTTTTCCCCGTGAAGCATCGATCAAACTCATGTTTAGATCTCTCGGGTTATAGGCGATGCCATAGAGCGTGCGTGTTAAAACCCCATCGGGTGACAAAATAAAAATCCCAGCACTGTGCACATATTCACCCGACGGTTTGTGATATTTGTACCCAAAGCCAACGCTCTCGGCGAGCTTGCTGACATCTTCAGCTTTTCCCAATGCGAAAGTCCATGGTGCATCGTCGTTGACACCGAACGCTTTCAAATAATTAGTCCGTTTGGCACTGGCTAAGTCCGGTGTCTCGTTCGGATTAATGCTCACAGACAAGACAGAGAAATCTCGGCCTAATTTGAGCGACTGGCCTTTCATAGAGTCCATCAGGCCATTGAGTACCAAGCTGCACAGCATCGGGCATTTGTAATAACCCAGCGTGAGTATCACCGGCTTATCCTGGCCCAAATAATCACCCAGTTTGACTGGCTGACCCAGATGATTGATGAGCGATAAATCTTTTGGAACGACAGCCCCGCGCTTATCAATAATTTCCGTGCCTTCCATGAT
Organism: Myxococcales bacterium; assembly: GCA_023248545.1. GTDB lineage: Bacteria > Myxococcota > UBA727 > UBA727 > JABDBI01 > AER2-1. The sequence continues at coordinate 9,633 of JAHFEF010000017.1, read as the reverse complement.
TTTTGGAACCATGAGACTGCCTTCGCCAGAGAGGAGTTGCGAAGCCACGAGTAGAAAACTAATTCGAAGCACGAACCACTTTCTCCATCGCTTCCTCAATTCCAACCAGTTCTTTCTTTTCCTGTTCTCTCAAGTCAATCAACTCTTGAGATTTGACCGATCCAACTTTCACATAGTGCTCGTGCTCCGCTTCAGCCTTGAAATAAATCGTCAGCGCCACCAGAGTCACATACATGAGTATGGCAAAAAGCAAAAAATAGCCCCAAATCGTCAAATTAGCTCTCGGGGTCAAATCGTGTTCTGTTATTCCACTCATCTTAATAGTTCTCGAATGCTAAAGATTCTTTTAATCGGGGATCCCCTTTTGGAATCATCGACTGGCCCTTCATGATCCAATTAAATGCCACCATGAACAGCGCCAAGATGCCCAACAACGCCCCTAAATCATAGGGCAGGAAATTAATCCAATGCTCGTCTCCCGAAGTCGGCATCACCAACCAGTAAATATCCAGAAAGTGTGCACACAGGATCCACAGACAACCAAACGCAAAGACTTTTTTATTGCGCTTGGCATGCCGAGACATGATCACGAAAAACGGAATAAAAAAATTCGTGAACAACAAAGCCCAAGAAATACTCTGCCAGCCGTCTTCGAGACGCCGCATATAAAACTCGGTTTCTTCTGGAATATTGGCATACCAGTAAAGCATAAACTGGCTGAATCCAATATACGCCCAAAATACTGTAAACCCAAAAAGTAACTTGCCTAAATCATGATAGTGGTCTGGCTTCAGAGGAATCGAAGTTCTCATCAGCGCCAAACTCATAAATGCCAGGCCGGCTAAAAAACAACCCGCAAAAAAATACACACCAAATACGGTCGAATACCAATGCGGCTGCAAAGACATCAGCCAATCAAAAGACGCAAAGCTCGTAGACAATGCAAACAACACAATTCCAAGCGTGCTCCACTTCCAAAGCTGACGCGTGACATTCGGGTTCGCATCTTGTGCTAGAGACTTTCTGTAAAACCAAACAGCGATTCCAGTCCAAACCACAAAATACATCGCCGCGCGAATCATGAAAAACTTCATGTTTAAATACGGCATTTTCTTGATCAGATTTTCGTCCAAATGCTCCACGTGGCTCCACGGAAATAAATCATGACCCAACAAAGCAATCGGCAAAAATAAGACCGCAAACAGCGGCACCGTGGCCATTCCAAATTCAGCAATTCGACGCACCAGCACCGACCATCCTGCCCGAGTCAAATGCTGTATCAACACAAACACCATGCAGCCCAACGGGATCGTTAAAACAGACACGAAAGCAAACAGATAGCCATATAGGGATCGCGTCGGGTCCGCTTGGAAGCCTAAAAACCACGAACCAAGTCCTAAAATTGCTAACCCCAGTAAAACAAGTCTTTGCATGGCTACTTCTTCTCCTTGCTGCCAAGCTCTTGGAGCGCTCGCACATACACCGCAATCGCCCACCGGTCTTCCATCGGGATTTGATGCTTATACGACGGCATGGTTCGAATGCCATTGGTCATGACATCTACAAAGTGTTGCAGGGGCTGGGTGCGCATGAAATCACTGTGAAAAGTCGTCGGCTTAATGGGCAATTTTCTGCCTACCATACCATTGCCGTCTCCATAAGCCGAGTGACACGGTGCGCAATAGATATTAAAACGCTCACGACCTCGCTGCATGAGTTTGTAGGTGATCACAGGCTGGTCTTTATTGGCTAAATCACCCCGAGCGACGGTCCCGTCTACGCGCGGCCGCATGTCACGCTTGTCTTCAAAAAACTCGCTTTCACGATACGGCTTATATTTAATTTGCGTATCCATATTGGGATTTGGATGCACAGGCGGTTCTGTAGATGTCCAACCCCGACAACCGGATAAAGTGAGCAGTGCCAAAAGAGCAAAAATTCTCATAGCTGCTCCTCCACCAACTCGATGCTGACCGGATGCGTTTGATTGAGCAAATCTTTGGTCTTTTCCAAATCAAACAGCGCGTCTTGAGCCTCGATGACAATAAAAAACTTGTCATCTGTCACCCGTTCGAATTTCTTCGAGTGAAATAGGGGGTGATGAAGCCTCGGCAGCCCACACAACGCAAACATCCCAAATACAGCCATCAGAGAACTAAACAAAATTGTCACTTCGAACGCTGGTGGCACAAAAGCCGGCACGCTCCAGGTCGGTTTTCCACCAATATTTAACGGATAATCATACGCCGCCACCCAAATCATGAGCCAAGAGATCAACGCGCAACCTGTGATGCCTGCTACCAAAACGAACCAGGGCAACACGCTGTCTTTCAAACCCATGGCTTTGTCTAAGCCATGAACTGGAAACGGCGTGCAGGCATCCCATTTTTGGTACCCAGCGTCTCGGACTCTCTTCGAAGCCTCACAAATCGCATGCGGCGACTCGTATTCTGCGATTAAACCATAATTTTTAAGCATGATGGTCATCCCCATTCGCTATCACGCCCTTAATTTCTGCCATGGCAATCACCGGCAAATAACGAACGAATAACAAGAAGAACGTGAAAAATAGACCAAAAGACCCAATTAAGAAAATCGGCTCCCAAATTCTCGGCGTAAAATAGTGCCAACTTGATGGCAAAAAGTCTCGATTCAGCGATGTCACAATGATCACGAAACGCTCAAACCACATGCCAATATTCACAAAGATAGACAAAATAAAGCTAACCGTGATACTTGTTCGAAGCTTCTTAAACCAGAATAATTGAGGTGTGATCACGTTACAGGTCACCATGGTCCAATACGCCCAAGCATAAGGCCCAAACGCTCGATTAATAAACGTAAAAGACTCATACTCGTTGCCACTGTACCAGGCCATGAAGAACTCTATTCCGTAGGCATAACCCACCATGCTACCCGTCACGAGAATAATCTTGTTCATGTTTTCGATATGCTTGATCGTGACAATATCTTTGAGACCGAGCCATAGACGAGCCGGAAGCATGAGGGTCTGCACCATGGCAAACCCAGAAAAAATTGCCCCTGCGACGAAATACGGTGGAAATATGGTCGTGTGCCAACCAGGTAATTGCGCGGTCGCAAAGTCAAAAGACACCACGCTGTGAACAGATAAAACCAGCGGCGTCGACAAGGCTGCCAAGAGCAAATAAGCACGCTCATAATGCACCCAGTGACGCATGGACCCGCGCCAACCGAGTGAAAATAGCCCGTATAATAACTTCGCGGCTTTATTCTTAACTCGGTCTCTCAACGTAGCCAAATCCGGCACCAATCCCACATACCAGAATAACAAAGACACCGTGAAATAAGTCCCGACGGCAAACAAGTCCCATAGAAGCGGCGATCTAAAATTCGGCCACATGTCCATCTGATTGGGAATGGGGAAGAAAAAATAGACCACCCAAATACGCCCGACGTGAATTCCCGGAAATATCAGCGCACAAATCACCGCAAATATCGTCATGGCCTCGGCGTAGCGATTAATGGACGTTCGCCATTTTTGCCGGAACAAAAATAAAATCGCCGAAATCAGTGTCCCCGCGTGACCGATACCGACCCAGAACACGAAGTTCACAATGTCCCAGGCCCAGAAAGTCGGACTGGTATTCCCCCAGATCCCAATGCCTTCCCAGATCAAGTAGCCGATCGCCAACACAAACATCGTCAGGGTCGAGGCTGCCAATGCAAACCCCACCAACCAGCCTTTGTGCGTCTCTAAAAATGGCGTCTCAGCCATCTTACAGACTTTTTCAGTGATATCGTGATAACCAAGCCCCCCGCGAATTAAGTCTTCGCGTTTGACCAAATCTTCATCTAAAACCAGATCTCCGCGGTGCATATTAAGCAAGCTCCAGGTTTGGATTTCTTAGTTTTGCCAAATACGATGTTCGAGGTCTCGTATTCAGCTCTTCCAGTAGGTTGTAATTTCGAGGGCCATTCTTCAGCAAACTCACTCGACTCTGATCATCGTTCAAATTCCCAAACGTAATCGCTTTCGTCGGGCAAGTTTGTGCACACGCTGGGGTTACTGCGCCATCAGGCAAGTGATTTGAATCTTGTTGTTCTCGTTTAGCAGCAATCTTGGCTTCTTGAATACGCTGCGTACAATAAGTACACTTTTCCATCACCCCGCGATATCTGATCGTCACGTCGGGGTTTTTCTGCATCTGCAGGAACTTATTGCGCTCTTTATCCAACGGATTAATATAAATATTTCCGCTGTTTGAGTAGTCTAGATAGTTAAACCGACGGACTTTATACGGGCAGTTGTTGCCACAATAACGTGTCCCGATACAACGATTATACACCATGGCATTGAGACCTTCTGTGTCGTGTACCGTTGCTGCCACGGGGCACACAGGCTCACACGGAGCATTTTCGCAATGCATGCACGGCACTGGCTGCGCAATACTCTGAGGGTTACCCACATCGCCCGTGAAATATCGATCCACGCGAATCCACTGCAGGGCACGTGAACGCATGACCTGATCTTTGCCCACCACCGGGATATTATTCTCCGCCTGGCAGGCTGTGACACACGCATTGCAGCCTGTGCACGAGCTCAAATCAATCACCATGCCCCATTTATTGCCCGAATACTTCCAGGCGTCGGTCATTTGTGGCAACGCTTGTTTTTCGATTTGTTCACCGGCCGCAAATTCTTGAGCCGTTCGCAATTTGGCAGGGTCACGATTATCCAGAGAGAGAACACTGACTTCTTGAATCGCATCGCCATTCATAGCGAACTGCTCTTGCGTTGACGCCAGTTTTTCTATTTTACCCAACCTGGCAATTTGAACGCCTTGCGCTGTCATCGCAAAATTGGCCGGCATGATTTTGAAAAAATTCACACCGATGCCATTCCCAATGGTCCCAGAATTTTCGCGTCCATATCCAAGCGTCACCACAACGCTCTTATCTGCCAATCCGGGCATAATAAACGCCGGCGCTTCGACCGCTTGTCCGCCTAAACTCACCGACACGACATCGGCTTCATAAATTCGTGTATTCACGCGGCTGTTAATGCCTAACTCTTTGGCCAACGCTTGGCTCACCAAGATCGCATTGCCCCAGCAGAGCTTGGTCACCGGGTCAGCCAACTCCTGCATCCAGCTTAGATTCGCATAGCGACCGTCGAGGGTTTTGTTGTCTAAGTTAAACAGGATCTCCAAGTTGGCGCTTGCGCCAACTTGCCCGCCGAAGCCTTGGCGAAGGAGGGGCATTGCAGCCGACTTTGACACCACCGCATAAGCCGTCCCCGCAATCACGCCGTCATGCAAAGCTTGGTCAAACCGGATCGCCGGCCAAGTGGCCTTCACCAAATCAAGGCCCTTGCGAGAATCGAGCTGCGCGATCTGTGCCAAGATTTCAAGATCTGATCGAGAGGCATGCAGTGGCGCAATCATCGGCTGTATCAAAGACGCTGTGCCGTCAAAAGCCCGCGCATCGCCCCAACTTTCTAGAAAGTGCGACTGCGGCAAATGCCAATGAGCCCCCTGGGCGCTCTCATCTTCATAAAGCCCCACATGAATCAGTGTGCTGGCTTTTTTCAACGCATCTAAAAAGCCCATTGAACGAGGCGTCGAATAGACTGGATTCACACCCATCATGACCAATGTCTGAATCTGATTTTTGTTCAGGGCGTCTTTCAAGTCAGCAATATTTTTATTCTGTATAGCCGGCGCTTGGGTAACTTGAAACACAGTACCTTGGCCACCGAGTGCATGATTCAAGTAATGCGCCAATGCATGAACTTCAGGGGCCTGATTTTCCCCGACGACAATCAAAGCCTGACCTTTATTCTTGGCCAAATCTTTGGCAAGCGCTTTCACAAAACGCATGTCGCTGAAATTAGCTACGCCAAATTGATCGGGGAACAACTCGTGTGCCAATGCCTTCATGAAATCCGGCGTTTGCGAAACACTCAAGGGCAATCGATGATCGGCATTCGTACCCGTCAGAGAGAACCCAGCCTCGACGGCATAGAGCCGATTCATCCCCGCGGCTTCTTCGGCTTTGTAAATCTTACGCCCGGCTGCAAATCCTCTCGAATTCACCAGCGCCTGTGCACCTGTCATGAGCGGATCTGCTTGAACGCTTAAGATGACTTTCGCTTTTTCGAAGCGAACCAAAACACGAGCTCCCGTCCCGAAAGCTTTTTCGGTACCTTCTCGGCTATTTTTGGGGAACATTGGGTTGTGTGTGTAGAACGCCGCCTTGGGATATTTAAGCAGAACTGATTTCTGAAGGCGTTCGAGCGTCGGAGATTCTTCACCGCCGAACACAAATGCCAAGCCATCGCCTTGCTTTTTAGCAAGTGCCATAAAATGATCAGCCGCAAAAGCATCCCATTCTTCCCAAGTTCCCGGAATTCTTCCGTCTTCAAACGGCTTGGTCGGAGTCTTCGATCGATCGGGATCATAGAGTTCTAAAATCGCCGCCTGGTCATGAATGCTCGCGGAACCTAAACTCGCTGGGTGCGACTCGTTGCCTTCTATTTTAGTCGGCCGGCCCTCATGTGTCTCAACAACCAAACCCACACCCCCAAAAACACTGGGACGAGTCGTCGCAAAATATTTGGGGATGCCGGGTATCGTGCCTTCCGGGGCTTTCGAGTAGGGCATGATTTTGTCTACTGGACGCCGACAACCTGTCCCCAGGCCGGCCAACGCAAACGACGCACCCATGAGCTTCAGCATGTCTCGACGTTGCAGACTCGTAAACTCACTATCGCCTGTTTTAAATTCGTCTTTGATTAAAGCTTTGTATTCATCAGTCCATTCTTGGTACTGAATAGAACGCCAGTATTTCATATTTTCGGTCATCGGTGACACCCTGAACAACTTTCAACCGGTGGATGCAATGTTTTTGCCTTGGCTTTCGCGACAGCTTTCCAATTCTCGTCGGGGACCCACTCCATGTCGGTCACTTTATCGAGCGGTCTTAAATGCGGCTCAGGATTTCGGTGGCAATCCAAGCACCAACCCATGCTGAGTGGTTTCTCGAGCCTCACTTCGGTCATTTGATCAATGCGACCGTGGCAACTCACACAGCCAATGCTGGCTGCAATATGGGCACTGTGATCAAAATAGGCATAGTCAGGGACTTTGTGAACTCGAATCCAGGGGATCGGCAGATCTGTTTTAAAGCTGTCTCGCACCGGTGCAAGCTTCACCGAGTTTGGCTTGATCAGGCTGTGGCAGTTCATGCAAGTTTGTGTCGGCGGCACACCCGCAACAGCAGATTTCTCAACACCCGTGTGACAATAGCGACAGTCCATGCCGAGATTCCCGGCGTGGATCTTGTGACTATACGGAACCGGTTGAATGGGCTGGTAACCGACTTCTAAGTTATAGGGCGAAAACCAATACCAAAAAACAAAAACAATTCCCGTGGTCACGCACACTAAAGATAGGAGCGCAATTTTCGGGACCTTGTTGGTCCATTTTGGAAAAATTTGTGCCATGCCAAATGCCTCGTCGTACCTTCATATTTTGCCGATGAAGATTTGGCAAGCCATTAAAATTAAGAAGTGTCACTCAATATAATCAAGCCAGTCGCTGTCTTGAACGGCAACAGGAGAAGCATTAAATTCTGTTTCCATTTGCCTCCAGAGCTCTTCTTGTTGTCCCGGGCTCGCCTTGAGATAGCGTTCCCACAACGCACGTTCCTTCTTCTGAAGATAAACTGAAAATAGATCTGGATTCTGTGTCAACCAAAAAAGATTTTGATTTTCAGCATCGTTTTTCGCCCTGAAACCAAATCTATAGAAAAGATGTCTCTCGTTTACTCGGGGGGTTAGATAAACACGCCCCTCTGTTCCTCCATCGAAACTTGCACGTATTATCGCTTTCATGATCTCTCTCGTCATTTCCAAATCAGAATTTTCGGTTACAAAATGAGTATCGTTTAGGTAGAGAGCACTTCGGTACGAACCCTGAGGAACAACTTTTTTTGCATGGGCTTTGTCCATAAACCAAGCCTCTGCAGTCCTGCTCCCGCCCCATGAGAAAAGAAGACTGTCTTCTTTCTGTTTGACAGAGATCTGGATGGTATTGCCTGTAGATGGACCCCGCTCATATTGACGAGCTGGAGAAAATTTTCGTTTCATCAACGTCCATAACTGTGACCGTTCTGAAGGATCCGCATCTAAGTATTTTTTCCATAGGGCTCGCTCGTTCTCATCCAGTTGCATATTGGGATACTCGCCGAGAGATACGCCAGCAACTTCGCCTCTCAGTTGACCTCGAGTCCTACTATTCAGGCGGTCCTCCCTAAATCTAAATCCTAGCTTATAGTAAAACTGGTGAGAGCCCGTTCTATCTCGCGCGATGAAAACCACCCGTCCATCACAACCCAACCGAAAGCTTGCTAAAACAACCGCTTTCATCAGCTCGGTTCCAATTCCGATTCGTCCCGTGGGGGATTTTAGATCCTCTAAAACAAGGCGAGCCTCTCCGTCCTGTTTGACAACGAAAGCTGTGGCCTCCCCTGCTTGCCCAAGACAACCGAATTTAAGTTTCTCAGAACCATCTTCAGCGCTCTTAATTTGCAACGTAATAACAGCCTCCCCTGAGCGAATACTGCCATTCCAAAAAGGAACAGGCTTTACAGCCTCTGTAGCAGCAGGAAACGGCAGTTCTGTCTGTTTTATCCCTGGTGGACGTGGTTCTAACAGCCGCACGTTCCTAGTAGGAGGGGTAAATTTATCCTGCACGGCAACTGGCTCCCTCTCGTCCACACGCTCACCAGTGAAAACATGCGAAGGTTCAGCAGGTTCAATAGGCTTAGGCATATACATCCAGTGTACACCAGAAGACTATGCACCCCAAATAACTTTACAGCCATAGGCCGTAAAAACCTGATCTGATCCCATCAGTGTAAAACCTTCAACCAGAGTTTGCCCAATAATGAGACGATCAAAGGATTTTCATGTATATCCCGCAAAATTTTCAGGAATCTCATCGAAACCGGGAAGTATTTGAATGTCTTTGGCAAAACCAAGTAGTCTGATTATCAAACACATGTTGGCATCTTACTGCCACAATGCTATTGCGTATCAATACCATGATCGTCAATATTGCCGGATACCAGTTTGCCCATCTAACAGACTTGCCTGCCATGCGGCAAAAGTTGCTGGACTGCTGCCTGGAGCAAGAATTAAAAGGCACTATTTTGGTCAGCCCAGAAGGCCTGAACGCGTTTTTAGCCGGTACCCGTGGATCCATAGATAGCATCTTGTCACTGATTCGAAGTTACCCGGAGCTTTCTGAGTTTGCCGTAAAAGAGAGCTTCTCCGATAAACAGCCCTTTACCCGCATGCTGGTTCGGCTCAAAAAAGAGATTATTTCGTTCGGGGTCGACCAAGCCAGCCCCCTCTATCATGAAGCACCTAGAATATCAGCCCAGCAACTTAAAACTTGGCTTGATCAAGGCAAAGAGATTATTTTGCTCGACACCCGCAATGACTTCGAGGTCTGGCTAGGAACTTTCAACCAAGCCGAGCACTTTCATCTCAAATCTTTTAGAGGCTTTATCGACGCTGCCGAAGCAAAAAAATCCGAGTGGAAAAACAAAACAATTATCACTTTTTGTACCGGCGGCGTCCGATGT
>JAHFEF010000016.1 GCA_023248545.1 Myxococcales bacterium | reverse complement strand
ACCATGATGGTACCATGATGTTCTTTGTGCTATGTCTGCTGACCATGACGGCTCAAGCTTATCAAAAACCTTCCGACGCTGAACTGCAAAAAAATCTCACACATTTACAATACAACGTCACTCAAAAAGGCGACACTGAACCTGCTTTCCAAAACGCTTACTGGGACTTGCATGAGGATGGCATTTTTGTGGATATCACCACGGGAGAGCCCTTATTTAGCTCTCGAGATAAGTTTGACTCCGGGACCGGTTGGCCAAGTTTTACAAAACCTCTAGACGCGAAAAATTTGGTTACCAAAACAGATCTCTCGAACGGAAACACCCGCGTGGAAGTGCGTTCTAAAATAGGCAATGCGCACTTAGGGCACGTATTCATGGATGGCCCCAAACCAACTGGAATGCGTTACTGCATGAACTCAGCGGCCTTACGTTTTATTCCGGCGTCACAACTTAAAAAAGAAGGCTACGGGAAATACGAAGCCTTATTTAAAACCAAGGCTAAACCGATTGCCCCTGACAGCAATAACCAGTGTGCTGTGACGGGAACAGGTTGCACAGCAACCCTGGAAACAGCGATTCTTGCCGGCGGATGCTTTTGGGGCATGGAAGAAATCCTGCGCAAAGTTCCCGGCGTTGTTCAAATTGAAGTCGGCTACACGGGTGGTCAAACCCCTAATCCTACGTATGAACAAGTGAAAACAGGCGAGACAGGTCATGCTGAAGCCGTTCGAATTATTTTTGATCCGAAAAAACTTTCTTATGAAAACTTGCTGAAAAAATGGTTCTTTAAAATGCACGATCCAACGACAGTCAACCAACAAGGCAATGACATCGGGTCACAATATCGCTCAGCCATTTTTTACGCGTCTGACATACAAAAAAAGATCGCTGAGGCTGTGAAAAAACAAGTGCCTCGTGCTGTCACACAAATCGTTCAAGCGACCAAGTTCACTCCGGCAGAAGAGTATCACCAGGATTACTTACAGAAAAATCCCGGTGGTTATACTTGTCATTATTTACGGCAATAAAGGATTTGCCCACTCTACAGTCCCGGTGTTTTCGCCCAGTGAGTTTCTTAAGACCATAAACAAAACGGCTTTATTCTAACCACCCATGCGCTTGACGATATTTGTGAGCGTTTTTCCAGGGCCGACTTCAATAAGTTCTGTTACGCCGACTGATTTTAAAAATCTAATTATTTGGGTAAACCGTACCGGCGCTGTGACCTGTTGAATCAGTAACTCACGTAGTTTTACGCCAGAAGTTTCAGGCTTGGCAGTGACGTTGCTCATAATTGGCGTGTTGGAATCTTGAAAATCAAGTTGGGCGAGATAATCAGCCAGTTTTTCTTGGGCTGGTTTCATGAGTTTGCAATGAAACGGCGCGCTGACTGGAAGGGGCAGGACTTTCTTGATGCCTTCTTGCTTCAAGCGCTCTTGGATCGCTGTGAGGCCCTCTGTGTCACCCGACAAGACTGTTTGGGCGGGGCCATTGTAGTTGGCAACGGCGACAGTCCCAGAAACTTGTTCACACAACCAAGCGAGTTTGTCGGGATCTTCGCCTAACACGGCCAACATGCCGCCTTGTCCCACAGGAACCGCTTCTTGCATCACTTGGCCCCTGTAATGCACCGCTTTCAAGGCTTCTTCGAAAGATAAAACCCCGCCAGCCACCAGCGCCGTATATTCACCCACAGAGTGGCCGGCCAAATAGTTGGGCTTTGAATCAAGCGTTCGCAAAACCGCGACCGAGTAGCTTAAAATCGCCGGTTGTGCATAAGCTGTGAGGTTAATTTTGTCAGCTTCAAACGGATTAAACCCTAGGATTCTTCGCGCGCTGTCTATGACAGCCGGATCACTGGGCTCTCTTTGGCTGCCTTGTCCTGGGAACAAATAAGCAATGCTCGTCATCAAAATAGAAACTATCGATAATGAAGGCCGAGGTCGAGCCAAATGTGATGGCTGGGATTATGCTGTTCGCGGAGCATTTCCCGGCGACGAAATAGAATTCAAAAGTGAACGTGTTTTTAAGGCGCACAGACTCACGGTGGGTCGTGTGAAGCACTTTTTGAAAACAGGTCCCTATCATGCTCGGCGCAGTTGTACACACAAACGCCCGTGTCCTGCGTGTCCGTTGCATGGTGTGCATGAAAATTTTGTGGATGATCTGAAAAGGCGTCGGATCATAGAGGCTCTCAAAGCGCAGGGGTTCGATTATCCGGTGGACCCCGTGATTCCGCATGAAAATTTAACCGGCTATCGCCAGAAAGTGAAACTCATGGTGGGGGGTGAGCCCGGTAATTTGAAACTCGGCGTGTATGTCCCGTATTCACATGTATTTTCAGAAGCCAGTGCGTGTCCGCACGTGAATCCTGCGATTAATCAGGCTATTGCAGAGCTGATGCCGGTGTTAAATCGATCGGGTGCGAGCAGTTTGAAAGCCGTGATTCTCAGAGCCGCTCAAGATGGCGTGGCGGGGATTTTAGTAACGTCGGAGTCACTGCCCCAGCAAATATTTGACGAATCTAAGTTACTCAGTTTGACTGAACGCATTCAGTCTGACTCTACAAACAGTGTCCTGGGTGGAGTTCGAGGCAAACACGTTGGGCCGACACAAATCCGAAGTCTCGAAGACGGGCAACTGGTGGATCCGGATGCATTTTGTCAGACCGATCCCATACAAGCCAACCATATGTACAACCTGGTAGCGGATTATGTTTGGAAGGGTCCGGGGAAGTATATCGATGCGTATGCCGGCGTTGGCGGATTTTCAAAAGCATTGCAGAAGAAAGGCGAATGCACAGTGACTGCGATAGAGTCGAATCCTATCGCGACTGCGCATCCAAGAACTGTGGCCCAAGCGTTGCCAGAACTCGCTGCCATGAGACCAATTAAAGGCTTGGTGGTTGACCCCCCTAAAAAAGGCTTGATGCAAGAAGCCAAGGCACTCGCTGAGCTCGACGCAGAGCGCGTTGCTTTGGTGTCGTGTGATCCCGATGCCATGGTGCACGATCTCCAAAATTTTGTCGAGCACGGCTATCAGGTCAGCAAAATAATTCCCATTGATTTTTTTGGTGCAACTCCGGCTATCGAAACTGTGGTTTTGATGTATAAGCCCGAGCACAGTGAATCCAGAACTTAATCACGAACAAAAATCCGTTGTCGAAGCACCTTTGAAACCTCTGATCGTATCGGCCGGTGCTGGTTCTGGTAAAACACGAACGCTCGTGTGCCGCGTCGCGCATCTGATCAAACAAGGCATTGCTCCAAACAAGATTATTTTGCTGACGTTTACGAATAAAGCTGCCAGACACATGCTGGCGCGTGTCGAAGATTTGTGTGGGCCCGAAGCAAGGGGAGTGATGGGTGGGACGTTTCACGCCGTTGCACTCACGCATTTGCGTCAACAAAATCCTGAACTCAAATTAATCTCGCGCGATGATTCTAAAAAAATATTATTTAGACTGCTTCGAAATCCACGGCTGCCCAGCGTTGATATTGCGTTTGATAAAATATCTTACGCCGAGAATACTTTGACAAGATTGCCCGAAGAACTCGAAGCGCTGCGCAACGCTTTTCAAACACAAAAGCGCGAATCCGGCGTGGTCGATTTTGATGATTTACTCACGCAGTTTAGAAGTTTATTGCAAACACAGCCCATTCACCCTGAAGCCGTTTTGGTCGACGAATATCAAGACACCAACAGACTGCAGGGTCAAATTATTGAGAACTTGAGTGGGCAGCATCAAAATCTCATGGTGGTTGGCGATGATTCTCAAAGCATCTATGCGTTTCGAGGTGCTGATACGGGCAACATGCTGGCGTTCAAAAAGCGTTACCCCGACGCATTGCATTTGAGTTTGAGCACGAATTATCGCTCGACGCCGGAAATTATTAAGCTCGCTAATTCGGCGCTCAAACGCTTTCCGTTTGCATTGCAGCGCAATTTGCTGAGTGTTCGTGAAGAAGGCCCACGGCCTGTGTTGGTTGCCTGTGCGACGGCTTTACAACAAGCCCAGTTTGTCGCCCAGCGTATTTCTGAGTTGGCCGCGTCTGGTGTTTCTTTGGGTGAGATTGCTGTTTTGTATCGCGCACACAAACACGCGCTTGAAATCAAAGAGGCTTTAAACAAGCAAAAAATCGCTTTTCAGGAGCTCATGCCGTCGCGCGACTGGTCACTTGAGGGCCAAGAGATTTCTAGAAGCCAAGATTGTGTCACGCTGTCGAGTATCCACCAAGCCAAAGGCTTAGAGTGGGCGCATGTGTTTGTGATTTGGTTGGTTGAGGGACACTTCCCGTCGTTCATGTCTTACAAAGAACCTAATGGCTTAGAAGAAGAGCGGCGGTTATTTTATGTGGCGCTCACACGGGCCAAAGACTCTTTGACTTTCTGTTACCCCCAAGAGCGATCTTTGCGGCGATCTCGATTTATCGAGGAGAATTCCGGCTTGTGTGAAACGTGGACGTTGGAGCAGCCGTCCAGGCCAAAGCCGGTTCGAAGAAGGAGAACGCGTCGTATCTGAAATTATTTTTTGACGATGAACAGCGAACGCGTGGGGCGGATTTTGGTGGTGTTGGCTGGGGCTGGTCTAGCCGGGTTCAGGGTGGCTTCGTATTCGGGATCGCCAGGCTCCAGGGCACCCAACATCACATCGAGAATGCGGTCAGCTTGGCCGACGGAGAGCCTCCTTCCGATTTGGATGGAAAACGCCGGGTTGGTTAGCGCCATCATCATCGCTACCCGAGTTGTGCCCTTGCCTTGGAGAAAAGCACCTGCCATCGAAACGTCTTTGTCGGACAGTGGTGCTGGGATGTGTGCTTGCAGAGACTCCGGATGAGTGGCATGTTGCCGCTTGCTGTGCTCGTCGATGAGAATACTGCTGGAGATGTCATCGGCATATTCCAAAGCGGATCCTCCAGCGGAGCACGGCCTGAGCGGGTTTGCTCCAGCCCGCATCAAAGGCCGTAGAATTCGATATTGCCGCATGGCTGTTGCGGCTACCAGGGGTGTGATTCCTTGGGTGTTTGCTGCTTCTGGGTTGGCCTTCTTTTCAAGAAGCTTCTTGACTCGTTCGATTTGGTTGTTCCCAATCGCGAGCAGCAGCGGTGAAAGTCCCATGTGGTAACGTACATTCACATCAGTGTCCGGGTGCTCACACCAGACTCGCCAAAGATTCTCGTGATCGCTGCGACAGGCGATGAAACCAACGTGCACTTCTTGTCCCTGCTGATCTCTTAGAACCACGTCCGCGCCAAGTCGAAGCAAATTAGCGGCTTCTCCGTAGCTTTCAGTGTTGCCGAGGCAGCCTAGGAGTTTCTTGTTGAGCTCCGCTGGCTCTAGTTTGTCTAGCGCCTTAATTAATTCGCTTTTGCGGTCGATGCCCAGGGCACTTTTGACGCCCGAAAAAATTCCTGACTGAGGTACTGTGGCCAAGATGGCCTGACGCAGTATCTGCCGGTGGCGCGATCGAACATAGCCCTCGGGGCATGCCAGTCTGAGCAGCTTGCCTTCGAGTACTTTCTGAATTCGGTTGCTGGGTGTCCATGTCTTGTCAAACAGATCATCAATATCAATACTAGCTGGTTGGGCAGCACGAACGGTCGAAATATCGAGAGGCTCAATGTCGTCGGGAAAGTCTTCAATCTGTGGGTGTGCCTCAGCGCTGATAAGACGCGGCTGATAATTGGAAACTGGTGGAATTCTAGGCATTTAGATCACCTATCCTGTTTGGATTGCAACCAGTTGGGAAATTCAGCGAACATGCAGGAACATAGACGTAAGGTCGACAATTTGGAAATAAGAAGTTCACGCTCGGCGGTTCCTTGAAAAGGAGTTTTCGATGAAACGAGTGTTATCTATATTTTTCTTGGGTGTGCTGATGGCTGATGTGAGTGTGGGCGTAGAAGGACCTCCGGAACCTAAGATGAGGCTTGGGATATTGGCTGAAAAATCTCCGGAATCCGAAATGAGGCATGCGGCGATTCTAGATGCGAGCAGTACGACAGCGGCACCTGATGATCGTACGGCTGTGTACTATTTCCGACAGACGAACAATCCGTACGCCGCTTTCGCTGGATTTGGTGAGTATCTGGCAGTGGCCGGAATTAACTTTATCCCAACATTCGTTGTTGCCGTGAGAGGCATTCAGCACCATCTCGCTCACGTGGCGAGGCATAAGGCTCCTGATGGGGGGGGGTCTATTATACCGCCCATTATGAGTAGTGCGTTACAAGCGTCCAGTCCATTGTTAACGGCCCTAGCCGCAGTAACTACACCTGTGGGTACGGCTCTGGCAGTTCAAGGCTGGGTGAGTCTTGTTACAGGGCTTCAAGCTCTTCAGGCCAACCCCAAAGATTTAGAGCCGGTCAAAATGTCTAATCTGTGAGTGCCAGGTGGCGCGTTTCAATGACCCAGGGCATCAGGAAGAGCCCTATCAGGGGAACCGCGCCCACCCAAAACAACAGATGCATGGCAGTTGTCAGCGCATCTGTTCCCATCGCGGCGACGCTGCCCACCACAAACGGGCCCATCGCCGCGATGATTCTTCCGGAGTTATAGCAAAACCCGGCCCCCGTCGCGCGCAAATGGGTCGGAAACAATTCCGGCAGGTAGTACGTAAATGAGCCGAACACGCCAAAAATGGTCAGACCCATGAAAAAATAGCCATACAGTCGCGTATGTGGTGGCAGGTCCAACCCAAACGTCGCCATGATGGCAATGCCAGAGAGCAAAAAATAGACAAAATACATGGGTCGACGACCCACATGTTTAGCCACTGGAATTGTGAGCAAGGTTCCAAGCAGTCCGCCAATATTAAACAGATTGGTGGTCGATTTGATCCATTCCTGAGACAGAATCTGGGTGGCCAAGGGACTAAGCCCGCGGGATGCTGCTTCAACACGCGCCAAGCCGCTGGCGATGGTGCCGATGAATGCGTTGGAGCTCCACCAGGTAATCAGCGCAACCAGCGCCATGCCCATTCCGCTCAGCGTGGTGGTACGCAACTGGGGCGTGAACAGTTCGGATAGAGTGGGGTGGGCGGTTGCAGAGACCCTTTTCCAGCGCTCCGGCTCCTTAATAAAAAGCCGCATCACGAAGGCCACGGCAGCAGGCAGCAGTCCAAATAAAAACACATAACGCCAGGCGATGTCCGGTCGGCCAGGAAGCACAATGCCTTGGATAAAATACGTGACATAAGTTGCCAAAAATAATCCAACAGGAGCTGATGTGTATAACAGGGCACCGGCTTCAACGCGTTTTTCTTCCGGAACCACTTCAGCAACCATGGCGGCACCAGCCGCCCATTCACCTCCAATGCCCAGGCTGGCAATAATTCGGAAAAAAATCAGCACCGTCATGTTAGGCGCTATCGCGCACAGCGCTGTACCGACAGCATACATAGACATGGTGAGTAAAAGCGTTTTGGTCCGACCGATGCGATCGCAGACGCGCCCAAAAAAGATGCCGCCTACTGCCCAGCCAATCAGCAGGATGGAGGTGACGATGCCCGTGTAGTGCAGCGTCGCTGCGTTGGCTTCGGAGGACCCAATGGGCAGGCCCAGCAGCGTTGGAACGCAGTTCGGCGCCACATAGTTAAAGAGCAAACCATCAAAGATATCAAAACCCCAGCCCAGCCAGGCTGCGAACAAAACCATCCACTGATAAGCACTCATGCGCGGATGCTAGTCCAGAACCTGAGGAATTGGCTAGCTTTTCTAAATATGCCAGGGTCACTGGATGTTTTTACTATGGCTTTTGCCAAAAAATTTGATTTCATGTTGGATGGGTAAGCTGGCAGCTCTTCGATTGCCGCTCTTTTTCAGGGAGGTTTTCCTAAGAGCTTTTGGGCGCCATTTTGGGGTTAATTTTTCTGAAATCCAAAAGCCGCTCAGAAGTTTTGAATCGCTTCAAGATTTTTTTATCCGTGAGCTTAAACCCGGTCTTCGGCCCATCGATTCAGCTGAAATCGTGAGCCCTTGCGATGGGGTTTTTGGACAATGCGGACAAATTCAAAACGGCCAGCTATTGCAAATCAAAGGCCAGACCTACTCGCTGTCTCGCTTGCTTGGTGAGGAGGCATTGGAATTTCAAAGTGGCTATTATGCGACGAT
Organism: Myxococcales bacterium; assembly: GCA_023248545.1. GTDB lineage: Bacteria > Myxococcota > UBA727 > UBA727 > JABDBI01 > AER2-1. The sequence goes on along the minus strand of JAHFEF010000016.1, from coordinate 31,581 downwards.
TTATTTGGCGCCTAAAGATTATCACCGGTTTCATATGCCGCTTGAAGCCCGGGTCACGAAAGCACGCTATATCCCGGGTTATTTATGGCCTGTGAATGCTTGGGCCGTTCAGAATATTAACCCGCTTTTTTGTGTCAATGAGCGAATTATCTGTTGGCTGGGCGAAGAAGCCATTTTAGTCGCTGTGGGGGCAACCATGGTCGGCAAAGTCAAAGTGGCATTTGACCCAGAACTCACCACCAATATCAGGGGTTCGTCCGTGATTGAGAAGCATTATCAAACCCGCGTGTTTCAAAAGGGCGAAGAGCTTGGCTATTTTGAGTTTGGATCAACTGTCGTATTGATCACAAAAGCTCAACTTGAATGCGGTGCTGTAGGTTCCCCCGTCAGGCTAGGTGCTGGGCTATCGCGTTAACAGCCAGTTCCATTTTCATGATTCTGGAGCCCTTGACCCAAATCACGTCGTTAGGCTGAATTTGGGCAGCTGCTAATTGACCGAGGGCTGCGCTGTCAGGGGCCCAGGCGAAATTACCCATGGGAAATCCTGCCTCGAAAGCGCCCTCGCCGTAATGCTTGGCATGCGTGCCGCAGGCAAAGAGTAAATCTATCTTTTTTTGAGCGCAGGCAGCGCCTAAAGCATGATGCTTATCTTCGGCCGAGTCACCCAGTTCTGCCATGTCGCCGAGAACAGCTATTTTGCGCCTGCCCTCAAAGCCAGCCAGCACGGTGAGGCCAGCTTCCATGGACTCAGGGTTGGCATTGTAGGTATCGTCTAGCAAGATCGCACCATTGGGTAGCACCTGTTTTTGAAGACGGCCTTTGACAGGCTTGACTTGTTCTAAGCCTAGCGCCGCTTGTTTGAAATCTAAACCTAAAGCCATGGCAACAGCTAGTGCGCCGCCGGCATTTTGGACATTGTGCTGGCCCAGCAGAGGGAAGTTAACAGAGACCGTTTGACCTTGGTAAGAAAATACGGGCTTAGCATCATCCAAAATCCGAACATCGGCCCAAGAAGCTTTGCCAAAAGAGAGTTTTTTGGCTTTGAGTTTTAAGTCTGCTTCTCGGACGCACCTGGGGTCATCAGCGTTTACAATGCCCATGTCCTTCTCGGTCAGGGCTTCAAATAATTCGGCTTTGGCCTTAGCGATTCCTTCAGGGCCACCCAGATTGCCTGCATGGGCCGAGCCAATATTGGTAATCAAGCCAATATGAGGTTGGGCGATTTTTGCCAAGAGCGCGATTTCGCCAAAGTGGTTCATGCCCATTTCAAATACAGCGATTTTATGTTCAGGCGTGACTTTGAGGGCAGATAGCGGCAAGCCTAGATGATTATTTTGGTTGCCCGAACTCACGAACACGGCTTTCTCGCCCAAACAAGCTCGCAAGGCTACTGCAATGAGTTCTTTGGTAGTAGTCTTGCCAGCTGAGCCAGTGAGGGCTACACGCTTGGCGGGCATTTTGAGGAGATGCTCGTGGGCTAAATCTTGTAGCGCCTTGAGGGTATCTGACACACGCGTGATATTGGCGCGATTCCAAGCATAGTCGTCGCGGACAATGGCCCAAGAAGCTCCTTTTTGAAAAGCTTCCTCCACAAAATCATGTCCGTCAAAATTATCGCCTTGGATGGCGACGAAGATGTCGCCAGGCTTAAGGGTTCGGGTGTCGGTGGAGTAGGATTTCATGGGCAATTTGAGCATCGTCAAAGGGGCGATACACGTCTCCTATTTGCTGAGTTGTTTCATGTCCTTTGCCGGCAATCAATATGATATCGCTTGGATTTGCTTTCAGAATGGCTTCTTCGATGGCTTGTTTGCGATCCAAAATCACGCGCATGTCAGGCAAGGGGGCCATGTCGGCGATGATTTGTTGAGGGTCTTCATGCCGGGGATTGTCCAGCGTGATATAAACTAAGTCTGCATGATTGGCTGCAATTTGGGTCATTTGGGGGCGCTTGCTTCTGTCTCGGTCTCCGCCACACCCAAAGACGAGAATTAATCGGCCCTCGCAGATTTCACGAAGTGTTTGTAGGGTTTGCTTGAGGGCATCGGGTGTGTGTGCGAAGTCGACAAACACGGCTGGTTTTTGGAAAGAGATGCGCTCTAAGCGGCCTTTGGGAATCACAGCGTGCGTGAGTCCTGCCGCGATCGCTTTGATGGGGATTCCTGTGGCATAAGCGAGACCAGCTGCGCACAGCATGTTGTCAATATTAAAGCGCCCAAATAGGGGACTTTTGATATCGGCAGTTTGATTTTTGATGCGCAGCTTAAAATTAATCCCCTGGTCGTTCGGTTGGATTTCAGAGGCTTCTATATCTGCTTTAGGTGTGTAGCCCCAGGTTAAGAGGGGCCTGCCTTCGCCAAGGCTATGGCAGGCAAGCCTGGTTTCCGGCAGTATTGCTACCCCATCTTTAGGAAGCAATTCTGTAAATAGTCTTGTTTTGGCTTTCAGATAGCTTTCTAGGTCACCATGAAAATCAAGATGATCCTGGCTCAGGTTCGTGAATGCCGCGGCTTTAAATACCAGGCCGTCGACTCTGTGAGTGGCCAGTGCATGCGAAGAGACCTCGATGGCAACTTGTTCAAAACCTTGGGCATGCATATCAGCCAAGTAGGCGCTTAAATTTTCAGCTTCTGGTGTGGTGAACCCAAAATATTGGAGGTTATCAAGTGGCCCTGCGCCCAGCGTTCCCAAGACACCGGCTTTGCGTCCGTAAGCGCTGACAATGCTGGCCAATAAAAAAGTAACGGTGGTTTTACCATTGGTGCCCGTGACGCCGCAAAGATTTAATTTCTTGGAAGGGTATCCGGCGGCTTTTTCGGCTAAGATCGCTGCTGCAATGCGGCTATTTTTAGCCAGCCAAACGGGAATGTGCGTCGGGATGTCTAAATCTGTGCGCTCTAGGATCAAACCTGTGCAGCCATTTGAAATAGCTTGGGTTACAAAATCATGTCCGTCTTTAGAGCCAGGCGTGGCGCCCTTGGAAGCCACAAAAATAACACCTGGTCCAGCTTTGCGCGAATCAAGCGTAATGGGGCCTTCGGGATCTTTGTGGGCCAGGGTGTTGAGGGGTTTTAGAGAGAGCACAGGCTGATTTATAACACACTGCCTTCCTGAATCAACGCGGCTTCGACGATTTCACGCCAGGCGGGTGCGGCCACGTAGCCCCCAAAAGCAACGCCTCTGGGTTCGTCGATGGTGACCAGGGCGACTATCTGTGGATTGTCCGCTGGGGCAAAGCCAGCGAAAGAACTTAAGTTTAAGTGTTTTGCATAACGCCCTGATTCTGAAAGTTTTTCGGCTGTTCCCGTCTTGCCGGCGACTTTGACTCCAGCAATCGCTGCTCGTTTTCCGGTGCCGCTTTCTGTATCGCTGACCATGATTTGGGTCATGGCTTGGGCGGCCTGCTCGCTCAAGACGCGCACGGGTCGATATTCTGGCAATGGGTTATAAACTTCGCCGTTGGCTCGCTGGATGTTTTTCAAAATTTTGGGTGGAACCCGAACACCGCCATTGGCAATCGTGCTGACCATCAGGGCCATTTGCAGACTGCTGGCCATGATGCCATAGCCAAAGCTGACATTAGCAAACCGAGCTAAACCCCAGGTTTCTGGCTTCGATACATAGCCCCTGGCTTCTTCCAATAAGTTTAGGCCTGGCAATTCGCCATAACCAAAGCGCTTGATGGCCTCGTAGAACTTGTCTTTGCCAATGCGTTGGGCAATTTTATATGTGCCAATATTGCTCGAGTATTTGAAAATTTCCTCAGGGGTCAGGTATTCTTTGGCTATGATGTCTTTGATGACCATGTAGCCCAGGTCCCATTTGCCTTTTTCGCAATAGATTTTTTCTTCGGGGTGAATCAGACCCAAATCATACGCCGTCGCGAAAGTAACCATTTTGAACGTCGAGCCGGGTTCTCCGGTTCTGGAAATGGCGTTGTTTCTTTTGGCTATTGAGTTTTTCTCATGTTTGTTGGGGTTTATCAGCGGGACATTGGCAAGCGCTAAAATCTCACCTGTTTTGGGTTTCATAACGATGGCCCAGCCGCCTTTGGCACCGTGAGCTCGAACTGTCTGGGCCAAGACTTCTTCAGCGACAAATTGGACATTTCTATCGATGGTCAGTGTGATTTGGTCACCCCACAGGTCTTCGCTGTTGGGAGCCAAATAGCTTCGAATGGGTCTGTTTCTGGCATCTTGAAGCGATAACGCACTCCAAGATTTGGGTTTCAAATAGCGCTCGAACGCTCTTTCGACGCCCCCTAAAGATTGGCCATCGATGGTCACAAAACCCAATGTCTGACCCAGCAGGCCATGATTGGGATAAAAGCGCTGTTCTTCTTGCGATACGCCGATGCCGTCTAGTTTTAAGTCTTCAATCCGGCGTGATATATTGGGGTCTAGACGTCGGGCCAGCCAAACAAAACTGCGATCTGAAGACAGACGTTCCAGTTGGGCATTGGTTAAACTGGGCATCGCGTGTTTGAGTGTCTTGGCAACTTGATCCGGGCGATTCATACGCCTGGGCTCTGCATATAATGAGTGTACGCCTACGCTGGTGGCCAGCAGACGACCTTGGCGATCAACGATATCTCCTCTGAAACTAGAATAATGTGTCACGCGTGAATACTGTCGTTCTGCGAGTTCTTTGAGGGCTGATCCTCGAACCAATTGCAAAAAACCGGCCTTGATCAAAGCAACTCCCAGGCCAAGAGCGAGCAGAGTGACAATGATATACAGGCGGATTTTTAGGTTCATGGCAGTCGGGGGTGGGTTAAGTGAAGTTCATGCGTGGCCAGGCGTCTAATTCTTTCGGGTCGCTTTAAAACAGCTTCTTCGAGCTTAAACGCTTGTAGATCGCGTAGCAACTCGTCTTGTTGGTGTTCAAGCTGGGCGATCGAATAGCCTTGGATAAAGCTTCCTACTTGAACAAAAGTGACCAGCAGGAGAGACAGCGCAAAACTAATCATCGCGATGACGGGCAGGACTGTCTTCCGGCGCGTGTGGCGAATCACGCTGAGTCTAGGGTTGCTTTTGATTTCACTGATGGCTTCTGCAAATAATACGTTATTCATATATTTATTTTCTCTGCGATGCGCAATTTGGCGCTTTGGGCTCGTTTATTTTGGGATAACTCTTGTTCAGATGCGGTAATTGGCTTCTTATGAAGAACACGCCAAGATTCTGGGTGTTGTTTGAAATAGTGCTTGATGGGTCGGTCTTCCAAGCTATGAAAACTTAAAAAAGCCACGCGGCCGCCGGGTTTTATCAGCGTCTCTAAGTGTCGAAGCAGCGATTCTAACTCTTGGAGCTCTTGATTGACGGCGATGCGAAGGGCTTGAAAGGTTCGGGTGGCTGGGTGGATTTTCCCACGGGGCCCTGAGTAGGCTTTGAGGATAATATTGGCGAGGCCTAATGTTGAATTCGGCAGATTTTTTTCGGATTTAATTGCCCGGGCGATGCGCCTGGATTGGCGTTCTTCGCCATATTGATAGATTAAATTCGCGAGGTCGGTTTCAGAAGTTTGTTTGATGAACTCGTAGGCTGAGGGATACGCGTTTTGATCCATGCGCATATCGAGTGGGCCATCGTGTCTAAAAGAAAAACCACGGGTATCAGTGTCTAATTGCGGCGAAGATACGCCGAGATCACACAGCAGGGCATCGAGGCCTTTGATTTTCTGTTCAGCCAAGATTCTGGGGAGCTCAGAAAACGTGGCTTTAAATAATTTAACTTGTTTGAACTCTTGGGCGACGCCGCCAGCGGCATCGGGTTCATGCGCGCGGCTGTCTTTGTCTAACGCAATCACCAGGCCTTTGGGGCCAACGGCTTTGGCCAACAATCTGAGATGCCCACCGCCACCAGCTGTGACATCAGCCACGACGGAGCCAGGCTGGATGGCCAGGTTCCGAAGGATCTCGTGGGGCATGATGGGCAGATGTTCAAACATGATTATAAACCAAATTTCTCCAGGGTTAGACGTAATTTTTCAAGTGCTTCTTGATTAGACAGGCGCAGTCGATTTTTTTCATTCCATCGTTCTTTGGACCAGACTTCGATTCGATCGAGCATGCCTGCCCAAATCATTTCTCGCTCGAGGCCAGCATAGGCTCGGAGCTCTTTGGGGATCGCCACACGGCCTGCTTTGTCGATGCTGGCGACAAAACTAGAAGCGATCACCAGGCGTTTAAACTCAGTTACCGCTGGGTTGCTGGCGGGCAGTGATCTCAATTTTTCAGCCTGTGCTTCAAAATCGCTGAGCGTCATCGCGACCAGACAGGGTTCATACAGTGACAACGTCAAAACAAATTGATCTCCCGCCAGTGCCTGGCGAAACTCGATGGGAAAGGCCACACGGCCTTTATCATCTAATAGATGCTCGTTTAATCCTCTAAACATATAAATAATAAAAAAATTGCTATTCCCACTCAATTCCACTAGATTCCACTCAAATTGTCAAGGGAGGTTTGCTGTATGCCTAACTTTATTCAACGTGCCTATGATCGACTTGAGAGAATTCCCCTGGGAAAACAGATGTTTAGCCGTTTTGTGGGGTTGGCTGCGCCTTACAGTTCGACCATTAACCCGCATGTGGAAGAGCTCAGACCGGGCTATGCGCGCGTGAGCATGCGCGATCGCCGGGCCGTTCGGAACCATTTAAAGTCTTTGCATGCAGTGAGCATGATGAATCTGGGTGAGCTGGCGACGGGTTTGGCAATTAATTACAGCTTGCCGGAAAACGCCCGGGGGATTCTGAAAAATTTATCTATGGAGTATGTGAAAAAAGGTCGAGGGACGCTGACAGCTGAGTGCACCTGTGAAGTCCCCCAAGATAATACCAAGGCTGAGTATCGGGTTCTTGGTGAGATACGGAACTCAGAGAAACAAATCGTTGCGAAGGCTGAGGCCGTCTGGTTGGTGGGGCCGGGGCAGTAACCTGGTTGAGCTGAACCAGTTCCATTTCGTGCCAATAGTGTTGTAGCGTCAGTTGCGACGCCTCGTCGTCATCGGCTTGATTATAGGCTTGCGCTGCGTTCATATACGCAACAGCCGCAGCATGATGATCTTGGCGATCACTAAAAAAGTACCCAGCATACTCGAAAAAATAGCCAGCCACATCATATTCCCGCAAGTTCTCCCAGTATGTGGCGGTTTCTATTAGTTGAGCGCCTAAATCTGAATTTTCTGGATAGCTGGAAGCTGTGTTCGATAATACTATAAAAGACAATAAAAATAATATTCTCATACAGGGTGCTTGTTTTAGCATGAAAAACTGATTATTCAAGGGGAATGCTCGGTTTTCAAATTGTCGGCACGGGACAAAAGCATGCGATCTTGATTCATGGCATCATGGGGTCCTCACGCAACGTGATGGGCATTGCCAAGCTGATCACGCAGAAATTTCCAGCCTGGCAAGTTATTCTACCAGATTTGGATTTTCAGGCCACGACGCTTCAACAATGCGCCCAAGAAGTGCTCGAACTGGTTTCGCACTTGGGCATTCAACCAGATATGCTGATTGGGCATTCGTTTGGCGGCAAAGTGGCTTTGCGTCTGAACGAGATCAGGCCAGTTCAACAAGTCTGGGTGTGGGATGCGGAGCCCGGCTTGAAAGAGCCAGAGCATACTTACAAAACGGTTCAGGAATTGAAAAAAATCAAAATGCCACAACCCAATCGCCAAGCTGTTCAGCAGGCGATTTTGGCCCAAGGCCTGTCGCGTGATATTGCCGCGTGGATGACGACAAACTTGGCAGAGACCCCCGAGGGTCTCGTCTGGAGATTTGACTTGCAAAACATCGAGCAGCTGTTGATCTCTTTTGGGACGACGGCAATTGTTCCAAGGCCAAACACAGACTTTGTACGCGCCGAGCGCCATTCGCACATGAATCTGGGTGAATCAGAGCGTGTGCATGTGCTCAAAAATGCGGGCCATTGGACGCACATTGATAACCCAAATGGGTTGATTGAATTAATGGGGAATTCGTTTACCCGAGCGGATTTATCCATGAAAGTTTAGGAAATCGTGCAAAGCCCCTATCAGCGCTGCAAAGCTTAAGACCATGTTCGATGCTGAGGGCTGCCAAATGCGCGTCTGGAACCATACTGGGCTGATTCGGGCAGACTTCTAATAGACTGGATAAGATCTGGGCATGTTGAGCAGTTGGAGTTGGAATCCAGACATTCTCAAGTTCAAGCCAGCTGAGCACTTGTTTCATTGCCAGCGCTGTGGGGATGGGCTTTTTATAGACGCGAGGATTCGTCGTGATTCGTAGAAAAGCCAGCAGCGATGGCCAAGGTAAGCCCACTCTTGGCAATTCATTGAGTTGTTGATCCAGCCATTGGTGAGCTTTTTCATAGTCTGTAGATTCTTGAACGAAAGCATAAATCAGAAGGTTGGCATCGATGAGTATCATTTGTAGGATTCACCTTCAGTGATGGCCAATACTTCTGAGATATTGTCTAGGTTATGTACAAAGCATTCACCCACGGAAACGCTTTGGGTTTCGAATCGTTTGCGGGGCTTAGACTTATGCGCAGTGAAGCGTGACAAACCTTCACGTATAGAATCATTGATCAGTTTTTTAAATGGCAGATGAAGCTCATGCTGCACTTTTTTCAGCATCACAGTCACATCATCCTCTAAGGTCAGAGTGGTTCTCATACATCAAATCATAACATAGTTGATGTTTTGATGCAAGTCTGGCATATCAGCTCACATGTCTCAATTGACCCGCCTATCTCAAATTGCCACTATTTTGGCCAAGCACGGTTTTGCTTCCCAATTTGAATCCAAAAATAATCGAAAGCCTGCCGCTGAGCGGTTTTGTGAATTACTAGAAGATCTTGGATCGACTTTTATTAAGATTGGCCAGTTGTTATCGGCACGGTCTGATTTGTTGCCGCCGGATTTTATTCAAGCGTTGAGCAAATTGCAGAGCAGAGCGCCCGTGTTTGATTTTCACAGCGCCCAAATAGATTCGAAATTATTTCGTGAGATAGATCCAAAGCCATTGGCCAGCGCATCGGTAGCCCAAGTGCATCGAGCCATCTTGCACACGGGTGAGCCAGTGGTGATTAAAATCTTGCGCCCTGGGATTCGTGAACAAGTGCGCGAAGATACGGCTTTGATGCTGATGATCATGCAAGTGCTCGAGTGGCTGGTTCAAGAGGCTTCTGATTTTCAGGCGCGTGACTTAGCTGCCGAGTTTAGTCGTAGTCTGGCCGAAGAGTTAGATTTCAAAAACGAAGCCAAGAATTTACAAGCATTCGCTGAGTTGAATAAAGACAGGCCATTGGTCAAGGTCCCAAAGCTTTACCCAGAGCTTTGTACGTCTGAAATTTTGGTCATGGAGCATATTGACGGTCGATCGATCGCTGATTTTAAGCATGATTCGAAACAAGGCACTAAGCTCTTAGAAAATATTCTAGAGCTAGAATTCTTACAGGTGTTTTCGGACGGACTCTTTCATGCTGATCCGCATCCGGGCAATATTTTGGTGACACCTGACAGCCAAATCGCATTTATAGACTTTGGGGCGATGGGTAGACTCGCGCGTGATCACCAAGATAGACTTCTGGCGATTCTCATGGCGTTGTCTCTGAGGGATCCAGATACGCTCGCAAGACAACTGATTTATTTGGGCAATCCGCCGCAGCGTGTGAACATGCAGCGCTTCAAAGAAGCGATTCGGCGATTGCTGGACCAATATGCTGGGCTTTCTATTTCGAATATTGAAGCCGGGTCGATTTTGTCAGACATGCTTCAAGCTGCGTTTGAGTTTCAAATCAGGCTGCCCAAAGAGTTTGCGCTCTTAACCAAAATGACCGTGACGCTGGAAGGCATCGTGAGGCTGCTGCACCCAGGCTTGAACGTCTCAAGCAGACTGGCTGAGCATGCGAAGCAGCTGTTTTTTGATCGCATAGACCCGCGCAATTTTAAAGGCACAGGCCTGAAAGCGGCGCTGCAACTCGCGATGCTCAGCCAAGACTTGCCGGCCCAAGTGAATCAAACTTTGAGTGATTTGGAGCGTGGCGAGGTGCAAATTCGCGTGGCCTCTGAAGACTTGGTGCGTATTGAGCGGGCCTTGAGAGTTTTGGCGCTCTCGCTCATAACAGGCTTTTCGAGCATGGCCATGGTTCTGGGTGGCTTTTATGTGTTTGAAAAATATCCGCGATTTTCGTTTGTTTTGTGGGCTTTCACTGTGTGCATTAGTTTGTCTGCGGCTGGCTGGATTTTTGCAGGCGGCAAACTTCCGAAGATATCTCTTAGGTTCTTAGGTAAAAAAAAGCGGGCTTGAAGCTTGCATCTGTTTCTCCGGCTGAGTTAACAATAGGTAGATGGCATGTTTGATGCCGAAGGAGAAAAAATTTGTGAAAAGAATTACTCAAAAATTGATGCTTGCTTTGGCATTGAGCATTGTCTCGATGCCAGCTATGGCAGGAGTTGTTACATCTACCCCAACCAAATTTACGCCGACAACGATGAAAGAGAGCAACCCATTGCGCTTTCTAGTGAATCTGGATAGCGCTATGGTATTCAGCGGCGGCCAAGCTGGCTATCTGGCAACCGGTGGTCAAGTTGGGTTGATGAATATTCAACTGAGCCTGGCTTTGATTTATAATATTGGCATGGGCCTGGATGTTGGTTTTGGCGTTCACGGTGGTATTCAATCGCCCTACAGCATGTTTATTACGCCAAATCCTGCTCTTCCGGCTGGATGGAACCAATATGGCATGATGTTCGGTGCCGATGTGATGGTTCGTTACTTGGCCATGTTCAGTGACATGTTCTACGGCGGACTCCAAGCTCAAGTTGGGTATAACTACACAGATAGTATTCCTGGTGTTTCTACAGATGCCACTTATGCTCCGTTTACAAGCAAAACTTCTGCAAACAGCTTCATTCCTGTCGTAGCGGGTCTGGTTTTGGGCGTGGATTTCAAAGATGCTGCAGTGGTCTATTTGTTCCCAGCCATTGAATTAGGTCAAACAAGCAATGTCACCAACTCACCGGCTAATGCTCCAACTTCACCTGACACAGGCATCTGGAAGAGCGCTGTGGGCTTCCAGGTGGGCGTTGGTACGGCCATTCACACCGGCGTGGGCGATATCGTGATCCAAGCGACGCCACGTATGGCGAACTTCAGCAACCAATACAGCTGGGGTTTGGATGTGACGACCGGCATGTACTGGGATTTCTGATCTGAGGGTAGCCCTTGCCTGCCGAAGCTTTAGCATAGGCAGGTGCTTGACAAATTACGCGCAAGCAGGCACTTTCACCCAATCAAAAACTTGAGGAACCTGATGGGACTCGTTTCCATCAGCTTCTCCGTAGCGCGCCACGATGGCGTTAGAATGGGATGAAAGAATGAAAACACCGAATATTTCGGAAAAATCCATAACCCGCGAATGGTTCATGGTCGACGCAACAGACGCTGTTGTGGGTCGTTTGGCAACCCGAGTGGCTTCTGTCCTAAGAGGCAAACACAAACCTACTTTTACGCCGCACCTGGATGTGGGTGACTTCGTGGTGGTTTTGAATGCCGGAAAAGCGAAGTTTACGGGTAAAAAAGAAACCGACAAAAAATATTGGCACTATACTGGCTTTCCCGGTGGCGCCCGTTCTGTGACACCTACAACACAAAGAACTGACAATCCAGAGCGCATTATGTATGCGGCCATTAAAGGCATGTTGCCCAAAGGACCTTTGGGGCGCCAGATGCTTTTGAAGCTGAAAGTGTATGCAGGGGCAGAGCATCCTCATGCAGCCCAGCAACCTAAACCATTTACTTTTTTGCAAACGAAGGGGGCTTAACCCATGTCCAAGATTCAATATTATGCAACCGGTCGTCGTAAAGTCGCTGCTGCCCGAGTTTGGTTGACCCCAGGTTCAGGCGTGATCACGGTGAATGGCCGTTCGATTGACTCGTACTTTGGTCGTGAAGTGCTGCAGATGATGATCAAACAGCCCTTTGAGGCCAGTGAAAACTCGAATCGCTATGATGTTACTGCAACGGTGGTGGGTGGCGGACTTTCCGGTCAAGCCGGTGCTTTGCGCCATGGTATCTCACGCGCTTTGATTGAGATTGACGAAGGTGCCTTGAGACCAGCTTTGAAAAAAGGCGGCTTTTTGACCCGTGATGCACGTATGGTCGAACGTAAGAAATACGGTCGTTCTGGTGCTCGTAAGCGTTACCAATACTCGAAACGATAAACCTCACTTGCCTGTTCATGCGGATCTGCGTTAAATGATTCGCATGAACTTTTCTCTCCAAGAACTCCTCGAATATCGCTGTACCAGTATTTCCAAAGAACGATTGCATGCTCCCGGTCCTGATTTCATCGACCGAGTGTTGAGCCAGTCGGATAGATCTCCTGCTGTTTTGCGCAATCTGGCTTCTGTTTATCATCATGGCCATTTGGCAGGTTCAGGTTATTTGAGCATTCTGCCAGTGGATCAAGGCATTGAGCATTCTGCTGCTGCTTCTTTTGCGCCTAACCCAGATTATTTTGATCCCAAAAATATTTTGGAGCTCGCGATAGAGGGTGGCTGCAACGCGGTCGCGACAACCTATGGTGTTTTGGGTTCTGTGGCACGCAAATATGCGCACAAGATTCCGATGATTGCGAAAGTAAATCACAATGAGTTGTTCTCGTATCCACAGCATCCAGATCAAACGCTGTTTACGACCGCGAAGCGGGCTTTTGAAATGGGTTGTGTGGCTGTAGGGGCGACGGTCTATTGGGGATCGCCAGAGTCCCGCAGGCAGTTGCAAGAAATTAGTGCCCTGTTTTCAGAAGCGCATGCATTAGGGATGTTCACCGTCTTGTGGTGCTACGTGCGTAATCCAGCTTTTACAAAAGATGGCGTGAACTATGAAGGCGCTGCTGATCTCACTGGCCAGGCAAATCACTTGGGGGTGACGATTGAAGCCGATATTATCAAGCAAAAATTGCCAGACTGCAACGGTGGCTTTAACGTGATTGGTTTTGGCAAGACTTCTAAATTGGTCTATGACGAGCTTTGCACGGATCATCCCATCGATAGGACGCGCTATCAGGTTGCGAACTGTTATATGGGCCGGGCAGGGTTGATTAATTCAGGTGGCCCTTCAGGCAAAGACGATCTGCTTCAGGCGGTATTGACGGCCGTGATTAACAAACGGGCCGGTGGCATGGGGCTGATTTCAGGCCGTAAAGCGTTCCAAAAGTCACGCAAAGAAGGTATTCAGATTTTGAACGCCATCCAGGATGTCTATTTGGACAAAAATATTACGCTGGCTTAGGTGCGGGCGTTTGGCACGGCGATTTGTCTGTGCCACACCCCGGCTTGTCACAGGCGGGTTTAGGCGATGCATACCCCTCGTTGTACCAGCCTCCGCCTCTCAATTGAAAAGAAGTGTGGCTAACCACTTTCTCTAAACCCAGTTTTCTGCCACAAGCACTACAGGAGTCTGGCGCAGGGTCGCTGACTTTTTGTAGGATTTCTTCTTGGTGTTGGCAAAATTTACATCGGAATTCATAAATGGGCATGCGGTCTAACATAAACACGGCAGATAGGGTGGTCAAGCGTTTGGAAATCTATGCTGAAACACTTTTACCTACCAGCCATGGTGATTTTCGATGCATTGTTTTTGAAGATCCAGAAAACTTGGAACACGTGGCATTAATCAAGGGTGATATTGCCGACCAAGAAGCTGTTTTGTGCCGTGTGCACTCACAATGCCTCACCAGTGAAGTTTTTGGGTCGCAAAAGTGTGATTGTAAGCAGCAGCTGGATTCTGCATTGGATGCAATTCAAAAAAGCAAGCTGGGCGTTTTGTTGTATTTGCGTCAAGAAGGCCGTGGCATTGGCTTAGGCAATAAAATCAAGGCCTATGCGCTGCAAGAAAAAGGCTTAGACACAGTAGACGCTAACGAGGCTTTAGGACTGCCAGTGGATGCCCGAGAATATAGCCTAGCGGTCCAGATGCTGAGGCTGCTCGGGGTTCAATCGGTGCAACTCATGACCAATAATCCGTTGAAGCTTAAAGCTTTAGAGGCTGCGGGTATTCGGGTGTCGCGCAAAAAGCTGGATACGCCAGAGATTTCTGAGCAGGCGGCTCATTATGTACGGGTCAAACAAAAGCGTCTGGGGCATTTAGGAACTTAGGTATGATTAAACGATTATTAAACCAAATTTTGACGGACACTGTTTTAAGTCTATGGCCAGAAATTACCGTGCCTAGTGTAAGTGTTGAACTGCCCAAGAATCCAGATCACGGCGATTATGCGTGTAATATCGCGATGATTCTCGCAAAGCCTTTGGGCTTGCCGCCACGCGAGATTGCTCTCAAAATCACGCAAAACTTAAAAGACCCCGAAAGTGTGATCGCTTCGGCAGAAATTGCCGGGCCTGGGTTTATGAATCTCAAGCTTTCCAATGCCAGTTTGCAAAAAGTAATCCCAGAGATATTAAAGCAAGGCGTCAACTATGGCCGCCACGCCAAAAATAACCAAAAAGTTTTGGTGGAGTTCGTGTCGGCGAATCCCACGGGGCCCTTGCACCTGGGGCACGCGCGGCCGGCGTTTTTAGGCGACGCTGTTTCGCGCTTGCTCAAAGCGGCGGGATATGAAGTGACTCGCGAGTTTTATGTAAACGACGCGGGCAATCAAGTGCAAACCCTGGGGCGTAGTGTCTATGCCCGGTATTGTGAGCTGTTTGGTCAAAAAATAGAATTGGCCAAAGACGCTTACCCCGGTGAGTATATTATTGAAATCGCCAAAAAACTCAAAGCGCTGGATGGCGACAAGTGGCTGACACGCGAAGACTATTTACCCAGATGCATGGAGATCGGCATTGCCGAAAATCTACGCGATGTCCGAGAGACTTTGCAAAGCGCCGGGATCGAGTTTGACACTTGGTATTCCGAGCAATCTCTGCATGACAAAAATGCCATTTCAAAAGTGATTCAGGATTATTTGGACCGAGGCATGCTCTACGAAGCCCAGCAGGCCATTGGGACGATCAATAAAGTCCGTCGAGATGAGAGCAAATCAGCCCAATATGCGCACCAACAAGAAGGCGGAACTTTTTTAAAAACGAGCCAATTCGGAGATGAGGAAGATCGAATTATTCTGCG
The DNA here is from genome assembly GCA_023248545.1 of Myxococcales bacterium. Classification (GTDB taxonomy): domain Bacteria; phylum Myxococcota; class UBA727; order UBA727; family JABDBI01; genus AER2-1. The sequence continues at coordinate 16,458 of JAHFEF010000016.1, read as the reverse complement.
AAAAAATGGGACGCCTGTTTATTTGGTCGCTGACATTGCTTATCACCAAGAAAAATTTGCACGGGGTTTTGACAGATTGATCGACGTCTTTGGGGCGGATCACTCCGGGCACGTGCCTCGGATGCGTGCGTGCATGCGCGCGTTGGGCTTGGACGATAAAAAGCTGGATTTCTTGCTGGTTCAGATGGTCCGCATGCTCAAAGATGGCCAAGAAATGCGTTTTTCAAAGCGTTCTGGGCAAATTATTGAATTACGCGAGTTTATTGAAGACGTCGGCGTGGACGTCGTTCGGGTGGTTTTCTTGATGCGCTCGGCGAATACGCAGTTTGATTTTGACTTGGATTTGGCGCTTAAGAAAAGCAGTGAAAATCCAGTATTTTATTTGCAATACGGTCACGCCCGGATGGCGACGATTTTGACCAAAGCCCAGTTTGAAGGCGTGGACAGCCAGATTTTGAGTCGGCTCACATTGCCCGAAGAACGCAACATGCTCAAAAAAATGGCGGCCTACCCAGAGATTATTTTGAGTGCGGCGAAAAGCTTAGAGCCCCATCGAGTTTTATTTTACTGCCAAGATTTAATTGCCGAGTTTCATGCGTATTTTACGCAGTATAGACACACCGAGCGAATCATTTCTGACGATTTAGAACTGACTCAGGCTAGACTGGGGTTGGTGATGGCATTGAAGCAAACACTGTCGAATGCTTTGTCAACGCTGGGGATTTCGGCGCCGGAGCACATGGAACATGATTAAACTGGTGGGTTTTGCGATCTGTTTGGGTTTGACATTTGGGGTTGGCTTTTGGGTCGGGCGCGTCACAGAACTATTGCCTGAAGTCGACAAAAAAACAGACTCTATCGCGCTGCGTGAAAAAGTCTTGAAAGACATTCAGAAGCGCCTGGAGTTAACTTATTACAGCGAGCTGATTAAAAAGCCAGAAAGCACACCCGAGCCGGAGCCCGCTCAAACGCCTGTGTTGTCGGAAGATAAGATTGCCCAGGCGCTGGCAAAAGTTCTGGGCAGCGAGACACCAGACTCGGTGAAGACTGTCATTCAAGATAGCCTGCCGGTGGCCACTGGGTCTGCTTATGCGGTTCAAGTCGCATCGTTGCCGGATCGCGAAGCCGCTCAAGACTTAGTGAAGCGTCTGGAGAAAAAAGGCCACGCGGCCAAATTGGTCCAGGCTGAAATACCGGGTAAAGGCAAAGTGTATCGCGTGCGCATCCACGGGTTTGCCACCCGTCAGGAGGCCGATGCGTACCGTGAGCAGCGTGGGTTAGAGGGCATTACGGTAGCGCAGTAGCAGGATAATCCGCGGAATCTTTAAAATTTTATACGATTCCGCGGGGTATTGTGTTATAGTCCGCGGAATGAGCAAGTTAATCTGCCGAGAGCCTGAAATCGAAATCCTGAATAGGCTTGCCACTTCTAAGCAAGCTGAGTTTTTGGCCATTTACGGTCGCAGGCGAATTGGCAAAACCTATCTGATTCACCAGTTTTTCAAAGGCAAAGGCCTTTATTTTGAGCTTACGGGTGCCAAGAATGCGCCTAAGGCACAACAGCTGAGGCATTTTTCCAAGGAATTTTCAGCCTGCTTTCTGGCAGGCAGGAAAACTGCAGTGCCAGGAGACTGGTCCGAAGCTTTTTTTGAACTTAAAACACAAGTTGAAAACCAAGACCCTAGCCAAAGAGTGATCTTGTTTTTTGATGAGATTCCATGGTTGGCGTCTAAAAAATCTGGCTTTCTTGAAGCTCTCGAACATGCTTGGAATCGATATTTTTCTCGCATGGATCACGTGGTTTTGATCGTTTGTGGGTCAGCTGCCTCATGGATGATCCAAAAGATTCTGTCCAACAAAGGTGGTTTGTATGGAAGGTTAACTGCTCAGATTCGATTGCTGCCGTTCACGCTTTTAGAAACAGAGCGCTACTTACAGTCCCAAGGCGTGTTGCTCGATAGAAAGCAATTGGTTGAGCTGTATATGGCGTTGGGCGGGGTTGCCAAATACTTAAGCTATGTAAAGTCGGGACAATCAGCGGCTCAAAATATTTCTGAAATTTGCTTTTCGCCGCAAGGGGCACTGCACCATGAGTTTTTTCAACTCTATCAATCTTTGTTTGACCACCCCGAGCAACATATTAAAATCATCAGGGCTTTATCTCAGAGATGGTCAGGGCTCAGCGTGTCAGAGTTGCAACAAGAGACCGGCAATACGTCGGGCGGGTTCTTTTCTAATCTGCTGAGGGAGCTTGAAGAATCTGGCTTTATTCTGCAAATCCCAGATTTTGGAAAAAAGAAGAAAGATGCCCGTTATCGACTGATCGATGAATTTTCGTTATTTTATTTACGCTTTATGGAAGAAGCTCAAACCCTGAAATCTCTCCAAAAAGATTATTGGCTTCGTGCTCAAATGTCTCCCAGCTACTTAACCTGGGCTGGGTATGCATTTGAAGGGATTGGCTTAAAACATCTTCAGGCCATTATAGAGGCTTTGGGTTTATCGGTTGTAGCGGCTCACTCTTCGGGTTGGTTTTCAAAAGAAGCTCAGATTGATTTGCTCATCGATCGAGCAGATGCTTGTATGAATCTCTGCGAGATCAAGTTTTATCGACAAAAATGGGCCATGACATCTCAAGATGCCGCGGTGTTAAATCATAGGAAAGAGTTGTTTCGCGCAGCTTCGAAGACAAAAAAAACGCTCTTTACAACGCTGATTACCCCTTACGGCGCAGAGCAGAACCAACATTATTTCTCAAGCGTTCAACAACAGTTGAAGTTGGAAGATCTCTTTCGGTAATTAGTCTTGCTTTTAACCCCTAAAACCCTCTAGTTTCTTTCTTCATGTACCCAAATTTGTTTGTGATCCCTGTGCTTAACTGGCCTGTTCACACATATGGCTTGATGGTTTTGATTGGCTTTGCTGTGGCTTTATTTATTTCTTCAACACAAGCCCGTCGTGAAGGTCGTTTCGAGAAAGACGTGTATGATTATGCGTTTTGGGGCCTCTTAGCTGGGATGCTGGGTGCTTGGGTTTTGTTTGTGATCGTGAACTACCAGCGCATGTTGATTGACGAGCCTTTTATTGTGCTCAGTTCTGGCGCTCGGTTTCCTGCTTGTTTGGCCATTTGGCGGGGTGGGGCTCATTATGTAGGTGGGTTCATCGGGGCGATTGTGGCGGCGTTGATTTTTGTTCGCGTGCGTCGTTTATCGTGGGCGGCTTTTTTTGATGCGTTGGCGTTGGGGGTGCCTGTGGCGATGATTTTTGCGCGTACAGGCTGTATTGCGCAGGGCTGTTGCTTTGGGGCGCCCATCTCTTGGATGCCATTTGGGATGATTTACCAAGCCGGCACGTACCCCTACAGGATGATGGCCGAAGAGGGTTATCGCTTAGGAACAGCGACGCCGGTGTTGTTTCCCAGCGAATTGGCTGAGGGTATGGGTTGTTTGTTTATATTCTGTGCGATGCTCTACATTCGGGAGCACAAGCGCATTCATGGCCAAGTGTTTATGGCCTATATTTTTCTGTACTCTGTGCTGCGGTTTCTGTTAGAATTGGTCCGCGGGGATACAGAACGAGGCTTTTGGCTGGGTGGGCTGCTCACGACCAGCCAGATTGTGTCCATCTTAGGTGTTTCAGTGGTGCTAGGCTGGTGCTTTATTCACCGACACCGCCTGATGGTTCTTCCAGCCCCCTGAATGGAACCGCCATTGTGTTCCAAGCACCAACACGGTCTCGTGCGCGATGAGAGACAGCCACATTCCAAATACGCCGAGCTCTAAAATAACGCCGAAATAATAGGCACTGGGTACCATGACAAACCATGTGCTTAAAATCAACAAAACCATGGTGAAACGCGTGTCGCCTGTGCCGTTCAAAGCCCCCGCTGTGACCAGTGAGAACGCTGATAAAATTTGATAGCAACCGACCAACATCAAAATTTCACAGGCCAGTTTGAGCACCCCCGTGTCTTTTTGAAACAGCGATACCAAGGGCATCGGAACCAATAGAAAAGCCAAGCTCGTGATGAGCATAATGCTGACGGCAAGCCGAATCGTGGCCCAATACGAGCGATACAGTGCCGGAAAATCCTGAGCACCCGTGCACTGCCCTGTCAAGATACAAGCCGCTTCTGAGATTCCATAAACGGGCAACAGACTCAAACACATAATCTTGGTCGCAATTTGGTTGGCTGCCAGCGGTGTTTCCCCCAAGCGTGCAATCATGCCGATCACAAACGTCCAACCCCCGGTGTCCAGCAACCAACGAATTCCCACGGGCACGCCCAAGGTCAGCAGTTTGCCAATAATATTAACGTGAATTTTAAACTCAATGCCGATTTCTCGAATAAACAGCGTCAAAATAATCGCCATCCCAAGAATATCAGACAGCACAGTGGCATAGGCTGACCCATCGATGCCATAAGCCGGAATCGGCCCTAGTCCAAAAATCAGCAACTGGCTTGCTGCAATATTAAAAACACACATGAAAATATTGATCCGCATCGGCAGCTTCATGTTCCCCGTGCCCTGATAATAGCTCGATAAAACCAGCGTCACGAACCAGAACGGAGACGCCCAGAGTCTCAGCCCAAAATAGTGTTGGGACATGATTTGAAGATGCTCTGGGCCCCCAAAGAAGTGAAAAATAACGGGACTTAAATAGGTCAGCCCTATCACTAAAATACCGATGGGGAACGCCAAAAAAAGCCCTTGCCAGCCGGCTTGCTTGGCAATTTTTTTCTGGTTCGCCCCCACAGCCTGTGCGACCAAGATCTTAACACTCTCAAAAAAACCAATAAAAAAGGAGTTGATCAAAAACATCACGGAGGTTGACATGCCTACGGCTGCCAGTTCACGCATGCCCAGCTGCCCCACCATGAGCGTGTCCGTCACATCCATAATCGTGAACGAAAGCATGCCAATGACCAAGGGCCATGAAATATGAATTACTTCTTTTAAACTGCCTCTTTGATGCACATATATAGTATATTATTAATTGTGACTTAGAATCAACTCCAGTCAGGAGCGAATCTTTGAAACCTCACCCCTAACCCCAGGTTTCAGGTTATGCAAGAGCTCTATTGGGAGTTTTGTTTGCCCCAACAATAGGACTGACTGGAATTGGCAACGATGTTGCATTGGAATTGAGGATTGGCTCCGCATGCGTTGGGATTGCTATTACTGCAGTATGCTTTGCAAGTTTTCTGTGTCGTAATTTGGCCAGGTGAACTGCCTGAGGGAGCTGGGGGATTATAGGGGAAACAAAGTTGCCCAGAGGGACAGATGCCTGATGTGCCGGTTAGACTACAATCTGTTTGACAGAGCGAGATCAAATTGGAACTGATGTCACAAGTTGTCTGCGGATCGGTGCATGCATCACTGCTGCCAGCACACTGAATTTGGCAAATGCCGGTCGGGTCACAAATCCGAGGCTGTCCGTTGGGGCCCATGGGGCAGCCAGGGTTTGTTGACGCTGGGTCGCACGTGATCGCCCCCCCATGGCAGTGAAGCAGAGATAGGAACGCCAAGCCGATTAAAATTTTCCCCCACATTTTTCCAAATCCCCCGCAATGTTTTTTTGATGGGCTTCCAAAGTCCCGCCCCCAATTTCTAACAGCTTAGCATCTCTCCATAGGCGCTCTGCAACATATTCTGCCACATATCCGTTGCCACCTAGAACCTGCATGGCTGAGTCGGCTGTTTTCTTGGCCATGCGGGCGCAGATGAGCTTGACCCCATCGCTGTCTAATCGACTAGAAGGTTTTGTGGCTGTTTGGTAAACATAGGCTTTGGCCGCCTGATATTCTGCGTATGAGTCAGCCAAGTGTTGCTGGATTTGGCCAAACTCCAACAGAGGCTTGCCAAAGGCTTTGCGTTCTGTCGCATAGCCGACCATGATGTCCAAACTGCGTTTGCCAATCCCAAGTCCCATGGCGGCGAGCGTGAGGCGTTCCAGCTCCAGATTGCGCATCATGTGCTTGACCGAATCGCCTTCTTCCCCAACGCGGTTTTCGATGGGCACGCGGCAGTTGTCAAATACCAATTCGGCTGTATTTGAAGCGCGCATGCCCGTTTTGTCTTTAATTTTTTGACCGACTGAATAACCCGAGCACTCGGGCGTGACAATAAAAGTAGATATTTTAGAGCCTGTTTTGGCATAAAGATAAACGACATCGGCGGGTTTCCCGGAATCATCCAGCACGCCATTGGTGATCCACATTTTTCGGCCATTAATCAAATAGTGATCACCGTGTCGAGCTGCTGTCGTCTGCATGCCCAAGACATCTGTACCGACGCCCGGCTCAGACATGGCCATGCAGCCAATAGACTCACCGGTGCAAAGTTTTGGCAAATAGTATTTTTTCTGCGCTTCGTTTCCATTGACAGCGAGGTTATTCACACAGAGCATGGCATGCGCCAGATAGGCCAGCGTCAGCCCCGGATCCGAATAAGAGAGCTCTTCGTGGGCGATGACGGCCGAGAGGGTATCCATGTCTGAGCCGCCATAGGTTCCAGGCGCCGTGATTCCCAAGAGGCCCAAGTCAGCGAGCTTTCGAAAGAGTTTGAGATCAAAAAATTCTTGTTTGTCTCGAAGCCGTGCGCCGGGTTCTATTTCTTTGGCAACAAAATTTTTGAGCGTTTTTCGAAGAAGGTCATGTTCATGTGTCATGATTTGCTTTTAGACATGAGATCGCCAAAAGTGCCAAGGTTTTTTGAAGCGTGGGCTTTTGGCGTCGGTTTGGGTGCTTCTTCAGGAACACTGTCAGGCTCACGGAGGCTCAAAGAAACGCGCTTAGTGACGGGGTCGGCTTCTAAAATTCTCACGGTGACGTGATCGCCCATCTTCACGATTTCTTCAGGATGCTTGATGCGTTTGGTAGAAAGCTCACTGATGTGAATCAGGCCGTCTAAGCCGGGGAACAGCGACACAAATGCCCCATAGGATTCAAGTCTGGCAATGGTTCCTTCGATCTGGGCTCCACTCACGAGCTGTGCCCCGTAGGTCTCAAACGGATCTGGCAAAGCCGCTTTGAGCGACAGAGAAATTCGCATTTGGCCATGACGCTTTGGGTCTGGTTCGATCTTCATGATCTGAGCAACCAGTTTGTTACCCACGGCCACCCTGCCAAAGCCAAGTTCCGATTGAGGGATTAAACCCTCGACACCGCCACCCAAATCTACAAATACACCAAAGTCTGCGATTTTAGACACCGGCACTTCGACGCGTTCGCCCACTTGGAGCGTTGCCAATAACTCGCGCGTTTTTTCCGCTTTTTCTTTTTGCAATAAGACTTTTCGGTTGAGCGTGATTTGTTTGCCGGTAGACTGGGTGATTAAGAAAGACAGTGTTTTGCCCAAAAATTGATTGGCATTTTCGATGTAATTCAAATCCAGCTGCCCAATGGGACAAAATGCTTTTTGGCCAGAAATATCCACTTCGACACCGCCAGCGTTGACACCGACGACTTTGCCTTCGACGAGACTGCCGGAAGGCCCGGCGGTTTTACGGCCTTTTTGTGTGAGCCAAATTTGGTCATCCATGGAATCCACGGTCGCTTCAATCACTTGGCCAATCTCGGGGTTGGTGAGTTCAGCGAGCGGGATCATGGCTTCGTTTTTGGCATCGAGTGCTAAAAATGCTGTATCTTTGGAAATATGAATAATTTTGCCACGCAGTTTGTCTCCGATTTTAATGCGAAGCCTGGGGACTTCCGACGAGGCATTAAATAGGGCGGCAAATTCACTGTTTTCGTTCCATGTCATAGCAGGTCCTTCATTTTATCAAAAAAACTCTTGTGAGAGGGTAAACTGTCTTCCCCGGATAGAGTAGCAAATTGTCTGAGAATTTCTTTTTGGTTTTCAGATAATTTTTTAGGCGTTTCAAGCGTGACAATTACCAACTGGTCGCCCTTTTGCTGGCTGCGAGATTGCAGGTGCGGGATTCCCTTGCCAATCAGCTTAAACACATGGCCAGTTTGGGTTCCAGCAGGAATATTGAGCGGCGCCTTGCCATAGAGGGTTGGAATCTCAATCTGGGCGCCCAGAGCCGCTTGGGTGAAAGAGATGGGCATTTCTAAAATAATATTGTCTTCGTCGCGCTTAAACAGGGGGTGTTTGGCAACGGTTAAGACGACGAACAAATCGCCACGTGGGCCGCCCTGTAATCCGCCCTCGCCCTCGCCATTGAATTTGAGCTTCATGCCAGAATCGACGCCTGCAGGCACTTTGACCATGAGTTTTCGTTCAACTTGTTTGAGACGTGTGCCCCTGCAATCGATGCAAGGATGTTCGATGGTTTGTCCGAGGCCTCGGCAGTTCGGGCAAGTTTGAGCGACGGCGAAAAAGCCTTGCGACACTCGAACTTCGCCTATGCCGCCGCATGTTCGACAGGGGATGGGTTTGGTGCCAGCTTTGGCGCCAGTCCCTTGACAGGTTGAACAAGATTCGCGGCGCTTCACGCTAATTTCGCGTTCAACACCAAACGCGGCTTCTTCAAAAGAAATCGGCATGTCATAGCGCAAGTCTGCGCCGCGTTGGCCGACTCGGGGCGAGCGCCCTCGTCCAGAGCCAAAAATATCTCCAAAGATATCGCCGAAAATATCTTGGATGTTGACAGAGAAATCTTCTTGGCCGCTGCCACCTAGGCCTGCATGTCCAAAGCGATCATAGCGCGCGCGTTTATCCGCGTCGGACAACACAGAGTAAGCTTCGGATGCCTCTTTGAATTTTTCTTCAGAGGCTTTATTACCTGGATTTTTGTCTGGGTGCAATTCATGCGCAAGCCGGCGATAAGCGGCTTTAATCTCGCGGTCGGTGGCTTGTTGTGTCAAGCCCAATACTTCGTAGTAATCTTTCTTAGTCATAACATGCTGTCTAAAATGCCATTCACAAAGGCCCCAGAGTGTTCTGTGCCAAAGCGTTTGGCGACTTCGATCCATTCATCCAGGACCACTTTGGGAGGGAGTTCGGGGGTATAGGTAAGCTCATAAGTGGCCAATCTTAACACGTTTCTGTCGACCACTGCCATCCGATCAAGGCGCCATTTCTGGCTGTGTTCTGCAATTTTGCTGTCGATTTCAGGTTGGTGTGAAACAGTGCCGCGAACCAACCGAGTGGCAAAATCGATGCCTTCTTGTGAGAGCGCAAAGTGGGCAAAAAAATCTAAAAGTGCTTCGCCCACATCGGTGCCAGCGTCGACTTGATACATGATTTGCAGGGCGCATTCACGGCCTTTGTGTCGATGACCGCTCATAGATCGGGTCCTAGTGTTGTTAAAGTTGCAACCACCTGAAGTGCTGCCAATGCGGCGTTTAAACCGACATTGCGGTTATTATCCCTGGAGCGTTCAATCGCTTGATTCCTGTGTTCGACGGTCAAAACACCCATCGTGATCGGCAGGCTCACATCGAGACAGACACGCGTGATTCCTTGATGCACTTCGCGGCAAACGTGTTCATAGTGGTCAGTTTCGTTTTTGATCACAGCGCCGAGGCAAACCAGGGCATCGTATTTTCGGGTTCTCGCGGCGCGCTGTGCGACAATTGGGATTTCGAGTGCACCGGGTACCCAGATGACGTCACTTTGAACACCCTGCGCTGCCAGGGTTTCGAGTGCGTTTTTAACTAATTTCTCGACAATTTCGGGGTGAAACCGGCTGGCGATAATCGCAAATTTATTCATGGGACTTCCTGTATTCAATGATTTCTTGAATCGATAAAATTGTCAGGTCATGTTTTTCGGCAAATTCTCTGATTTGCGGCATCCGGGCCATGGTGCCGTCGGGGTTCATGAGCTCGCACAAGACGCCGGCGGGCGTGAGGCCTGCCAGACGCATCAAATCCACCGAGCCTTCGGTATGGCCTTGACGAACGAGTACGCCGCCTTTTCGGGCCCTGAGTGGAAAGACGTGGCCAGGTCTCGATAAGTCTTCGGGCTTCGATTTGGGGTTCATGGCAATTTGAATTGTCTTGGCGCGATCGGCTGCAGAAACACCTGTTGTGACGCCGTGAGCGGCTTCGATCGAGTGGGTGAAAGCGGCTACAAAATGGCTGTTGCTGCTTTTTTTGGGCACCATGAGGGGGAGTTCTAAACGATCGGCTTGTTCTTCGGTGAGCGTGACGCAGACAATGCCGCTGCCGTATTGAATCAGAAAGTTAACTGATTCTGGCGTGGCTTTTTCTGCGGCCAGGATTAAGTCCCCCTCGTTTTCGCGGCCTTCATCATCCACCAAAATGATGGGTTTGCCAGCCCTGAGGGCATCCAATGCGTTTTCAAGTGATTTCATTGGAGGCTTAGATGGCAAAAATTAGAGGTAATTGCAACGCACTGGTGGTAAGAAAGCCAGGAAAATGCCGATTTCAGTTGCCTATGGTGATGCCGATTGTGTGGTGGTGGATAAACCCGCTGGGATGCCGTCTCATCCATTGAAGCCCCCACGAGGGGATAGTGCGCTCGAAGCCGTGTGTGAGTTGTACCCAGAAGTGGCTCGAGCTTCGAACAACCCATTAGAGGGTGGTCTCGTGCACCGATTGGACACCGGGACTTCGGGGTTGCTGGTGTTTGCGCGTACACCCGGGGCTTATTTAAAACTCCGAGAGGCTTTCTCCCAAGGCCTGATCGATAAGACTTATATTGCTCTGGTGGAAGGCAAGCTCGAACAAGACTGCGTGATAGACTTCCCGATTGCGCATCACCCGAAAAATAAAGCCAAGATGCTGGCGATTACGCCCAAACATAAATATTTTCGGGGCCAGGCCAAACCTGCCCGCACGGAAGTGATTGTGATGTCTCAATCTGGCTTGATTTCCCAAGTTCGACTTCAAATTCAAGGGGGACGTCGGCACCAAATTCGTGTCCACCTGGCTGCCATTGGGCACCCCTTGGTAGGTGATACACTGTATGGTGCCCAGCCGATCACTTGGCGCCCGGGGCATGCCTTGCATGCGGATTCAATCACGTTGCCGAACGGGCATAAAATCGTTAGTGATTGCACTAATTTCCAAAATAGGTCATAATAGGTCTTGAGAGGTCTTTAAGATGGTAGCAGTCAAAATCAGTGATTTTAAGGCTCGGTTTTCGGCTTATCTCAGGCAGGTGAAGGCTGGGGAACAAATCGAGCTATTGGATCGGGGCTCGGCAGTGGCCAGGGTTGTTTCTACTTCCTCGGAGGCGCAGGTTGAAATTATCCCTCCCAGGAAAGATCCCAAAGGAATCGGAAAGATAAAATCGAAAATTCCTCATTCATTCAAGGGAGATAGTATGGATGTCCTCAGGGAAGAGCGGGATAGACGATGATTGCTTATATTGATTCTTCAGTTTTACTTCGCATCGCTTTGAATGAAGGCAATCAGCTCAGTGAATTCCATGACATTACTTTGGGTGGTTCGAGTCGTCTTTTAAAGTCAGAGTGTTTGCGAAGTTTGGATCGGTTGGTTGTAATGGGTCGATTGTCACAATCGGAGATGATCTTTGCGACCGAGTACATCTATGAAGTCTTGGACCGCATGGAAATCATGCCGATTTCAGAAAATATTTTGGAACGGATTGGCGAGCCACTGGGGCTTAATTTGGGTACGTTGGATGCCATTCATTTGTTTTCAGCTGTGGCCTGGCGCTGGCAAAAGAATCATAACCCTGTGTTTTTGACTCACGATGTGGCTCTTGGGAGAGCTGCTCAGGTATTTGGCTTTCGCGTGATGGGAATATTGTGATGCTCCGATTTGTTTGTCGCCGATGTTGCTTCCTTGGCGTTCAAATCTAATCTTGATTCTCCTGCTGCTCGTCCTGGCTGGCAAAGTAGAGGCTTCTGAGTTTAAAACAATCTACGGATTCGGCGTGTTAACCTGCTCGACGCTGTCGACGCTGCCCATGATATCCGTATTCGAGTCTTTAAGGCACCTCCATACTAATAGTAGTGCCGTCGAGAGTGCAACCAAAGCGTGTGTGGGTTCGATGGTGAGCCAAGCTCTTGGGTTGGTACTGGCTATGATATTGGGGTTTTTCCCTGGAGAAATCGGAATTACCTGGGGTGTTGCGGTGCTTATTCAGATGACCGGAATCTCGGTCATATTGGGGCTTTACACCGATGTTGTTCTATTGGCAAATCACGTTTTTTTAGGGGCCAGCATCGTGAACGGTGTTTTGCAGTTGGCTCCGCACATCGCTGCGTTGATTATGCTTATCGCTGACCGCGTCGCATCACGCGAGCCACTTCTCGATCACCTTCCCGTTTTTTGATCGTATCGCGCTTGTCAATTTTAGATTTGCCCTCGGCGACACCGATTAAAACTTTGGCACGGCCTTCTTTGAAATAGATCTTGAGCGGGATGAGCGTCAGGCCTTTTCGAAGCGTTTCTTTTTCGATCTTGGTGATCTCGCGCTTGTGCAGGAGCAGCTTACGTGTGCGATCTGCCTCGTGATTGACGTGTGTGCCATATTTGTACGGCTCTATCTTGAGGCCCAATAAAAATAGCTCATGATTTTTTAACAGCGCATAGGCGTCGCCAAAATTGACATGCCTGTCTCTTAAGGCCTTGACTTCTGTCCCCAGCAACACCAGGCCGCATTCGTAGGTGTCTAAGATCGTGTAGTCAAACTTGGCGCGTCTATTTTCGGCTATGTTCACGGTATGTGACTCCGATTTCGGCCGGTGTCGGGGCGATCGCGATGCCAGCTTTTTTGAACGCTTGGATCTTGTCTTTGGCAGTGCCTTGGCCACCTGAGATCACTGCTCCGGCATGCCCCATGCGACGTCCTTCGGGGGCAGTGCTGCCGGCAATGAACCCGACCACTGGCTTTTTCATGTGGGCTCGAACAAACTCGGCCGCTTCTTCTTCAGCTGTCCCCCCGATTTCCCCGATCATGACCACCCCATGGGTATCCGGATCTTCATGAAAGGCTTTCAAAACATCCACAAAATTCGTGCCATTGACGGGATCTCCCCCGATGCCCACACAGGTGGACTGACCGAGCCCCAGCTGGGTGAGCTGATAGACGGCTTCATAGGTCAGAGTCCCCGAGCGCGAGACGACACCCACATGGCCCTTTTTATGAATAGACCCTGGCATGATGCCGATTTTGCACTCATCGGGTGTGATAATCCCCGGGCAATTGGGGCCGATTAAACGCGTTTTGCTGCCAGCCATGGCTCGTTTAACTTTGACCATATCTAAGACTGGAATTCCCTCGGTGATGCAGACGACCAGATCTAATTCAGCATTGACGGCTTCCAAGATGGCATCGGCGGCGAATGCAGCGGGAACATAAATCACCGAGGCGTTGGCTTTGGTTTCTCGTGTGGCGGCTTTCACCGAGTGAAATACAGGTACTCGGTCCAGAAATTTTTGGCCCTGTTTTCCTGGTGTGACGCCGGCCACTAATTTTGTTCCATAATCCAGCATTTGCTCTGCATGAAATGCCCCGGCAGAGCCAGTAATCCCCTGGACCATGAGACGCGTGTTTTGATTCACCCAAATGCTCATACTGACCTCGCTGCTTGCACGGCTTTTTTTGCACCGTCTAACAAATCATCGGCTGGAATAATCGCCAAGCCTGATTTTTTTAAAATTTCTTTGCCAGCCTCAACATGGGTTCCCTCCAGTCGAACAATCAAAGGCACATGCAACCCAAGTTCTTTGACGGCTCCAACGACGCCAGAAGCAATCACGTCGCATTTGGCGATTCCGCCGAACACGTTGATTAAGACGGCTTTGACAGCTTTGTCTTGCAAAATAATTTTGAGCGCTTCGGTAACTTTTTGTTGTGTCGCGCCGCCACCGACATCTAGAAAATTAGCTGGTTCTCCACCAACGTGTTTAATAATATCCATCGTGGCCATGGCGAGCCCTGCGCCGTTCACCATGCAGCCAATATTCCCGTCGAGGGCAATGTAGCTCAGCCCATGATGTTGGGCGGCTAACTCCCGCGGGTCTTCTTGAGTGGGATCATGCATTTCCATGACCCGTTTTTGCCTGAACAGGGCATTGTCGTCGAAGTCGATTTTGGCATCCAGTGCGATCCAGTTATTTTGCGCCGTGAGAACCAGTGGATTGATTTCGAGAAGCGCTGCGTCCAAATGGACATAAGCCTGATAAAGCGCAAGCAATACTGGGACGAGTTTTTTTGAAACCGTGTCTTCTAAGCCGAGTCCATAAGCCAGATTGCGTGCTTGATAGGGCATGAAGCCGATGGCCGGGTCGGCCCACTCTTTCAGGATTTTTTCCGGGTGATGTTTGGCGACTTCTTCGATTTCCATGCCGCCTTCGGTGGAAGCCATGAAACAAATTTGGCCCCTGGCGCGATCTAAGACCAGGCCCACATAATATTCTTTTGAAATCGCACAGCCTTGTTCAACCCAGAGTGCATGAACTTTTTGGCCTTCGGGGCCTGTTTGGGGCGTGACCAATTGCATGCCCAAGAGGGCTTCGCCAAGCTTTTCGGCTTCGTCTTTGGTTTTGGCGAGCTTGACACCGCCGCCTTTTCCTCGGCCACCAGCATGAATCTGAGCTTTTAGAACACAGGGATAGCCGAGTGTTTCGGCAGCCTGAATCACCTGATCCCGGCTGGAACAGAGAATTCCCTGTAGGGTGGGCACTTGATATTGGCGCAAGAGTTCTTTGGCTTGATACTCATGGATTTTCATAAAGCGATCCCTAGCATAATTCTGGCTCTGTGCTATAGGGCCAATATGGCATCACCTACTAAACAAACTTGGATTATCCGTGACCGTAAGAAGAAGACCCAAGGTCGCAAGCGTAAGAACACCCTTGAAAACAAGGGAAGTACCTTGCCACGCGCCGAGCTTTTCAAGCTAATGGAAAAATAGACCTTGCAGACGATCGGTTGGCCAGATTTCGAAAAAATCGATTTACGGGTTGGGACGGTGGTTGAAGTTCTCGACTTTCCCGAGGCAAGAAAGCCGGCCTACAAACTCAAAATTGATTTGGGACCGGAAATCGGCATCAAAAAATCCAGCGCCCAGATTACCAAGCTCTACTCCAAAAAAGATCTACTGGGCCGGCAAGTTTTATGCGTAGTCAATTTCGCACCGCGCCAAATTGGGCCGTTTGTTTCTGAAGTCCTCACAACAGGTTTTATTCAGGGCGATGAAGTGGTGCTGGCCTTGCCCGAAAGAGCTGTGCCCAATGGGGCAAAGTTAGCCTAGCAGCCACCAGAGTACTTTTCCCGTGATGTGACGGGTAAATATTTCCGAAAAAAATCCAACGACGCTTGGTAGCAGAGGGGATCCAGCGCTGATCCCTAACATATATAACGCTGCGTGGGTAACGATAGGCGTTGTAAATTGTGTAGTTGCTGTGTGAAGGGTTGTTTGAGCCAAGGCTTTTGGCCTAGACAATTCAGCAACACTCGGGAACTTCCCACCAGAGCACCAGTATGAGAAACACTGGCGAGCAGCAAATTGCGAGAAATCATATAGAGCCCCTGCATGAGCAGAAGACACGCTAAACAGGACAATAAATAATGCAATATATTTACTCATATTCAGACTCCGATTAAGTCCCGGCATTGTCTCACATTTCGATCTCAAAAAGCAAGCCTGATCAGGGATTATGTTAACTATCTAATAAATATGAGATTTTTCTAGGGCGATGTTCTTTCTGCAAGGGTTTTCAAAGTGGCACCAACTACCTGGGAGTCCACATGGGCCCGTGTGGCCAAAGCGCTGTATTCCGTGTTTTGCTGTTGTTCGAGTTTTCTATCCACCACTTGAACCATGACTTCTTCTGGCTTCTGGGCGGCGGCCGCTTGACTAAAATCGGCGCCGGTCAAAGCTGGAAGATTCGCGTCCTTTTTTTTGAGCTCATCATATGCACGTTTCAATCTGTCTGCAGTCTGCTTTTGCTTTTCGTTGAGCTTCTGTGCCTCTGATTTGAAGTACCGGTCATGAATGGCGTTCGCAGCTGTCCTAGCAGTAACGGCTGCTGCTGCTGCTACTGTCAAAGGAAATGCCACTGTTCCAGCGGTTAAAGTGCCGCCTGCTGCGATGACTGCAGAACCTAAAGTAGGGATACCCACGAGCGCCCCCGTTCCCCATGCGGCAGCCGCCTTAACCGCCTCTGCTGCCGGGTTTTGCCGCCAACCTCGCAGAAACTGGTCCGTGATTGCGCCGGTGATATTCCCAGTCTCGACGGCAGTTCGAAAGAAGTCTCCGGCATTTCGAATCATTTGCCGAGAAAGTGCATAGGACCTTGCCTGCTGTATGGCGCCAGTCATCCCACCATGCTGGTATCCCTTGAGCGCAGCCAACATAGAGTTGGCCATGACCTCATATCGACGCGATATTCGGCGGGCAAGTTCCTTCTGTCCCCTGACTTGTGCAATGGCTCCGCCAATACCTGCGCCCATTTGAACCGGAGCCCAACTGCCCAAGCCGGGAATCCAAGCAGCCGCTGCTCTGGCTGCCTTGGCGCCCGTCATATGCTCATGCATCAGAGCG